>DASVWC010000027.1:0-21771 GCA_036389835.1 Thermoleophilaceae bacterium | reverse complement strand
TTGCCCGTGGCGTCCTGGACGAGCTCGGCGACCTTGGAGCGCTGGTCGCCGTCGATCAGCGGCCCCACGCGCACGCCCTCCTCGACGCCGCGCCCGACCTTCATCTCGCCGATGCGGCGCGCGAGCTTCTCCGTGAACTCGTCCCGGACGCGCACGGCGACGTGGAAGCGGTTGGCGGCCGTGCAGGCCTCGCCGATGTTCCGCATCTTCGCGATCACCGCACCCTCCACCGCGGCGTCGACGTCGGCGTCCGGGAAGACCAGGAACGGGGCGTTGCCGCCGAGCTCCATCGAGGTGCGCAGCAGGCCCTCGGCCGACTGCTCGACCAGCTTGCGGCCGACCTCGGTCGAGCCCGTGAAGGTGAGCTTGCGCAGCCGCGGGTCGCCGATGATCGGCTTGGAGACCTCGCTGGAGGAGCTCGACGTGAGCACGCTCAGGACTCCGGCGGGCAGACCGGCCTCCTCGAGGATCCCGGCCAGCGCGAGCATCGACAGCGGCGTCTGCTGCGCCGGCTTGATCACCATCGTGCACCCTGCCGCGACGGCCGGGCCGCTCTTGCGCGTGCCCATCGCCAGCGGGAAGTTCCACGGCGTGATCAGGATGCACGGCCCGACCGGCTGCTTCATGGTCAAGAGCCGCCCGGCGCCGTTCGGCGCGGTCGCGTAGCGCCCCTCGATCCGCACCGCCTCCTCCGCGAACCAGCGGAAGAACTCCCCGGCGTAGGTGATCTCGGCCTCGCTCTCCTTCAGCGACTTGCCCATCTCCAGGGTCATCAGCAGCGCCAGGTCGCTCTTGCGCTCCTCGATCAGCTCCCAGGCCGAGCGCAGGATCTCACCGCGGTCGCGCGGCGGAGTAGAGGCCCAGGAATCGCGGTTCTCGTGCGCGGCGGCGAGGGCGGCGACCGCGTCGTCGGGCGTGCCGTCGGCCACCTCGGCGACCACCTCGCCCGTGGCGGGGTCCTCGACCTCCAGCACGGCCGACTCTCCCCCGTCGCGCCACTCGCCGCCCACGTAGAGCTGCTTGTGCACGCCCTCCACGACCTTCTGCTCCCGCTTGCTCGTCAACGCCGTGCTCATGTCGCCACCGTCTCCCGCCCTAGCTCCTCAGAAATCGCCACGTCGATCGAGTAGTCGATCGGCAGCACGATCAGCGACGGCACGTCGAGCGACAGCGCGTGTCGCAGCCGCTCGCCGAACTCGTCCACCCCGCCGATCCGCCACGCCGGCATCCCGAACGACTCCGCCAGCTTCACGAAGTCCGGGTTCGTGAAGTCCACGCCGAAGTGCCGCCCGAACTTGTTGTCCTGCTTCCACACGATCGAGCCGAACTGCCGGTTCTCCCAGACGACGTTCACGACCGGGGTCCTCAGCCGCATCGCGGTCTCGAGCTCTTGCACGTTCATCAGGAAGCCGCCGTCGCCGTTCACGCAGACGACGTTGCGGTCCGGGTGCACCAGCTTGGCCGCGATCGCCGCCGGCACCGCGAACCCCATCCCCGCCAGCCCGTTCGCGATCAGCACGGTGTTCGGCTCGTACGCCGGGAACATCCGCCCGATCCAGAGCTTGTGCAGGCCGACGTCCGAGATCAGGATGTCCTCGCGTCCGAGCGCGCGCCGGATCTCGTAGAGCGCGCGCGGCGGCTGCATGGGGAACTGGTCGTCGTCCTTGGCGGCGTCGAAGCGACCCATGACCACCTCGCGGAGCCGCTCGGACCCGCCCGAGTGCGGCACGTGACGGCACTCCTCGCCGAGCCGCGAGAGCACGTGGTAGATGTCGCCGACCAGCTCGACCTCGGGGATGAAGTACTCGTCGATCTCGGCGGGCAGCGAGTCGATGCAGACGATCGTCTTGTCGCGCGAGGGGTTCCAGTGCTTGGGCGCGTGCTCGACCAGGTCGAAGCCGATCGCGATGACCACGTCGGCCTCCTCGAAGCCGGCCATCTTGTAGTCGCCGGACTGGAGCCCGACCGAGCCGAGCATCTTCGCGTCGTCGGCGTCCATCACGCCCTTGCCCATGAACGTCTCGGCCACGGGGATCCCGGTGGCGCGCACGAACTCGCGCAGCGCCGGCGAGGCGCCCGCGCGGATCACGCCGTTGCCCGCCAGCGCGACCGGGTTCAGCGCGCCCCGGATCAGGTCCGCCGCCTTCAGCAGCTCGCGCGCCGCCGGCTCAGGCTGCACCGGCCGCCGGCGCGCCAGCGGCGAGGCGTCCAGCTCGGCCTCCATCACGTCCTCGGGCAGCTCGATGTGCGTGGCGCCGGGCTTCTCGGACTCGGCCACCTTGAACGCCTTCCGCACGACCTCGGGGATGATGTTCGGGTCGCTCAGCCGCGCGTTCCACTTCGTGATCGGCTGCATCACGCCGACGATGTCGATGTACTGGTGCGACTCCTTGTGCATCCGCTCGAGGTCGCTCTGGCCGGTCAGCGCCACGAGTGGCGCGCGGTCGAGGAAGGCATCCGCCACCGCGGTGGTCAGGTTCATCGCTCCCGGCCCGAGCGTGCCGAGGCAGACGCCCGCGCGGCCGGTCAGCCGCCCGTGCACGTCGGCCATGTAGGCCCCGCCCTGCTCGTGGCGGACCGGCACGAACTCGATCGAGGACGAGGCCAGCGACTCGTTGAGGTCGAGCGTCTCCTCCCCGGGGATCCCGAACACGTGGCGGACGCCCTCGGCCTCCAGGCACTCCACGAACACGTCCGATGCCTTGCGCGCGGCCATGCCAGGACATTACATAGACCGCAACCTCGGCGTTTGCGGGACGTTTAACCGTCTGGCGCTACCTTGGGAGGCGCCCCCTCATGCGACGCATCCTGCTGCTCACAGCACTGCTCGCGGGCCTGGCCGTGCCCGCGTCCGCCACCGCCGCGACCCGCTGGGTCGTGGACGGCGCCGGCTACGGCCACGGCATCGGCATGAGCCAGTACGGCGCCAACGGGATGGCCCAGCAGGGCTGGGACTACCGCCGCATCCTCGCCCACTACTACACGGGCACCGAGATCGGCAGCGCCGGCGGGCGCACGATCCGCGTCCTGCTCGGCGATGGCCGCGGCTCGGTCAAGTTCGACGGCGCCGAGCGGGTGAACGCCACGGCGCTCGACCCCGCGAAGACCTACACCGCCACCCGCCGCGGCTCCAGGGTCAAGATCTCGGGGGTCGGCTCGTTCGGCTCCCTCGCGCGCGTGCGCGGCGACGCGATCCGCTGGAAGGGCACCAGCATGAACGGCGTGGCGAACGGCCGCTGGCGCAGCTACCTTGAGCTGCGCCCGAGCTCCGCCGGCGGGCTCACAGTGGTGAACGCCCTCGGCCTCGACAACTACGTGCGCGGGGTGATCTCCGCCGAGATGCCCTCGAGCTGGGATCCGGAGGCGCTCAAGGCGCAGGCGCTCGCCGCCCGCACCTACGCGATGACCACCAACCGCGGCGGCGCGGTGTTCGACCAGTACCCGGACACCCGCTCGCAGGTCTACCGCGGCGTGAAGGCCGAGTTCGCGTCCACGAACGCCGCGGTCACGGCCACCGCCGGCGAGGTCGTGACCTACGAGGGCCAGCTCGCCGTCACCTACTTCTTCTCCACCTCCGGCGGGCGCACCGAGAACATCGAGAACAGCTTCATCGGCGCCGCCCCCAAGCCGTGGCTGAAGAGCGTCGAGGACCCGTTCGACGACGCCTCGCCCAAGCACCGCTGGCGGCTCGTCTACACGCCGTCGCAGATGCAGTCGCGCCTGGCCGGCCTGGTCAAGGGCACCTTCCGCGGAATCAAGGTCGTCGAGCGCGGCGAGTCGCCGCGCGTGGTGTACGCCGACGTCCTCGGCTCCCGCGGCCGCACGCGCATCACGGGCCCCACCGCCCGCGCGCGCCTCGGCCTGTTCGACACCTGGTTCAGCGTCAAGAAGGTGACCGGCACGCAGGCCAAGCGCTACAAGCCGACCGGCAAGGCAAGGCCGAGCCGCGGCAGCACCTCATTACAGTCCTCGGGATGGGTGCAATCGTCGCCAGCGGACTCGCCAGGGAGTTCTCTGGCGGGGTCGTGGCCGTCGCCGGGATAGACCTCGAGGTAGCCGAGGGCGAGATCTACGCGTTCCTGGGGCCGAACGGCGCCGGGAAGACCACGAGCGTGCGCATGCTGACGACGCTGCTGCGGCCGACCGGCGGCAGCGGCACGGTGGCCGGCCACGACGTGGTGCGTGAGGCCCCCGCGGTGCGGCGCGCGATCGGCGTGGCGCTCCAGGAGGCGGCCCTCGACCCGCTGATGACCGGCCGCGAGCTGATGGGGCTCCAGGCCGCGCTGCACGCGGTGCCCCGCGGCGAGGCCAGGGAGCGCTCCGAGGCCCTGATCGAGCGCGTGGGCCTCGCCTACGCGGCCGACCGGCGCGTGGGGACCTACTCCGGCGGGATGCGCCGCCGGCTCGACCTCGCGATGGCGCTGATCCACGAGCCGCGCGTGCTGTTCCTCGACGAGCCGACCACCGGGCTCGACCCGGCCAGCCGCGCCGCGATCTGGAACGAGGTGCGCGCGCTCAACGACGAGGGCACCACCGTCTTCCTCACGACGCAGTACCTCGAGGAGGCCGACCAGCTCGCCGACCGGGTGGGGATCATCGACCGCGGCGGGATGGTGGCCGAGGGCACGCCGGAGACGCTGAAGGCAGAGGTGGGGCGCCCGAGCCTCGAGGTGGCGATCAGCGGCGACCCGGTGCTCGCGAAGGAGACGCTGGGCCGCTTCGGGAGCCCGTACAAGGCGGCCAGCGGCGCGTTCGCGGTGCCGCTCGAGGACGGCGCGTCGGGCGTGGCCGAGATCGTGCGCGCGATCGACGACGCCGGTCTGCAGGTCGACTCGCTCGAGGTGCGACGCCCGACGCTCGACGACGTGTTCCTGGCGAAGACGGGTCACGCGCTCGAGCCGGAGGAGGACGAGGAGCCGGATCCGGCCGAGGCCGCGCCGCAGACGGGGCCGGCCGAGGCGGGCGCGCACACGTGATCGCCGCCGACCTGCGCGCCACCGGCGCGCTCGCCCGCCGCTCCCTGGCGCAGACCTTCCGCTACCCGCGCTACCTCGCGCCGCTCGTCGTCTTCCCGTCGCTGTTCCTGGCGGTGAACGTGGGCGGCGCCGGCCGCGCCACCGACCTCCCCGGCTTCCCGGCCGTGAACGGCTTCCTCGACTTCGAGCTGGCGGCGGCGATGCTCCAGTCCACGATGCTCACCGGCGTCAGCACGGGCATGGCGCTCGGGATCGACATCGAGCGCGGCTTCATCGACCGGCTGATCGCCGCGCCGATCTCGCGGCCGGTCGTGGTCACCGGACGGCTGGCGGCCAACGCCGCGCTCGGGCTCTTCATCGGAACGTGGTTCCTGACCATCGGGCTCGTCTTCGGCGCGAGCATCGAGGGGGGTGCGGTCGGCGTCGTGCAGGTGATGACGCTGCTCGCGCTGGCGGCGCTCGCGTTCGGCGCGCTCGGCGCCGCGCTGGCCCTGCGCGCCGGCAACGCCGGCCTCGTCCAGGGCACGTTCCCGCTCGTGTTCGTGGTCCTGTTCCTCTCCACCGCGTTCTTCCCGCGCGAGCTCATGCAGGAGCCCGCCGCGAGCGTCGCCGCCTGGAACCCGCTGAGCCTGATCGCGCACGGGATCCGCGAGCCGGTGATCGAGGGCGCCTCGCTCGCGTCGTTCGGCGAGGGCCTCGCGGGCGTGGCGATCGTGGGCGCGATCAGCGCGACGCTCGCGGCGCTCGCACTCCGCCACCGCCTGAGGGCAGGCTGATGGGGCACCAGTGGCGCGCGGACGCCGCGGTGGCGTCGCAGCTCATCCGGCGCAACTTCAACGAGATCCTGCGGGTCCCGGGCGGCGCGATCCCGGGGATCATCGCGCCCACGATCTTCCTGCTCGGGCTGACGAGCGTCTTCGGCGACCTCCAGCGGCTGCCTGGCTTCACCGCCGACGAGTTCATCTCGTTCCTGATCCCGGTGACCATGCTCCAGGCCGCGAGCTTCTCGGGCGCGGCCACCGGGGTCAACCTCGCCCGCGACATCGAGCTCGGCTGGTTCGACCGCATCCTCGTCTCGCGCGCGCCGCGGCCGGTGATCCTCGCGGGGCTGCTGGCGGCGGCGAGCCTGCGCGCGCTCGTGCCGATCACGGTCGCGCTGATCGTGGCGTTCGCGCTCGGCGCGGCCTTCCCGGGCGTGGAGGGCCTGCTGCTCGCGGTCGCGGTCGCGTGCCTGTTCGCGGCCGTCGCGGGCGCGTGGGCCACGATCCTGGCGCTGCGCTTCAAGACCCAGTCGGCGGCGCCGCTGATGCAGGCGACGGTCTTCATGGGCGTGCTCTTCACCACCTCGTACGCGCCCGAGGCGCTGCTCAGCGGCTGGTTCCGGGACGTGGCTCACTACAACCCGATAACGCAGGTGCTCGAGTGCGTACGGCAGGGGTTCGTGGGCGGCGTCACGTGGGCGGACACCTGGCCCGGGCTGGTCGTCGTGGCCGCCCTGGGTACGCTTCTCGTGGCCCTGGCGCTGCGCGGCCTGGTCCGCACGGGGCACTAGCGCGGCGCGGCTGGGCGCCACCAGACGGGCAACTGGTGGTGTAATCGGGCCCGTTGGGGGATAATCGAAGTTGCCGGGCGCTTGGGCAGGGGAAAGTTCAAGCGCCCCGTGAGGGGATTTCCGTTGGATGAAATGAGGTGCACGCAGTGTGCCACCGGCTCGTTTTCAGCGGCGGCGCGGACGCTCGTGGAGCGTGGCTACCGCTGTCCGCAGTGCGGCGGCGAGATGGCGCTCGCGCCGGAGGCCCGCCCGCCGGTGGGCGTCGTGGCGGAGTCCCCGGGCGAGGCCGACGCGCGCGAGGCGCGCGAGCAGGAACGCCGGTTCGACCGCGACTGACGCCGCTACGGCGTGAACTTCACGTGCAGCACGTCGCCGTCGCGGATCGCGTAGTCGCGCCCCTCGGAGCGAAGCTGCCCGCGGTCGCGCGCGCCTGAGTAGCCGCCGGCGTCGACCAGCTCCTGCCAGCCGACGATCTCCGCGCGCACGAAGCCCTTCTGGATGTCCGAATGGATCTCGCCCGCCGCCTGCCAGGCGGTGGTGCCCCGGCGGACGGCGTAGGCGCGCGCCTCCTTGCCCTGGCCCGCGGTGAAGAACGAGATCAGCTCGAGCAGCGCGAACGCGGCGTGCACCACGCGCTCGAGACCCGACTCCGGCACCTCGAGGTCCGCGCGCATCGCGGCGGCCTCCTCGGCGTCGAGCTCGGCCAGCTCGGACTCGAGCCGCGCGCTCACCGCCACGGCCGCGGCGCCCGCGGCGGCGGCCTTCTCGGCGATCGCCGGCGGCAGCTCGGCGGCGCCGTCCTCGCCTACGTTCGCGAGGTAGAGCACGGGCTTGGCCGTGAGCGGCGCGAGCGACGGCAGCGCCGCGGGCGCGCCGTCCGGCGGCGGAACGCTGCGCACGGGGCGGCCGGCCTGGAGCGCCTCGATCACCTGCTCGAGCCACGCCTGCTCGGCGATGGCCTGCTTGTCGAGCGAGCGCGCCTGCTTGGTCACGCGCTCGAGCCGGCGCTCGGCCTGCTCGAGGTCGGCGAACAGCAGCTCGGTCTCGATCGCGTCGATGTCGTCGGCGGGGTCGATGCGGCCCTCGGGGTGCGGGACCTGCGCGTCGTCATGCACGCGGACCACGTGCACGATCGCGTCGGTCTCGCGGATGTTGGCGAGGAACTTGTTGCCGAGCCCCTCGCCGGTGTGCGCGCCGCGAACGAGGCCGGCGATGTCGTGGAAGGCGATCGTCTCGTGCACGACCGGCGTGGCGCCGACGGTCTCGGCCACCCGGTCGAGCCGCTCGTCGGGCACCGGCACGATCGCCACGTTCGGCTCGACCGTGGTGAACGGGTACGGCGCCGCCTCGATCCCCGCGCGCGTGAGCGCGTTGAACAGCGAGGACTTGCCCGCGTTCGGCAGGCCGACGATGCCGATCCTCACCGCGCCAGCTCCGCCACGGACGCCCCGAGCACGGCCCCGGCGAGGGTGTCGGTGGGGTGGTGCACGCCGAGGTAGAGGCGCGAGAGCGCGAGCGGGACGGCCAGCGCGTAGAGGGCGGGCGCCGGGAGCAGCGCCGAGAGCGTGCCCGCACCGGCGAAGCACGTGCAGGCGTGGGTCGAGGGGTAGGAGAGCTGGGTGGGGGTGCCGGTGAGCTGGCCGGCCGGCTCGGGCCGCGGGCGGCGCACCGCCTGCTTGACGGCCTGGTTGACGACGAACGCCGCGGCCACGGTCTTCGCGGCGTGGGCGTAGCCCGGCCGCCGGTCCGCGTCGAGCAGCGCTCCCGCCCCCGCGAGCGCGAACCAGATGGCGCCGTGCTCGCCCAGCTTCGAGAACGCGCGGACCGCGTTCACGGAAGCGGCGTTCGGGTCGCTGCTGCGCAGGCGAGCGAGCAGGGCGTTGTCGAGGGCGGCGAGCACGGCGGCGGAGGATAGGGTCGGCGCCCGCGCCGCCCCGTACGATGCTCCCGTGAAGCGAAGCCAGGCCATCATCGCCGCGATCGCCGTCGTGGCGGTCGTCGTGCTCGCGTTCGGCCGCGGCGGAGGCGACGGAGGCGGGGGCGGCGGCGACGGCAAGGCGCCGCAGAAGGCGCCGGCCGGCGCGATCTCGATCCCGTTCGCGTACTCGCCCGAGAAGGAGAAGCTGCTCGAGCCGATCATCGACCGCTTCAACGGTCAGCGCAAGGAGGTGGACGGCAAGCAGGTCTTCGTGGAGGGGTCGGTGGTGTCGTCGGGTGAGGCGCAGTCGAAGATCGCGCGCGGCACGCTGAAGACCGTCGCGTGGTCGCCCTCCTCGTCGCTGTGGGGCCGGCTGCTCAACTTCGAGGCCGACCAGCCGTACGCGCCGGACGAGAGCCCGTCGATCGTCAGGACCCCGCTGGTGATCGCGATGTGGGAGCCGATGGCGCAGGCGCTCGGCTACCCGAAGAAGAGGATCGGGTTCGACGACATCCTCGGGCTGGCGCGCTCGCAGACGGGCTGGGCGCAGTTCGGCCGGCCGCAGTTCGGCGAGTTCAAGCTGGTCCACACCAACCCGGACTTCTCCACCTCCGGGCTCTCGGCGGTGGTCGCCGAGTACTACGCCGCGACCGGCAAGAAGGAGGGGCTCGTCGAGAAGGACATCGAGGGCTCGCGCGCGCGGAAGGTCGTGAAGGA
Source organism: Thermoleophilaceae bacterium (assembly GCA_036389835.1). GTDB lineage: Bacteria > Actinomycetota > Thermoleophilia > Solirubrobacterales > Thermoleophilaceae > AC-37. The sequence goes on along the minus strand of DASVWC010000027.1, from coordinate 12,608 downwards.
CATCGAGCAGTCGATCGTCCACTACGGCGACACGACGCTGTTCATCGCCGAGCAGATGCGCAAGGGGGGGCCGGGCTACGCGTCGGCGGTGGCGATGGAGGAGGTCACGCTGCTCGACTTCAACAAGAACCGCGGCGGGCAGCCCAAGCTCGTGGCCATCTATCCCGACGAGGGCACCTTCTACTCGGACAACCCGTTCATCGTGCTGAACGCGCCGTGGGTCGACGAGCGCCAGCGCAGGGGAGCGCAGGAGTTCGCGAAGTTCCTCGAGGAGGAGATCGACGCCGACCGGGCCGGCGAGTTCGGGTTCCGGCCGCCCGACCTCAAGGAGAAGCCGGCGTCCTCGATCTCCGCGGCGGCGGGCGCCGACCCCGCGCAGCCGAAGCGCGTGCTGGGCCTGCCCGAGCCGCGGGTGCTGTCGCGCGTGAAGGAGGCATGGCGCGAGGACCGCAAGCCGGCGAACGTGCTGCTGGTGGTGGACACGTCGGGGTCGATGGTCGAGGAGAACCGGCTCGACCGGGCCAAGGAGGGGCTCGAGGCGTTCCTGCGCGAGGTGTCCCCGAACGACCGCGTCGGGCTCACCACGTTCTCGGACGAGATCCGGCCGCTCGTGCCGATCGGGCCGGTGCGCGAGAACGAAGCCCAGCTGCGCCAGACCATCGGCTCGCTCATCGCCGACGGCGGGACCGCCTTCTACGACGCGGCGGCCGAGGGGCTCGAGGCGGTGAAGGGGCTGCGCGACCGCGAGCGGATCAACGCCGTGGTGCTGCTCACCGACGGCGAGGACACCGACTCGTCGAAGAGCGTCGAGCAGGTGGTGGCGCAGATGGAGGCGCAGGGCGACACCGAGAACCGCGTGCGGGTCTTCACGATCGCGTACTCCGCGGGGGCCGAGGGCGCCGAGGAGGCGCTCGAGCAGATCGCGGCGGCGTCGGGCGGGCAGGCGTACTCCGGCGACACCGAGGACATCGAGCTCGTGTACCGAAGCATCTCGAGCTTCTTCTAGTGGCCTCCGATCTCCAGCGGCCACCGACCCGCGCGGATCTCAACCGGCTGCTGATCGGCAACGCGCTCACGAAGACGTGGCCGAACGTGCTGGTGCCGGCGGGGATCGCGGTGGCCGGCCTGCTGATCGGGCTCGACCTCCTCGTCCTGCTTCCGATCGCGGTGGTGGCCTGGCTGGCGCTCTCGGCGGTCACGTACTTCGACGGCGACGAGGCGCAGAAGGTGGCTGAGCGCGACCGGGCGCGGCGGCGCGGGGCGCTCCAGGCCGGGCGCCGGGTGGAGCTGCGGACGCTGGCGCCGCCGGTGGCCGGCCAGCTCCAGCAGGTGCTCGCCCAGGAGCAGCGGATCCGCGAGGCGATCACGCGGGCCGACCTGCCGTTCAGCGAGGTCTCCGACGAGGTGGACACGTTCGTGCGCGCGGCGGAGAAGACGGCGGCTCGGGCGGAGCTGCTCTACGAGTACCTGGCCGAGCAGGACCCAGGGCGGGTGGAGTACCGCTACCAGCAGGTGCGCTCCCAGGCCGATCCCTCGAAGAAGGCACTGGCCGAGGCGCTCTGGACGCAGCTGCAGGCGATGCGGCGCGCGCAGAAGGAGCTCGAGGCGTTCTACACGGAGATGGAGCGGATCGCGGTGGAGCTGGGGAACATCCGCGGCCAGCTGCTGAGCGTGTCAGCCGCCTCGGAGGGCGCGACCCAGCGCCAGCTCGCCTCCGACGTGCGCGACCTGCGCGAGCAGATGGGCGCGGTCGCCGAGGGGATGAACGAGGCGCTGGCGGAGACGGACGCCGCCCCGGAGCCGGCCGCATGAGCGACGAGCTGCGTTCTCGGCTGCGCGGGCTGCGCGTGTTCGACGAGGACGTGCCGGAGTTCGACCCGGGCTCCGCCCCCGAGGAGCCGTTCGCGCTGTTCCTCGAATGGCTCGCACACGCGATCGAGGCGGAGGTGAGGGCGCCGCACGCGATGGTGCTGTCCACGCTGGACGGCTACGGCCGGCCCGACTCGCGCGTGCTGCTGCTGAAGGACGTCGACGACGGCCGCTTCGCCTTCGCGACGAGCCGAGAGAGCCGCAAGGGCCGCCAGCTCGACCAGGCGCCGTGGGCGGCGCTCGCGTTCCACTGGCCCGAACTCGGACGGCAGGTGCGGCTGCGCGGGCGGGTGGCGGACGCGGGGCGCGACGCGGCTTCGCGCGACTTCCTCGAGCGCCCCGAGCCCTCGCGGGTCGAGTCGTGGCCCGGCCGCCAGAGCGACCCGCTCGGCGACCCGGCGGAGCTGGTGGCCGCGGCCGACCAGGCGGCGGCGCACGTGGCCGCGCACCCGGACGAGGTGCCCGACCACTGGACCGTCTACCACCTGATCCCGGACGAGGCCGAGTTCTGGCAGGGCACCCCGACGCGCCGTCACGTGCGGCTGCGCTACCGGTTCACGGCGGGGGCGTGGACGCGCGGGCTGCTCTGGCCGTAGGCGATCTTGCTGCTCGCGCCGCCCGGGCTCCACGAGTGTGCAGTTTCTCCCCTTATAGGGGGGTCAACTGCACAGACGCTTTCGGGCGCGCCGTCCGCACCCACGCCCGCGCCGCCGCCGCGCACAGCACCAGCCACAGCGCCTGCACCAGGCACCAGTAGAGCCAGCCGCTGCCGTCCACGTCCGGGCGGATCAGCAGCAGCACCGCCGGCGGCGTCGCGACGGTGGTGAGGGCAAGGGTCGCGCGCAGGTGGCCGGCCGCGATGAAGAACGGCAGGCCCCAGATCAGGTACTGGAACGCGAAGTTCGGGTTGGTCGCGTAGACCACGAGCCAGATCAGCACCGCGCCGTGCAGCGGCTCCACCCGCCGCCGCCACAGCATCAGCCCGGTCGCCAGCACGGCCGCGCCCACGATCCAGTTCTGCGCGTCGGTCACGAGCTCGACGGCTCCGTTCGGCTCCACGCCCGCCCCCAGCGTCGCCCAGAAGCGCGTCAGGTCCGGCTGGAGGAACGCGCTCAGCCCGCCGAAGCCCGGCACGCCGCGGTTCGCCGTCACGCCCTCCACCGTTCCGCCCGGGTCCAGGACGAGGAACGGCAGGATCGAGACGAGCGGGACCGCCGCCGCGGCCCCCACCAGCCGCCCGCCCTCGCGCCACCCGGCGGCGCCCGGCAGCAGCGCCAGCACGAGGAACAGCGGCGGCTGCTTGACCGCGGCGCCGAGCCCGATCAGCAGTCCCGCCCACAGCGCCCGGTTCGGCACGCCGCGGACCCACAGCAGCACGCCGGCCAGTGCCGGCAGGACGGCGACCGCGTCGATCTGCCCGTGGTAGCCCGAGATCAATATGAAGATCGGCGAGGCCGCCACCAGCGCGGCACCCGCCACCGCGGTGCGCTCGCCGAAGCGCGGCAGCAGCGCGCCGGCCACGACCCACGCGATCGCCGCGTCGGCCAGGATCGCGGGGATCTGGATCACTCCGTGGAACGGGATCCCGAGCGCGTCGGCGACCACGTCGGCGAGGACGGCCAGCGGCAGGAACGCGCCGGGATAGGGCCAGCGGCCCGTCGGGTACAGCTCGCCGGGATCGGAGCGCAGCTCGTTCGCCACGAGCTGGAGCGCGTCGATGTCCGGCGCCACGCCGTACGACGAGAACGCCCACACGATCCGCCCGACCGTCCCGGCCGCGATCAGCGCGAGGACGGCGACCAGCGCCTGCCGCGAAGCCCGGCGCACGCGAGGCCGGCTAGCCGAACCCGATCACGCTGCGGATCCCGTCCTGCGCGTGCATCAGGTCGAAGCCCCTGTTCACGTCGTCGAGGCCGATCCGGTGGGAGATGAACGAGTCGACGTCGATGTCGCCGGCCAGGTAGCGGTCCACCAGCTCCGGCACCTGGTCGCGCCCCCGGACCCCGCCGAACGACGCCCCGACGATCCGCCGCCCGGTGATCAGGTAGCGCGGCACGACCTCGAGCAGCTCGCCCTTCCCGGCCACGCCGGTCACGGTGGCCAGCCCCCAGCCCATCCGCGCGCTCTCCACCGCCTGGCGCATGACCTCCACGCTCCCGGTCGCCTCGAACGTGTAGTCGGCGCCGAGCCCGCGCGTCTCCTCCAGCACCCGCTCGACCACTCCGGGGCCGCCCGTCCAGGTCTCGTGCGCCCCGTGCGCGGCGGCCATCGCCAGCCGCTCCTCGCTCAGGTCCACGCAGATGATCCGCCCGGCCCCCTGGAGCCGGCAGCCGACCACCGCGCCGAGCCCGACCATCCCGGCGCCGAACACCACGCAGGTCGACCCCGGCTCGACGCCGGCCTTGTACATCGCGGCACCGAGCCCGGTGGACAGCCCGCACGCGAACAGGCAGGCCGCCTCCAGGGGAGCCTCCGGCGCGACCTTGGCCAGCGCGATCTCCGGCATCACCGTGTACTCCGCGAACGCGGAGGTGCCCATGAAGTGGCGGATCGGCTCGCCGTCGCGGGACAGGCGAGCCGTGCCGTCGGGCAGGTATCCGCGCCCCTGCTCCTCGCGGATCGCGGTGCAGATGTTCGTCTTGCCGCTGCGGCAGTTCTCGCACTCGCGGCACTGCGGCGAGAACAGCGTGACCACGTGGTCGCCGACCGCGAGCGAGGTCACGCCGTCGCCGAGCGCCTCCACCACTCCGCCGCCCTCGTGCCCCAGCACGGTCGGCGCGTACCCCGACGGGTCCACCCCCGAGGCCGTGTACATGTCCGTGTGGCAGACGCCGCAGGCGGCCAGCCGAACCAGCACCTCGCCGGCGCGCGGCTCGGCCAGCTCGAGCTCCTGGACCACCAGCGGCTTCCCGAACTCCTCGAGCACGGCGGCGCGCATCCGCATAGGTCGCGACCCTACACCCGCGTACGTGAGAGGGTGTCCCCACCTGCACACCCGACGGAGGGAGGGCCACATGGCCGACAGCGTCTACCGCGTAACCGAGGTGATCGGCTCGAGCACCGAGTCCTGGGAGGCCGCCGCCGCGAACGCCGTCGCGACCGCCGGCAAGACCGTGCGCGACCTGCGCATCGCCGAGGTGATCCGCCAGGACGTCTCGATCGAGGACGGCGCGGTGAAGAACTACCGCGTGCGCCTCGCGCTGTCGTTCAAGTACGAGTCCGGCGAGTAGCCGCGCGCCGACCCATGGCGGCCGCGCAACTCTGCGGCCGCCCCCGGGTCTGCTCAACTAGAGGGAACTTCGACAGGGGAGCACCTTGACCCACGCACGACCCGCGCTCGCCGCCATCGCGGCCCTGGCGCTCACACTTCCGGCCGCAGCGTCCGCCTCCACGGCGTCGATCGAGCCGGCCGCGGGCGACCTCGGCCCGATCATCACCTACACGGCGGCCAACAACGAGGCCAACAAGGTCGACTTGAAGGTCACCGGCGCGACCGTGGAGATCGCCGACCCGGGCGCGACCAGCATCACGCCGGGCGCGAACTGCACGGCCGTCAACGCCAAGAAGGTCTCGTGCACGAACCCGAATCCGACGCTGACCCTCTACACGAAGGCCGAGCTGGGCAACGGGAACGACACGTTCGCCGTCGCCGGTGTCGCGGCCGAGGTCCGCGGCGGCCCGGGCAGCGACGACCTCAACGGCGGCGAGCACTTCGACCTCCTCGACGGCGGCGGCGTGGGCACCGACGCGCTGCACGGCGGCCCCGGCGACGACTTCCTCACCGACGGCGACACCACCGGCGCGTCGAACAAGGACACCTTCGACGGCGGGGACGGCCTCGACTCGGCCGACTACCGCGAGCGCACGGCGACCGTGAACGTGGACCTGGCGGACGCCGCCGGCGACGGCGAGGTCGGCGAGGACGACACGCTCACGTCGATCGAGCGCGCCACGGGCGGCTCCGGGAACGACGTGATCCGGGCCACCGACGGGCCCAGCATCCTCGACGGCCAGGCCGGCAACGACGAGCTCGACGGCCGCGGCGGGGACGACATCATCCTCGGCCGCACCGGCAACGACCTGATGATCGGCGGCGGCGGCGTGGACGACATCGAGGGCGAGGAGGGCGACGACACGCTTCGCCTGGACAACCCCGCCGGCACCTACGACAGGCTCACCCTCTGCAGCTCGGGCAACGACACGATCGTGGGCATCGGCCCCTCCCCGTTCGTGGAGATGGGCTGCGAGACCGGCGACTTCGGGTTCGGCTACGTGGCCCCGCTCAAGCCGAAGAAGGTCGGCACCTCGACGATCACGGTGCGGGTCGTGTGCCCCGCCGCCTACAAGAAGGACGGCAAGTGCAAGGGCTCGATCGTCGCGGAGCCGAAGAGCGCGTACAAGAAGGACGCGGCCTACCGCAAGGCCCACCGCTACGGCGCCGAGAAGTTCTCGATCTCGAAGTCGAGCTCGAACGTGCGGATCGACCTGAACTCGGCGGGCCGCAAACAGCTCAAGAAGTCGGCCTTCAAGATGCAGTTCCAGGTGAACCTCAAGGAGACCGCGACCTCGACCAAGCGCCGCTTCGAGTGGACGAGCTACGTGGTGAAGTCGTTCCTCTGAGTTGACCTTGACGAAGCCGGCCTGGCTGGTCCGCGCACAGTGGGGCTGGCCGGGGCGGTACCCGCTCGTTCAGTTCCCCAACGCGCCTCTGGCGGTGGCGCTGGGGGCGTCGCTGGCCGGGCGCCTCGCGCACGGGCGGGCCGACGACTACGCCACGGCGGTCTTCCACGTGGCGCTGGGGATCTGGGCCTGGGAGGAGGCCAGCCGGGGTGTGAACGGCTTCCGGCGAGCCCTCGGCGTGGCCGGGCTGGCCTACGTGGTCGCCAGGCTGGCCGCCGCGCTCGGCTAGGCCGCGGCGTAGCGCTCGGCCGCGCGGGCGCGCCCCTTGGCGGCCTCGACCTCGCGGTCCTTGGGCGGCGCCTTGGTGGTGAGCGAGCCGATCAGGTCGGCCGTGGCCGCGGCCACGGCGTCGACGGCCCGGTCGAACGCCTCGGCGTTCGCCTGCGACGGCTTGTTGAAGCCGCTGACCTTGCGGACGTACTGGAGAGCGGCGTCGCGCACCTCGTCGTCGGTGGCGGGCGGCTCGAAGTTGTAGAGCTGGTGGATGTTTCGGCACATGCCGCCAGCCTAGCCGCCGCGCGGCCGCGGCGGGGGAGCGTCGCTCAGGGAGGGCCGCTGAAGCCCACGCCGCGCGGCTCGGTGTCGTGCCGGATGTACACGACCTGGGAGAGGTCGATCAGGACCTCGGAGTCGTCGGAGTCGAGCGAGTGCCAGCGCTGGCTGCGGTCGGACTCGAGCGCCTCGCGCAGCGTCTTGAACTGGTCCTCGTCCAGGCGGACCGAGAAGGCCTGGCCACCGGAGAACCCGATGTCCACGCGGCGCGGCTTGCCGGCGGCGGGGCCCATCAGTGGGCCGGCTCCACGAGCTCGGTCAGCACGCCGCCGGTCGACCTGGGGTGCAGGAACGCCACGCGCGAGCCGCGGATCCCGCGGCGCGGCTCTTGGTCGATCAGGCGCAGCCCCGCGTCGCGCACCGCCCCGAGCGCCGAGTCGATGTCCTCGCACGCGTAGGCCACGTGGTGCAGCCCCGGGCCGTTCCTGGCGATGAACTTGCCCACGCCGGTGTCCTCCGAGAGCGGGGCGATCAGCTCCACGTGCCCCTCGCCGACCTCGAACAGGATCGCCTCCACGCCCTGCTCCTCGACGGTCTCGCGGTGCTGCTCGGCCATCTGGAAGCGGGAGCTGTAGAGCTCCGCGGCGGCGTCGAGGTCCTCGACGGCGACTCCGATGTGGTCGATGCGGCCGAACAGCACGGCCGGGGAGTGTACGAGCTAGGCGACCGAGTCCGGCGGCTGCGGCAGCTCGTCGTCGCCGTCGAAGCTCTCGGCGGCGGCCAGGCGCGGGGCGCCCGGCTCGAGCTCGCGGACGACCGCGCCCTCGACGACCTCGGGCTCGGAGACGTCGTGTACCTCGCTCAGCCTGCCCTCGAGGTGCTCGCGCACGAGCCGCTCGATGTCCTCGCGCTCCAGCACCTCCATGCGCAGCAGGTGCTCGGCGAAGGCGTTGAGCAACGGCCGGTTGGCGATGATCATGTCGCGGGCGCGGCGGAAGGCCTGGTCGGTCATCTCCTGCTGCTCCTCGTCCACGATCCGGCGCGAGTGCTCCGACACCGAGTAGTCGTCGACGGGCAGGCGGCGCGAGGTGATCGAGGTGCCCATGCCGTACTGGGTCACCATCGCGCGGCTGACCTCGTAGACCTTCTCGAGGTCGTTGGCGGCGCCGGTGGTGATCGACCCGAAGACGATCGACTCGGCCACGCGGCCGGCGAGGCCCACGACCATCCAGTCGAGCATCTCGTCCTTGGTCTTGAGGTAGCGGTCCTCGGCGGGCAGGTGCAGCGTGTAGCCGAGCGCCTTGCCGCGCGGGATGATCGAGATGCGGTGCGTCTTCTCCTGCGAGTCGAGCAGCTCCGCGGCGAGGGCGTGGCCGGCCTCGTGGTAGGCGATCACGCGCTTCTCGTGGTCGTTCATGACCTTGCGCGACTCCATGCCGGCCACCACGCGCTCGAGCGCGGCGTCGAAGTCCTCGGTGAGGATGTGGTCGCGGCCCTTGCGGCCGGCGAAGATCGCGGCCTCGTTGCAGATGTTGGCCAGCTCGGCGCCGGTCAGGCCGCTGGTCTGGCGCGCGACGATCTCGAAGTCCACGCCGCGCACCGGCTTGTTGTGCGAGTGCACCTTGAGGATCTCCATCCGGCCCTTGAGGTCGGGGGCGGAGACGAGGATCTGGCGGTCGAAGCGGCCGGGGCGCAGCAGCGCGGGGTCGAGCTTGTCGAGCAGGTTCGAGGCGGCGATCACGACGATGTCGTTGCTGTCGCCGAAGCCGTCCATCTCGACGAGGAGCTGGTTGAGCGTCTGGTCCTTCTCGCCCGAGACGTCCTTGCCGCGGGTGGCGCCGACGGCGTCGAGCTCGTCGATGAAGATGATCGCGGGGGCCTGCTTGCGGGCCTGGCGGAACAGCCGCCGGATGCGCGCGGCGCCGAGGCCGGCGAACATCTCGACGAACGAGGACGCCGACTGGGCGAAGAACTTGGCCTTGGCCTCGTTGGCGGCGGCCTTCGCGAGCAGCGTCTTGCCGGTGCCGGGCGGGCCGTGCAGCAGGATGCCCTTCGGCACCTTGGCGCCGAGCTTCTTGAAGCGCTTGGGGTCGCGCAGGAAGTCGACGACCTCGCGCAGCTCGGCCTTGGCCTCGTCCGCGCCGGCCACGTCCTCCCAGCGGATCGACGACGACGAGTCGGGCTTGATCTCCTGAGGCTTGGTGCGCGGCATCGACTTGAGCGTCATCGCGAGCACGACCGCGATCAGGCCCATGAAGACGAGCGGCGCCCAGGTCAGCAGCCAGCTCTTGACGTTCTCCCAGAGGCCGGGGCCCTCGACGGCGGGCGGCTTCTCGGCCGGCGCGCCGGCTCCCGAGGCGGCGGGGGCGGCGTTCGGCGGGTCGGCGATGTCGCGGTCCTGGAACTTCCCGTTGAGGCCCTGCTCGCGGATCGTGTCGACGCCCGGGTGCTTGTCAGCCGCGGCCATCGCCTCCTTGACCGACGGGAACGCCTTCTCGCAGCCCTTGGCGGGCGTGACGCAGTAGGCGTCCGCCGAGGCGAACGAGGGAAGGGCGAGGGCGACGAACGCCACCAGGGCGACCGTCAGCGCGCGGAGGGAATGCATGGAGCGGCGCCGCATCTGCGTCCCTATCGGCGCATGGGGGCCGAAGCCTTTAGCGGGGCGGCGCATCGGCATCCCCGGGACTTCCCGCGGATGCCGGGTTCCCCTCCACGCGCAGGATCTCTTCCAGCGCGGCGCGGCCCACCTCGAGCTGCTCGGACGTGGGCTCGCGGGTGCCGATCGCGCGCTGGAGCTCGTGCCCCGGCCGCCGCAGCCAGCGCGTCACGCGCGAGTCCGGATGGCGCTCGGCCCAGCCGAAGACCTCGACCGCGAACGCCATGCTGCCCAGGGTCACGGCGCCGTCGGCCGCCGGTCCGCGCAGCCCGGCGCGCCGCGCGGCCACGTTGCCGGCTACGGCGGAGGCGAGCATCGGCGCGACGAGGTTCGAGCCGCAGCGGTCGTGCTCCTTCTCGGCCTCCGACGCGTCCTCGTCGCGCTCGTAGGCCGCGATCGCCTTGTGCTCCACCCCGTGGTAGGAGGCGAGGTCGCCGCCGCGCAGCGCGAGCATGGCGGGCAGGAGGCTGATCCCCGCGATCGCCGCCTCGCGCGCGACCGTGCGCGGCCCGGCGGCCCGCAGGCCGTGTCCCGCCGCCGCCGCGGCGGCCATCGTGCCGAGCGTCCTCGGGTCCTGCATCGGCAGCCGCGCCTCGGGCAGCGCGCGCTTGACGAGGGGGATCACCGCGAACGCCTCGGCGAGCTTCGCGATGCCGCGCACGCCCGGCAGGCTCACGTCGCCGCCGATCGCGGGCTTGCGCCCCGACGCGACCTCGATCGCGCCGCCCTTCGTGCGCACCGCCGCGGCCCAGTGCGTCGGCCCGTGCACGAGCAGGCCGTTGCGCAGGGCCATCCCGCCGAGCCGGAGCTTGTCCTCGGGGACCGGCTGGGTCACCCGAGCATCTCCGGCGCCAGCTCCGCGAAGAAGCTCGCCGCGAGCCCGAGGTCCTCGACCGGCACCCGCTCGTCCGCGCTGTGCATCAGCGCGGCGGCCTGGAACAGGTCGATGCGGCGGTGCGGGCAGAAGCCGTACGCGACGCAGTCGGGGAACGCCTTGCGGAACCAGTGCGAGTCGGTGAAGCCCGGGAGCATGATCGGCGCGACGACGGCGCCCGGCTCCTGGCGCTCCACGAACGCGCTGATGCGGTCCATCAGCGGCGACTCGATCGGCGAGCGGTTGCCCACCACCTCCTCGGCGAAGTGCACGTCGTAGCCGTTGCCGCCGACCACCTCGTCGATCCGCCTGCGCGCGTGGTCGGCGCCGAGCCCCGGCGGCACGCGGCAGTCCACGCGCAGCTCCGCGCGGCCGGGGATCACGTTGATCTTCTCGGACCCCTTGATCATCGTCGGCGCGAACGTCACGGTCAGGGTCGGCTCGAGCAGCAGCGCCATCCGCGGGTCGCGCTCGCACGCCTCGGCCAGGCCCGCCTCGAGGTCGTCGTGCTCGATCCCGAGCGCCTTCATCAGCGCGACCGGCTCCGGCGACGGCTCGAGCGCGGCGCGGCGGTCGGTGAACGCCTGGATTATCGGGGCCATCTTCGCGAGCGCGTTGTCGGCGATCTTGGGGATCGAGCCGTGGCCGGCGCGCCCGGTGGTGGTCAGCGTGAATCGGAACGTGCCCTTCTCGGCCACCTCGACCACGTACACCGCCCGCCCGTCGAACTCGAACGCGTGGCCGCCGCCCTCGTTCACGACGTAGTCGCAGCGCACCTTGTCCGGGTGCGTCTCGGCCAGCCACTTCGCGCCCACGGCGGCACCGGCCTCCTCGTCGGCGGTCACGATCACGAGCAGCTCGCCGGCCTCCGGCCGCCAGCCCTCCTCCGCGAGCGCCGCGGCCGCCGCCACCTCGGCGGCGACCTGGCCCTTCATGTCGAGCGCGCCGCGGCCCCAGACCTGGCCGTCGCGCAGCTCGCCCGACCAGGGGTCCACGGTCCAGTCGCTCGCGTCGGCGAGCACGGTGTCGGCGTGGCCGAGGTACGCCAGCGAGGGGCCGTCGGATCCCCCGCGCAGGCGCGCGACGAGGTTCGGGCGCCCCTCGACGGCCGTAAGCAGCTCGCACTCGAATCCGGCGGCCTCCAGCACCTCCTTGAGATGGAGCTGCACCGCCTCCTCGTTCCCCGGCGGGTTGACCGTGTTGATCGAGATCAACCGCCGCAGGAGATCGACGGTCCGATCCTCGAGTTGCTGGCGCTCGGGCACGGCCCGGCGAGTATATGCCCGCGCCGGTGCCAGAATCGCCGTGTGGAGCAGCTCTTCGACGCCGGCGACGACTCCGCCCCGCGCGGGCAGACCGCCGTTCCCCAGTCCGACCGCCCGCTGCCGGTGCGCATGCGGCCGACCAGCGTGGACGAGCTGGTGGGCCAGCAGCACCTCCTCGGGCCGGACTCGCCGCTGCGGCGCGCGATCGAGGACGGCGAGCCGCACTCGATGATCCTCTACGGGCCGCCGGGCACCGGCAAGACCACGATCGCGCGGCTGCTGGCGGTGAACGCGAACGCGGCGTTCGAGGAGGTGTCGGCGGTGAACGCCGGCCGTGCCGAGGTCCGCCAGGTGCTCGCGCGCGCGGAGGAGCGCGTGCGCGCGGGCGGCAAGCACACGATCTTCTTCCTCGACGAGATCCACCGGTTCAACAAGGCGCAGCAGGACGCGCTGCTTCCGGCGGTCGAGGAGGGGCTCGTGTCGCTCGTGGGGGCGACGACCGAGAACCCGTACTTCGAGGTGAACTCGGCGCTGATCTCGCGCTGCCGGATCTACGAGCTGCGGCTGCTGTCGGACGACGACGTCAAGACGCTGCTGCGGCGTGCGCTCGACCAGTTCATCGAGGACCCGCCGGCGATCGAGGACGAGGCGCTCGACTTCCTCGCGGCGCGCTCGGGGGGCGATGCCCGCACGGCGCTCGCCGCGCTCGAGCTGGCCTGCGAGACGACGGGCGGGCGCAAGGTCACGCTGCGGCACGCCGAAGACGCCCTGC
>DASVWC010000026.1:0-5833 GCA_036389835.1 Thermoleophilaceae bacterium | reverse complement strand
CTGCACACGGCGACGGTCGAGGCGAAGCCCCGCTCCCGCGCCGAGTTCACGCTCGGTGAGACCGTCAAGGTCATCTCGGGCGCGCTGTCGGACTTCGAGGGCGAGGTCATCGAGGTCAACGAGGAGGCCGGCCGTCTCAAGGTCGCCGTCCGCGAGCGCAAGAAGACGACCTACTCGATCGGCGAGACGGTCAAGGTCATCTCCGGCCCGCTGTCGGACTTCTCGGGCGAGATCGCCGAGATCAACGAGGACGCCGCGAAGCTCAAGGTGCTCGTCTCGATCTTCGGCCGCGAGACGCCGGTCGAGGTCGGGTTCGATCAGGTCAAGAAGGTCTAACCTCACCTCCCTCCATGGCAAAGAAAGTTCTGACACTGATCAAGCTCCAGGTCCCCGGCGGCGCCGCCAACCCGGCCCCTCCGGTCGGCCCGGCGCTCGGCCAGCACGGCGTGAACATCATGGAGTTCTGCAAGGCGTTCAACGCGCAGACGCAGGACCAGGCCGGCCGGATCATCCCCGCCGAGATCACGGTCTTCGAGGACCGCTCGTTCACGTTCATCACGAAGACGCCGCCGGCCGCCGTGCTGATCAAGGAGGCCGCCGGGATCCAGAAGGGCTCGGGCGAGCCCAACCGCGAGAAGGTCGGGCGGATCACCAAGGCGCAGGCGCGCGAGATCGCCGAGACCAAGCTTCAGGACCTGAACGCCTCCGACCTCGACCAGGCGGCGAAGATCATCGAGGGCACCGCGCGCTCGATGGGCGTGGAGGTCGGCTGATGGCGCACGGCAGGCGCTACCGCGACCTCTACGCGCGCGTGGACCGCGAGCGCGACTACACGCCGGCCGAGGCGATCCAGCTCGTGAAGAGCTTCCAGTCCACGAAGGCGACCGAGACCGTCGAGGTGCACGTGCGCACCGGCCTGAACGTGCGCCACGCCGAGGAGCAGCTGCGCGGCACGATCACGCTGCCGAACAGCGAGGGCCGCGACGTCACCGTGGCCGTCTTCGCCCGCGGCGACCAGGCCCGCGCGGCCGAGGCGGCCGGCGCCGACGTGGTCGGTGACGAGGACCTCGCCAAGCGCATCGAGGAGGGCTGGACCGACTTCGACGTGGCGATCGCGACGCCGGACATGATGCCGGTGGTCGGGCGCCTGGGCCGCATCCTCGGCCCGCAGGGCAAGATGCCGAACCCGAAGATCGGGACGGTCACGCCGGACGTCGAGACCGCGGTCTCGGAGGCCAAGGCGGGCAAGGTCGAGTACCGCACCGACCGCTCGGCGATCGTGCACCTGGCGATCGGCAAGACCAGCCAGGACGAGCGCCAGCTCCTCGAGAACTACGCCGCGCTGATCGACGAGCTGATCCGCGCGAAGCCCGCCGCCGCGAAGGGGCGCTACCTGCGCACGATCACGGTGGCGACGACGCACAGCCCCGGCATCCGCGTGGACACCGCGCGCACGCGCGACATCCTCGAGGAGGAGCTGCCGCCGGCCGCTGACGGCAACGGCGCCGCCGCGGCCTCCCCCGCGGAGCCCGCGGCCTAGCGGCTCGCGCCGTGTCGCGCGTCGAGGTCGTCCGGCGCATCTCGACGACCAGGTCATCCCGTTCAGGGGAGGCTCGATCGTGCACATGGAGAGCCTCCCCGACCGGTCCGAGGCGCTCGCGCCCGTGGGGCTCGCGGGGCGGCGCGCTACCCTCACGCCCCACAACGAGCTGCCCGAGACCCCCGGCAGGCGCAAGCCGTAAGACCTGGGCAGGTGGATCGGAAGAGCACCCCGCTCCTCTGAGCCCGCCTGCGTGCGGGCTTTCTCATGGGTCAGACCCCATGGCGATCTTGGAGAGCGGATGAACAGGGACGAGAAAGCAGCGGTCATCGACGAGGTGGCCGACCGGATCCAGAACGCGCAGGCGATCTTCGCGATCGACTACCGCGGGCTCTCCGTGAAGCAGGCCGTGGAGCTGCGCCAGCAGCTCGGCGACGCCGACGCCCACTTCCAGGTGGTCAAGAACCGCCTCACGATCCGCTCGGCCGACAAGGCCGGGGCGGAGGACCTCAAGCCGCTGCTGGAGGGGCCGACCGCGCTCGCGTTCGTGCAGGGCGACGCCGCCGTGGCGGCCAAGGCGCTCGCCACCTTCCGCCGCCAGAACGGGCTGCTCGAGTTCAAGGGCGGCACGCTCGACGGCGACGTGCTGACGGTCGACCAGATCGAGTCGATCGCCAAGCTCCCCGCGCGCGACGTGCTGCACGGCCAGTTCGTGGGTGTGCTCGCGTCGCCGATCACCGGGCTGGTCCGCGGGCTGGCGTCGATGATCGGCGGGCTGGCGAGCCAGCTCCAGCAGATCGCCGAGCAGGGGCTCGTGAGCGGCGAGGCCCCGGCGGCCGCGCCGGAAGCCGCGCCGGCGGAGGAGGCCGCTCCGACGGAAGCCGCGCCGGCGGAGGAGGCGCCGCCCGCCGAGGCTCCCGCGGAGGAGGCCGAGCCGGCTCCCGCGGCGGGTGAGGAGGTGCAGCCGCCGGCTTCGGAGGCCGACGCCGCCGGCGAGGAGGCTCCGCCCGCCGACGCCGCGCCCGCCGAGGACGCGGCTGCCGAGGAGGCTTCGCCCGCCGAGGGCGACACGCCCGCCGAGGAGGCGCCCGGGTCGCCGGTCGCCGAGGCCGAGACGGCGGAGCAGGAGGACGCTTCGGGCGACGCCCCCCCGGGCGACGCCCCGGAAGAGACATCGGGCGACGCGCCGGAAGATGCTTCGGGCGACGCCCCGGAAGATGCTTCGGGCGACGCGCCGGAAGATGCTTCGGGCGACGCCCCGGAAGAGACATCGGAGACTTCGGAGGAGCCCTCCGGAGCCGAGAACCAGGAACAGGAGGGCTAAATGCCTACGACACAGGAATGGATCGACGAGCTCAAGGGCATCTCGGTGCTCGAGCTGTCCGAGCGCATCAAGGCGCTCGAGGAGGAGTTCGGCGTCTCGGCGACCGCCGTGGCCGCGGCCGCCCCGCCCGCCGGAGGCGGTGGCGGCGACGGCGCCGCGGCCGAGGAGGAGTCCAGCACGGTCGACGTCGTGCTGACCGGCTCCGGCGACAAGAAGATCCAGGTCATCAAGGTCGTCCGCGCGGCGACCGGCCTCGGCCTGAAGGAGGCCAAGGCGCTCGTGGACGAGGCCCCCAAGCCCGTCAAGGAGGGCATCGAGCGCGAGGAGGCCGAGAAGCTCAAGGGCGAGATCGAGGAGGCCGGCGGCTCCGTCGAGCTGAAGTAGCTCGACGACGGTTCGCCCCGAAACGGGGAACCGAGGTCTTGGGAACGTTTGATGTCGCTATAGCCACATCAAACGTTCCCAACCGGAGAGCCGGCGAGCACGGCGGTGGTTTTTCGCCGGAACCCTGGGTAACATGCCCGCAGGCCAATAGCCGCAGCCGTCCCTAAGTAGCTGCTCCGCCCACATATCCGCGGAGCCTCGGGACGGGGTCCGTGACGGCCGTTCGAGCGCCCCGTAAGGCGGCGCCTTTAGTCGTGCTATTCTGACCGGTCGCGTCGGTGCGCCCCTGCGCACCCGCGCCAAGTCCTCCACCTCGTCCGACCTCAAGGAGCCGCCGTCTTGGCCCGTGTTGATGCCCCCCGTCAGCGCCGCAGCTTTGCGCGCCTCGAGACACCCCTCGAGCTTCCCAACCTGATCGACATCCAGAAGCGCTCCTTCGACTGGCTGGTGAACACCGAGAGCGGCGGCCTGCGCGAGACCATCGACGACGTCTCCCCGATCGAGGACTACACCGGCAACCTGGCCGTCGTCTTCGAGCAGATCAGCTTCGACGAGCCCACGGCCTCCATCGAGGAGTGCCGCGAGAAGGACCTCACCTACGCGCGCCCGCTGAGCGTCAAGGTGGCCTTCCAGAACCGCGAGACCGGCGAGATCCGCGAGCAGTCGGTCTTCATGGGCGACTTCCCGTGGATGACGGAGTGGGGGACCTTCATCATCAACGGCACCGAGCGCGTCGTCGTCACGCAGCTCGTCCGCTCGCCCGGCGCCTACGTGATGGAGCCGAAGGATCGCGAGAAGCAGGTCTTCATCGCGAACCTGATGCCGGCCCGCGGCTCGTGGCTCGAGCTCGAGATCGACAAGAAAGGCAAGTGCTTCGTCCGCATCGACCGCAAGCGCAAGCTGCCGGTCACGGTCCTGCTGCGCGCGATGGGCTACGTCGAGGACGAGCAGATCCTCGAGCTCTTCGACAACTCGCTCTACATCCGCAACACGATCGAGGCGGACACCGAGGTCACGCGCTCCGAGGAGGGCGCGCTGATCGAGCTGTTCAAGAAGCAGCGCCCCGGCGAGCCGCCGAGCGTGGACAACGCCCGCGCACTCCTGAACACGCTGTTCTTCGACCCCAAGCGCTACGACCTCACGCGCGTCGGGCGCTACAAGCTCAACAGCCGCCTGGGCCTGGACGAGGACCTCGACACCCGCGTCCTCACCCACCGCGACATCATCGAGCTGATCAAGGAGCTCGTCACGCTGCCCAAGGACCTGGGCATCCCGGAGACCGGCGAGTTCTCCGAGGGCGAGCCGATCAAGGACTACGCGCTCGAGGCGCAGATGATCCCGCGCGACGCCATCGGCGACCGCCTCGACGAGTACGAGCACTTCGGCAACCGCCGCCTGCGCACCGTCGGCGAGCTGATCCAGGAGGCCTTCCGCATCGGCCTCTACCGCATGGAGCGCGTCGTGCGCGAGCGCCTCACCACCGAGGACGCCGACACCATCACGCCGCAGACGATCATCAACATCCGCCCGGTCGTGGCCGCGCTCAAGGAGTTCTTCGGCTCCTCGCAGCTCTCGCAGTTCATGGACCAGACCAACTCGCTGGCGGGCCTCACGCACCGCCGGCGGCTGAGCGCCCTCGGCGCCGGCGGCCTGACCCGCGAGCGCGCGCCCATCGAGGTCCGCGACGTGCACCCCAGCCACTACGGCCGCATGTGCCCGATCGAGACCCCCGAGGGCCCGAACATCGGCCTGATCGGCTCGCTCTCGAGCTTCGCCGAGGTCTCCGAGCACGGCTTCGTGACCACGCCCTACCGCGTGGTCGAGGACGGCGTCGTGACCGAGAAGATCGTCCACCTCGACGCCAACGAGGAGGACGAGAAGGTGATCGCCCAGGCGAACGCCGAGATCGACCCGAAGACCCAGAAGCTCCGCGGCCCGAGCGTCACCTGCCGCTCCCGCGACGGCGAGCTCACGCTGGCCGCGCCCAAGGACGTCGACCTCATGGACGTCTCGCCCGACCAGATCTGGTCGGTCGCGACCGCGCTGATCCCGTTCCTCGAGCACGACGACGCCAACCGCGCGCTGATGGGCTCGAACATGCAGCGCCAGGCCGTGCCGCTGCTCAAGACCGAGGCGCCGCTGATCGGCACCGGCATGGAGACCCGTGCCGCCATCGACACCGGCGACGTCCTCCTCGCCCGCCGCAAGGGCACGGTGTCCTACGTGGACGCCGAGCGCATCGTGATCGAGGACGGCTCGGACAAGGACGAGTACACGCTCCACAAGTACATGCGCTCGAACCAGGGCACGATCATCCACCAGAAGCCGCGCGTGACCGTGGGGCAGCGGGTGAAGCAGGGCGACGTGCTCTCCGACGGCTCCTCGACCGACCAGGGCGAGCTGGCGCTCGGCAAGAACTGCATGGTCGCCTTCATGTCATGGGAGGGCTACAACTTCGAGGACGCGATCATCATCTCGGAGCGGCTGGTCAAGGACGACGAGCTCACCTCGATCCACATCGAGGAGTACGAGATCGACGCCCGCACGACCAAGCTGGGCGACGAGGAGATCACCCGCGACATCCC
>DASVWC010000025.1:0-34116 GCA_036389835.1 Thermoleophilaceae bacterium | reverse complement strand
CTCGGACCCCGCGAGCACCCCCGAGTCGATGCGCACACCCGGGCCGCCCGGCTCGAAGTAGGCGGTGATGGTGCCCGGCGCGGGGGCGAAGTTCTTGGCGGCGTCCTCGGCGTTGATGCGGCACTCGACCGCGTAGTCGCGCTCGACCTTCGGCTCCTCCTCCTCGTCGGCGGGCGGCGCGGGTGTGACCTGCGGCGCGCCGTGCTCCTTGAGCCACTTCTTGTCCTCGATCAGGTCGCGGCAGGTCTCGCCGTTGGCCCACTGCTCGGTGCCGAGCAGCGCGACGTGGAACGGGATCAGCGACTTGACGCCGCCGAGCTCGTACTCGCCGAGCGCGCGGATCATCCGCCGCGTCGCGGCCTCGCGGTCGACGTCCCAGACGATCAGCTTGGCGATCATCGGGTCGTAGAGCGGCGTGATCTCGGCGCCGGCCTCCACGCCCGAGTCCACGCGCACGCCCGGACCGGCCGGCTCGCGGTACTCGGCGATCCTCCCCGGCGCGGGCGCGAAGTTCTTCGACGCGTCCTCGGCGTTGATCCGGCACTCGATCGCGTGGCCGTCGAGGCGGACGTCGTCCTGCGCGAGCGAGAGCTCCTCCCCCGCGGCGATCCTGATCTGCTCCTTGACGATGTCGATGCCCGTGACCTCCTCGGTCACGCAGTGCTCGACCTGCACGCGCGTGTTCATCTCCAGGAAGTAGTACTCGCCGTCCTGGAGCAGCCCCTCGACCGTGCCGGCCGAGCGGTAGCCGACCGCCCGCGCCGCCTCCGTGCCGATCGCGCCGATGCGCTCGCGCAGCTTCTCGTCGACCGCCGGCGCCGGGCTCTCCTCGATCAGCTTCTGGTGGCGGCGCTGCACCGAGCAGTCGCGCTCGCCGAGGTGGATCACGTTGCCGTGCGAGTCCGCCAGCACCTGGACCTCGACGTGGCGCGGGTCGGGCAGGTAGCGCTCGAGGTAGACGGTCGCGTCCCCGAAGAACTTCTCGCCCTCGCGCGCGGCGCCCTCGAACGCCTTCTCCAGCTCGCCGGCCTCGAGCGCCACGCGGAAGCCCTTGCCGCCGCCGCCGCCCGCCGCCTTGACCGCGATCGGGTAGCCGATCTCCTCGGCCACCTTGGCGGCGTCCTCGACGGTGTCGACCGGGTCGGTCGTGCCGGGAACGATCGGCACGCCCGCCTTCTTCATGATCTCCCGCGCGCGCGTCTTGGAGCCCATCGCCTCGATCGCCGACGCCGGCGGCCCGATGAAGACGATGCCGTTGTCCTCGCACGCCTTGGCGAAGGTCGCATTCTCGGCGAGGAACCCGTAGCCCGGGTGGACCGCCTCGGCGCCGGACTGCTTGGCGACCTCGATGATCTTGTCGACCACCAGGTAGCTCTCGGCGGCGGCGCCGGGGCCGATCAGGTAGGCCTCGTCCGCGCGCCGCGCGTGCAGCGCGTCGCGGTCGGGCTCCGAGTAGACCGCGACGGTGCCGATCCCGAGCTCCTCGAGGGCACGCATCACGCGAATGGCGATCTCGCCGCGGTTGGCGACCAGGACCTTGGAGAACATCGGCGCGGAAGGGTACTGGCCCTGCGCTGAGCGGCCCCTACCGCTCCGGCGCGGCCACCGGCGGCGGTGCCGGGGGACCGACGCTCAGGCGCGCGGTCGGGTCCCGGCGCTCGCGCAGCCGGCGCACGAGCGGCGGGCCGCCCGCGATCAGGCCGATGACGACCGGCACTCCGGCGATGAGGACCGGCGGGATGGCGGCGCCCGCCTTGCTCAGCAGCCCGAGGCCGCCGCCGATCAGCACCACGCCCAGCACAGTGCGCAGCGTGCCCACCGGCACGAGCGACGACCAGTGGCTGCCGAGCCACACGCCCGGGATCGAGCCGATCAGGATCGTGCCGGCCAGTGCGAAGTCCACGTTGCCGGCCACCACGTGAGCGATCGCCGCGGCCCAGAGCAGGATCGCGGCGTGGAAGATGTCGGTGCCGACCACCTGGCGCGGCGCCAGGCGGAAGAACATGATCAGGCCGACCGCGATCAGCGAGCCGCTGCCGGCCGACGTGACGCCGAGCACGAAGCCGACGAACAGGCCGAGCACGACCGCGCCCACCTTGTGGCGGCGCTCGAGCACGAGCTCCTCGCGCTCCGCGAAGCTCCGCAGCAGCAGCGCCCGCGCGAGCACCGCCGCGCCGGTGAACAGGAGCGCGCCGGCCAGGACGGTCAGCAGCAGGTCGTCGAAGTCGTGCCCGGCCGCGCGCTCGACCGCGCGCAGCACGTACACGCCGCCCACGGCCGCCGGGACCGAGCCGAACGCCATCCAGGTCGAGAGCGACGAGTTGACCGTGCGCTGGCGGAGGTGCCGCCAGCCGCCCACCGTCTTCGTGACGGCCCCGTAGGCCAGGTCGGTGCCGATCGCGGTGATCGGCTTGAACCCGAAGACGAGGATCAGGATCGGCGTCATCAGCGACCCGCCGCCGATGCCGGTCATCCCGACGAGGATGCCGACGCCCAGCCCGAAGACGATGATGAGCGGATCCACGAGAGCGCCCTACGCCGGAGTGGGCTCCCCCGTGTACGCCTCGATCAGCACGTCGGCGACCTCCGGCCGGCTGAACTCCTCCGGCGGCCGCTCGCCGTTGCCGAGCATCTCGCGCACCTTGGTCCCGGACAGGAACACGCGATCATCCGGCCCCGACGGCGAGGTCTTGGCCGTCGCCATCCCGCCGGTCAGCTTGCACCAGAACGAGTGCTCGAACTTGAGCGGCTCGATGCCCAGCTCGCCGGGCTCGAACTCGTCGAATATGTGCTGGGCGTCGTAGGTGCCGTAGTAGTCGCCCACGCCGGCGTGGTCGCGGCCCACGATGAAGTGCGTGCAGCCGTAGTTCTTGCGCACGAGCGCGTGGAAGATCGCCTCGCGCGGCCCGGCGTAGCGCAT
Source organism: Thermoleophilaceae bacterium (assembly GCA_036389835.1). Taxonomy (GTDB): domain Bacteria; phylum Actinomycetota; class Thermoleophilia; order Solirubrobacterales; family Thermoleophilaceae; genus AC-37. Next base: position 31,196 of record DASVWC010000025.1, on the reverse strand, counting down.
CGCGGCCGGGTTCACGCCCAGCAGCACGCGGTCGCGCGGGTAGTAGCTCTCGAGCAGGACCTCGTAGCAGCGCATCCGCGTGTCGGCCGGGATGTCGTCGTCCTTGGTCTCGCCCACGATCGGGTGGATGAACAGGCCGTCGACGATCTCCAGCGCGCACTTGGTGATGTACTCGTGCGCGCGGTGGATCGGGTTGCGGGTCTGGAAGCCCACGACGGTTTTCCAGCCGCGCTCGGCGAACGTGCGGCGGGTCTCCTCCGGCGTGAGCAGGTACGGGGCGACCGCGTCGATGTGGCCCGGCAGCGCCCTGGCCTCGATCGGCCCGGCGATCGTGCGCGACCCCTCGCGGTGCATCGCGGCGACGCCCGGATGGGCCTCGTCGGTCGTGCGGTAGACCTGCTGGGCCTCGCGCGCGAGATCGCGCTCGTAGACCTCCTCGACCGTCAGCGTCCCGAGCTCGGTGCCGTCGTGGCCGACCAGCTCGAGCGTCTGGCCCACCTCGCCCTGGTCGGTCGCGAGCGTGACCGGGATCGGCCACGGGCGGCCGTCGGGCAGGCGCATCGTCTCGGTCACGGTCTCCCAGGCCGCCCGCCCCTGGAACCCGTCGAGCGGGGCGAAGCCGCCGTTGGCGAGCAGCTCGAAGTCGGCGGTCTGGCGGGCGGTGAGCTGGAGCCGGCTCACGCGGCCACCCCGAGGCGCTCCTCGACGTACGCGAGCACCTTGCCCGCGGACTCCTCGGGCGTCTCGTTCTCGGTGTCGAGCGTCAGCTCGGGGGCCGACGGCGGCTCGTACGGGTCGGAGACGCCGGTGAACTCCTTGATCTCACCCTTGAACGCCTTCTCGTAGAGCCCCTTCACGTCGCGCCGCGCGCACTCCTCGACCGACGCCTTCACGTAGATCTCCACGAAGCGCTCGCCCATCTTGCCGCGCGCCTCGTCGCGGATCTCGCGATAGGGCGAGATCGCCGCGGTGATGGCGACGACGCCGTTGCGCGAGAGCAGGTCGGCCACGAACGCGATCCGGCGGATGTTCGTGTCGCGGTCCTCCTTCGAGAAGCCGAGGCCCTTTGAGAGGTTCGTCCGCACGACGTCGCCGTCGAGCACCTCGACCCTGAGGCCGCGCTCGGCGAGCTGGTGCTCCACGATCTGGGCGATCGTCGACTTCCCGGCTCCGGACAGCCCGGTGAACCACAGTGTCAATCCATCGCTCATTCGTGCAGACCTCCGTTAGGTGTCAAGCATGCAGTCCGCACTCGGTCTGCGCGCTGCCGGCCCAGCGGCCGTCGCGGCCCTGGCCGGGCTGCGTGCAGGGCGTGCAGCCGATCGAGTCGTAGCCGCGGTCGTGCAGCGGGTTGTAGGGGACGTCGTTGTCGACGATGTAGCGCCAGACGTCGCGCTCGCTCCAGTCGGCCAGCGGGTTGACCTTCCAGAGGCCGTTGCGCTCGTCCCAGTGGAGCTTCGACGTGCCGGCGCGCTCGGCGGAGTGCTCGCGGCGCAGGCCGGTCACCCAGGCGTCGGCCCCCTCCAGCGCGCGGCCGAGCGCCGCGACCTTGAAGTCGCTGCAGCAGACGTTGGCGGTCCACTCGCCCTCGGGCCGCGACGCGTCGTAGTGCTCGACCTGGATGCCGTAGTGGCGCTCGGCAGCGCGCCAGGTCGCGTAGGTCTCGTCGAACAGCACGCCGGTGTCGATCGTGAAGAAGCGCGTGCCGGGCTCGATCCGCAGGGCCATGTCCATGATCACCGAGGCCTCCTTCTGGAAGGAGCAGGCGACCGCGAGGCGCGGGTGGTGGCGCTCCACCGCGTAGCGGAGCACGTCCTGGGCCGAGGCGTGCTCGAGATCTGGGGGCGAGGCGACCGACATCGCTAGACCGCGCACTCCCCCTCGCCGCGGATCACCTGATACGGCTCGTGGCGGCTCCAGTCGATGAAGTGCTGGATGTTCTCGAGGTTGAACTCGACGGGCATCGACAGCTCCTTCGCCTCGGCGGCGAACGGCTCGGTCCCGACGCGGTCCACGAAGTCGTTGAACGCCTCGCCGTCCTCGCGCTCGCGCTCGTACAGGCGGATCCAGCGCTCGATGGCGTCGGGCACGCGCTTGGCGGGCAGGCGCACCTTCACGCGCTCGCCGTACTTGAGCTCGCCGCCCTCGTAGCGGCCGCCCACGTGAGCGATGTAGGCGGGGACCTGCTTGCCGCCCATCTTCATCGACGCGCCGTAGAACCCGATCGTGCCGAGGTGGTGCTGGCCGCAGCCGTTCGGGCAGCCGGACATCTTGATGTGGATCCGCTTGGTCAGCGGATCCTCGATGCCCATGCCCTCCACGCGCTCCTGGATCGCGCGGTTGAGGCCCATCGAGCTCGTGATGCCCATCTTGCAGCTGTCGGTGCCGGGGCAGCTCAGGACGTCGGTGACCTCGTCGGCGCCGGCGTCGCCGAGGCCGAGCTCCACGAGGCGCCGCCAGACGTCGTAGACCGACTCGTCGCGCACCCAGCGCAGCACGAGGTTCTGGTGGATCGTGGTGCGGGCGTAGCCGCCGCAGAACTCGCGCATGATCGCCGCGAGGCCGCGGAACATCTCGGGCGTGAGGTCGCCGCGCGTGACCTTGACCTCGACGGTCGAGAACCCGTCCTGGCGCTGCGCGCGGACGTTCGAAGCCATGAAGCGGTCGAACTCGGAGCGGTCGCCGTTGGGGGTCGAGCTGACCGCCGGCGGGAACGGCGCGTTGGCCTCCTCGTCGTGCTGGTAGAGGAGCAGCGTGGGGTCGAAGTTGCGCTCGCGGGTCCAGTCGCCCTTCAGCTCCTCGTCGACCATGCTGCGGAACTCGTCGATGCCGACCTTGTCGACCAGGAACTTGATCCGCGCGCGCTGGCGGTTGGCGCGCAGCCAGTCCTGGCGGTCGAAGATCCGCAGGACGGCCTCCGAGACCTTGAGGTAGTCGCCGTTGTCGACCTCGACGAAGTCGTAGAGCGTGCTGCCGACCCGGGCCATGATCGAGGTCCCGCCTCCGGTGCGGATCTCGACGCCGCGGACCTCGCGCCCGTCGACCTCGCGCACGCGCGGAAGGAAGCCGAGGTCGTGGATCAGCGTGATCGCGCGGTCCTCGTCGTTCGCCGTGAAGGCGACCTTGAACTTGCGCGGCAGGAGCTGGCAGATCTCGTTGCGGACGAAGTAGCGCACGAAGGCGCCCGCGTAGGGCGTGATGTCGTAGAGCTCGTCGGTGACGCCCGCCCACGGGTCGCCGGTCACGTTGCGGACGGTGTTGCCGCAGGCCTCGCGGCTCGACAGGCCGGCGTCGGAGAGGAGCCGGATCGCCTTGGCGGCGTCCGGCAGCGGCACGTGGTGGTACTGGATGTTCTGCCGCGTGGTGATGTGGCCCTTCACGAGCGGCGTGTACTTCTCCGCCACGTCGGCGAAGGCCTCCATCTGCTCCGGCGAGACGCCGCCGAACGGCAGCTTGACCCGGATCATCTGGACGTTCGCCTGGCGCTGCCCGTAGACGCCCTGCTTGAGGCGGAACCCGATGAACTCCTCCTCCTGCACCTCGCCGCGCAGGAAGCGGCCGGCCTCCGTGTCGAAGTCGTCGAACTCCTTCTCGATCACCGGGATCACGTGGCCCGGGACGTCGACGACCTCCGGGTTGGTGAGCGAGCCGGAGCGGCCCTTGTGGGTGGGGGCGGAAGTCGGTTCCATCGCGCGAATGTACCAAAACCCATACGGGTTTCCCAAGTATTTCGGCCGCAGGCGCGCACCCGCTTAGCGAGGCGGCGCGCAGCTCGACGCGCGGCAGCCCCGGCGAAGCGGCGCGCAGCGCGACGCGGCCGCGGCTTGCAGCTCAGCGCGGCGGCAGGTTCTGGGCCGGCGCCACGTCCGCGCCGTCCGGCTCCAGCGGGAGCCCAGCGTCGTGCCAGGCGACGAGCCCGCCGTCGATGCTGTGGGCGTCGTAGCCGGAGTTGCGCAGCGCCTCCGCGGCCGCCTCCGAGCGGTTGCCGCCGCGGCAGTAGACCAGCACGGGGCGCTCGCCGTCGAGCGCCTCCTCCGCGTCCGGACCGAGCCGGTCGAGCGGGATGTGGGCGGCCCCCGAGATGTGGCTCTCCGCATGCTCGACGGCGGTGCGGACGTCCACCACCTGCGCGCCGCCGTCGATCAGCTCGCGCGCCTGCGCGGGCGGTATCTGGATGGTGGTCGCGGCGTCGTCGGACACGATGAGGCAGGGTACAGCGGCATGCCTGAGACGGCCGTCCCCGAGCGCCGGACCAAGCTGCGGGCGGCGGCGGCCGCCCGTCCCGACCTGCTCGTGCTGGGCGCGCTGCTGGCCGCCGGGCTCGGGCTGCGCCTGTGGCTGGTCGTCGCGTGGCGGCCGGCGTTCCTCGGCTTTCCCGACAGCTACGGCTACCTGCTGAACTCGGACCCCGACTGGTACTTCGCCGACGGGCTGCGGCCGATGGGCTACCCGCTGTTCCTGGCCGCCGTCCGCGCGCTGTCGTCCGAGCTGACCGTGACCGTGCTGCTCCAGCACGCGATGGGGATCGCGGGGGGCCTGTGCGCGTACGCCGCGGCCCGGGCGTTCGGGGCGGGCCGCTGGGCGCCGCTGCTGCCGGCGGCGGTCCTGCTGCTGCACGGCTCGCTCGTCTGGCTCGAGCACGGGATCCTCACCGAAGGGCCGTTCTCGTTCCTCGTCTGCGCGGCGCTGCTGCCGGCCGCGCTCGCGGCGCAGCCCGCGCGGGGGCCCCGCGCCCGGGCCGGGCTCGCGGCCCTGGCCGGCCTGGTCGGCGCCCTCGCGGTGACCGTCCGCCCGATCGCGCTGCCGAGCCTCGCGCTGCTGGCCCTGTGGGCGGCCTGGGCGCTGCCCGGCGGCGCGCGCGAGCGGCTCGCCGCCGCCGCCGCGCTGGCGGTGACGGCTGGCGGGCTGCTCGGCGCCAACCTCTCCTGGGCCAACGGCGAGACCGGTCGCTACTCGTTCGCGCGGCACGAGTACTACGCGTTCTACGGGCGCATCGCCCCGTTCGCCGACTGCCGCCGCTTCGACCCTCCCGAGGGCACCGACCGCTTCTGCCCGACGACGCCGCCGCGCACGCGTCCGGGCCCGCGCTACTGGGTGTTCGAGTCCGCGTCGCCGCTCGTGCGGAGCATCGGCAGGCCGTCGGCCGCCGTGGACCCACCCGACGCGCACGCGCGCGTCAACGCCTTCAGCCGCGCCGCGGCGCTCGCGCAGCCCGGCGACTACCTGCGCGCCGTCGGGCGCGACCTCGTGCGGCTCGTGGACCCCGACTTCCCGCTCAACCCCAACCCCGCCGTCGGCAACGGGGGCTCCGGCGGGCAGCCGGGCCGGACGATGAGGTCGCTGCCCGGCCGCTCGACCCCGCGCCACGAGCGGGCGACGCTGGGGCTCGTCGCCCGCCTCTACTCGAACGACCGCATCGAGCGTGGCCGCACCGGGGGGTTCGAGACCTACGAGCGCGTCACCCGCCTCGACGGCGTCCCGTGGCTGGTCCTGCTGGCGCTCGCGCTGGCGGGCCCGTTCGTGACCGGCGGCCGTGAGCGCCGCGCCGCGCTGATGCTCCTCGCGTACTCGCTGACGCTCACCGTCGCGCCCGTGGCGCTGCACAGCTACGACTGGCGCTTCCAGCTCGTCGCGCTGGGGCCGCTCGCGATGGCCTCCGCATTCGGGCTGGGCGGCCTCGCCGCGCTGCTGCGCCGGCGTCAGCGCGCCCAGGGCTGAGACTCGCCCCACGGGCCCGGGCCCTCGGGGTCGAGGCCGACGCCCTCGAAGAGACCGGCTCGCAGCCACGGGTCGATCCCATCCTCCGGCGCCGCCGGGGCGGGCGCCGTGTCACGCAGGAACTGCTCGATCGCGGCGGCGATCGCGGCGGCCTCCTCCGGGCCGGCGACCGATTGCCTGACCTCGATCCGCGGCCGCGGCGGCGCGTGCTTGCCGTTCCTGCCCATGATCGCCGGAGGGTATCGTCGCCCGCATGCCCGAGATCCCCGTGTTCGACCACGACGCCGTCCTGGCCGCGGTGTCCGCCGAGGACGCGATCGAGCGGGTCCGCGACGGGTTCGTGCGCTACGCCAGCGGCGACTGGGAGATGCCGCCGAAGGTGTACCTCGACTCGCCGCCGCGCGGCGACTTCCGCGCGATGCCCGCGCGCGGCTCGGGAATCGCGATCCTCAAGTGGGTCACCTCGTTCACGGAGAACCCCCGCCACGGCCTCCCGGTCGTGCTCGGACTGGTCGTCGTGTCGAGCGCCGAGACCGGCGAGCCGCTCGCGCTCGTGGACGTGCGCGCGGTGACGGCGCTGCGCACCGGCGCCGTCGCGGCGGTGGCGGCGCAGGAGCTGGCCCGCGAGGACGCCCGCACGGCGGGCATCCTCGGCTGCGGCGTGAACGGCGGCTGGGCCGCGCGCTGCCTGGCCGCGGCCGAGTACGGGCCCGGCGTCTGCTTCGACCCCGACCCCGACGCCGCGGGGGCGCTCGCCGGCGAGCTCGGCTGGGAGGCCGGCAGCCGCGAGGACGCGCTCGCGTGCGACGTGGTGACCACCGTGACACCCGGGCACGAGCCGGTCGTACGCGCCGGCGACCTGCACCCGGGCATGCACCTGTCGATGCTCGGCGCCGACGCCCACGGGAAGGCCGAGGCCGAGATCGAGGCCGTCATGCGCTGCTCGCTCTTCTGCGACGAGTGGCGCCAGGCGAGCCACGGCGGCGAGCTGACCGGGGCCGTGGAGGCGGGGCGCGTGGCGCAGGACGACGTGACCGAGCTGGGCGCCGTCATGACGGGATCGGCCGCGGGCCGGCCGAGCGACGACGCGATCACGCTCTTCGACTCGACCGGCCTGGCCATCCAGGACCTCGCGATCTGCCTGGCGCTGGTGGAGGACCCGCCGCCGGGCGTCCAGACGATCAGCCTGTGAGCCCGTGCCGCTCCACCAGCGGCCCGATCGAGTCGAAGTCCATCTCGAGCCCGTAGCGCGCCTGGGCCTCGGTCAGGGCGGCGAAGTCCGGCTCCTCGCGCTCCGGGGGCAGCAGCGGAGCGATCTCGGCGAAGTAGCGCTCGAACCCGCCGGGCGAGATGATCTCGAGCACGCGCGCGGGCTCGTCGCCCGGGTTCCAGAACGAGTGCCACTGGTTGCGCGGCTTGAACACGAGCTCGCCGGGGCCGGCCTCGACCGTCTCGTCCCCGAGCTGCGCGCCCATGCGGCCCTCGAGCACGTACGAGTACTCGTCCTCGTTCGCGTGGCGGTGGAGCGGAGCCGCGAGCGTGCGCGGCGCGATCGGGTGCTCGACGAGCGAGAAGCCGCCGCCGGCGTCGGCCGTGCCGATCATGAATCGGACGCCGAGCCCGCCCAGGTCGACCCGGTCGCCGTCGTTCGGTCCCACCACTGTCGCCATCGTGCCGTCCGCCTTTCGCTGTACACTTGTGTTCACTGAATGGCGGGAACCGTACAGCAGCCGCGCTCGTATCGCAAGCGGCGCCGCGCGGAGGCCGAGGCCGAGACGCGCCGGCGCATCACCGAGGCGACGGTGGAGCTGCACCGCGAGGTGGGCCCCGCCCGCACGACGATCAGCGCGGTGGCGGAGCGTGCCGGCGTCCAGCGCCTGACGGTCTACCGCCACTTCCCGACCGGCGCGGAGCTGTTCGGCGCCTGCTCGGCGCACTGGCGCGCGGCGCACCCGATCCCGGACCCCACGCCCTGGGCCGCGATCGCGGATCCCGACGAGCGGCTGCGCGCGGCGCTCGGCGCCCTCTACGCGTGGTACCGCGGCGACGAGGAGATGATCGCGAAGGTGGGGCGCGACGCGCCGGCGATCCCGGCCCTGGCGGTGATCGTCGCGGACGGCCTGCCCGCCTACCTCGAGGCGGTGCGAGGCCTGCTGATGCGCGGGTGGGGCGCGCGCGGGCGCCGCCGCGACCTGCTCCGCGCCGCGATCGGGCACGCGCTCGACTTCGAGACCTGGCGCTCGCTGGAGCGGCGTCAGGGGCTGAGTCCGGAGGCGGCGGTCGCGCTGATGTGCGCGGCCGTGCGCGCGGTCAGCTCCTCGACCGCTTGACCTTCTCGCAGCCCCTGACCTTGTCGGAGCGGTCGACCGTCGCCCTGTCCCTCCTGCCCGAGCCGCAGTCGATCACGTCGCGCCTGCCGTTCCTCGCTCCGACCACGTCGTCGCCGGCGCCGCCGCGGATCGTGTTCGCGTCGGGGCCGCCGGTCAGCCTGTCCCGGCCGGCGCCGCCCTCGAGCCGGTCGCGGCCGCGGCCGCCGGACAGGACGTCGTCGCCCGCGCCACCGGACAGCCTGTCGTTGCCGTCCTCGCCGAAGAGCCTGTCCCTGCCGCCGGCGCCGTAGACGCTGTCGTTCCCGGATCCGCCCCGGATGGTGTCGTTGCCGTCCTGGGCCGACTGCGCGGCGCGCACCTTCGCCCTGTCGTCGCAGCGGTCGCCGAACAGCGTGTCGTTGCCGCCGAGCCCGTCGATGACGTCGTTCCCGAGCAGGCCGCAGATCCGCTCGCTCGCGGGCGTGCCGACGAGCGTGTCGCGGAGGTCGGTCGGCGTGTTCGGCGGCAGCGGCGAGTCGGCGCCCGAGCAGTTCTCGTCGATCCCGTTCCCGGGGATGTCGGTCGCCCCGGGATGGATCGACGGATTCGCGTCGTCGCAGTCGGCCGGGTCGGGCGAGCCGTCGCCGTCGGCGTCGGGTGGCGCGGGGGGCGGGTTCGCCGTGAACGTCGCGGTGACCGAGCGCGCCTCCGACATCGTCACCGTGCAGCCGCCCGTGCCCGAGCACCCGGCGCCGCTCCAGCCCGCGAACGTGGACGCCGGCGCCGCACTCGCCGCGAGCGTCACGACCGTGCCCGGGTCGTAGCGCTCGCTGCAGTCCGCGCCGCAGTCGATCCCCCCGGGCGGAGCGGTGCTGGTGACCGTTCCGGAGCCCGTGCCGGCCTTCGTGACCGTCAGCGTCTGCCCCGGCACGGCCAGGCGCACCCGCCCGGGTGGGCCGGTCGTGTACGCGACCGCGAGGTCGCGGGTGCCGGACGGGCTGTCGAGCCCGGTCACGCTGTCGAACTCGTCGCTCACCGTGCCCGTGGCGGTGAGCACGTCGAAGGCGTCGTCGAGGCCAGGCGTGAACCCGGCCGCGTCGACGGCGAGCGAACCGCCGAGGTCGGCCGCGCCCTCGACCGCGAGCACGTCGTACTGGCTCCCGGCGGCGGCGCCGTCGATCTCCGCGGTGAGCTTGCCCGTGCCCGACTGCGCGTAGTCGCCGCCGATCGTGAGCCTGCCGGGCGAGCCGCCGGGGCGTACGTCGGCGCCGGTGTTGGACGTGGTCGCCGCGAGGGTGCCGGTCCCGGTCAGCACGCCGCCCTCGAGCGTCGCCGACGGCGCGGCGAGGCTGCCCGCGAGCGTCGTGGTCCCGGCCGACTGAGCGAACCCGTCGTCGACCTGGATCTCCTCGCCGGCCGCCACGGTGACGCTCCCCGCGCTCGACAGGACCCCGTCGACGCCGAGGCTCTCGGTCACGTCGATCGCGCCGCTCGCGCCGTTCAGGACGCTCGGCACGATGCTCCGCGGCCCCGAGCCGGCGGAGCTGAGCGAGCCGCTGTTCGTCAGCGGGCCCGTCCCCGAGATCGTGGCCGCCTGGGTCCCGCTGCCGCCGAGCACCAGCGTTCCCGCGTTGGTGCGCGCGCCCGGCGCCTGGAGGCTCGCGGGGCTGGCCCCGGCCCGGACCGTGATCGTCTTGCCGGCCGCGATGCTCGTGCCGAGCGCGACGGTCCCGTCGCGCACCAGGAAGGAGGCGGTCCCGGTCCCGCCGGGCCGCAGCGTCGTCCCGCCCGCGAGCTCGACCGGATTGCCGGTCGTGATCCCCTCGACGTGGTCGAACGTGCCCTGGGTGACCTCGAGCGCGCCGCTTCCGGCGGAGACGATCGAGCCGGGGTTCGAGCTCCCGCCCTGCGTGAACGTGCCGCCGCTCGCGGAGCGGGTGAGCCGCGCGCCGTCCGCGACGTCGATCGTGCCCGTGTTCGTCGCGGTCTGCCCGGTGAGCGTCGCGCTCCGGTTCACGTCGATCGTGCCGTCGTTGTTGAGGGCCGCGGCGTCGAGCGTGCGAGCGCCCCCGGCCCCCTGCTCGATCTCGATCTCGCCGCTCGACGAGTTGAAGAGCGAGTTGCCGGCCGTCGTCGTGAGCTGCGACGAGCCCGCCGTACCGGCGGAGGTGAGCACGATCTTGCCCTCGTTCGCGATCGACCCGTCCGTCGTCGCGTTCACCGGGCTCGCGTCCGCCTGGAGCGTGATCGTCTTGTCCGTGGCCACGGCGCCGAGGGTCGCGGTCCCGCGCACGACGTAGGCCGCCACGCCTCCGCCCGAGGGGACCAGCTTCCCGCCGTTCACCCGGACCGGGCTGGGCCCGCCCGCGCTGCCGCCGAGGTGGTTCAGCGTGTCGGCGTTCACGTCGAACGTCCCGGCGCTCGTGAGCGCGCCGTCGAGCTGGTTGAACGTCTGGGCGGTCCCGTTGGTCTCGACCTTCTTGCCGGCGGCGAGGTCCATCGTGCCGCTGTTGTTCACGGTCTTGACGTTCAGGAGCGTGTCGTGGTCGAAGTCGAGCGTCGCGCCGCTGAAGTTCTGGAGCGTGCCGCTGCCGTCGATCGTGCGCAGCCCGCCGCCGCCCGTCCCGTTGCTCTCGGTCCGGATCGTGCCCGTGTTCGTGATCGTGTGGGAGCCCAGCGACAGGGTCGCGTCGCCCGCGGTCCCGGTGGCCCCGCTCTGCTTGTTGGCGAGCACGATCTCGCCGTCGTTGACGAGGCTCGTGGTGACGGTCGCGACGCCGGGAAGCGCGGCCGACCCGCCTGTCACGCGAACGGTCACGTCCGGCCCGACGTCGGCGGTGAGGCTGGTCCCGGGCGCGGCGGCGGCGCCGATCCGGTAGGTGGCGACGCCGTTGCCCGCCGGGCTCAGGCTGCCGCCGCGCAGCTCCACCTCGGCCGACACCGCGCCGCCGTTGTGCGTGACGGCGCCCCCCTGGATCACGAGCGAGCCGCTCCCCTGGATGACGCCGGCGTTCTGGTTGACCGCGTGGCCGGCGCCGCTCGTGGAGACCTGGCTCGCGTCGACGCTCACCGTGCCGCTGTTGCTCAGGGTCCCGACGACGAGCGAGGTGGCCGCGTCGAGGTCGAGCGTGCCGGCGCTGCTGTTCGCGATCGTGGTGAACTGGAGCGTGCGCGCCGCGCCCGTGGACGTGCGCGTCGTCCCGTCGTTGGTGAGCGTGGTCCCGGAGAGGGTGTTCGCGGTCGCGCCCTGGAGTGCGACCACCCCGCCCGGCATGACCTCGGCCGGGCCGGAGAGGGTCAGGCTGACGCCGTTCATGTTCAGCGTCCCGGACCCCCCGATCGTGAGCCCGGCCGCAGAGGCCGCGCTGCCGAGCGTGACCGTCCCGCTGAGGATGCAGACCCTGTCGTTGGCGTCCGGGACGCCGTCGCCGCCGTCGTCGGTGGCGCCGCCGCTGAACGTCCAGTTGGCCGAGTGCCAGGCGCCGGTCTGACCCTGAGTCCAGGTCGCGTCGCAGGCCAGCACGGCGGCGCCCCGCCCCGCGTGCAGGGCGAGCAGCGCGGCCAGCGCGAGCAGGAGCGTGGCGGCGAGCGTGGTGCTGCGGGACAAGGCCAGGTCCATCCCCTCCGCGGCGGACTCTAGCCGCGCATCGGCACCTCGGCGCCGGCAGCCCGGCCAGCACGGGATTTCCGCTTACAGAGGAATGTTTCCGTGCTTGCGCTTCGGGCGCTCGACCCGCTTGGTCTGGAGCAGCTCGAGCGCCTTGATCAGCTTCGGCCGCGTCTCGTGCGGGACGATCACGTCGTCGATGTAGCCGCGCTCCGCGGCGCTGTAGGGGTTGGCGAAGCGCGCCTTGTAGTCCGAGATCAGCTTCTCGCGCCGCTCGTCGGGCGTCGGCGACTTGGCGATGTCGCGGCGGAAGATGATGTTGACCGCGCCCTCCGGGCCCATCACCGCGACCTCCGCCTGCGGCCAGGCGAAGTTGAAGTCGGCCAGCATGTGCTTGGAGTTCATGACGTCGTAGGCGCCGCCGTACGCCTTGCGCGTGACGACGGTCAGCTTCGGCACGGTCGCCTCGGTGAACGCGTAGAGCAGCTTCGCGCCGTGGCGGATGATCCCGCCCCACTCCTGGCTCGTGCCGGGCAGGAAGCCGGGCACGTCGGTGAAGGTCACGAGCGGGATGTTGAAGGCGTCGCAGAAGCGCACGAAGCGGGCCGCCTTCTCGGAGGCGTCGATGTCGAGCACGCCGGCGAGCTGCGACGGCTGGTTGCCGACGATCCCGACCGGGCGCCCGTCGAGCCGCGCGAGCCCGACGATGATGTTGCGCGCGAAGTGCTCGTGCACCTCGAAGAACTCGCCGTCGTCCACGATCAGCGAGACGACGCCGCGCATGTCGTAGGGCTTGTTCGGGTTGTCCGGGACGATGGTGTCGAGCTCCTCCTCCATGCGCTCCGGGTCGTCGCTCGGCTCGACGCGCGGCGGCTGCTGGAGGTTGTTCTGCGGCAGGAACGACATGAGGTAGCGCGCGTCCTCGAGGCACGCCTCCTCGTCCTCGGAGGCGAAGTGGGCCACGCCCGACTTCGTGTTGTGCGACATCGCGCCGCCGAGCTCCTCGAAGTCGGTCTCCTCGCCGGTGACCGTCTTGATCACGTCGGGCCCCGTGATGAACATGTGCGAGGTCTCCTTCACCATGAAGATGAAGTCGGTCATGGCCGGCGAGTAGACCGCGCCGCCCGCGCACGGGCCCATGATCAGGCTGATCTGCGGGATCACGCCGGAGCACTGCACGTTGCGCACGAAGACGTCGCCGTAGGCGCCCAGGGAGACCACTCCCTCCTGGATCCGCGCGCCGCCCGAGTCGTTGATGCCGATCACCGGGCAGCCGATCCGGGCGGCCAGGTCCATGATCTTCACCATCTTCTCGGCCATCACCTCGCCGAGCGAGCCGCCGAAGACCGTGAAGTCCTGGCTGAACACGCAGACCGGGCGGCCGTCGATCAGGCCGTGGCCGGTCACGACCGCGTCGCCCCAGGGCCGGTTCTTGTGCATGTCGAAGTCGTAGGTGCGGTGGCGCACGAACGTGTCGAGCTCCTGGAAGCTGCCGGGGTCGAGCAGCTTCTCGATCCGCTCGCGCGCGGTGAACTTGCCCTTCGCGTGCTGCTTCTCGACCGCGGCCTCGGAGCCGCTCAGGCTCGCCCGGCGCAGCTCCTCGAGCTGCGCGAGCCTCTCCTCGAACGTCTCCGGGTGCGATTGGCGAGCCACGGCGGCGGGCCATTCTACGGGGCGCGATCCGGCCCCGGAAGCGCTAGTCGCGCGCGAACGGCTTGCGGTGAGCGGAGCCGAGCGTGTCGAGCACGCCCTCGAGGCGCTGCTCGAGGTCGGAATGCGGGGACGGCCGCGGCTTGGCGCCGCGCAACCGCGCCCAGAAGCCGGCCTCGGCCACCTGGACCTCCACCTCGGCGGTGAGCACGACCTTGGTGCCCCAGTTCGACGGCTCGATCCGGGCGGTGCCGGCCACGCCGTCGCCGCTCCAGGCCAGCTCGCGCTCGGGCTCGCGCGGCTCCACCGTCGCGCCCTCGACCGCCTTCTGGATGCAGTCGCCCTGCAGCTCGCTCCAGAGCTCGGGCGGGGACTTCACGAGCGTGCGCGATACCTCGACCCTTGCCATGCCCGGCTTTTCGAGCGACGGCGCCGGGTTCCTGCCGCCGGTCAGCGGCTTGCGGCGGCGCTGCCGGTCTGCGAGCCGGAGCGCCAGCGCAGGACCAGGCGGTACTTGCTCGAGCGAGCCAGCGCGCGGCGGGCGCTCTTCGAGAGCCTGACGGCGGCGCTCTTGGTGCCCGAGCCGCTCAGGCTGACCGTGCGCGAGCCCGCGGTGCTCTTGCTCCTGCCGCGCGTGAGGACGGCGCGCAGCTTGACCGACGCCGCGCGGTCGCTCCTGACCGTCGCGCTCAGGCGGCCGGACTTCGCGAGCTTCGCGCGCGTGGTGCGCTTGACGGTGACGCTCACCCGGGCCTCGCCGGAGCCGCCGCCTGCGTTCCCGCCGCCCCCGTCTCCGCCCCCCGTCGGGGGCTGCCCGCCACCGCCGGCCGGGGGCTGGTAGCCCGGGGTCGAGGTGGGGCTGCACCTGGCCACGGCGGCGTCCGCGTTCACGATCCCGTAGCCGTAGACGGGGTCGAACTCGCCCTCGTTCGACGAGGTGGTGCGCAGGCACTCGACGATCTGGGCGTTGGTGAGGCCGCGGCCGGCGAGCAGCGCCGCGACGCCCGCGACGTGCGGGGCGGCCATCGAGCTGCCCGCGAAGGTCTCGTAGCCCTTCAGGTCGCCGCAGCTCGAGTCGATCGCGTCGCCCGGCCAGGTCGTGGACCAGACGTCGCCGTCGTACTCGCAGAAGATCGGGCTGCCCTCGCCGCCCGGGGCGCGCACGCCGACGCCGTCGTTCGGCGAGTTCGGGGAGTTGGAGTAGGCCGCCGGGAGGCCGCTGGAGTCGGTGGCCGCCACGCAGACGGCGCGGCTCGCGGCCGCCGGGTAGTTGCAGAGGGGGAACGACTCGTTGCTGGCCGCCGCGACCACCACGGCGCCCTTCGACCAGGCGTAGTTCACGGCCGCCTCGGCGTCGGCATCCGTCCCGTCGAGGGTGGCCTGGAGCGGCAGGTCGGCGAGGCTCAGGTTGATCACCTTGGCGCCGTTGTCGGCGGCCCAGCGGATGCCGTCGTAGACCACCCCGGCCTCGGGCTCGGAGCCGTCGGCGTCGAGCACGCGCACCGGCAGGACCCTCGCGTCGGGCGCCACGCCGGCGCTGCCGATCCCGTTGCTCGTATGGGCGGCCGCGATCCCGGCCACGTGGCTGCCGTGGCCGTTCTCGTCCTGCGGGCCGGCGCAGCCGTCGCCCTTCTTCACGTAGTCGGTGCCGCCCGCGACCTGGCCCTGCAGGTCCGGGTGGGAGAGGTCCACGCCGGTGTCGAGCACGGCGATCGTGATCCCGGCTCCGCGCGCGCCGCGCGCCCAGGCGCCGGGCGCGTTGATCTGGTCGAGACCCCACTGGGCCGGCGCGAGCGGGTCGCCCGTGCTGGGGCCGCCGGCCGACGGGACGGCCGTGGACTCCGACCAGTACGTGTCGGCCGGGTACGAGCACGTGACCGCGCCGGCGGCGCCCGGGAGGGCGACGAGCAGCAGTGCGGCGACCACCGCGCCGTAGAAGAGCCTCGCGCACATGAGGTACGCCCCGTTGTACCCCACGGCTGCCCGGTTCATGCGAGGCCTCCGCATCCCCGATTCGGACCAGGGGGAGGGTCAGACCCTCACCCTTTCTCCCCCCAGGGGGGAGGGTCTGACCCTCCCCCTAACGCAACCGAGGCGCCCGGTGGGCGCCTCGGTGTCAGACCTCAAGGAATCTGCTGCGGATGCGGGCGCCGGCTCTATGCGCCCAAGCTTGTATCCAGATTGTCGTCGGGGGGGCTTTCTGCCGATATGGGGTCACGACCCCATCTTCAAATGCGCACCCGAAGCGACTCCAACTCACTGATCGGCCAGGTCGTCGCCACCAACGTCCTGATGGTCGTGGCCACGGTCTTCGCCGCCAGCGCGGCCGCCAGCCTGAACCTCGAGTTCCGCGACCAGCGGGCGCAGTTCGCCCTGCTCGCGCTGTCGATCGTGCTCGTGCTGCTGGTCAACATGCTGATGCTGCGCCGCCGCTTCTCGCCGCTCGACCGCCTGATCGAGCGCATCGAGGCGACCGACCCCGCCGACCCGGCGGCCTTCGAGGCCCCCGAGGAGGGCGAGGCCCCCGAGGAGATCGACCGCCTCGCCGCGTCGTTCCGCCGCCTGCTCGGCCGGATCGACACCGAGCGCAAGCGCAGCGGCCGGCTCGTGCTGCGCGCGCAGGAGGAGGAGCGCCGCCGCCTCGCGCGCGACCTGCACGACGAGGTCAACCAAGCGCTCACCGCGATCCTGCTGCGCCTCGAGGCCCTCAGCCACGCCGCGCCGGAGGCGGGCGACGAGCTGATCGAGCTGAAGAAGCTGGTCAACCAGGCCATGGCGGAGCTGCTTCACCTGGCCCGCCAGCTGCGCCCCACCGCGCTCGACGACCACGGCCTCGTCCCGGCGATCGAGAGCCAGCTGCAGCGCTTCTCCGCCCAGACGGGCGTCTCCACCGAGCTGCGCACCACCGGCGACGCGGCCGGGCTCGACTCCGACAAGGAGATCGTCGTCTACCGCGTCGCGCAGGAGGCGCTCTCGAACGTCGCGCAGCACGCGTCCGCCCGGCGCGTGGAGTTGGGCCTGTCTGCCGATAAGGACGGTGTGGAGCTGACGATCACCGACGACGGCCGCGGGTTCGACCCCGGCGTGGAGCACGACAGCCTCGGCCTGAGCGGGATGTCCGAGCGCGCGCGCCTGCTCGGCGGCCGGCTCGACGTGGAGTCGCGGCCCGGCGGCGGGACCGCCCTGACCCTCCAGGTGCCCTGATGCTCCACGTCCTCGTCGCCGACGACCACGGGATCGTGCGCTCCGGCCTGCGGATGCTGATCGACCGCCAGGAGGGGATGCAGGTCGTGGCCGAGGCCGACGACGGCGTCGCCGCCGTGGAGGCCGCCCAGCGCGAGCACCCGGACGTGGCCGTGCTCGACGTGTCCATGCCGCGGATGACCGGCATCCAGGCGGCGCGCGAGATCAAGGCGCACTGCCCCGGCACCTCCGTGCTGCTGCTCTCGATGCACGACGAGGAGCGCTACCTCTTCGACGCCCTCAAGGCGGGCGCCTCGGGCTACGTGCTCAAGCGCGCCGCCGACGAGGACCTCATCGAGGCGGTCCGCTCCGTGGCCGCCGGCCGCCCGTTCCTCTCCGCGATCACCCAGACCGCGCTCGTCAAGGAGTGGGTCGACCAGGGCGAGCACGCGCCGCGCGAGCGGCTCACGCCGCGCGAGCTCGACGTGGTCAAGCTGATCGCCGAGGCCTACTCGAACAAGCAGATCGCCGAGATCCTCAAGGTCTCCGAGAAGACCGTCGAGTCGCACCGCGCGAACGTGCTGGCGAAGCTCGGGATGCGCGACCGGGTCGAGCTGGTGCGCTACGCGATCCGCCGCGGCCTGATCGAGCCGTAGAGCGCGCCCGCGTTCTCGGCCGCGCGCACGGCGCGGTCCATCCGCAGCTTCGGATCCCGCGCCGCGAGGGCGCCCGCTATGCCCTTCGCCGCCCGCCGCGCCGCGAGGCCGCGCTCGCGCCCGCCGCGCATTCCCAGCGACACTCCGAACGCGAACCTGCGGCGCAGGAACGACCCGCGGGTGAGGCGGCTCGGCGGGATCACGTGCCAGACCGCCGCGTCGGGCACGTACCTGACGCGGTAGCCGCGCTTCACGAGCTCGCGCTGGGCCTCGTCCTCCTCGCCGAAGAAGACCCGCGTGCCGGAGTGCCCTAGCGCGGGGTCGAAGCCGCCCGCCTCGCGCAGCGGGCCGACCGCGAAGCTGATGTTGGCGCCGTAGACCGCCTCGGAGTCCGGGTCGAGGTCGCGCACCTCCGGCCCGCGGTCGAGCAGCGTGAGCACGTGCCGGATCGCGTCGGAGTACCACGGCGGCGGGTCGGCCGCGAAGCGCGGGCGGATCGGCCCGCCGATGCACGCGACCTCCGCCGGGGCCTCGTTCCAGCGCCGGGCGAGCGCCTCGTACCAGCCGGGCTCGGCGATCGCGTCGTCGTCGACGAAGGCCAGGATCGCGGCCCCGCTCTCCGCGGCCCAGCAGAGCGCCCGGTTGCGCGCGTGCGAGAGGCCGGGCCGCGGCTCGACCAGGTCCCCCGCGCCACCCCCGCTCCCCACCACGACGAGGCGCTCGGGCGGCACCTGCTCCCGGAGCGCGTCGAGGCAGCCCGGGACCGGCTCGCGGGAGGTGCAGATGGCGACCGATACTTCCCTAGACTTCGCCAAGTCCTCGTCTCCGGTGCAGTCCTGAGGTCCGAATGCAGGAAATGGTCATATACGGGGTGAGCTTCGACATGGTCGGCAAGCAGCCGATCGTCCTGCTCAAGACCCGGGACGGGAACAAGTTCCTGCCGATCTGGATCGGCCACCCCGAGGCGGCCGCGATCCTCATGAAGCTCCAGGGCGCGAACACGCCGCGCCCGATGACCCACGACCTCATGGACGACATGCTCACGGAGCTGGACATCGCGTGCTCGCGCGTGGCGGTCACCGAGCTCAAGGAGAACACCTTCTACGCGTCGATCACGCTGCAGATGAACGGCCGCGAGGTGGAGATCGACTCGCGGCCCTCCGACGCGCTGGCGCTCGCCGTGCGGACCAAGGCGCCGATCTTCGCCGCCGAGGACGTGATCGCCGAGTCCGCGATCGAGTTCGAGCACGAGGTCGAGGACCAGGACGAGGTCGTCGAGAAGTTCAAGGACTTCCTCGACAACGTCACGCCCGAGGACTTCGCGAGCGGCGAGTAGCCGGGCCTAACCGGCGCGCCGGCGCATCGGCACCACGCGCGCGCCCCCGGCGGGCGGCTCCTTCGAGGCGGGCTCCTTCGCGGGCGGCGGCGCCGGCCGCCGCGCCGCCGGCCGCTCCTCCCCCGTAAGCGTCCCGTACAGCGCCACCTGCTCCGCCACGACCTCGCCGATCCGGCGCACGCCCTCGCGGATCGTGTCCGCGTCCGAGCCCGAGAAGTTCAGCCGCATCGAGCTGCGGCCGCGGCCGTCGAGGTAGGCCGCCTCCCCCGGCACGAAGGCCACGTTCTCGCGCAGCGCGCGGGCGAGCAGGTCGGTCGTGTCGATGAAGTCCGGCAGCGTGACCCAGACGAACAGGCCGCCGCCGGGCCGCGTCCACTCGGCCTGCGGCGGGAAGAACTCGGCGAGCGCGTCGAGCATCGTGTCGCGGCGGCCGCGGTAGATCTCGTTGAGCGAGTCGACGTAGTCGCGCCAGAGGCTGCCGTCGAAGTACGCGCGCACCATCAGCTGCGAAAGCGTGGAGGTGCAGAGGTCCGCGCCCTGCTTGCCGAGGTTGATCTTCTCGAGCACCGGCGGCGGCGCCACGACCCATCCGAGCCGGATCCCCGGCGAGAGGATCTTCGAGAACGTCCCGAGGTACATGACGTAGACGCCGCCGTCGAGCGCGCGCAGCGTCGGCAGCGCGGAGCCCTCGTAGCGGAGCATCCCGTACGGGTTGTCCTCGAGCACCAGGAGCTGGCGGTCGTGCGCGATCTCGACGAGCTGCCGGCGGCGCTCGAGCGACATCGTCACCCCGGCCGGGTTCTGGAAGGTCGGCACCGTGTAGATGAACTTGGGCTTGCGCCCGTCGCGCTCGAGCCGGTCGAGCAGGTCCGGCAGGCGCTCCACCTGCATGCCGTCGACGTCGGTGTCGATCTGCACCACGTCGGCCTCGTAGGAGGAGAACGACGGCACGGCGCCCGGGTAGGTCGGGCCCTCGGCGATGACCACGTCGCCGGGGTCGATCAGCGTCTTCGTGACGAGGTCGATCACCTGCTGGCCGCCGGTGGTGACGATCACGTCCTCGAGGTCGACCTTCATGTCCTCGGCCGCCATGACCTCGGCGATGCACTGCTTGGTCTCGTCGAGCCCCTCGGTGGGTCCGTACTGGAGCGCCTTGGCGCACGACTCCGCGGCGATCTTGCTCCCCATCGCGGCGAACGTCTCGGGCGGGAAGCTCCCGGTGTCGGGCAGCCCGCCCGCCAGCGAGATGACCTCCGGCCGCGCGGTGATCGCCATCAGGTCGCGCATCGCCGACGACTTCATCACGCGCGTGCGCGCGGCGAACAGCCCCGCGTACCGATCGAGGTCGCGCTTTCCCTGCCGCGGGCGGGACATGCCGCTGCTTTCGCCTCCGCCGGTCGCGCCCCTGCCGTCGTCTATCGTCATCCGGCCTCTGAGCCTACCGGGCGCCAGACCCCTCTCCTGACCATCAGCCTGTTCCTCGACATAGGCCAAGGCGCGGGGCTCGCGGGCGCGAGCGGAGTCCGCCCGTACCTCCCGCCGCTGCTGGCCGGGGCCCTCGCGCGCGGAGACGCGGGCGTCGACTTCGACGGGACCTCGTACGAGTTCCTCGAGCAGCCGTGGTTCCTGGTCGCGGTGCTCGCGCTCGCCGTGGCCGCCTACTTCGCCGACCGCACGCGCGGCACCCGCCCCGACGAGTCGGCCGACCCGGTCGCGGCCGGGCTCGGGGCGATCGGGGTCGTGCTGGGCGCGCTCCTGTTCGCCGGCTCGCTCGCCGACGGCGGCCACACGAGCTGGCCGGGCCTGGTCGCCGGCGCCCTCGCGGCGGCGCTCGGCTACCTCGCGGTGGCCCAGATCTTCGCGCGAGCGCGGCGGCGCCTGCGCGCCGCGGCCACCTCGACCGAGGGCGGCGCGCCCAACCTCCTCGACGCCTACGCGGACGCGATCGCACTGGTGCTCGCGGGGCTGTCGATCCTCGCGCCGCCGGTCGGCCTCGTCGCCCTCGTCGCGTTCCTCGTGCTGCTGTTCCGGACGCGCGGAAGCGGCGAGAGGAAGTACGAGGGCCTTCGCATCCTGCGGTGAGCGGCAAGCCGAAGAAGCTCGTACTCGCGGTAATCGACGCCCTCAAGCCGGAGATGCTCGACCGCGCCGTCGAGCACGGCCGCGCCCCGGCGCTGAAGCGGCTCGTGGAGCGCGGGACCTACGTGCGCGACTGCGTCTCCACCTTCCCCTCGGTCACGCCGGTGGCGGCGGCGACGATCGCGACCGGCGTGATGCCCGACCGGCACTCGATCCCGTCGATGAACTGGTACCTGCGCGGCGAGGAGCGCTACGTGGAGTACGGCAGCTCGTTCGAGGCGTCGCGCACGTTCGGGCTGCTGCGCTCGCTCTACGACACGGTCTACAACCTCAACATGGCGCACCTCAGCCGCGGCGCGCCGACGGTGTTCGAGCGCCTCCAGGAGGCCGGCGTGCGCACGGCGGGGACCACCTACCTGATCTACCGCGGGCACACGCGCCACGCCGCGCTCGAGGGCGGCGTCTACGCGCGGCTCGCGAAGGTCGGCGGCTTCCGCCACGCCGTGTGGGGCCCGGACGAGTTCTTCTACGCCGACCTGTTCGACTCGCGCGGCACCGACTGCCGCTCCACGCTCGGCATGCCCGGCCAGCGCGACCAGCACGCCGCCTGCGTGGGGGCCCACCTGGTGGAGAACGACCTCTGCGACTTCATGCTGCTCTCGCTCCCCGACAACGACACGCACTCGCACAAGCGCGGGCCGTTCGCGCAGGTGACCTCGATCGCCTCGGCCGACCGCGCGATCGAGCGGGTGATGCACGCGGCCGGCGGCCCCGACGCGTTCCTCGACGAGTACGCCGTGATCGTGCTGTCCGACCACGCGCAGGTGGCCGTCGCGAACTCGGTGAACCTGCTGGCCGAGGCGTTCGCGGAGTGGAAGGTGCTCGGCGCCGAGGACGAGCCGGCCGACGCGGAGATCGCGGTCTGCCCGTCGCAGCGCTCGGCGCAGGTGTACGTGCTCGACCCGAGCCGCCGCAGGAAGCTCGTCCCGGAGATCGTGAGCGACCTCAAGGTGGTGGACGGGGTCGACGTCGTCGCGTGGCGCGACGGGCCCGAGGCGGCGGTCTGGACCCGGCGCGGTGAGCTGCGGCTCTCGCCCGGGGGCGATCTGTTCGACCCGCGCGGGGGTTCATGGAGCGTGGACGGGGACCTCGACGCCCTCGAGCTGACCGTGACCGGCGGCCGGATCGACAGCGAGTCCTACCCGCTCGCGCCGGCGCGACTCTGGAGCGCGCTGCGCTGCGCGCACGGCGGCGACGTGCTGGTGTCGGCCGCCGGCTCGTACGAGTTCGTGGACTGGGGCGGCGTGGCGCACATCGGCGGCGGCAGCCACGGCTCGCTCCACCGCGGCGACTCGCACGCGGCCCTGCTCATGTGTGGCGTCGAGGCCCCCTCGTTCGCCTCCACCGAGCAGTGGTCGATCGCCGACGTGACCCCGATGGTGCTCGAGCACTTCTCGGTACGGTGAGCGTCATGCGGGAAGACATGCCGGTCACGGAGGCCGCGCCGCCCCTCCGCGTGCACGCTCGCGTGGGCGCGGGCCTGCGCCGGCCCCACAACTGGGTGCAGCTCGTGAAGTTCTGCACGGTCGGCGGGTCCGGCTACGTCGTGAACCTGTGCGTGTTCGCGCTGGCCTACAAGGTCTTCGACCTCCACCACCTCGTGGCGGCGACGATCGCCTTCGTGGTCGCGGTGTTCAACAACTTCTGGTGGAACCGTCACTGGACGTTCGGTCAGCACGGCGCGCGCGACCACCACGCCGGCTTTCAGGCGGCGCGGTTCTTCACCGTGAGCGTCCTCGCGTTCGTGTTCGCCGCCGCGATCCTCGAGAGCCTCATCCGCTACACCGACATGCGCGCGGTGCTCGCGCAGGCGATCTCGATCGTGGCCGCCACCCCGCTCAACTTCGTCGGGAACAAGATGTGGACGTTCGGGCGCCGCGACGCCGGCGCCTCCTAGCGCGCCTCCTCGCAGCCGCCGCCGCGACGCTCGTCGCGCTGCCGGCCGCCGCCGCCGGGCAGGATCTGCGCAGGCCGCCGTCGCAGACGAAGCCGCCGCCGTTCCACTCGCTTTCGGCGCGCCAGGTGCTCGAGGTGGCCGACCGCGACGCCAATGTCCGCCGCGAGCGCGCGCGCCGCGGCGCGCTGTACGGAGTCGCGTACACGAAGGGGAGCGGCGCGTGGCAGGTCAGCTACTTCGCCGGCGGGGTCGAGCGCGTGCAGGTGATCGTGGGCGACCGCGACGCGCGCGTGCTCGAGTCGTGGACGGGGCACCAGGTGCGCTGGCGCATGGCGCGCGGCTACGAGGGCGCGTTCGGCCGCAAGCTCAACGCGCCGTACGTGTGGATCCCGCTGTGCGTGCTGTTCCTGCTGCCGTTCGTGGACCCGCGCCGCCCGTTCCGGCTGCTGCACCTGGACCTGCTCGCGCTGCTCGGGCTCAGCGTCTCGTCGCTGTTCTTCAACCGCGCCGAGATCGGGGTGTCCGTGCCGCTCGTCTATCCGGTGCTCGCGTACCTGCTCGTGCGAATGCTCGTCGCGGGGCTGCGCGGGCGCGGGTCGGCCGGACGGCTGCTCCCCGTGTTCCCGGTCGCGGCGGTGGCGTTCGGGCTGGTGTTCCTGGTCGGCTTCCGGGTGGCGCTCGAGATCACCGACTCGCGCGTGATCGACGTCGGCCAGTCGAGCGTGGTGGGCGCCGACCGGATCGCGGACGGCGACGGGCTCTACAGCGAGGACGGCTTCTCGAGGAACGACCGCCACGGCGACACCTACGGCCCGGTCACGTACCTGCTCTACGTGCCGTTCGAGCAGGCGCTGCCGTGGGACGGCCGGCCCGACCCCGCCGCCGCGAAGGCGGCCGCGATCGCGTTCGACCTCTTCACGCTGATCGGGCTGCTGGTGCTCGGGCGGCGGCTGCGCGCGGGGCCGGAGGGATGGACGCTCGGCGTGGCGCTCGCGTACGCCTGGGCGGCGAACCCGTACTCGCTCTACGTGCTCCAGTCGAACGCGAACGACTCGGCGGTGGCGATGCTGCTCGTGCTCGGGCTGATCGTCTTCGGGTCGCCGCTGCTGCGCGGGGGGGTCGTAGCGCTCGCGGTGGCCGCCAAGTTCTCGCCGGCCGCGCTGCTGCCGCTGTTCGCGCGGGGAGGCGGAGCGGCGGCGGTTGGCGGCTCGGCCGCGGCGAGCGATGGCTCGGCCGCGGCGGGCGGGGGCGAAGCCGCGGGGGCCGGGGGCGAAGCCGCGGGGGCCGGGGGCTCGGCCGCGCCCCGCCGCGGCCGCTTCGCGCGCGAGCTCGCGCCCTTCGCGGCGGCCGTGCTCGCGGTGGTCGCCGCGACCTTCCTCCCGTTCGTCCCCGACGGCGGCCCGCGCGAGGTCTACGACCGCACGATCGGCTACCAGCTCTCGCGCGAGTCGCCGTTCAGCATCTGGGGGCAGGTCGAGGCGCTCGAGCCGCTGCACGTGGCGCTCATGGCCGCCACCGCGCTGCTGGCGCTCGCGGTCGCGGTGTTCCCGCGGCGGCGCTCGCTTCCGCAGGTGGCGGCGCTGGCGGCCGCGGTCGTGATCGCGGTCCAGCTCGTGGTGACGCACTGGTTCTACCTCTACGCCGTCTGGTTCCTCCCGCTCGTGCTGGTGGCGCTGCTCGCGCCGATCGCGCTACGCGGCCGGGAACCGCTCGGCCCAGGGCTCGAGCTCGACCCCGGCGGCGTTGATCACCTGCGCGATCAACCGGTACCAGCCGGCGCAGACCACCAGCTCCAGTAGCTGGGGCGGCGACCACTCGGCCGCGAGGGCGGCCCACAGCTCGTCGCCGACGGTTGCCGTGTCGTGCAGCTCGTCGACGAGGCGTACGAGCAGGCGGTCGCGCTCGGACCAGGCCGGGTCGCCGGCCTCCCCGCGGACGGTGGCGGCGATCTGCGCGTCGTCGAGCCCGAGCGGGCGCCCGAAGGCGGCTGCGTGCACGCCCCACTCGTACTCGGCCCCGGCGCGCGCGGTGGCGCGGTGGATCACGATCTCGCGCTCGCGCGGCTCGACGGTGGGCTTGCCCAGTAGAGCCGCCCCGAGCGGGCGCATCCGCGACGCCAGCTCCGGGTGGACCATCAGCGTGCGGAAGAGCTTGAGCGGCTCGACGCCGGCGCCGGGCGGCATCCACTTGAGCAGCGACTCCTCGGTGGCCGCGTCGTACGGCGGCTCGATCGGCGGGATGCGGGGTGTGGTGGTCGTCGGCATGGTGGCGTATCCTTGCTTCGATTTCCGAAGCAGCTTACACCAGGGCGCAAGCCAGGGGCAAGGGCCGGGAGGGCGGCGCGGCCGGGGCGGCCGCGCGCCCGCCGCGGCGCTCCAGCCAGCCGATCATGGAGCTGTTCGACCTGCTCGGGCGGCGCTGGGCGATGCGCGTGATCTGGGAGCTGCGCCACGGGCCGATGACGTTTCGCGAGCTCCAGTCGCGCGCGGGCGGGATCTCGTCGTCGGTGCTCGCCCAGCGGCTCGCCGAGCTGCGCGAGGCCGGCATCGCGGCCGAGGGAAACGAGCTCACGGTCGACGGCGAGGCGCTGCTCGAGGCGTACCGGCCGCTCGGCGACTGGGCCAGGCGCTGGGCCGCGCGCCGCGGCTAGCTTGGGCCGCGCGCCGCGGCTAGCGCGGCGCCGGCGCCTCGACCAGGAGCTGCCGGATCGACGTTGCCTCGAGGCCCGAGTCGGACGCCTCGATCAGCACCGCCATCAGCCACGGGTCCTCGTCGGCGGTCTCGAAGCGGATCGGCATCAGCGTGCGGAACCGCTCCAGCGCGATCTCCTTCTTGATGCCGATCACGCCGCCGCGCGGGCCGGTCATCCCCACGTCGCTGATGTAGGCGCTCCCGCCCGGCAGCACGCGGTAGTCGGAGGTGGGCACGTGCGTGTGGGTGCCGACGCACGCCGTCACGCGCCCGTCGAGGTGCCATCCCATCGTGACCTTCTCCGAGGTGGCCTCGGCGTGGAAGTCGACCAGCACGTGGTCGGCCTTGCCGCGGAGGTCCGCAAGCAGGGCGTCCACCTCGGCGAACGGCGAGCGGGCGGCGTCCACGAACACGGTGCCGAGCAGGTTGGCCACGGCCAGGCGGCGCCCGTCCTTCTCCACCACGGTCGAGCCGCGGCCCGGGTTGCCCTTCGGGTAGTTCGCCGGCCGGATGATCCGCTCGTCGCGGTCGAGGAACTCGTAGACGTCGCGGTGGTGGTAGGTGTGGTTGCCGAGCGTCACGACGTCGACCGCGAGCTCGTCGAGGAACTCGCGGGCGATCCGCTCGGTGATCCCGAGGCCGCCGGCGGCGTTCTCGCCGTTGACCACCACCCAGTCCGGCTGGTGCTCCTCGCGCAGCCCGGGCAGCAGATCGGCCAGGGCGCGCCGGCCCGGCTTGCCCACCACGTCGCCTACGAAGAGGAGCCTCACCGGCCGGTACCGTAGCCACGATGGAGCAAGCCGTGGCGGTCCTCGAGGCCCGCGATCTCGAGAAGCGCTTCGGTGAGCGCGTCGCGCTGAGGGGCGTTTCGCTGACCGCCGCGTCCGGCGACCTCGTCGCCGTGATCGGCCCCAACGGCGCCGGCAAGACGACCCTGCTCTCACTGCTGGCCGGCGATCTGGTCCCCGACGGCGGCTCGATCGCCACCAAGCCGGAGCGGATCGGCTGGGTCCCGCAGCAGCAATCGCTCTACCGCAAGCTCACCGTCGAGGAGAACCTGCGCCTGTTCGCCCGCCTCGAGCGCTGCGAGGACGAGGACGAGGTCGTGGCGCGGATGCTCGAGCAGACCGCCCTCGCCGACCGGGCGGACACGCGGGCAGAGGCGCTCTCGGGCGGCAACCGCCAGCGCCTGAACGTGGCGATCGGCCTGCTCGGCGACCCCGAGCTGCTGCTGCTGGACGAGCCGAGCACGGCGCTCGACCCGCGCCAGCGCGACCGCCTCTGGGACTTCGTGCGCGGCCTCGCCGCCGCGGGCACCACGATCGTGTTCACCACCCACAACGTGCAGGAGGCCGACCGGCACGCGACCCAGCTCGTGGTCCTCGCCGACGGCGAGCGGCTCTTCGACGGCTCCCCCAACGAGCTGCGCGAGATCGCCGAAGGCGAGGACTTCGAGGAGGCGTTCGTGGCGTTCCTGGCGTCGCGAGGGCACTGACGTGCGCTGGCTCCTCGCCAAGGACCTGCGCATCCTGTCGCGCTCGCCGCTGCTCGTGGCGATGCTCGTGCTGTACCCGATCCTGATCGCCGCGCTGGTCGGGTTCGCGGTCACCAGCGGGCCTGGCAGGCCGCGCGTCGCCGTGCTCAACGAGATCCCAAAGGCCGAGCAGCGCATCGAGCTGGGCGGCCAGCAGGTGGACGTGGCGAAGGAGGCGCGGCCGCTGTTCGAGTCGATCGAGCGCGTGGACGTGGAGGACCGGGCGGAGGCCGAGAAGCGCGTGAAGGAGGGCGACGTGCTCGCGGCGCTGATCGTGCCGCGCGGCGTCACGCGCACCCTCGCCGCCGCCGCCCAGGGCGCCGGCGGCTCCGCGCGCGTGGAGGTGCTCTACAACGCCGAGGACCCCGCCAAGCGGGAGTACGTGGAGAACACGATCAAGGCGCGCGTGCAGGAGGCCAACGCCGCGCTCGCCAAGCGCTTCGCGGCTGCCGGCGGCGGCTACGTCAAGCTGCTCGCGACCGGCGGCCCGCTCTCGCTCGGCGGGCTGCGGCTCGAGATCCTCGGCCTCGGCCCGGCGGAGCAGATCCTGAAGGACGTGCGGGCGAAGCTGCCGCGCGGGGCGAGCGCGGAGCGCGAGCAGCTCGACCGCGTGATCGAGTTCGCGGAGCTCGGGAGCGAGAACCTCGGCTACGCGGAGACGCTGCTCGGAGCGATCGGCACGCCGATCGAGGTGGACCGCGAGCTGCTCGGCGGATCGACGCCGCTCGGCGCCTTCGCCGCCGCGGTGGCCGCAGCCGTGTCGCTCATGTTCGTCACGCTCCTGCTCGCCTCGGGCGCGCTCGCCCTCGAGCGCGAGGAGAACGCCTACCGCCGCCTCGCGCGCGGGCTGGTGTCCAACACCGAGCTGATCGCGGAGAAGGCGGGCCTCGCGGCGATGTGCTCGGTCGGCGTCGGCCTGCTGCTGCTGATCGGGCTGTCGTTCTCGGCCGACCTGCCGTGGAGCCGCTTCCCGCTCTGGGTGGTGGCGCTGGCGGCGGGCGCCGTGGCGTTCGGCGCGCTGGGCGTGGCGATGGGCGCGCTCGCGCGCGAGGTGCGCGCGGCGTCGCTGCTGGCGTTCATGGCGGCGCTGCCGATCGCCGTACTCGGCCTCGTGCCGACCGGGGCGGTCGGCGACGGCCTCTACGACCTGATCCGCGCGATCTCGGCCCTCTTCCCGTTCCGCCCGGCGCTCGACGCGCTCGAGTCCGCCCTCGGGCGCAGCGGCGGCATGGTCGCCCCGCTGCTGCACCTGGCCGCGCTGGCGGTCGCGTACGGCGCCGCCGCGCGGCTGGCGCTGCGGCGCTTCGCGTGACTCAGCCGCTGAGCAGCGTGGTCACGCCGTTCGCGCGCATGTAGAGGTCCACGTCCGCGTCGGCGTCGTCCGCCACCAGCGCCCTCGGGGTGGCGAAGAAGAAGCGCGTGCCCGCGGCCCCGAGCGCTCCGTAGGTGAACGGGGTGTGGTCGTCCGCCGGGCCGGTCGTCGCGAGCGCCGGCGCGCCGCCGCTGCTCACGTAGACGTCGGAGCCCGCGTCGACGTCCTCAGGGACCAGCCCGTCCCTGGTGGACAGGTAGATCCGCGATCCGTCGGGCGCCATGGCGAGCAGCGTCGCGGGGGCCGACCCGCCCGGCGAGAGCAGCGTGGTGACGCCGCCCTCGCGCAGGTACACGTCGAGCGCGCTGTCCGTGTCGCCCGCGGTGAGCCGGGCGTAGGTGTCGAACACGCGCCGCGCGCCGTCGTCGGAGACCGCCGCCACGTACGAGACGGCCGCGGTGCTCCCGGCCACCGCCGGACCGCTGATCGACTCGATGCCGGCGGCGGTCGCGTCGTAGAAGTCCTGGTTGTCGTTCGAGTCGGCCGCGGCGAGCGGCTCGTCGGTGTAGAAGACGGTGTGGGCGCCGTCCGGCGACTGCGCCGCGAACCGCGGCGTGCACGGCGGCACCCCGTAGCCCGTGTTCTCGTACGGGCACGGCGGCCCGACCCCCGACGAGTTGCGGCTGAGCAGCCGCGTGCGCCCGTTCCTGCGCTGGTAGAGGTCGAGCCACGTGTCGGCGTCGCCCGGCTCGAGGCGCTCGCCGGACGTGAACGTCACGGCGCTCCCGTCGCTGCTCACCGCCTCGCCGGAGGACCCGCCCCCGGCGGGGTCCACGAGCGTGCCCTTCGAGATCAGCGCCGCCGCCGCGCCGGAGCGCTCGTAGACGTCGTCGCGATCGTCGAGGTCCTCGATCGCGACCGCCTCGTCGGTCGTCTCGAAGACGCGCGAGCCGTCGCTCGACACGCCGTCGAGCACGTGGAAGCCCGGCGTGGTCCCGGCGCGGCTCGCCGAGACGAGCGTGGTCACGCCGTCGTCCCAGCGGTACACGTCGAAGCGGCTGTCCGTGTCCTCCGGGAGAAGCGGCTGGGTGGTGTCGAAGAACGCGCTGCGCCCGTCGGCGGAGGCCTCGAACCGCCACCGCCCAGCGCCGCCGCGCCCGACCAGGCGCACCGACCCGCCCGACCAGGCGTAGACGTCCTCGGTCGCGTCGGTGTCCTCGGGGACGAGCGGCGCGTCGGTGGAGAAGAAGCCGCGCTGGCCGTCGTCGGAGACGAACACCGGATGGGCCGCGGTGGGCGCCGTGGCCCCGCGCGGATCGACGGACGCCAGCTCGAGCGGCGCGCCCGCGCGCCACACGTAGACGTCCGGCGAGCCGTCCTGATCGGCCGCCACGAGCGCCGCGGTCGTCGAGAAGGCGACCGCCTCGCCGTTCGGCGCGACTCCGCGCGCGGGAACGGCGCCCGCCGGCGCGGCGCTCGCCGCCACGATCGCGGCCGCCGAACAAAACGCAAGCTTCCTCATCTCAGCCCCCCGGCCGTTCGCCCACCCGGTCCAGGAAGGTAGCGCTGTGCTGGCGCGTTCGCGCCGTGCCCGGCATGCCCCGGCGAGCGCGGCCATACACTCCGAGCGATGGCATTTCCAGCCACCCGCATGCGCAGGCTCCGCCGCACCGGCCTGCTCCGCGGAATGGTCCGCGAGACCGAGCTGACGCCAGCGCACCTCGTCTACCCGATGTTCGTGGAGCTCGGGACCGACTCGCGCGCGCCGATCGAGGCGATGCCGGGGATCGACCGGCTGTCGATCTCGCACGCCGTCGAGGAGGCCGCCGCGGCGCACGAGCTCGGCGTGCCGGCCGTCCTGCTGTTCGGCATCCCCTCGCACAAGGACGAGCAGGCGTCGGGCGCCTACGACGAGGAGGGCGTCGTGCAGCTCGCCACGCGCGCGATCAAGGAGGCGCTGCCCGAGCTCGTCGTCATCACCGACGTGTGCCTCTGCGAGTACACCTCGCACGGCCACTGCGGCGTCGTGCGCGCGGACGGCAGCGTCGACAACGACCTGTCGCTCGAGCTGCTCGCGAAGACCGCGATCTCCCAGGCCGCGGCCGGCGCCGACGCGATCGCCCCGAGCGACATGATGGACGGGCGCGTGGGCGCCCTGCGCTCGCAGCTCGACGCCGAGGGGCACAGCGAGACGCCGATCGTGGCCTACTCCGCCAAGTTCGCCTCCGCGTTCTACGGGCCGTTCCGCGAGGCCGCCGACTCCGCGCCCGCCTTCGGCGACCGCCGCTCCTACCAGATGGACCCCGCCAACGGCGACGAGGCGGTGCGCGAGGCGCTGCTCGACGTGGAGGAGGGCGCCGACGTGGTGATGGTCAAGCCCGCCCTCCCCTACCTGGACGTCGTGCGGCGAGTGAAGGAGGCCACCGGCGTTCCGGTCGCGGCCTACAACGTGAGCGGCGAGTACGCGATGGTCAAGGCGGCCGCGCGGGCCGGCTGGCTCGACGAGCGCGCGGCCGTGCTCGAGGCGCTGACGTCGATCCGCCGGGCGGGCGCCGACGTGGTCATCACCTACCACGCGAAGGATGTGGCAGGGTGGCTGGCGTGACGACCGCCCGCGCCGCCGCCGCCCGCCCGAAGACGCGCTCGCGCCGCGACGGCGCGGCCGTCCCGCTCGACGACCTCGACCGCCAGCTGCTCAACCTGCTCCAGGGGCGGTTCCCGCTCGAGCCGCGGCCGTTCCTGCGCGTCGCGGAGCTGGCCGGGACGGGCGAGGACGAGGTGATCGCGCGCACGCAGCGGCTGCTGGACGAGCGGATCATCCGCCAGGTCACGCCGATCTTCGACACACGTGCGCTCGGCTACAAGTCGATGCTCGTCGCCGCGAAGATCGACCCGGAGCACCCGCACCGGGCGGCGAAGGTCGTGAACGCCCACCCGGGCGTCTCGCACAACTACCTGCGCAACCACGAGTTCAACCTCTGGTTCACCATCGCCACCGAGCCCGACTCGGAGCTCGGGCTGGAGGGCACGCTCGAGGTGCTGGCCGCCGAGGCGGGCGCCGAGTCCGTGCGCATGCTGCCCACCCTGAAGCTCTTCAAGATCCGGATGGACCTGGAGATGGTGGGCGACACCGATGCGCTCGCGCGCGCCGCGGTCGCGCAGGA
>DASVWC010000024.1:0-4447 GCA_036389835.1 Thermoleophilaceae bacterium | reverse complement strand
GCCTCGGGCGGGCCGGTCGGCGTCGGCACCGCGACCGCCAAGTCGATGGTGCTCAACACGGTGATGGTCCACCTCGTCGGCATGCTCGGCACGCAGATCTTCTGGGGAGCGAACCCGAGAGCGCCGATAGGCGGATGAGCGCTCTGCTCACACCCGCGGCGCCGCTGCGCACACCCGGCGTCGGCGCCGACGAGGCCGCCGCGCGGCGCGCCCTGCGCCAGCAGATCGCGCGCCTCGAGGCCGAGGCCGCCCAGCTCGACGCGTGGACCGGTCCGGCCGGGGCGCCCGCGCGGCCGCGCCTGCTCTCGCTCGCCGAGCTCGAGGCGACCCGCGACGCGCTCGTGGAGCGACTGCACGCCGGCCGGGTCGCCCGCGACGAGCTGGGCCGGCGCCAGGAGGGCTTCCGGCGGCTGCGCGAGGAGATGCTCCTCGACCCGGCCGCCCACCCCTACGTGCGGGTGACGAACGCGGACGTCGGCGAGCCGGGCTGCCACGACTGGCACGTGCGCCCGCGCTTCGGCCTCCTGGGCGTGCTCATGCGCTGGTGGCGCGTGGTCGTCTCCTCGGGCTGCCCGTAGCTACTCCAGTCCGGGGATGCGGAGCGCTCTGCGCTACTTGCGCGGAGCACCGGGGTGCGGTTAGCTGCGCACATGAGCGAGGGGAGCGGCGCTGTCGAAGCCGTGCTGCCCAGCGGCCTCACGGTCCAGGTCCGGGTGGCGGACGAGGCCGGAGGCATCGGCAGCGTCGGCAGGAGCGGCCCGGTCGATCTCAGGGCGGCGCTGGAGCCGATCTCCGACGTGGCCGAGCTCGTGCGCGAGCGCCTCGAGTCGCTGACCGCGACGCGCGCGACCGTGCAGTTCGGGGTCAGCTTCGCCGCGAAGTCGGGGAAGCTCACGGCGCTCGTGTTCGAGGGCAGCGGCGAGGCCTCGCTGACCGTCACCCTCGAGTGGGAGCGGACGCCCGGGACGGCGGAATGACACCCGCCAGCTCGGTCGAGGGCCTCCTGCGCGCGGCCACGGTGCGAGTGGAGGGCGGCGCCCTGCCCGGCGCCGGGTTCTTCGTGGCGCCCGGGCGCGTGATGACCTGCGCGCATGTCGTCGGGGACGCCTCCGAGCTCACGGTCTCCTGGGGCGGCGACCGGGCGCGCGCCCGCCCGGTGACGGTGCTGCGCGACCGCGGCCGGCCGATCCCGGTCCTCGCGGACGACTATCCGGACCTGGCCGTCCTGAGCGTCGACACCGAGGACCACCCGTGCGTGGCCCTCGACGAGGACATGCCCACCACCGACGACCGCTTCCAGACCTATGGATTCCCGGAGGAGGGCGGCTCGATCGTCCTCACCCCCGCGATGCTGACCTACCGCGGGCTCAAGGCGGAGCACCCGACCGAGTTCATCGACGCCGCGTGGGACACGGTGAGGGGCGGGATGAGCGGCGGTGCGCTCCTGAACCTCCGGACCAAGGGGGTCTGCGGCGTGCTGGTGGCCACCCGCAACGACAAGGGCGCGGAGGGCGGGTTCGCGGTGCCGTGGGTGGCGGTGCGCGACGCCCTCGAGGCCGTCATCGCGGCGAACCGAGCCTTCCACCAGCAGCACCACGCGTGGGGCCGCATCGCGCGGCCGGAAGGTCGCCGCGTGCGCTTCAAGCTGCCCCTCCTGGTGAAGCACTTCAGCGGCCGCGGTCCGGAGCTCGAGTCGCTCGAGCGGACGCTCGCCCGCGACGGGTTCGTCACGCAGGCGATCACGGGCCTCGGCGGCGTGGGCAAGTCGCAGCTGGCGGCTCGATACGTGCGCGACCACGCGGACGAGTACGACGTGGTCGCCTGGATCCGCGCGGAGGACGGCGGGGTGGCCGACCTCGCCGAGCTCGCGGTCGAGCTCGGCGAGACGGTCGAGGGATTGTCGCCCGACGACCGCGCCGGGAGGGCCGTGGGCTGGCTGGCCGACTGTGACGAGCGCTGGCTGCTCGTGCTCGACAACGTGACCACGTCCGAGCAGCTCGCCATCTGCTGCCCCACTGCCGGCAACGGCCACGTGCTCGTGACCTCGCGCAACCGCGAGGTCGGGCAGTTCGGAGAGCTCCTCGACGTGGACGTCTTCGACAGCCAGGCGGGGGAGGACTACCTCGTCGCGCGGACCGGCCGGGAGGACGAGCGCGAGGCCGCCCGGCGGTTGACGGAGGCGCTCGGGGGTCTGCCGCTCGCACTGTCCCACGCCGGCGCCTACTGCTCCGGGACGACGTCGTTCGACGACTACCTCAGCCTCCTCAACGAGCTGCCGGCGGCCGAGGTCTTCGACGCCAGCCCGGAGGCGTTCCATGCGCAGACGGTGGGATCGACCTGGCAGGTCTCGCTGGAGGCGGCGGCGGCACAGGCGGAGCTCGCACCCGCCGTGCTCGGGATGGCCGCCTACCTCGCCCCCGACCACATCCCGGCGACCCTGTTCGAGGTGCTCCTCGACGACGCCACCGCGGCGCGCGAGCGCAAGCGGCTCGGCGACGCCCTGAACGCGCTGCAGCGCCTGTCCCTAGTCGAGGTCGAGGGCGCGCGGGTGAACGTCCATCGCCTGCTCCAGAAGACCGTGCGCGACGACGCGGCCGCCCGTGGCGCTCGCGCGGAGGTGGCGGCGGCCGCCCGCGCTCTGCGCGGAGCGTTTCCCGCGGAGCCCGACCTGCCCGGGTGGTGGCCGCTCTGCGAGGAGCTGATGCCGCACGTCCTCGCCCTGGCCGACGAGTTCGTGACGAGCGACGTGGCCGAGGACGTCGTCGCGCTGCGGCACACGGCATGCCGCTACCTGCTGCGGGCCGGAGGCGGCGAGCGGGCCGTGGCCATCGCCGAAGCCGAGGTCGGGCTCGCCGAGCGGTTCATCGGGACCGAGCGATCCGAGACGCTTGCGGCCAGGGCCGACCTCGCCAACGCCCACCGGTCGGCGGGCCGGGCGGACGACGCGATCCAGATCCTCGAGGGCGTCGTCGCGGACCGCGAGCGCCTCCAGGGCGCCGAGGACCCCGCCACGCTCCACGCGCGCGTCGACCTCGCCAGCGCGTACTGGTCGGCGGGGCGCACGGCGGATGCGCTCGAGCTCGACGAGCGCGCGCTGGCCGACCGCGAGCGGATCCTCGGGCTGGAGGACCCCGACACGATCACCGCGCGCGCCAACCTGGCGGTCAGCTACGACACGGCCGGCCGGACCGAGGAGGCGCTGGTGCTCCTCGAGCGCGCTCTGGCGGAGCGCGAGCGGATCCTCGGCGGCGAGCACCCCGACACGATCATGGCGCGCTCGAACCTGGCCATCACCTACGAGTCGGTGGGGCGCATGGACGCGGCGCTCGCGCTCAAGGAGCAGGTGCTCGCCGACCGCGAGCGGATCCTCGGCGCCGAGCACACCGACACGGCCGTGGCCCGCTCGAACCTGGCCTTCGCCTACGAGCGGGCGGGGCGGGTCGAGGAGGCGATCGAGCTCAAGCAGCGCGTCCTGACCGATCGGGAGCGGATCCTCGGCGCCGAGCACCCCCAGACCCTCTGGGCCCGCTCGAACCTGGCGATCGCCTACGCGCTGGCGGGCCGCGTCGCCGAGGCGCTGTCACTCGAGGAGGGCGTGCTCGCCGACCGCGAGCGGATCCTCGGCGCCGAGCACCCCGACACGATCACGGCGCGCTCGAACCTGGCCATCACCTACGAGTCGGTGGGGCGGATGGAGGAGGCGCTCGCGCTCAAGGAGCAGGTGCTAGAGGGGCGCGAGCGGATCCTCGGCGCCGAGCACCTCGACACGATCGGGGCGCGCTCGAACCTGGCGATCGCCTACGAGTGGGCCGGCCGGCTCGAGGAGGCGCTCGCGCTCAAGGAGCGCGTGCTCGCCGACCGCGAGCGGATCCTCGGCGCCGAGCACCTCGACGCGATCAAGGCCCGCTCGAACCTGGCTTTCACCTACGAGTCGGTGGGCCGCTTGGCGGAGGCGCTCGCGCTCAAGGAGCAGGTGCTCGCCGACCGCGAGCGAATCCTCGGCGCCGAGCACCCCGACACGATCACGGCCCGCTCGAACCTGGCCTACACCTACGAGTCGACGGGGCGGGTGGAGGAGGCGCTCGCGCTCAAGGAGCGCGTGCTCGCCGACCGCGAGCGGGTCCTCGGCGCCGACCACCTCGACACGATCTCGGCCCGCGCGGACGTGGCGGTCGGGTACCGGTTGGCGGGCCGCGTCGCCGAGGCGCTCGCGCTCAAGGAGCGCGTGCTCGCCGACCGCGAGCGGATCCTCGGCGCCGAGCACCCCGACACGATCATGGCGCGCTCGAACCTGGCCATCGGTTACGAGTCGGTGGGGCGATTGGAGGAGGCGGTCGCGGTCAAGGAGCAGGTGCTCGCCGACCGCGAGCGGATCCTCGGCGCCGAGCACACCGACACGGCCGTGGCCCGCTCGAACCTGGCCTTCGCCTACGAGCGGGCGGGGCGG
>DASVWC010000023.1:0-13984 GCA_036389835.1 Thermoleophilaceae bacterium | reverse complement strand
GCCTCGGGCGGGCCGGTCGGCGTCGGCACCGCGACCGCCAAGTCGATGGTGCTCAACACGGTGATGGTCCACCTCGTCGGCATGCTCGGCACGCAGATCTTCTGGGGAGCGAACCCGAGAGCGCCGATAGGCGGATGAGCGGCCAAGGGAGGCACACGACTTGATCGACGAGCGCGGACACGACGACCAGGCCACGCCGCCGTCGGGCTACGAGGTCCCGCCCGGTGAGCAGGAGACGGTGTCGTGGGAGTCGCCCGGCGGCCAGGAGACGCGCGAGGCGCAGTCGCCGCCGCCCCCGCCGACCGAGGAGGACCGCGTCCCGACTCCCTGGGAGCTCCAGCAGCAGCAGGGCGGCCAGGAGACCGTCGCCCAGGAGAACCCGGTCGGGGGAGCCGCGGTCACGCAGGAGTCGAGCCGGGGCGCCTGGGAGGCCGCCGAGAACCGCCGCGCGGGCGAGCTCGAGGGCGAGGCCGCTCCGCCCTCCGGCGCCGACGACGACGAGTACAAGTGGCACACCGACCGCACCGGCCGCAGCGAGTCGGCCGAGTCCGACGCGGTCGAGTTCATCGACGTCAAGAAGTCGTTCGGCCGCAACGCGGTGCTGAACGGCCTCAACCTCGGCATCCCGGACGACCAGATCTCGATGATCCTCGGGCCGTCGGGCACCGGCAAGTCGGTCTGCATCAAGCACATGGTCGGCCTGCTCTACCCCGACGAGGGCGACGTGCTGGTGCACGGCGAGTCGGTCCCGAACATGCGCGACGACGACCTGTTCGAGATGCGCAAGAAGTTCGGCGTGCTGTTCCAGGACGGCGCGCTGTTCGGCTCGATGAACCTGTTCGACAACGTCGCGTTCCCGCTGCGCCAGCACACGGACAAGGGCGAGGACGAGATCGTCGAGATCTGCACGCGCCGCCTGCGCGAGGTCGGCCTCGCCGGCGCCGGCGAGAAGATGCCGAACGAGCTCTCCGGCGGGATGCGCAAGCGCGCCGGGTTCGCCCGCGCGCTGGTGCTCGACCCGCAGATCGTGCTCTTCGACGAGCCCGACTCGGGCCTCGACCCGGTCCGCACGGCGCTCCTCTGCGAGCTCATCAAGGAGATCCACGAGGAGAACGGCGGCGCCTACGTCGTGATCACGCACGACATCATGAGCGCGCGCCGCGTGGCCGAGTACATCGCGATCCTGTGGAAGGGCCGCATCGTGGAGTCCGGCCCGGCGTCCGAGCTGTTCAACTCGGACAACCAGTTCGTGCGGCAGTTCCTCTCCGGCGAGGCGCGCGGCCCGCTGGGGATGGAGTAGGGCGCTCCGCGGTCAGGCGGAGCCGTCGAGCGAGCCGGCGACGGCCTCGAGCTGCTCGAGCCCGTCGTCCTGCTCGAGCAGCGCCTGGACCCGGACCGCCAGCTCGCGCACGCGCAGCTGACGGTCGTCCGCCGCCTGCCACGGCGGCACGCAGATCACCCGCGGCGTGTCGCGGTCGAGCGGCGCGGGGTCGAGCGCGTCCACCAGCGCGTCGATGTCCGCGAGCGGGCGCGTGAGCCGCTCCGACAGGCGCCGGTGCCGGCGCCAGAGCGGGCGGCGCAGCACGTGCCTCCAGCGCGGCAGGGCGAGCTCGTCCGGGCGGCAGACGACCCACACGTCGGTCTGCGGCTCCGGCGCGAGCTCCGGCCGCGCCCGCAGGATGGCGCGCACCATCCGCTGCCACTCGACGTAGTTCTCGGTCTCGTAGCCCTTCGCCTCCTTCGGGTCGGCCGCCGGGAGCTTCGAGCCGCGGTTCAGCTGGAGCCACCACCACGTCGCGTCGAACGCCGTCACGAACGGCTCGGAGAAGTGGCGGATCAGCTGCTCGCTGCTCACCTTGGTGGTGTTGAAGAGCACGCCGATCTCCTCGTGGAAGTTCGCGGCGTACGCCACCTCGCTCAGCGTCGGCGCGGGGCGCCGCACCGGCGTCTTGACGACGAGCTTCGATCCGGCGTGCGGCGCCTCGTCGTAGGCCTGGATGCGCTCGTGGCACTCGGTCACGTCGCTCGCGGCGAGGAAGCCGAAGCGCACCCGCGACCACATCTCGAGGAAGTCGTGGCGCTGGTAGCGCTCGACGAGCTGGGCCGTGCGGTCGGCGAGTCCCTGCTCGTAGGTCTGCTCGAGCTGGTCCTTTCCCGCCTCGAGCTGCTCCTTCGCGGCGCGCACCTGCCGCCAGACGAAGTAGAGCCCCACCAGGGTCAGCACGAAGCCGAGGAGGCCGACCGCGAACTCCCCCTTGTCGGTCCACTTCGGGTCGCTCTCCCGCGGCCCCGGCTCGACGGTCGGCGCGACGCCGGCGGGGGCGATGGCCGGCTCGCCGCTCGCGGGGCCTGTCACCGCGACGCTCAGCGCGCGGCGCTGGTTCGGCGCCGCCCCCGGCGCGGAGGCGCGGTCGCGCCAGCAGCTCAGCGATCCGCGCCAGAGCGCGCCGCGGGCGCGCGGCGGGACCCTCCAGCTCCAGGCGATGTCCGCCGGCCCGCCCTCGTCCACCCGGGAGCGCAGCGGCGGCGCGCCGGGCGAGCGCAGCTCGAGCAGGCAGGCGTCGAGGTCCTCGACGTGGGCCCTCACGCGCAGCTCGCCTCCCGGAGCGACGCGGGGCGGGGGTGGCTCGACGATCAGCGTGACGGAGGCGCCCGCCGCACCTGGGCCTATGCTCCCCAGGGCGCAGGCGAGGGCCACGGCGCAGCCGGTCCTAAAGGCGGCCGAGGCCCAGCCCGATAGGCACCTGATCGCTAGAATCGAGGACACGATGGGTGGCAGCGTCGTAAACAAGTAGTTTTGCAGCGCCAGTCTTGAGCGGGTCGTCCCCGTCCGCTGGCGCCTCGCTCGCCCGTGAGCGCTTCCGCGCTCAGCTCCTCTCAGGCCCTGCCGCCCACGACCCGGTGGCGGTCGCCGAGCGGCTGCTCGCCGTGCAGGGCCAGGACGCGCGCGGCTTCCGGCTGGCGATTCGCGCGCGCACGCGCGGGCTCACCGCGGCCGCCGTCGACCGCGCGCTCACCGGCGAGCGCTCGCTGCTCGTCACGTGGCTCAACCGCGGGACCCTCCACCTCGTCCGCAGCGAGGACTACCCGTGGCTGCACGCGCTCACCACGCCGCCGCTGCTCACCGGCTGCCTGCGGCGGCTGGCGCAGGAGGGGGTGGACGCCGCCGCCGCCGAGCGCGCGGTGGCGACGATCGAGGCCGCCCTGGCCGGCGAGGGGCCGCTCACGCGCGAGCAGCTGCGCGAGCGCGTGTCCGCGGCCGGCACGCGGGCGGAGGGGCAGGCGCTGATCCACCTGCTGTTCCTCGCCTCGCTGCGCGGAGTGGCGGTGCGCGGGCCGATGGCCGGCCGCCAGCACGCGTACGTGCTCGTTCGCGACTGGCTGGGCGAGCCGGGGCCCGTCGACCGCGACGCCGCTCTGGCCGAGCTCGCCCGCCGCTACCTGGCCGGCCACGGACCGGCGGGCGACCGCGACCTGGCGCGCTGGGCCGGCCTCCCGCTGCGCGACGCGCGGGCGGGACTGGCGACGATCGCCGGCGAGCTGCGCGAGCGCGAGCACGGGCTGGTGGAGCTGGCCGCCCGGCGGCGGCGCGCGGCCCCCGAGCTCCCGCCGCCGCGGCTGCTCGGCGGCTTCGACCCGGTCCTGCTCGGCTGGACCTCGCGCGAGGACGTGGTCGGCGAGCACGGCGAGCGGATCGTGTCCGGCGGCATCTTCCGCCCGTT
Source organism: Thermoleophilaceae bacterium (assembly GCA_036389835.1). Taxonomy (GTDB): domain Bacteria; phylum Actinomycetota; class Thermoleophilia; order Solirubrobacterales; family Thermoleophilaceae; genus AC-37. Next base: position 10,262 of record DASVWC010000023.1, on the reverse strand, counting down.
CGCGCTCGTCGACGGCCGCGCCGCGGGCGTGTGGAGGCTCGAGCGCGGCCGCGTGGAGCTCGACCCGTTCGGAGCGCTCCCGCCCGCCGCCGCCGCGGCGCTCGAGGCCGACGCCGCCGACGTCGCGCGCTTCCTCGGCCTGCAAGCGGGGCTGCCCGGCGGCCCGGTTGCCTAAGCTGATCCCGTGCTCAAGAGGTTGTCCGGGTGGCGTCCCGACGTAGGCGGTCGGTTCGGGCGCGTCGCGCGGACCGTGGCCGACCATCCAGTTGCGACGGTGGCGGTCGTGGTCGCGCTCGCGCTCGTCGGTGTCGCGCTCGCTTCGCGCCTCGAGCCGAGCGCGTCCACCGACACGCTGGCGGGCCGCGACACCGAGACGTTCAAGGCCACCGAGCAGTTCCGCGAGCGCTTCGGCGACGACGCCGTGATCGTGATGGTCCGGGGCGACCTCCAGCGAACCGTGCTGACCGACGACCTCCAGCGGCTCCTCTCCTTCGAGCAGTGCCTCGCCGGCAACGCCCCGGCGGCGATGCGGGCCGAGCTCCCGCCGGTCTGCGACCAGCTCGCCAGGGCGAAGGCGGCGCAGGTCGTCTACGGCCCCGGCACGTTCATCAGCGTCGCCGTGCAGGAGATCCAGAAGGGCTACCAGGTCAAGCAGGCGCAGGCAGCCGCCCAGGGCAAGGCCGCCGGCGACAACGCCGCGAAGCTCGCGAAGAAGCAGGGCCTGCCGAAGGCCGAGCAGGAGCGCCTGCGCAAGGCGGCCGAGGAGCTGGCGCTCCAGCGCTTCCAGCAGGAGCTGCTCCAGCTCGGCCTGCGCTACGGGCTGGCGCTCGCGAACCCGCGCGCCGACAACCCCGAGTTCGTCTCCCAGCTCGTGTTCGACACCCGCCGCGGGCCCGGCGTGCCCAAGCCGCGCTTCGCGTTCCTGTTCCCGAGCCCGAACGCGGCCATGGTGCAGTTCCGCCTCAAGCCGAACCTCAGCGACGCCGAGCGCACGCGCGCGATAGCGATGGTGCGCGAGGCCGTCGACGAGGACCAGTTCAAGCTCCAGCACGGCGGCCAGTACGTCGTCACCGGCATCCCGGTGGTGGTCGACGGGCTCACCGACGCCGTCGAGCGCTCGACCTTCGTGCTGCTCGCCGCCGCGGTCCTGCTGATGGCCGCCACGCTGCTGATGGTCTTCCGCACCCGCCTGCGCACCCGGCTGCTGCCGCTCGGCACGGCGCTCGCCGCCGCCGCCATGACCTACGGCTGCGTCAAGCTCGCCGGGCTGGACCTGACGATGGCCTCGATCGCGGCCCTCCCGGTGCTGATCGGCCTCGCGGTCGACTACGCGATCCAGCTCCAGGCGCGCTTCGACGAGCGCCGCCGCGAGGAGGGGGAGAGCGGGCCGAGGGCGGCGCGGGCGGCGGCCACCCGCGGCGGGCCGCTGATCACGGGCGCGGCGCTCGCCACGGCAGCCGGCTTCCTGGTGCTCCTGCTCTCGCCGGTCCCGATGATCCACGGCTTCGCGATCACGGTGATCGTCGGCATCGGGCTGGCGCTCGCCTGCGCGCTCACCGCCGGGCTGGCCACGCTCTCGCGCTGGTCCGAGCCCCAGCCGGGCGTGCCGCCGCCGCTGCCGCGCGTCGGCGACTTCCTCGCGCGCACGTGGGACCGGCTCGCCGGCAGCCGCCCCGGCCGGCTCACCGGACGGACCGCGGCCCGCGCGGCGTCGGGGGCCCGCCGGAGCGGCCGCGCCGCGCTCGGCTTCGCGCTCGACCGCCCGCGCAACGTCCTGGTCGCCGGCCTCGCGCTGGCCGCGATCGGGTGGGCCGCCGACGCCCAGACCGAGTTCGTCTCCGACGTGCGCAAGCTCGTGCCGCAGGACCTCCGCTCGCTCCAGGACATCAACCAGCTCGAGCGCGAAACAGGCGTCTCCGGCGAGATCGACGTGATGATCACCGGGGCCGACCTGACCGAGCCGCACGTGATCTCGTGGATGACCGCGTTCCAGAAGGACGTGCTCGAGGCCCACGACTGGGAGTCCGGCAAGACCTGCCGGGAGGAGAAGGACCCGCCGAAGCTCTGCCCGGCGCTCTCGCTCACCGACCTCTTCCGGGAGACGCCGGGCACGGGGACCGACGCGCGCAGCCTGCTCGCCGCGGTGCCGCCGTACTTCTCGCAGGCGGTGATCACCAGCGATCGCCGGACGGCGAACCTCGCCTTCGGCATCCGGCTGATGCCACTGGACGAGCAGCAGGCCGTGATCGAGCGGATCCGCGACCGCCTCGAGGGCCGCGGCGGCCCGCCGCCGGGCGTGCACGCGAGCGTGGTCGGGCTGCCCGTGCTCGCCGCCGAGTCGAACGGCAAGCTCGCCTCCGAGTGGCGCCGCGCGCTGATGCTGCTCGCCGGCCTCGCGGCCGTCTTCCTCGTGCTGCTCCTGATCCGGCGCCGCCCGCAGGAGGCGGCGATCCCGCTGATCCCGATCGCGTTCGCGACCGGGTGGTCGTCGCTGATCCTGTTCCTCGTCGGGATCCCGCTGAACCCGATGTCGGCGACGCTGGGAGCGCTCGTGATCGCGATCTCGACCGAGTTCAGCGTCCTGCTCTCGGCGCGCTACCGCGACGAGCGCGACTCCGGCGCGTCGCCGGAGGAGGCGCTCGAGCTCACCTACGCGTCCACCGGCGCGGCCGTGCTCGCGTCCGGCGCCACGGCGATCGCCGGCTTCGCGGCGCTGATCGCCTCCGACGTGCGCATGCTCCAGCAGTTCGGGATCGTCACGGTGATCGACCTGACGGTGTCGCTGCTCGGCGTGATGGTCGTGCTCCCGGCCGCCCTCGTCTGGGCCGAGGAGCGCGGCGGCCTGCGCCGCGGGGACCTGGCCCCGCGCCGCCTCCTGCGCGCGACCCGCTACGCCTTCGCCGACGCGACCGCCGACATGAGCTTCGCGGCGCCCGGCCGCCCGCGGCTCGCGCTGCCGCGCCCCGGCCGGCCGAGCCTGCGCCGCTCCCGCGGCTCGCGGCCTTCGAGCCCGCGCGGCTCGCGGCTCCCGCGCCCGCGGCTTCCACGGCCGCGCCCGCGGCGGCGCAAGACCCGTGCCTGACGACCGCTTCGCCGACCTGGGCCCGGAGCCCGGCGAGAGGAAGTCCGCCGCCGAGCGCTTCGCCGAGCTCGACGAGCGCAGCCCCGAGCCGGAGCCGCGCCGGCCCCCCGAGCCGCCCCGCCCCGGCGGGCGCTACGGCTGGGTCGTGGGCGTGGCGTTCATGATCGTGGTGATCGTGGCCGGGGCGAACGCGCTGAGGAACTCGGGCGAGGGCTACCGCGGGGTGCCGGCCGGAGAGACGCTGCCTCCGTTCGCCGCGCCGCTGGCGGTCGGGGGGCCGGACGGCAAGGACGCGAACATCGCGCCGGACTCCGCCTGCGACGTCCGCGGCCCCGGCGTCTTCAACCTCTGCGACGTGCGCCGCCGGCAGCCGATCGCGATGACGTTCGTAGCCAACGCGACCCAGGGCTGCGAGGACCAGCTCGACCGCGTGGAGACCGTCCGGCGCGAGTTCCCGCGGGTGGCCTTCGTCGGCGTCGTGAGCAAGCGCAAGCGCGCCGAGGTCGAGCGCCTCGCGCGCGAGAACGGCTGGGGCTTCCCGATCGTGGTCGACCGCGACCTGGCGCTCTTCAACCTCTACGGCGTGGGCGACTGCCCCACGACGATCTTCGCCCGCCGCGGCGGCGTCGCGAACCGCTCGGTGCGCGGCGAGCTCGACGCGGCGCGGCTGCGGCGGGAGCTGACGGAGATCCGGTGAGGGCGGAGCCGGAGCTCGAGGTCGGCTGGATCGCGGAGGAGCTCCAGGTCGAGTTCCCGGAGCTGAGGCTGATCACCACCACGATCGACGCGCGCCCGGGCCGCAGCTCGCGCGAGCTCAAGGAGCGCCTGGCCGTGCTGAGCAACCGCTACACCGGCCAGAAGGCCGTCGCCCTGCGCCAGCAGCCGATCCCCTGGGCCTACCGCGTCTTCTTCCGCCAGGTGGGGATCGACCCGGACGAGCACCGCACGCCGGTCGAGGCGTACGCGCTCGAGCGCATGCGCGCCGGCGGCTTCCAGAGCCGCAACGTGCTCGACGACGCGCTCACGATCGCGACGGTCGAGACCGGCGTGCCCGTGATCGCTTTCGACGACGCGCCGCTCGACGGCCCGCTCGGCCTGCGCCTCTCACAGCCCGGGGAGAAGCTCGGCGGCGACGGCCGGCCGCTGTCGTCGCGGCAGGTCGTGATCGCCGACGCCGAGCGCTCGGTCGCGGTGCTGTTCGCGGACTTCGCCGAGGGCCAGGGGGTCACCGCGCGGACCAGGCGCATGCGGCTCGCCGCCGTGCAGGTGAAGGGGGTGCCGGACGTGAGCGTGGACGAGGCGCTGTGGACGGTCGTGGAGACCCTTCTCGGCCCCGCCGACGCTGCCCCAGAATAGGCTCGGCGCCCCCGCGCGGGTGCTACGATCGCGCGAGCGACGCGAGGAGGACCGATGGCCGATGTGATCGAACTGCGCGCGGGTGTCCCGGCCCCGGTCCCGCCCATGCCCGCCCGCCCCGGCGTCCGTCCGGACGAGGCGGCGGCGCGGCGCACGCTCCGCGAGCAGATCGCACGCCTCGAGTCCGAGCTCGGTGCGCTCTTCTGCTCGACCTTCCCGCGCACCGGCTTCGACTGGGGCGTGCCCTCGCGCGGCGGCCCGCGCGTGCTCTCGCTGGTCGAGCTCGAGGAGATCCGCGACGCGCTGGCCGACCGGCTCGCCCACAACCGCAAGCTCCTCGGCGACCGCACCTACGTGGAGGAGCTGAACAGGCGCCGCATCGAGGAGATGCTGCTCAACCCCGCCGAGCACAAGTGGGTGCGCGTGCAGAACGAGGACATCGGCGAGCGCGGCTGCAAGCAGTGGCACGTCCAGCCGCGCTTCGGCATCCTCGGGATGCTCATGAACTGGTGGCGGGTGCGCATCTCCTCCGGCTGCCCGTTAGCCATGCCGGCGCCGGCCGGTCGCTGCGATGGGTAAGCGAAGCCGCAAGCGCGGCGCCGGTACGGGCGCCGAGGTCTCGCCGACCGGCACGAGCCGGGCCGAGCGCGACGCCGCGCGGCGCAAGCGCGCGCAGGCGGCCTCGGCGCGCGCGGCGCGGCCGGGCGCCTCGCCGCGCCGGACCGGCCGCGGCCGGCCGACGATCGACGAGCGCCCGCCGGCCCCCTGGGGCAGCTTCCCGCTGGTCGAGATCGCGGTGCTGCTCGCGATCGTCCTGTTCGTCGCCGGCCTCGTGGTCGGGGGAGCCGACGGGCGGATCCTGCTGACCGGCGCCCTGGCGCTCGGCTCGCTCGCCGGGCTCGAGCTGTCGATCCGTGAGCACTTCGCCGGCTACCGCTCGCACACCACGCTCCTCGCCGCCGCGAGCGCGTTCGCGGCGATGGCGGCGACCTTCTTCGCGGCCGGCCGCGGCGACCTGGCGCGCGCGCTGCTGCTGCCGGTGGCCGGGGTCGTGTTCATGAGCACGTGGTGGGTGCTGCGCGAGACGTTCAAGCGCCGCTCCGGGGGGCTGGGCTTCCGGTGAGCGCCACGCCGGTCCGCAACATCGTGCGCGCCGGGGAGAGCGCCGCCCTGATGCTCACGATCATGCTGCTCGGCGGCCTGGTGCTGTGGGTCGGCGTGCCGGTCGGCGCGCTCTACGTCGGCTCGCTCGTGCAGCTCGAGACCGACTCGATCGGCGCCTCGATGGCCTCGATGCTGCTGATGGTGATAGTAAGCCTGGCGATGCTGCTGCCCCTGCTCACCTGGCTGAACCGCAAGCACATGGAGATCCGCGTGGCCCGCGGCCACCAGGACCTCGGCAACGCCGCCCTCGAGGGGGTCATGGTCGTGAGCGCGGGGATCGCCCTCGTGGCGTTCCTCGTCTGGTTCTTCCTCTTCGCGGGGTCCTCGCCGATCCCGGTCCACGCGGGCCGGTGAGCACCGGCATCCCCAGCTCGGACCCGTCGGCGGCGGGGGCGCAGCCGCGCCGCCTCGCGATCCGCGGCATCCACCACATCACGCTGATCTGCGCCAGCGCGGAGCGCTCCGCCGCGTTCTACCGCGACCTGCTCGGGCTGCGCCTGCTCGAGGACGGCGTGAACCAGGACGACCCCACCGCGCGCCACCTCTACTTCGGCGACGCCGAGGGCGCCCCGGGCACCGTCGTCTCGGTCATGGAGTACCCGGGGATGGACGAGGGCGAGGTCGGCCGCGGGTCCACCCATCACTTCGCCCTGCTCGTCGAGACCGCCGACGAGCTCGAGGGCTGGCGCCACTACCTGCAATCGCGCGGCGTCGGCTGCACCGAGGTGCTCGACCGCCAGTTCTTCAAGTCGGTCTACCTGCGCGACCCCGACGGCCACATCGTCGAGCTCGCCACGCGCGCTCCGGGTTTCTAGAAGGCTCCGATCCCGGCGGCGAGGGGTGCCGCCGGGACCGGTGATCACCCGCCGGAGGGTCAGGCGGGCGAGAACTCGTTCTCGAGGAGCTTGCTCTGCGCGGCCTTCGCCGACAGGACCGCCGCGAGCGCCTGGCGCTGACGCGCCGTGAGCGTGCCGATCTGCTTGTTCTCGGGAAGGCCCAGCGAGAGGAGGAGGCGCCGGCAGCGGGCGCGGCCCCAGCGGCGCTGGCTCATCAGGAGATCGCTGATCTCCATGCTCGCGGCCTCCCAGGGGCAGTCCACGACGACCTCCGCGGCCGACACCTGCTGCGCGGCCACGCGGCGCTTCAACTCGGCCCGCGCGAGGCGGACCCGGTTCGCGTGGTGGAGCGCCCTCAGGTGCTGTGGCGCAGCGGTGGTCGTGGCGGTATCGCCCATTTCCGTCCTCCCCGGAACAAGAAAGTTGTCGTGCGAACGTGCCACGGCAACCGACCATCAGAACGGTCCCCGGCGGGTCCACTCCTAAGGCCTCCCAACCCGACTCACCGGTTGGTCGCTGCGGCGGATGGAAACCTAAGCCGTCAGGTCCCCAGGGGTCAACCGCCTCAAAACCAGCTCGGCCGCTAAGAGCGGGCTTTTCGTGGAGCGCGTCCCGGTAACGTGACGGGGCGGCCGTCCGGTGCGCCCTGTATGGGTCCGCGCGGGTGTACGGACGGCGGGGCGAGAGGTCCCCCCTGAGGTGTATACCTCCCCCGATGCGGTCCACCAAGATCGTCGCGACGATCGGCCCCGCGTCGCGCGACCCGGACGTGCTCGACCGGATGGTCGAGGCGGGGCTGGACGTTGCCCGCCTGAACTTCGCGCACGGCGATCCAGGCCACCACGCCGAGACGGTCACGATGGTGCGCGCCGCGGCCGAGCGGGTCGGGCGCGAGGTCGCCGTGCTCCAGGACGTGCCGGGTCCCAAGCTCCGGATCGGCCCGGTCGCGAACGACGTCGCCCACCTCGAGACCGGTAGCGAGGTGACTCTCACGTCGGAGCGGATCGAGGGCGACTCGCGCCGGCTGCCGGTGGCCTGGCCGGGCTTCGCCGAGCTGCTGAGCCCCAACGACGTGGTCTACCTGGCCGACGGGGCGATCCGCCTGCGCGTGCGCGACGCGCGCGACGGCGAGGCCGACGTGCAGGTCGAGGTGGGGGGGACCGTCGGCTCGCGCCAGGGGATGAACCTGCCCAACGTGACGATGTCGCTGCCGGCCGTCAGCGACGACGACCTGCGGCTGGTGGACGCCGGCGTGGAGATGGGCGTGGACCTGATGGCGCTGTCGTTCATCAAGACCGCCCAGGACCTGCTGCCGGTGCGCGACCGCCTCGCCTCGCACGCCAGCGACATCCCGGTGCTGGCGAAGATCGAGAAGCCGCAGGCGGCCGAGAACATCGAGGAGATAGTGGAGGCGGCCGACGGCGTGATGGTCGCCCGCGGCGACCTCGGGATCGAGCTGCCGATCGAGGAGGTCCCGCTCGTCCAGAAGCGGCTGCTGTACGTGGCCGGCCAGCGCGCCAAGCCGTCGATCACGGCGACCCAGATGCTCGAGTCGATGGTCCAGTCCACCCGGCCCACGCGCGCGGAGGTCACCGACGTCGCCAACGCGATCTTCGACGGGACCGACGCGGTGATGCTCTCCCAGGAGACCGCGATCGGGCGCGACCCGGCGGGGGCGATCCGGATGATGGCGGCGATCGCGGAGTCGACCGAGCGCGAGCTGCCCTACTGGCGGATGCTGACCGAGCGCGGGCTGCGCGGCGGCGACGTGGACGCGTCGGTCGTCTTCGGCGCGGTCGGCGCGGTGTACCAGCTCGGGCTCAAGGCGCTCGTCTGCCCGACGATCAGCGGGCGCACCGCCCGCCTGATCTCCTCACACCGCCCGCAGGTGCCCACGCTCGCGCTGTCGCCGCGGCCGGAGGTGGTGCGCCGCTGCTGCCTCTACTGGGGGGTGACCGGGGCGCTCCACCAGGAGCCCGAGGACACGATCGGCCTGCTCGAGACGTGCGCCGAGGCCGCGAAGGCCTACGGGCTGGCCGAGTCGGGCGACCGCATCGGGATCACCGCGGGCGTGCCGATGGGCGTGGAGGGCGGCAGCAACATGTTCAACGTGCACACGCTCGAGTAGGGACAGACTTCAGTCTGTCCCCGCGCGGCAAGGCGGTGGTCAGCCGCCGCCCCCGGGGCGGCAGCGGTCGAACGCGTCGAGCGCGCGGTTCAGGTGCTCGCGCTCGTGCGTCGCCATCACGCTCGTGCGCAGCAGCGCGCCGCCGCGCTCGACGGCCGGGTAGAGCGCCACGTTCACGTACACGCCGGCGTCGAAGAGCGCCTTCCACATGAGCGCCGCCTGCCAGTCGTCGCCGATCAGGACCGGCACGATCGGGGTGGCGACCTCGTCGCGGCCGCTCCCGATCACCTCGAAGCCCAGGTCGGTGAGGCCGCGCTCGAGGTAGAGCGCGTTGTCGCGCAGCCTCGCGAGCAGCTCCGGGCCCTCGGGGGAGCGGATGATCCTCAGCGCGCCGAGCGCGGCGCCGATCGCGGCGGGCACGGCGGACGCGGTGAACATGAACGCGCGCGACTGGACGCGCAGGAAGTCGATGACCTCGGCTGGGCCGGAGATGAAGCCGCCGCAGCTCGCCAGCGACTTCGAGAAGGTGCCCATCCGCAGGTCCACCCGGTCCTCGATCCCGAGCGCCTCGCAGGCGCCGGTCCCGCGCTCGCCCAGCACGCCCACGCCGTGGGCCTCGTCCACCATGAGCCGCGCTCCGTGGGCGGCGGCCAGCTCGGCGACGCGGGGCACGTCGCAGACGTCCCCCTCCATCGAGAAGACCCCGTCCACGACCACGAGCACGCCGCCGCCGTCGCCGGTGGCGCGGCCGAGCATCGACTCGAGCTTGTCGAGGCGGTTGTGGCGGAACGGCCGCACCTTCGCGTGCGACATCGCCACCGCGTCCATGATCGAGGCGTGGTCGCCGGAGTCGCAGATCACCGTGTCGGTGGGGGAGAGCAGCGTCGCTATCGCGCCCACGTTGGCCTGGTAGCCGGTGGTGAACACGAGCGCGTCCTCGTCGCCCATCCAGTCGGCCAGCTCGCTCTCGAGCTCGAGGTGGAGCGGGATCGTGCCGTTCAGGAAGCGCGAGCCGGTCAGGGCCGTGCCGTAGCGGTCGAGCGCGTCGCGGGCGGCCTGCTTCACGCGCGGGTCGCGGTTCAGGCCGAGGTAGTTGTTCGAGCCGAGCATCACGCGCTCGGCGCCCTCCATCTCGACCAAGGGCCCGGCCTCGCCCTCGAGCACCCGGAAGTACGGCATCAGGTCGTTCTCGCGCGCGGCGCGCAGGATCTCCAGCCGCTCGTGGGTGCGGGTCTTCTCGAAGAGGTCGATGACGGTCTCGGTCATGCTCTCTGTAGGGTCAGGCAGAGTGTCCCTGGAGGTTCGGCCCGTCCGCTCGCGCGCGGACCTGATGCGCTTCATCCGCCTGCCCTGGCGGATCTACTCTAATGAGCCGAACTGGGTTCCGCCGCTCGTCTTCGAGCGCAAGCGCTTCCTGAGCCGGAAGAAGAACCCGTACTTCCAGCACGCCGAGGCCGAGTACGTCCTCGCCTGGCGCGGGCGCCGCCCGGTCGGGCGCATCACCGCCCAGGTCGATCACGACTTCAACACCTACCACGGCAACGACTGGGGCATGTTCGGCTTCTTCGAGTGCGAGGACGATCGGGAGGCCGCCCACGCCCTTCTCGGCGCGGCCGAGGGGTGGCTGCGCGAGCGCGGGACCGACCGGATGGTGGGCCCGAGCGACTTCACCACCAACGACGAGTGCGGGATCCTG
>DASVWC010000022.1:0-17914 GCA_036389835.1 Thermoleophilaceae bacterium | reverse complement strand
ACCGCCGAGGGCGGCTGGCTCACCTGGCTCGCCGACTGCGGGATCCCGGCGCTGAGCGGCGTGGACACGCGCGCGCTGGTGCGGCACATCCGCGACAAGGGCGCGATGCGCGGCGGCGTGTTCGCGGCCGCCACGTCCGAGGCCGAGGCGCGCGAGGGCGTGACGGCCGAGCCGCCGATGAGCGGCCGCGACCTGGCCTGCGAGGTCACCCCCGCCGAGCCGATCGTCCTCGACCCGGACAACCCCGGCCCGCTCGTGGTCGGGATCGACACCGGCATCAAGCACTCGATCGTGCGCAACCTGCGCGAGCGCGGCGTGCGCCTCGAGCTGCACCCGTGCACCACGAGCGCCGACGACCTGCTCGCGCGCGAGCCCGACGCGGTCTTCCTCGCCAACGGCCCCGGCGACCCCGCGGCGCTCGACCACGTCGTGGAGAACGTGCGCGGGCTGGTCGGCAAGGTGCCGGTCTGGGGGATCTGCATGGGCCACCAGCTCCTGTGCCGGGCGGTCGGCCTCGAGACCTTCAAGCTGCCGTTCGGCCACCGCGGCGCCAACCACCCGGTCAAGGACCTCGCCACCGGCCGGATCGACATCACCTCGCAGAACCACGGCTTCGCCGTGCAGGGGCCGGGCGGCGAGGCGACCATCGACACCGACGAGCCGATCCGCTGGGAGACCGACTTCGGCGCCGCCGAGCTGGCCCAGCTCAACCTCTACGACCGCACGGTCGAGGGCCTCGTGCTGCGCGACGTGCCGGCCTCCACGGTCCAGTACCACCCCGAGGCCGGGCCCGGCCCGCACGACTCGCTCTACCTCTTCGACCGCTTCCTCGACTCGCTCGCCGCACGTGCCTAGGCGCGACGACCTCAGAAAGATCCTCGTGCTCGGCAGCGGGCCGATCGTGATCGGGCAGGCCGCGGAGTTCGACTACTCGGGCGCCCAGGCGTGCAAGGTGCTGCTCGAGGAGGGCTACGAGGTGGTGCTGGTCAACTCCAACCCGGCCACGATCATGACCGACCCGGAGTTCGCCACGGCCACCTACATCGAGCCGCTCACGCCGGAGTCGGTGGCGGCGGTGATCGAGCGCGAGCAGCCGGACGCGCTGCTGCCCACCCTCGGCGGCGGCACCGCGCTCAACCTGGCGCGCGCGCTGTGGGAGGACGGCACGCTCGGCCGCCACCGCGTGGAGCTGATCGGCGCGAACTACGAGGCGATCCGCCGCGCCGAGGACCGGCTGCTGTTCCGCGAGACGATGGAGAAGGCGGGCCTGCGGGTGGCGAAGTCGGAGGTCGTCACGAGCATGGCCGAGGGCGAGCGCGCGCTCGGCAAGGTCGGCCTGCCGGCGATCCTGCGGCCGGGCTTCACGATGGGCGGCGAGGGCGGCGGCGTGGCCTACAACGAGTCCGAGTACCGCGAGCGCGTGGCCGAGGGGCTGGCCGCGTCGCCGATCGGGCAGGTGCTCGTGGAGGAGTCGGTGATCGGCTGGGGCGAGTTCGAGCTCGAGCTGATGCGCGACCGCAACGACAACGTCGTGATCGTCTGCTCGATCGAGAACGTGGACCCGATGGGCGTGCACACGGGCGACTCGGTCACCGTCGCGCCGCAGCAGACGCTCACCGATGCCCAGTACCAGACGCTCCGCGACCAGGCGATCGCGGTGATCCGCGCGGTCGGCGTCGAGACCGGCGGCTCGAACATCCAGTTCGCGGTCAACCCTGAGACCGACGAGATCGTCGTGATCGAGATGAACCCGCGCGTGTCGCGCTCCTCGGCGCTCGCCTCGAAGGCCACCGGGTTCCCGATCGCGAAGATCGCGGCGCGGCTCGCGGTCGGCTACGCGCTCGAGGAGATCGACAACGACATCACGCGGCGCACGCCGGCGAGCTTCGAGCCGGCGATCGACTACGTCGTGGTCAAGTGGCCGCGCTTCGCGTTCGAGAAGTTCCCGGGCGCCGACGGCCTGCTCGCCACCTACATGCAGAGCGTGGGCGAGGCGATGGCGATCGGCCGCACGTTCAAGCAGGCGTTCGCCAAGGCGATGCGCTCGCGCGAGCTCGACGTGATCGCCGAGCCGCCCGCCGACACCGAGGAGCTGCTCACCGCGCTCGAGCGGCCGGCCGACGGGCGCTACGAGCTGCTGTTCGAGGCGTTCCGGCGCGGGGTCTCCGCGGACGAGCTGCACTCGCGCACGGCGATCGCCCCGTGGTTCCTGGCCGAGATCGGCGCGCTCGCCCGCGGCGAGGATCCGCAGGCGGGCCTGGCGCGCACGTTCAAGTCCGTCGACACCTGCGCGGCCGAGTTCGAGGCCGAGACGCCGTACTTCTACTCCGGCTGGGAGCGGCCGGGGCCGGACGGGCCGCGCCACGAGGTCCGCCGCGGCGACCGCGACGCGGTGATGATCCTCGGCGCCGGACCCAACCGCATCGGCCAGGGGATCGAGTTCGACTACTGCTGCGTGCACGCGGCGATGACCGTGCGCGCATCGGGCCGCGACGCCGTGATGGTCAACTGCAACCCCGAGACGGTCTCGACCGACTACGACACGAGCGATCGCCTCTACTTCGAGCCGCTCACGCTCGAGGACGTGCTCGGCATCGTGGAGGTCGAGCGGCCCGAGGGCGTGATCGTGCAGTTCGGGGGTCAGACCCCGTTGAAGCTCGCGCACGGCCTCCAGGCCGCGGGCGTCCGGATCCTCGGCACGCCGGTCGACTCGATCGACCTCGCCGAGGAGCGCACGCGGTTCGTGGACGTGCTCTCGGAGCTCGGCCTGCGCGGTCCGGCGTGGGCCGCGGCCCGCGGCGCCGAGGAGGCGCTGCGGATGGGCGGCGAGATCGGCTTCCCGCTGATCGTCCGGCCCTCGTACGTCCTCGGCGGGCGGGCCATGGAGATCTGCTACTCCACCGACGAGCTCGGCGACTACCTGCGCAGGACGGTGCGCAGCGAGGACGACTCGGTCATCTACCTCGACCGCTTCCTCGAGAACGCGATCGAGATCGACGTGGACGCGCTCTGCGACGGCGAGACGATGGCCGTCGGCGGGCTGATGCAGCACGTGGAGGAGGCCGGCGTGCACTCGGGCGACTCCGCCTGCGTGATCCCGGCGATGTCGCTCGGCGACGACATGCTGCGCCGGATCGAGTCGGCCACCGAGAAGATCGCGCTGCGGCTCGGCGTGGTCGGCCTGATCAACATCCAGTTCGCGGTGCACGGCGACGACGAGCTGTACGTGATCGAGGCCAACCCGCGCGCCTCGCGCACCGTCCCGTTCGTGTCGAAGGCGGTGGGCGTGCCGCTGGCCAAGCTCGCCACGCGGCTCATCCTCGGCGAGCGCCTCGCCGAGCTCGACGCCGAGCTCGAGCCCGCCCGCCGCTCGCGCCGCGAGCACGTGTCGGTGAAGGAGGCGGTGCTTCCGTTCAACCGCTTCGCCCGCGCGGACTCGCTGCTCGGGCCCGAGATGCGCTCCACCGGCGAGGTGATGGGCGTCGCGCGCGACTACCCGGCCGCGTTCGGCAAGGCCCAGGCCGCGGCGGGCTCCTCGCTCCCGGCCTCCGGCACGGTGTTCATCAGCGTCACCGACGGCGACAAGCCCGCCGCCACCCAGCTCGCCGCCGGGCTGCACGACCTCGGCTTCAAGATCCTGGCCACCGGCGGCACCGCGCAGGCGATCCGGCGGATGGGGGTCCCGGTCGAGCGGATCAGCAAGGTCTACGAGGGGCCCGGCCACGTCGTCGACCGGATCGAGTCCGGCGGCGTCGACCTCGTGGTCAACACGCCCACCGGCTCGGGCGCGCGCGCCGACGGCTGGGAGATCCGCCGCGCCGCCGTCTCCCGCGGCATCCCCTGCATCACCACGATGACCGGCGCCAGCGCGGCGCAGCGCGCGATCCGCGCGGGGCGGGGGGAGGCGCCGGAGGTGCGCTCGCTCCAGGAGCTGCACGCGGCCTCGGCCGAGGCGGCCTCCGAGGAGGAAACGGCGACGGCGCGGGGTGGCGAGGCCGGGTGACGGGCGGGAACGGCCGAACCGTCCTGCCTAACCGTTCATATGGAACGGTTAGGCAGGACAGTGGCGACGCACCGCGGACCCTCGCGCCGTTCGGGCGCCGGCCGGCGGCGGTCGTCGAGTCGCGCGCGCTCGGCGGGTACCGGCTCCTCTCGGTGCTCGACGAGGGCGGGCCGGTGCCGCGGCCGGGCCAGTTCTACATGCTCGCCACGGAGGAGCGCTGGGACTCCGGTGGCGAGCGCCCCTACCTGCCGCGCGCTTTCTCGCACGCGCGGGCGCGTGTGGAGGGGGGTGGGGTGCGACTCGATTTCCTGCTCGAGGCCGTGGGCCCCGGTACCGAGCGGCTGGCGGACGCGGAGCGGGGGGAGCGGCTGCTGCTCGTCGGGCCGCTCGGACTCGGCTTCCGCCCCCCGGAGGGCCGCGCCCTGCTGGTCGGCGGCGGCATCGGCGCCGCCCCGATCCTCGCGCTCGGCGACGAGCTGGACGCGCCCGTCATGCTCGGCTTCCGCAACGCGCGCTACGCCGAGGCCGCGACCCTCTTCACCCGGCCGCCGTTGACGTGCACCGACGACGGCTCGGCCGGACGCCACGCGCTGGTCACCGAGCCGCTCCGGGAGGCGCTCGCCGACGGCGAGCGCGCGCAGGTGTACGCGTGCGGTCCCCCCGCCATGCTCGAAGCGGTGCGCGCGATGAGCGCCGAGCACGGCGTGCCCGCGCAGCTCGCCATGGAGTCCGGCATGGCCTGCGGGTTCGGCGCCTGCTATGGCTGCGTCGTCCCCACCCGCGCGGGTTACGTGCGCCTCTGCGTGGACGGGCCGGTCCTCGACGCGGCCGAGCTCGAGACCGCCCTGGTGGCGGGGACGGGTCACTGATGGAGCTCTGCGGGGTCGAGCTGCGCGGGCCGGTCCTGAACGGCTCCGGAACCTTCGACGCGCTCGCCGCCCGGCGCGCCTTCGGCGACGCCCTGGTCGAGCAGTTCCCGTTCGACGCGTTCGTCTCGAAGACGATCACCCTCGCGCCGCGCCAGGGCAACCCGCCGCCGCGGCTGTGGGAGTCGCCGGCCGGGCTGATCAACTCGATCGGGCTCCCGAACAAGGGCCTCAAGGGCTTCCTCGCGGAGGACCTGCCGAAGCTCGCGAAGCTCCCCGTGCCGCTGGTCGTGAGCGTGATGGGCTTCAGCCGCGAGGAGCTGGCGATGCTGGTCAAGACCGTCGGCGCGCGCGCCGAGGTCGCGATGATCGAGCTGAACTTCTCGTGCCCGAACGTGGAGACCGGGACGGTCATGGGCGCCGATCCGGCCGAGACCGCCGCGGCGGTCGCCCGCCTGCGGCCGCTCACAGGCAAGCCGCTGATCGTGAAGCTCACCCCGAGCGCCACCGACCCGACGGCCGTGGCCGCGGCCGCCGAGGAGGCGGGCGCCGACGCGGTTTCCCTGATCAACACCCTGCGCGGCATGGCCCTCGATCCGCGCACGCGCGAGCCGTGGCTCGGCGGCGGCACCGGCGGCCTGAGCGGCCCGGCGGTGCGCCCGGTGGCGCTCGCGCAGGTGGCGGACGTCGCGCGCCGGGTCGCGATCCCGGTGATCGGGATGGGCGGGATCGCGAGCGGCAGCGACGCGCGCGACTTCCTCCACGCGGGCGCGGCCGCGATCGCGGTCGGCACCGAGAGCTTCCGCGACCCCGCCGCCGGCCGCCGCATCGCGTCCGAGCTCGCCGCGCTCGCGCCGCCGGCCGCGACGGAGGCCGCGGAGCCCGCCCGTACCTGAGCACGGCCACCCGTGACCGAGGCGTCATTTAGTGCTCGGTGCGGGGCTTTTCGAGCGGCTTGGCGCACTCCCGCCCGCCCGATATCACAAAACCCCTGCAAAGCGCCCGAAAACCATCAAGTAACCCCAACTGGCGTGAAGCTCAGGTCGAGGTCTAGCTGAATTGGCGAAAAAACCGGCCGTCAGACCTTTACGACCCGCTCACCGTGTGTAATATCGCCGCCTCGTGCCGCCCGCTGCCCCGCCCACGTCCAAACCGCAGCTCGGGGCCCCGGAGCGTTCGCTCACGCAACGCATGGATGCCCTCCGGCGGGCAAACGAGATCCGCACGCGCCGCGCGGAGCTCAAGCGCGAGCTGAAGGCGGGCCGCAAGCAGATCCACCCGCTGCTGCTCGACCCGCCCGCGTACCTCCAGACCGCAAAGGTGTTCGACCTGCTGCTGGCGGTGCCCAAGTATGGCCGCGTGAAGGTCAACAGGATCCTCACGCAGTGCCGCATCTCGCCGAGCAAGACGATCGGCGGGCTCTCTCAGCGCCAGCGGACCGAGCTGGTGTCCTACCTGCGCAGGTAGATGCCGCGCGTGCTGGTCGTGACCGGCCCCTCGGGGGTCGGCAAGGGCACGCTGATCAAGTCGCTTTGCAGGGAGTTTCCGGATCTCAGGCTCTCGGTCTCGGCCACCACGCGCAAGCCGCGCTCGGGTGAGCGCGACGGGGTCGACTACCACTTCCTGAGCGCCGAGGAGTTCGAGCGGCGCGTCGCGGCCGGTGACTTCCTGGAGCACGCGACCTACGCCGGCAACCGCTACGGGACGCTGCGCGACGAGGTCGCCGACGGCCCGGTCGTCCTCGAGATCGAGGTCCAGGGCGCCCGCCAGGTGCGCGAGGCGCTCCCCGAGGCCACGCAGGTGTTCATCGCGCCGCCGTCCAGGGAGGTCCTCCGCGAGCGCCTGGTCGGGCGCGGGACCGACTCGCCCGAGGTGATCCGGGCGCGGCTCGAGCAGGCCGAGGAGGAGCTCGAGGCGCAGGGCGAGTTCCACCACGTGATCGTCAACGACGACCTGAGCGCCGCGGTGCAGGAGCTCTCGGACCTCGCCGCTACGATTTGGTCCCGCCCGCAAGGAGAGGCCCGGACTTGATCAAGCCCCGCTTGGACACACTGCTCGAACGCGTCGACTCGCACTACGCGTGCGTACTGGTCGCCGCGAAGCGAGCGCGCCAGATCAACTCGTACTACCACAACCTCGGCGAGGGGACGTTCGACGAGTACCCGCCGCCGATGGTCGACACGGGCTCGAAGAACTACCTCAAGATCTCGCTCGAGGAGCTGGCGGCGGGCAAGATCAACTACCGCTACCGCACCTAGAGCGCGAGGGTCGGCATGGCGCGGGTCCTCGTCGGGGTAACGGGCGGGATCTCCGCCTACAAGGCCGTGGAGCTGGTCCGGCTGCTCGGCAAGGCCGGGCATTCGGTGCGCGTGGTGCAGACGCCGTCGAGCGAGCGCTTCGTGGGCCGCGCCACGTTCGAGGGGATCACCGGCGCCCCCGTCCTCGTCGACGAGTTCGAGCCCGACCCCGCCCGCGGCGCGTTCCCGGGCGACCCGGCCCCCGACCACGCGCCGATCGCGCACCTCGAGCTGGTCCGGCGCGCCGACGTGCTGGCGGTCGTCCCGGCGTCCGCGAACACGATCGCGAAGCTGGCCGGCGGCCTGGCGGACAACCTCCTGACGAGCGCGGCGCTGGCGTCCACGGCGCCCCTGGTCCTCGCGCCCGCGATGAACGACCGCATGTGGAGCCATCCGGCCACGCGGGCGAACGTCGAGACGCTCGCCGCGCGCGGCGCGCTGATCGTGCCGCCCACCACCGGGGCGCTGGCCTCGCGCGGCGAGTGGGGGGCAGGCCGCCTGGCCGAGCCGGCCGACGTCGCGGCGGCGATCGAGGGCGCGCTCGGCGCGCCGGAGTTCGCGCCGCGCTCGCTCGACGGGCTGCGCCTGCTCGTCAGCGCGGGCGGCACGCGCGAGCCGATCGACTCGGTCCGCTACGTGGGCAACCGCTCGTCGGGGCGGATGGGCTTCGCTGTGGCCGAGGAGGCGGCGCGGCGGGGGGCGGAGGTCACGGTGCTGGCCGCCAACGTGTCGCTGCCGCGCTCGGACCGCGTCCGCTACGTCGACGTGGAGAGCGCCGCCGAGCTGCGCGACGCGTCCCGAGCCGAGTTCCCCGCGTGCGACGTGCTCGTCATGGCCGCCGCGGTCGCCGACTTCCGCCCGGCGGACCCGGCGAGCACCAAGCTGGGCAAGGCGGGGCGCGACGGCCTGGAGCTGCGGCTCGAGCCGACCGAGGACGTCCTCGCCGAGCTCGCCTCCGAGCGCGACGGCCAGATCCTCGTGGGCTTCGCGGCCGAGCACGGCGACGGCGCGGTCGAGCGCGCGCGCGGGAAGCTCGAGCGCAAGGGCCTCGACGCGATCGTGGTCAACGACATCTCGCGCACGGACATCGGGTTCGACGTCGAGCAGAACGAGGTGGCGATCGTCACGCGCGCCGGCGTGCGCGAGGTGCCGCTGGCGTCGAAGGCCGAGGTCGCGGGGGCGGTCCTCGACCTCGTCGAGGAGCTGCGCGCGGAGCGCGTCGCGCATGGGTGAGCACGAGACCCCCGAGGCGCGCGGCGAGCACGTCTACGACCTCTTCCAGCGCGGCAGCGCGCTGCTGGAGGCCGGCGACTTCTCCGCCGCGGCGATCCCGCTCGAGCGCGCCCGCGCCCTCGAGCCCGACAAGAGCTCGATCCGCGAGGCGCTCGGCCGCGCGTACTTCCGCTCGGGCCGCTACGCCGACGCGCGCGAGGAGTTCGCGGCGGTGGTCGAGCGCTACCCGGTGAACGACTTCGCGATCTTCTGCCTCGGCCGCTCGTGCGAGAAGACCGGCCGCCGCGAGGAGGCGCGCCGCCACCTGGCGCTGGCCGCCCAGCTGCGGCCGGACCGGGCCGACTACCGCGTCTACCGCGACCGCCTGCGCGCGGCTTAGCCGAACGCGCCTATCCTCCCCGGCCGGGGGAAGGGTGCGTCGCGTATTCATCGCAATCGTCGCGGGGGCAGCCGTGCTCGGCACGGCCGGCGTCGCCGACGCCGAGTTCCCCTACGCGCGGCCGGGCGCGGACAAGAAGGACTACACGCAGCTGCGCACCGACAAGGGCCAGGTCCCGCCCGACCTCAACGAGGAGAACACCTGGAAGTTCGCGGCCACGCCGGAGCCGAACAACCTGCCGGTGAACCTCCAGCCGCAGGAGCAGTTCGGCGTGCGCGGTGGGTCCGTGGCCGACGCCGACGCCAGCAAGGACACCGCCTGGACGGTGACGACGGGCCGCCCGGACGTGTCGATCGCCGTGCTCGACTCCGGGATCCGCTGGCGGGAGCTCGACCTCCACAACAAGATCCGCCTGAACCGCGGCGAGCTGCCGAAGCCCAACCACGGCGGCCCCGCCCTCCTCGGCGGCGTGAGCTGCGGCTCCTACGGCAGCGACTACGACGCCAACGGCGACGGCGTCTTCAACCTCGTCGACTACGCGTGCGACTCGCGCCTGCGCAAGGACACGCCGAGCAACGTGCTGCCCGGGACCTTCGACCCGCAGGACGTGCTGATCGCCTTCAGCGACGGCAGTGACGCCGACGGCAACGGCTACGCCGACGACATCGCCGGCTGGGACTTCCTCGACGACGACAACGACGCGTTCGACGACGTCGACTACGGGCACGGGACCGGCGAGGCCCAGGGCTCGACCTCCGAGGTGGCCGACAACCGGGGCGACCAGGGCACCTGCCCGAACTGCATGTTCGTCCCGACGCGCGTCGGCGACTCGTTCGTCGCCGACGCCAGCCGCTTCGCGCAGGCGGTGATCTACGGCGTGGACAACGGCGTGTACGTCATCCAGGAGGCGCTCGGCACGCTCAACAACACGCGGATCGCGCGCGAGGCGATCGACTACGCCTACAACCACGGCGTGGTGGTGATCGCGTCGGCCGCCGACGAGGCCGCGCAGCACCACAACTACGTCTCGTCGCTGCCGCACACGATCGTCGTCAACTCGGTCCGCAACAACGAGATCGAGGGCGTGCCGGGGATCCCGAAGTCCTACCTCGCCTTCAACGGCTGCACGAACTTCGGCTCGAAGATCACGCTCGCGATCCCGAGCACGAGCTGCTCCTCGGACGCGACCGGCGTCGGGTCCGGGATGGCCGGCCTGATCTACAGCGCGGCGCTGAACGGCGTGGCGCAGGGCAAGCTCAGCCCGCACCCGACCTGCAGGCGCACGGACGGAAGCCCGTGCCCGCTGAGCGCGAACGAGGTCCGCCAGCTCATGGCGTCCGGCGCCTTCGGAGCACAGGCGCAGCCCGACGACGTGAACTTCCTCGCGGCGCAGCCGGTCGCCGAGCCGTCGTGCGCGGGCAGGCCGGACGGCTGCACCGACCCGAACGGCGCGCTCCAGACGCAGGTGAACGCCAACCGGCCGATCGTGTTCCCGCCCGACAGCCGCAGCTACCCGGCGCGCTTCGGCCACGACCAGTTCTACGGCTGGGGCAGGGTCAACACCTTCCGCGCGGTGGACCGCCCCGCCCGCGGCTACACGAACCCGGAGGTCGAGATCACCTCGCCGGACTGGTTCGCGCAGGTGGACCCCGGCCAGCCGACCGCGGAGCTGCGCGCGCAGGTGTGGGCCCGCGGCGCCCCCTACAGCTGCAAGGTCTACGTCGCGCCCGGCTCGTACCCGAACAACCATCTGACCACCGACGCGCAGCCGGGCGACTTCAAGGCGGTGCCCTCGCCGGTCTGCGACGGGACCAACCGCACCGACCCGATCGACGGCGCCGTGGCCGCGCTGGACCTCGCCGACCTCAAGTCGCGCTTCCCCTCCGACGCGTGCGACTTCCGCGACCGCGAGCCGGGCTGCGGCGCGGGGCAGACCTCCAACGGGCGCCCGAACAGCGACCCGTACGGCTTCACGGTGCGCGTGGTGGCGACCGTCGCGGCCGCGGGCAGCCCGCCGGTCGCGGCGACCGGCGAGGACCGGCGCAACCTCTACCTCCACCGCGACCAGGACCTGCTCGACGGGTTCCCGAAGCGCCATCCGGGCGGCACCGAGTCCTCCCCGGCGTTCGCGGACCTGGACGGCGACAACCGCAACGAGCTGATCTACGGCACCGACGACGGACGGGTGAACGCGATCAAGCCCGACGGGTCGCAGGCCCCCGGCTGGCCGGTCCACTCCGACCCGCTCCCCCTGCACACCGGCGGGCGCGCGTTCAAGAGCGGCGAGGTGTCGGAGGGCGCGTCGTTCGGCTCGTTCCTCGCGTCGGTGGCCGTGGCCGACCTCGACCGTGACGGGTCGCTGGAGGTGCTGGCCGCCGACTTCGAGGGGAAGGTCTACGCCTGGAGCTCGCGCGGCAAGCTGGTCTGGAAGCGCGAGGCGAACCCGGCCTACTCGGGCAAGCCGCTCAAGCCGTTCGAGAACGTCCGCAAGGGCAAGACGAACCGGACCCAGCACGGGTTCATCGGGTCGCCGGTGGCGGCCGACCTCGACCGCGACGACGGCGGCCGGCTCGAGGTGATCGCGGCCGGGATGGACCGCCACGTCTACGCGTTCCAGCACGACGGCTCCGGAGTGCCGGGCTATCCGGTGCTGGTCGTCGACCCGGCGAAGGTCGAGTCGGTCGACGGCGCGACGCACCGGGTCGGCTTCAAGTCCGACGCCCGCGCCGACGACGAGCAGGGCGCGATCATCGACACGCCGGGCGTGGGCAACGTCGCGGGTGACGCGCGGCCCGAGATCGTCGTGGGCACCAACGAGCAGTACTCGCACGGCGGCAGCGAGGGCGGGGCGAACATCGGCGGCGGGAACGCGGTCTCGTCGCAGATCCTGTCGCGCACCGGCGCGCTGGCGAACGCGAACACCCGGCTGTTCGCGCTGAAGCCCGAGGGCGATCGCGATGCGAACCCGAAGACGCCCGACTGGTCGGTGGCGGGCTGGCCGGTGAAGATGACGCTGCTCATGCCGGGGCTGCTGCCGGTGGTCGGCGAGGGCGTGACCGGCGCACCGGCACTCGCGCCGCTCGAGTGCCCGAACGGCGGCAAGGGCCTCAAGATCGGCGCGTTCGGCAACAACGGCGTGGGCTACGTCTTCAACGGCGACGGCACGTCGTGCATCGGGCGCGACGACTCCGGCGACCACGCGATGGACACCGACACCGGCGGCGGCGGCGACCGGCCGACGTTCCCGGCGGTCGGGCACCCGGCGTTCGGCAACTTCGCCGGTGGCGTGTCGTTCCTCGGGCCCACCGCCGGGCTGATCCGCGCGCTCGACGTGGCCGCGCCGGAGTACCAGACCGGCGGGCAGGACTTCGTCTCGGCGTGGGACCCGACGACCGGCAAGTTCCGGTCGGGCTTCCCGGCGCGGATGAACGACCTCCAGTTCATCACCGGGCCGTCGGTGGCCGACATCGACGGCAAGGAGGGCGAGGAGCTGCTCGAGGGGTCGGCCCACCTCGACCTGCAGGCATACGACGGGGGCGGCGCCGCCGTTGCCCGCTTCCCCAAGCTGACCTCGGACTGGATGGTCGCGAACCCGCTGATCGGGTCGTTCGGGACGCTCGACACGGATGCCGCCGCGCGCAAGACGGTCGTGGCCAGCACTCGCAACGGCGCGGTGTTCGCCTATCGCACCGGCGCCCCGGCGTGCTCGCCCGCCTCGTGGCCGAAGTTCCACCACGACCTGGCCAACTCGGGCGACTACACGCGCGACGCGGTCGACCCGGGCGCGCCGATCGAGGTCAAGCTCTTCGAGCGCGGCCTCGGGTTCAAGGCGCCGGGCGACGACCTGCTGTGCGGCAGGGCCGCCCGCTACGAGCTCGTCTCGTCAGACTCGAAGCTCGACGCGGCGAGCTTCGCCGAGGGCAACCCGATCCCGGTGGCGCTGAAGCCCGGTGAGCCGGGCGCGGTGCAGGCCGTCGAGCTCGGTGGGTCGCTCCAGCGCTACCTCGCGCTGCGCGCGGTGGACGACCAGGGGAACGTCGGGCCGGTGACCGTTCTCTCCACGCGCGACCCGCTGCCGGGCGCGCCGCCGGGGCTCGATTCCTCCGCTGGCCTGTGCAACGACCGGAAGGCCCCGCTGAGCTCGATCAAGGTCCCCGTCACGGCATCGCGCAGGGGCAAGCGGCTGCTGGTCCGCGGGCGCACGGCCGACACCGGCTGCCGCACGGCCGCCGAGCGCAACGCCCTCGCCACGTCGGTGTCGATCGCCCGGCGCGACGGGCGCAAGTGCCGCTTCCTCGGGCCGGACAACCGCTTCGGCAAGCGCCGCAGCTGCTCGAAGCCGGTGCGGCTGCGAACGAAGGGCAAGTACTCGCTGAAGCGGCTGAAGCTCGAGTGGTCGTTCACGGCCAAGCGGGTGAAGCTGGGGCGCGGGCGCTACGTGGTGCGCGCTTACGGGGCGGACCAGAGTGGGAATGTCGAGCGCAAGACGACGCGGCGGAACTCGAAGGAGTTCCGGGTTCGGTAAACGGCAACGGCCTAACGGCAACGGCTCGATTAGGGGGAAGCACATGAGGAAGCTCGTAACGATGGCGGTCACCGTGGCGGTCCTGGCGGTTCCGGGTTCGGCCGGCGCGATCTCGGCGAACATGACCGTCGCGCCCAATCCGACGGTCACCGGCGTGGCCACGACCTTCGACGGCTCGCTGTCGCTGCCGTTCACGTTCCAGATCAGCTGCCCGAGCCACATCGAGAGCTACACGTGGAACTTCGGCGACGGCACGGGCGCGACCGGCAAGACCGTCAAGCACATCTACACGCGGGCGGGCAGCTACACGGCCACGCTGACGGTGGACAGCGGCGCCGAGTGGTGCATGAGGGACACCGACAGCGAGGTCGTCAGGGTCCTGGGCTGATCCAGCCGGACGGCTCGGCGGGCGGCGGCTCGGCGAGGGCCCGGGCGTAGCCGCGCACCGCGAGGACGCCCTCGGCGACGAGTCCGAGCAGGCGGTCGACGCCCTGCTCGTCCACCGCCTGCACGGGCAGGTCGCCGAGCACCCACACGTCGCCCGAGCGGGTCAGGGCCATCCGCACGAGGCGGGTCTGGCGGTTCCACTGGAGGAGAACGCTCGGATCGAGGTCCGCGCGCGCCGCGTGCGCGTATGCCTGGACCTTGAGGAGGCCGTCGTCCACGCGCAGGCCGATGTCGCACGGCCAGCCGCCGGCGGACTCGGCGGGGAGCGTGAGGCCCCACTCGCCATGCGCGAGGCGCCGGGCCGGCTCCGGCAGCGACTGCAGATATGCATTGATTACGTCAACGGCGGCGATGAGGGGGAGGGTAGGTAGTGAGGGCGGTCGTCCAGCGCGTTTCGTCGGCGTCGGTCTCCGTCGACGGGTCGGTCGTCTCGTCGATCGGGCCGGGCCTGCTGGTGCTGCTGGGCGTGCGGGCGGGCGACGACGAGGCCGCGGCGGACCGGATCGCCCGCAAGATCGCGGCGCTCCGGGTCTTCGACGACGGCGCGGGCCGGATGAACCTGTCGGTCTCCGACGCGGGCGGCGCGATCCTGTGCGTCTCGAACTTCACGCTCTACGGGGACACGCGCAAGGGCAACCGGCCGAGCTTCGTGGAGGCCGCGCGTCCCGAGCACGCGCGGCCCCTCTACGAGCGAGTCGTCTCCAGCCTGGGCGCGGCGGGCGGCAGCTTCGGGGCCCGCATGGAAGTCGCCCTGGTCAACGACGGCCCGGTGACGCTGCTGGTCGAGGCCTGAGGGGGGCGAATTCGAGACGGTTGTGCGCTTTACCCCCATATGAGGGGTGAAAACGCACAGACGCTCTGGATGAGGGCGGTGGAGCTGGCCCGAAGGCAGCACAATGCGATCGCTCGCCGGCAGCTTCTCGCGCTCGGCTGGAGCCACAAGGCGATCGAGCGGGCGCTCGCGGCGGGGCGGCTGCACCGCACGCAGTGGCGCGGTGTCTACGCGATGGGCACACCGAGCCTCACCAAGCACGGCCGGCTGCGCGCAGCGTTACTGAGCCGTGGGGACGACGCGGTGCTGAGCCACGCGAGCGCAGGCGAGCTCTGGGACATCTGGAAGCAGCGCGACCGGCTGATCCACCTGTCATTGCCGGCCGTTCGCAGCGGCCGGCATCGCGACGGGATCCGAGTCCACCGCCGCGCACTCGCCTCTGGCGAGATCACCCGCCACTGGGGCATCCCCGTCACCAGCCCGCTGCGCACCGTCATCGACCTCGCCGCGGAGTGCGACCGCCCCGCGGCCGAGCGGCTCGTCAACGCCGCCGACGCCCGCAACCTCCTGCGGGCCGACTCGCTCCGCGAGGGACTCGACGAGCACCTCGGCGAGCCGGGGGTCCCGCTCCTCGTGACGCTGCTCGACGAGCACACCTTCGTCGTCACCGAGTCGGAGATCGAGCGGCTGTTCCTGCCGCTCGCCGAGCGCGCGGGGCTCGGCAGGCCGGAGAGTCAGCGACGGCTGGGGCGGGGGAGGGTGGACTTCTGGTGGCCCGAGCTCAACCTGGTCGTCGAGTGCGACAGCCTGCGCTACCACCGCACGGCGGAGCAGCAGCGGGAGGATCGCCGGCGCGACCACGTGCACCTGCTCGCCGGCCGCACGTACGTGCGCTTCACGGCGCACCAGGTGATGCACGACCCCGAGTACGTCGTGGCGACGCTGCGCGAGCTCAGGCTTCGGGCAGAGGAGCCCAGCAGCCGCGCGGCGTCTTCGCGTTCGTGATGCCGTTGCGGGTGCCGCGCTTGTGCGGGCCGTGCCAGCCCCAGGTGTCGCCGAACGGGTTCTCCGGGTCGTTCTTGGCGAGCGGTCGCGTGAGCCAGCAGTCGACGACGCGAAGCTGGCGGGCGAGCATCCGGTCGCCCTGGGACTGGGTCTGGGCCCTCTCGCGCACACCGCGGGCCGACTCCTCGCGCAGCGCCTCGATCACGTGCTCGCGGATGGCGGCTCGGTCGCGCCCGTGGCGGTCGGCGATCTCGTACGGGCTCAGCCCCTTCTGGCGCAGCCGGTTGTACTCCGCGCGGGAGACCCCGAACAGGTGCGTGATGTGCCCGTCCTCGTGGCCGTTCAGGTGCGAACCGTGGAACACGTGGAAGAGCACGTGCTGGCCGAGGTGGCCCTGCGTCAGCGTGCGCTCGGCGCGAGCGCGCAGCACCCGGTACTGCTTCGGCGTCAGCGAGGCGCGCCGGGGAGCCATCAGCCGCTTCGCCAGCGTCCGCGGCTCGACCCCGCGCTTGCGCGCGAGCTGCGCGATCGTGTGGTGGTCGTCGGCCATCCACTCGAACAGCGTGCGGGTGTCGATGCCGAGGATCGCGTAGAGCTCCGACTCGTCGTAGGGCACCCAGTGCTTCATCGACCACGGCTCGTTCGGGAGCCAGTGGTGGTGCGCGCCACGCGGCGCGAGGGAGTCGTGCGCGCCCGACGGCATGGCGATCACGGCGCCGACGAGGGCGCCGAGCAGAAGGGCCGCGAGTCCCGAGCGCATGCACGTCAAACGCGTCCACGCGCCTCAAGTTGCGGAGCTATACTCGCCGCCGCTAGGACTTTCATCTGCGGCGCGTGTCGCCGCACCTGGAGGTGGGCTTCGCAGCCCGCCTTTTTTTTCGCCCGGATTCGAGAGTGGAGAGAGACATACAGACCAGGATCGAGACGCGACTCAGCACGGCGGAGCCCGAGGTCGAGGTGCTGCTGGCCGAGCGCGTCGGCGCCGAGCGGGTGCGCGTGTTCGTCGATCATCCCGACGGCGTCAGCCTCGCCCTGTGCGAGCGCGTCACCTCCCACCTTCGCGATCTGCTCACGGAGTACTCGCTCGAGGTCTCGTCGCCGGGCCCCGAGCGCCCGCTGAGCAAGCCGGACCACTACCGCCGCTTCGTGGGACGCAAGGTTCGCGTCCGCACGCGCGGCGACCACCACGGGCGCAAGAGCTTCACTGGCGAGCTGGTCGCCGCGACTGACGACGAGGTCACGGTCGCGGCCGACGAGGGGGTCGTCACGATCCCCTACGAGGACGTCAAACGCGGCAACCTGCTGGAGGGATGAGGAGATGTCGAAGGAGATAGTCGAGGCAGTCCACGTCCTGGAGCGGGAGAAGGGGATCTCGGCCGAGCGGCTCATGCTCGCGCTCGAGGACGCCCTCCTGTCCGCCTACAAGAAGACGCCGGAGTCCGCGCAGTACGCGCGCGTGGAGATGGACCGCGACACCGCCGACTTCAAGGTCTACGAGCTGCTGATCCCGCCGGAGATCGAGGAGCAGGTGCTGGTCGAGGTGGAGCTCGAGGAGTCGCTGGTGGACCCGGAGACCGGCGAGCAGCGCGAGCCCCCGGAGCCCGAGCTCGACTTCGAGAAGCTCGAGGAGTTCCGCGACCAGATCGAGGAGCGCGACGTCACGCCCGACGACTTCGGCCGCATCGCCGCTCAGACCGCCAAGCAGGTGATCCTCCAGCGGATCCGCGAGGCCGAGCGGGACATGATGTACGAGGAGTACCGCGACCGCGTCTCCGAGCTGATCACCGGCATCGTCCAGCAGTCGGACAACCGCTACACGCTCGTGCAGCTGCGCGAGCGCGTCGAGGCGCTGCTGCCGAAGTCCGAGCAGGTCGACGGCGAGCGCTACGACCACTCCCAGCGCGTGAAGGCCGTCATCAAGGAGGTGTCGCCGTCGACGAAGGGCCCGTCGATCATCGTCAGCCGCCGCGACCCCGAGCTCATCAAGAAGCTCTTCGAGCTCGAGGTGCCCGAGATCGCCGACGGCCTCGTGGAGATCGCCAACGTCGCGCGCGAGCCCGGCTACCGCTCGAAGATCGCGGTCGTCTCGCACGCCGACGGCGTCGATCCGGTCGGCGCGTGCGTCGGACCGCGCGGCTCGCGCGTGCGCATGGTCGTCTCGGAGCTGCGCGGCGAGAAGATCGACATCATCCCCTACAACGACGAGCCGGCCCGATTCGTCGCCAAGGCGCTGTCCCCCGCGCGCGTGCGCGAGGTGCTCGTCGACGACGACGGCAAGCAGGCGACGGTCATCGTGCCCGACGACCAGCTCTCGCTGGCGATCGGCCGCGAGGGCCAGAACGCCCGCCTCGCCGCCCGCCTGACCGGCTGGCGCATCGACATCAAGT
>DASVWC010000021.1:0-13104 GCA_036389835.1 Thermoleophilaceae bacterium | reverse complement strand
GAGCCGGGCGTCCGCGGCCCCAAGCAGCGGCTCGAGGAGGTGTTCTCGACCGACATACCCGAGGACATGCTCGACCGCTCCTCCGCGCGCGACGACGAGTACCGCGGCCGCTACGGCCGGGAGGTCCCCGACCCCGCCGCGTCGGCGCCGGAGCCCGTGCTCCAGCCCGTGCTGCGCGTGGTCGGCGTGGGCGGAGCCGGCGTCAACGCGGTCAACCGCATGATCGAGGCCGGCGTCGAGGGCGTCGACTTCATCGCCGTCAACACCGACGTCCAGTCGCTCCAGCAGTCGAGCGCCCCGGTCACCCAGCACATCGGCAGCGACGTGACCCGCGGGCTCGGCTCCGGGTCGGATCCGGAGATCGGCCGCCAGGCGGCCCTCGACTCCTACGACTCGCTGAAGGCGATGCTCAAGGGCTCGGACATGGTGTTCATCGCCGCCGGCTCGGGCGGCGGCACCGGCACGGGCGCCGCTCCGGTCGTGGCGCGGATCGCGCGCGAGCTCGGGGCGCTCACCGTCGGCATCGTCACCAAGCCGTTCACGTTCGAGGGCTCGCGGCGAGCGGACCAGGCCGACCGCGGCATCGAGGCGCTGGCCGCCGAGGTCGACACGCTCATCACGATCCCGAACACGCGCCTGCTGTCGGTGCTCGACAAGCGCGTGTCGATGGTCGACGCGTTCCGGATGGCCGACGACGTGCTGCGCCAGGGCGTGCAGGGCATCTCGGACCTGATCACGCTGCCGGGGCTCATCAACCTCGACTTCGCGGACGTGCGCACGATCATGGCCGACGCCGGCCCGGCGCTGCTGGGCATCGGCATGGGCGTGGGCGAGCAGCGCGCGATGGAGGCGGCCACGCACGCCGTCGCCTCGCCGCTGCTGGAGACCTCGGTGGAGGGCGCCCGCTCGATCCTGCTGTCGATCACCGGCGGGCGGGACCTGTCGCTGTGGGAGGTCAACGAGGCCGCCAAGGCGGTCGCGGAGGCCGCGCACCCGGACGCCAACATCATCTTCGGCGCGATGGTCGACGAGAACGTGGTGGACCAGGTCTGGGTGACCGTGGTGGCCACCGGCTACGGCGACCGGCCGGCGGTGCGAGCCGGCTCCGGGCGCGACACCGCGCGTGCCGCGCGCGAGGCCGACGCCGAGCCGCGCGTGATGCGCGGCGCGTCGACCAACGGCTCCGCGCTCGACGACATCGACATCCCGGAGTTCCTGCCCCGGTCCTAGCCGGGTTAGCATCGCCCCATGGGCGGGGTGGTCGCAGCCGGTCATCCGCTGACCGCTGAGGCGGGCGCGGCTGCCCTGCGAGAGGGCGCCAACGCGGTCGACGCCGCGGTGGCGGCCGTGCTCGCGTCGTTCGTGACCGAGTCCCCGCTGACCGGGCCGGGGGCAGGGGGGTTCATGCTCGTGCACACGGCCGGCGGCGAGGACCACCTGCTCGACTTCTTCGTGGCGGCGCCGGGCCGCGGGCTCGACGGCGGCGACGAGCCCGCCGCGCTCGTGCCGATCGAGCTGCGCTTCTCCGAGGAGGCGGTCCAGACGTTCAACGTGGGCCCGTCGTCGTGCGGCGCCTACGGGACCACCGTCGGGCTCGCTCAGGCGCTGCGCCGCTTCGGCACCCTGCGGCTCGGCGACCTCACCGGCTTCGCGGCCCGCATCGCGCGCGAGGGGCACCGGGTCGAGCCGATGGAGGGGTCGTTCCTCGAGATCCTCGGCCCGATCCTGACCTCGACCCCCGAGGCGAAGGCGATCTACGCCCCCGACGGCAGGCTCGCGCGGCCCGGCGACAACCTGTGCCTGCCCGAGCTGGGCGACCTGCTCGACCGCCTCGGCGCCGAGGGGCCCGGCTTCCTCTACGACGGCGACGTGGCTGACGCCGTGACCGGGTGGGTGCTCGAGCGCGGCGGCCTGCTCACGCGCGAGGACCTGCGCCAGTACCAGGTGATCGAGCGCGAGCCGGCGCGCGCGCACTACCGCGGGCGCGAGATCCTCACCAACCCGCCACCGTCGTCGGGCGGCATCCTGATCGCCTACTCGCTCGGCCTGCTCGAGCGCGGCGGGCGCCGGGCCGACGTGCGGATGCTCGTGGACGTGATGGACGAGGCCAACCGCGCGCGCACCGACGAGTTCGTCCAGGGGCTGCACTCCGAGGGCTACCTGGAGCGCTTCCTGGCCAAGGAGGCGCTGGAGCGCGCCGCCTCGCGGCTCGGCTCGACAACGCACGTGTCGGTCCTCGACGACGAGGGGCGCTGCGCCAGCGTCACCTGCTCGAACGGCTCCTGCTCCGGCGTCGTCGTGCCCGGCACCGGGATGCACCTCAACAACATGCTCGGCGAGGAGGACCTCAACCCGATGGGCTTCCACCGCCATCCGCCCGGCCAGCGGATCCCGAGCATGATGGCGCCGACGGTGGTGCTCCAGGACGGCCGGGCGCAGATCGCGCTCGGCTCGGCGGGCTCGAACCGCATCCGCTCGGCGATCCTCCAGACGATCCTCGCGGTGATCGACGACGAGCTGCCGGCGCAGGAGGCGGTCGACCGCGCGCGCGTGCACTGGGAGGGCCGGGCGGTGGAGGCGGAGCCCGGGATCGACGAGGGCGAGCTGGCCGCGCTGGCGGCGGAGGGCCGCGAGGTGATCCGCTTCGCGGAGCGCAGCCTGTACTTCGGCGGGGTGCAGGCGGTGGCGCGCGACTTCGAGACGGGCGCGCTCTCAGGCGGCGGCGACCCGCGGCGCGGCGGCGCGGCCGTGGTGGTCCGCTAGCCGATCGCCACAATCGCCGGGTGCGCCGAGCCCTCTCCCTCATCGCGGCCGTTGCCGTTCTCGCCGGCTGCGGCAACCCCGGCGGCGATCTGATCGCGCTCGAGGAGCGCGGCGCGCACTTCACCCGCGTCGTGGTGACCGACGACGGGCGCGGGAGCTGCAACGGGGGTGAGCTCGAGCGGCTCGAAAGCGGCCGGCTGCTCGAGGCGCGCGAGGTCGAGCGCGAGCTCCAGGAGCTGGCGGACGAGCGGACCAACTTCCCGGACGCGAACGGGGGCCGCCACTTCCGCGCCCAGATGCGCGGTGCGACCGTCACCTGGATGGAGCGCTCGCGCCAGGACCCGATCCTGCCGAAGGCGACGCTCCTCACGCTCAGGCTGCGCGCCGAGCTGTGCCCCGGCGCGCCGGCTCGCTAGAAGCGCACCTTCCCGTTCGACTTCGCCCGCTCCTGGGCCTCCTCGGCGCTCTCGATCCGCTGGAGCGCGGCGGCGAACAGGTCGCCGACCGTCTTCAGCCGCGCGTCCTCGGAGCGCTCCTCGAGCAGCGCCTGCTTGGGCGCGGCCGCGAGCTCGATCGTGGCGGCCATCCCGTACGAGCCGAGCCCGTCCAGCTCGTCGATGCCGGGGCGGTTGTCGGTGACCGTCTCGACGAGGTCCGCGTACGCCTCGCGCGCCTCGGCGGCGAGCAGCTCGTCGCCCTCGTCGCTGTCGTCGAGCATCTCCACGTCCCCAGCCGGGTACGGGAGCGCCTCGATCCTGCGCAGCAGCCGGAATGGCCGCCCGCCCTGGGCGAGGATGTTCATCCGCCCGTCGTCCATCCGCTCGAGCACCTGCGCCACCCGGGCCGTGCAGCCGACCTCCCTGAGGCCGTCGTCGCCGAGCCACACGATCCCGAACTCGCCGTCGCGCTCGACGCACTCGCCGATCATCAGCTTGTAGCGGTCCTCGAAGATGTGCAGCGGCACGATCTCGGTCGGCAGCAGCACGATCCCGAGCGGGAACAGGGGGAAGCTGTCGCGCACGTCGGCGATATGGGCAGCCTACGCCCGTCGGCTCACCGCGGGCTTCCTAGCCGGCCGGGAACTCCATCATCAGCACCGACACGCGGTCGTTGTAGTCGGTGTTGGTGTTCGCCTCCCCGATCAGGGTGAGGGTGTGCGGGCCGGCCGCGACCCCGCTCAGGACCAGGTCGTTGGACACCATCGCCATGTGCGTCTCCTTCGGGTTGGCGAACATCTCGACGAAGCCGAGCGACGTGCCGTCCACCTGCACGCCCACCATGAGCGGGACGTTCGTGCCCTCCGTCCAGCCGGACACGTTCACGCTCACGAGCAGCGTGCCACCGCTCGACTGGAACGTCGTCCGCGCCACCGGCTGCCCCTCGCCGCTCTGGCTCTGGGCGGCGACGTTCTCGAGGGTGGCGAGCACGGTGGGCGCCTGCGAGGGGTCGACCCACTCGACGACCGCGAGGTGCGCGGTGTCGCCGCCGTCGGTCGCGGTGGTGGCCGCGGCCTCGATCATCACCGCGTGCGAGCCGCGCGGGAGCCCCGCCGCCACGACGGCGGTCGGCACCGTCGCCAGGTGCATGCCGGAGGCGTTCGCGAACACCTCCGTCGACACCAGCGGAGCGCCGTCGAGCTGGACGCTCGCGCCGACGACCATCGCATTGGACCCGGCCCACCCGGAGGCTCCGGCGCAGATCAGGACCTGCTCGCCTCCGGACGTCTCGACCGCGTACTTCATGAGCACGTCCCCGGTGCCGGGCGGGCAGGGGGCGTCGTCGGTGAAGCGCACCGCGCAGCCGTCACCCATCTCCCACACCGTCACGCAGGCGCGGTCGTTGAGGTCGGTGATCGTCGTGGGGCCGGCCATCAGGGCGATGGTGTGCTGCCCCGGCGCGAGGTCGCGGCACCAGACCCAGGTGTGGCCGAGCGAGAGGTGCATGGCCGTCTGGTTGGCGTAGATCGCGAGCCGCCCGCCGGTCGGCTGCCCGTCGAGCCACAGCTCCATCGAGATCTCGCCGACCGAGGACGACCAGCCCGAGGCCGAGAAGCCGATCAGCGCGTCGCCGCCGCTGAACTGGATGCTCTCCTCCAGGACGAACCCCTCGCCCGACTGGGACGGCAGTACCGCGTTGTTGACCGGTTGGAAGATCGTGCTCGCTGTCATGGCGCGACGCTAACCGCGTTCGTGCGCCGGCGCAAGGCGGGACTACCCGGCGCCTCGGCGGAGATCAGCAGGTTGTAGAAGATCGCCGGCGGCAGCCGGCCCTCGAGCAGCCGCGCGTCGACCTGCTTCAGCCCGAGATAGCCGTAGTAGGCGTAGCGGATCCAGCTCATCGGCACGTCCCGAGGCTCGGCGGTCGACTCGAGCGTGCGGTTCATCCAGCCGAACAGGCCGGCCACCAGCTCCTCGCCGGTCACCCGCACGCGCTCGAACCCGGCGCGCTCGGCCAGCTCCTCGAGCTGCCCCGGCGTGAAGGCGTGCACGTCCACGACGTGCTCGAGCCAGTGGTCGCGCTCGGCGCCGTCGGTCGCGGGCAGCGGCCGCTCGCGGGCGCCGATCACGCGCCGCCAGGCGGGCGCGACCGCCATCGCCGCGCGCTTGGGGATCCCCGCGATCCGGTCGCCGTGGCGCGACGGCTCGCCCGCGAACGCGATCCGCCCGCCCGGGCGCAGCACCCGCCGGAACTCGGCGAAGGCCGCCTCGAGGTCCGGCAGGTGGTGGAGCACGGCGTGGCCGAAGACGAGGTCGAACGAGTCGTCGGGGAACGGGAGCGTGTCGGCCTCGCACTGCGCGGTCGACACGCGCACGCCGAGCCGCTTGGCCGACTCCTCGAGCTCGTGCAGCATGCCGAGCGAGATGTCGGTCGCCACGGCCTCGTCGACCATCCCGGCGCGCAGCAGGTTCAGCGTGAAGTAGCCGGTCCCGGCTCCGATCTCGAGCGAGCGCCCGAAGTGCGCGTCACCGCCCAGCGCGCGGCGCATCTTGCCGACCACCTGGGCGCGGCCGTCGGGGCCGTAGGAGATCCCCCACTTCGCGTCGTACTCGGACGCGGCCACGTCGTGGTAGCGGACGTTGGCCTCGCGGATCTCGTCGGGGGAGTGGTCCGGCACGGCGCGCGACTATACGGGCCGTAGGGCGCGGCGCGGCGCCACTGGCGCGATATCGTCGCCCGCCGCCTTGTCCGTGCTGGAGAGCCACACGCAGCAGGACCAGCCGCCGGGGGTACCGCCGCTCAGCCTCACCGGCGAGCGCACGCTCCCGGACGTGCCGGCCGAGAACTACTGGTATCGCCGCCACCTGGCGGTCTACCGCTGGATCGCCGAGCGCTGCCGCGGCCTCGAGGTCGTGGACATGGCCTGCGGCGAGGGCTACGGCAGCGCGGTGCTGGCCGAGCGCGCGCTGCGGGTGACGGGCGTCGACGCGAACCCGGAGGCGTTCGAGCACGCGCGGCTCAAGTACACGCGCCCCGGCGTGCGCTTCGTGCGCGACCTCGTGGAGAGCTACGGCGAGCCGTGCGACGCGGTCGTCTTCCTCCAGACGATCGAGCACGTGCAGGAGCCGAAGGCCGTCCTCGACCACTTCAGGTCGATGCTGCGCCCGGGCGGCACCGCCTACGTCTCCACCCCGAACGTGCTCACGCTCGCCCCACCGGGCGCGGAGAAGTCCGGCAACCCGTGGCACGTGAAGGAGTACCGCGCCTCGGAGTTCCGCGAGCTGTGCGAGGCGAGCTTCGACCACGTCGAGCTCCACGGGCTCTTCCACGCGCGCAAGCTGAGGGCGCACGAGATCGCGCTCGGGCTCGGCTGGGACGACCTCCATCCGCGGCTGGGCCTCACGAAGCCGTTCTACGAGTGGTTCACGCCCGCGATCTCCGAGGCCGACTTCGCCCTGCGCCGGGAGGCCGGCCTCGACGGCGCGCTCGACTTCATCGCGGTGCTGCGGTGACGCCGGCCGCCGCGCCGCGCGAGCGCGGCGAGCTGGCGCTCGTACTGCACACCCACATGCCCTACGTCGAGGGCTTCGGCACGTGGCCGTTCGGCGAGGAGTGGCTCTGGGAGGCGCTGACCGGCGTCTACCTGCCGCTGCTCGACGTGCTCGCCGGCGCGCCGGTCACCCTGAGCCTCACCCCCGTCCTCTGCGACCAGCTCGAGGCGCTGGAGGGCGACGCCGGCGAGCGCTACCTGCGCTTCCTCGACGAGGTGCGCACGCCCATCCACGACGAGGACGCGCGCGGGCTCGAGGAGGGCGGCGGCCTCGCCGAGGCCCGCGAGGTCCGCCGGGCCGCGGCCGACTACCGCAACGGCGGGCGCCGCCTGCGCGAGCTGCGCGGCCGCGTGGTGGGCGCCTTCCGCGAGCTCGAGCGGCTCGCGCCGGTCGAGCTGTGGACGAGCGCCGCCACCCACTCGGTGCTGCCGCTGCTCGCCACCGACGCCGGCCTCGGCCTCCAGGTGAGCACCGGGGTCAGGGCCCACGAGCGCCGCTTCGGCGGCTGGGGCGGCGGCTTCTGGCTGCCGGAGTGCGCCTACCGCGAGGGCCTCGAGCGCGACCTCGCCGCGCACGGCGTGCGCGCCTTCTGCGTGGACCAGACCGAGTCCCTGGGGCTCGGCTCGCTCGACCACCTCGAGCCGGTCGCGACCGAGGCGGGGCCCGTCGCCGTGCCGATCGACTGGGAGCTGGTCGCGCTGGTGTGGGAGCCGAACGGGTACCCGGCGCACGGCTGCTACCGCAACTACCACGGGCGGACCACGCACGACCTCAGGCCGTGGAACAACGACGGCGGGCCCTACGAGCACTGGCGCGCGCTCGTGCTCGCGCGCCGCCACGCGCGCGAGTTCGTGGCCCACGCGGCGCGCCGCCTCGACGCATACCGGGAGGAGCGCGGCCGCCCGGGGCTCCTGTGCTGCGCGCTGGACACCGAGCTGCTCGGACACTGGTGGTACGAGGGGATGCACTGGCTCGCGTTCGTGCTCGACGAGGCGCGGCTCCAGGGGGTCCCGCTCGCCACGCTGCCCGACGCGCTCGGCCGGATCGAGGCCGTCGAGCGCCCGCTCGCGCCCGCGAGCTGGGGCAAGCCCAAGGACCTCACGACCTGGGACTCCCCGCAGGTGGCCGACATCGCGTTCGCCGCCCGCCGCGGCGAGCTCGAGACCGTCGCCGCGGCGGCCGCGCACGACCGCGGCCCGGCGCTCGAGCGCGCCGTGCGCGAGCTGCTCGCGCTCCAGTCGAGCGACTGGGCCTTCCAGGTGACGCACGACCTCGCCTCCGACTACCCGCGCAGGCGTGTCGAATCCCACTCACGCGAATTGGACGCCGCGCTCGCCGCTCTGAAAGACTCCAGCGCGCCACCCGACCCCGCCGTGCGCAATCTCGCGCCCGAGGTCGATCTGGCTCCGCTCTTCGCAACCTGACGAGACCGCCGACCCGATGACCGACACGCGCGTCCTGATCCTGTCCTGGGAGTACCCGCCGCTGATCGAGGGCGGGCTCGCCCGGCACGTGCGCAAGCTCGCCGAGGGCCTCGTCCGGCAGGGCGTCGAGGTGCACGTGCTGACGCGCGGTCACGAGGAGTCGCCCGCCGAGGAGGAGCTGCGCGGGGTGCTGGTGCACCGCGTCCGCGAGCCCGAGCGCCCGCGCGAGCTCGGCGAGTTCGTGACCTGGGTGGAGCACATGAACGCGGACATGCTCGCCGCGGGGGTGGAGCTCGGCGACCGCTACGACTTCGACGTGGTCCACGGCCACGACTGGCTCGTCGCCGTGGCCGGCGACCACCTCGCGCGCCGCTTCCGCTGTCCGCTGGCGGTCACGATCCATGCCACCGAGTACGGCCGCCACCAGGGCTGGGTGGACAAGCACCCGCAGTCGCACATCCACGGCGTGGAGCGCTGGATGGCCAACCGCGCCGACCGCGTGATCACCTGCTCGGCCTACATGCGCGAGCACGTGGCCGACATCTACGGGCTGGAGGAGGACCGGATCACGGTGATCCCGAACGGGATCGACCCGAGCGACCTCGTGACCGTCGAGGACCTCGACGAGCTGCGCCGGCGCTTCGCGGCGCCGGACGAGCGGCTCGTGCTGCTGGTCGGGCGGCTCGTCTACGAGAAGGGCTTCCAGCTCGCGCTCGAGGCGCTGCCGGGGCTGGTCGAGCGCGTCGGCAACGTGCGCTTCCTCGTGGCCGGCTCGGGCACCCACGAGGAGGAGCTGCGCGCACAGGCCACCGAGCTCGGCCTCGACGAGCACGGCACGTTCCTCGGCTGGATCGGCGACGACGTGCTGCACTCGCTGTACCGGATCGCGGACCTCACCGTGGTCCCGTCGATCTACGAGCCGTTCGGGCTCGTCGCGCTCGAGGCGATGGCGTCCGGGTGCCCGTGCCTCGTGGCCGACACCGGCGGGCTGCGCGAGGTCGTGCCCAACGACGAGGTCGGCCTGCGCTTCCGGTCGCGCGACCCGGAGTCGCTCGGCCGGATGGCGGAGCGGCTGCTCACCGACGGCTCGCTGCGCGACCGGCTGATCGCCGAGGCCTCCGAGCACGTTCTCACGTTCGACTGGGCCGACGTGGCCGAGCAGGCGGCCAAGCTGTACGCCGAGTTGGCGGGCGAGCGCTCGCCCGCGCACTGACGCGTTCGTAGCATCGAGCCTCGATGAGAGGGCTCGCCTCCTTCGTGACCAGCCGGCGCGGCAAGCGCCTCGTCCCGCTCCTGTGGGTGATCCTGCTGCTCGCGTTCGTCCCGCTGGGGATGCAGCTCCAGGACGCGGTCGACGACCGCTTCGAGAGCTTCCTGCCCGAGGACGCGCAGTCGACCGAGGTGGCGGAGCTCCAGCGCGAGCGCTTCGCGTCGGGCCAGACGGCCGGCGGGCTCGTCGTGTACCGGCGCGAGGGCGGGCTCACCCAGGCCGACCGCCGCAAGATCCTGGCCGACGCGCGCGCCGCGAAGGCCCGCGGCCGCGAGCTCCACATGAAGCTCGAGCCGGTCGTGGCCGGGCAGCCCGGGGCCCCGGCGGACCTGATCTCGCCCGACGGCGAGGTCGCGCTGGCCAACTACACCTTCGAGAACGACTTCGAGACGCTCGGCGACGACGGGGAGAAGCTGCGCGAGATAACCGGCGACGGCGGCGGCGGGCTCGAGGTCTACGTGACCGGCCAGGCCGGCTTCATGGCCGACTTCAAGGAGGTCTTCGGCGAGCTCGACACGAAGCTGCTGCTCGCGACCGTCCTGCTCGTGCTCGTCCTCCTGGGCGCGATCTACCGCTCCCCGCTGATCGCGATCTCGCCGCTGATCGTCGTCTTCTTCGCGTACACGATCGCCCAGGGCCTGATCTACCTGTACACGCAGACCGGGGCGGTGGTGAACAACAACGCCACCCAGATCCTCGTGGTGCTGATGTTCGGGGTCGGCACCGACTACTGCCTGCTGCTCGTGTCGCGCTACCGCGAGGAGCTGCGGCGGGTGGAGGACAAGCACGAGGCGATGGGCCGGGCCCTGCGCCGGACCGGCCCGGTGCTCGTGGCGAGCGGGCTGACGGTCTCGCTGACGATGCTCACCCTGCTCGTGGCCGACACCGGCTCGATCAAGTCGCTCGGCCCCGTGGCGGCGATCGGCGTGCTGAGCGTGCTCGCCGCGTCGCTCACCCTGCTTCCCGCGCTGCTCACGCTGTTCGGGCGGCGGGGCTTCTGGCCGCGCCGCGCCGCGGTCGAGTTCGACCCGGAGCAGCGGGTGCGGGAGCGGGCCGGGGTCTGGCGCCGCTTCGGCGACCGCGTGCTGAGCCGCCCGGCGGCCGCGCTGCTCGTGACCACGCTGATGTTCGGGCTCGGCTCGCTCGGCCTGCTCGCCTACGCGGAGGACTACAGCACCGAGAACGGGTTCAAGCAGAAGACCGAGAGCGTGGAGGGGTTCAAGGCGCTGTCGGCGGCCTTCCCGGCCGGCGGGCTCGACCCGTCCACCGTGCTGGTGATGCGCGAGGACGGCGCCGTCCGCCCGGGCGACCTCGAGGGGGCGGCCGCGCGCGTGCGGCGCGACCCGGCGGTGGCCGCGGCCGGCCCGGCGCCGGAGCGCTCGGAGGACGGGCGGATCGGCCAGGTGAACGTGATCTTCAAGGACGACCCGTACACGCCGGCGGCCTTCGACGCCGTGCCGCGGATCCGCGCGGAGGTCGCTGACCTCGGGCCGGGCCTGCGCGCGATCGTCGGCAACGGCGCGGCGGTGCAGTACGACTTCGACACCTCGACCGAGCGCGACCTCAAGTGGATCGTGCCGCTCGGCCTGCTCGTGATCGGCCTGATCCTCGCGGTCCTGCTGCGCGCCCTGATCGCCCCGATCGTGCTGATCCTGAGCGTGATGGCGTCGTTCTTCGGGACGCTCGGCATCTCGCTCGTCTTCTTCCGGCACGTGGTCGGCGACCCCGGCGTGGACGCGTCGCTGCCGGTCTTCGCGTTCATCTTCCTCGTGGGCCTCGGGATCGACTACACGATCTTCCTGATGGGGCGCGTGCGCGAGGAGGCGCGCCGTCACGGCACGCGCGAGGGCACCCTGCGCGCGATCGCCGCCACCGGCCCGGTGATCACCAGCGCCGGCCTGATCCTGGCCGGGACGTTCTCGGTGCTGATCACGATGCCGATCACGTTCATGTTCAACATCGGCTTCATGGTCGCGGTCGGCATCCTGCTCGACACGTTCGTGGTGCGGACGGTGATGGTCCCGGCCGCGGTCGAGCTCCTCGGAGACCGGATCTGGTGGCCGTCCGACGCCTCGGGCGGCGGCAGGGCGCTGAGCGAGGAGGCGCCGCCTACTCCCAGCGCAGCTCGCGGGGCTGCTCGCGCATCCTGATCAGGCGAGCCGGCACGCCGCCGACGATCGCGTTGTCGGGCACGTCCTTGGTCACGACGGCGTTGGTCCCGATGATCGCGTTGTCGCCGACCGTGACCCCGCGCAGGATGCAGGCTCCGTAGCCGATCCAGACGTTGTTGCCGACCCTCACGTCGCGCTTGTAGATGCCCTGGAGGCGGATCGGCCGCTCGACCTCCACCACCCCGTGGTCGAAGTCGATCAGCATCACGCGGTCGGCGATCACGCACTCGCGCCCGATCGAGACGTGCTGGTAGGCCGAGATCGTGCACTCCTGGCCGAGCACGGTCTTGGCGCCGATCGAGACGACCCCCTCGTGGCAGCGGATCTTCGTGCCGTGCCCGAGCCACGACCAGCGGCCGAGCTCGATGCGCCCGCGCCTGCCGATCTGGAGCACCACGTCCGGGCCGATGAAGGCGATCCCGTCGCTGTCGAGGCGCGGCTTCGTCAGCCGCTTCCACGCGAGGCGCACGAGGAGCCGCGCGTACTTCGGATTGAGCATGGCGTGCCGGCGCATGAAGCGCAGCAGCGCGAGCGGGCCGCCGTGCAGTGGGGGTGGGGGAGGGCGCAGCACCGCGCGATCGTAGG
Organism: Thermoleophilaceae bacterium; assembly: GCA_036389835.1. Classification (GTDB taxonomy): domain Bacteria; phylum Actinomycetota; class Thermoleophilia; order Solirubrobacterales; family Thermoleophilaceae; genus AC-37. The sequence goes on along the minus strand of DASVWC010000021.1, from coordinate 902 downwards.
ATCTCCGGCGCCATGACCCCCCTCGGAAGCACCGCCGCCGAGCTGACCCAGCGGCTGCTCGACGGCGACAAGCGGGCGCTCGCGCGCGCGATCTCGCTCGTGGAGAACGACGACCCGGAGGGCTGGGCGCTCGTCCGCGAGGTCTACCCGCACACCGGGAAGGCGACGATGGTCGGGTTCACCGGACCGCCCGGCGTCGGCAAGTCGACGCTGATCGGGGCGATCGTCAAGAACGCGCGCGAGCGCGAGCGCGAGATCGCGGTGCTGTCGATCGACCCCTCGTCGCCGTTCACGCACGGCGCGCTGCTCGGCGACCGCATCCGGCTCGCGGACCACTTCCTCGACCCGGGCGTGTTCATCCGCTCGATGGCCAGCCGGGGGTCGCTCGGCGGGCTCTCCGAGGCCACGCTGCAGGCCGCCCTGCTGATGGACGCCTCGGGCAAGGACGACGTGCTGCTGGAGACCGTGGGCGTCGGCCAGGCCGAGGTCGACATCATCGACCACGCGGACACCGTCGTGCTGGTGCTGATGCCCGGCTCCGGCGACTCGATCCAGGCGCTCAAGGCCGGCGTGATGGAGATCCCGGACGTGATCGTCGTCAACAAGTCCGACCACCCACTCGCCGACACGATGGTGCGCGAGATCCGCGGCGTGCTGTCGCTCGGGCCGAGGACGTCGTGGCGCGTGCCGATCGTGAAGACCGAGGCGTCGCGCGGCGCCGGGGTGGAGGAGCTCGTCGAGAAGCTCGAGGAGCACCGCGAGCACATCCGCGCGGAGGGGACGCTCGAGGAGCGCCGGCGGCGTAACCTGCGCAACGAGGTGCTGGAGCTTACGACGATCCGGCTGCGCCGCAAGCTCGAGGAGTCGATCCGCGAGGACGCGGGCGTCTTCATCCGCTCGAT
>DASVWC010000020.1:0-39588 GCA_036389835.1 Thermoleophilaceae bacterium | reverse complement strand
CGGCGAGCAGCGTGCCCAACCCGACGGCGGACTTCAGCGAGCCCGACCACTTCGTACCGGCCTCGGTGATGCCCAGGTGCAGCGGATAGTCGATGCGCTCGCTGAGGAGACGATTGGAGGCGATCGTGTTCGGCACGCTCGTGGACTTGATCGAGACCTTGAAGTCGGTGAAGTCGAGCCGCTCCATCAGCTCGACGAACTCGACCGCCGCCTGCACCAGCGCCTCGACGGAGTTCTCGCGCTCGAGCTCGTGGAGGTGCTTGGGCAGCGAGCCCGAGTTGACGCCGATCCGCATCGGCACGCGGGCCGCCTTCGCCCGCTCCGCGACCTGGGCGACCTTGTCGGGCCCGCCGATGTTGCCGGGGTTGAGGCGGACGCAGTGGGCGCCGGCGTCGATCGCCTTGAGCGCCAGCGTGTAGTTGAAGTGGATGTCGGCGATGACCGGGATCGGCGACTCGGCCACGATCCGCCTGAGCACCTCGGCGTCCTTCTCGCGCGGCACGGCGCACCGGATCAGGTCGCCGCCGGCGTCGGCCACCGCGCGGATCTGGCGCATCGTGGCGTCGAAGTCGGCGGTCTCGGTCTTCGTCATCGACTGGACGGCGACCGGAGCGCCGCCCCCGATCGGGACGCCGCCCACGTGGATCTGGCGCTTGGAGGGCACGGCGGTAAGGGTAGAGAGGCGCTCTTCGCCGCTCGGCATCCCGACACCCGATCCGGGGGCTTGCGCTTCTGCGCCATCGACCATAGGTTCACGTTCGTCCCGTTCCTGGCCCTGGGGGTAGTCGTGCGCAGTGCCGTAAAGCGCCGGTCGATGCCGTTCGCCTTCGTCGCGTTCGCGATGCTGAGCGCGGCCACCGGCCCGCCCGCCGGCGCCAGGCCGGCCAAGAAGCTGCCGGTCGCGGTGAACGTCGGCGTCGTCGCCGTCGAGGCCCACCAGCTCCAGCTGCGGCTCAGCGTCAAGACCGCCAGGCGCGCGCGCTGCGCGTCGCAGGTGACGGCCCGGAAGCTGAGGTTCCCGCTTCCGGACCTGATCGCGTCGAAGAGCGGCCGTGCCGTGGTCAAGTGGACGGTCGACGCGGGCGCCCCGGCCGGCTCCTGGTCGTTCGTGGTCAAGTGCCGTCGCGGCAAGGACTCGGGGTCGCGCACCCGCCGGGTCGAGATCAGCGTGCCGGCCGGCGATTCGCACCCGGCCCTCGTCGCACCCGGCTCCCTCGAGACCGAGACCGGAGAGTTCGCCGTCGCGCCGCCCTCGGAGGGACCGGGCGACGGCGAGGTGGGCGGGTACGGCGCCGGGAACGGAAACCCGTTCGCCGCCTATCGCGGGTACTGCACCTGGGGTGCCTGGGAGCACGCGCAGTGGCTGGGACGTGCGGTCACCGGCAACGCGCAGGTCTGGGCGGACCAGGCGGCCCGCGCGGGCCTGCCGGTCGGAACGACTCCAGCGGTCGGCGCCGTCTACGTGAGACTGTCACCGGGCGTCGGGCACGTCGCCGTGGTGACGAGCGTCGTCAACCCCACCACGTTCAAGGTCGTCGAGATGAACGGCGGCAGCGGTGCGACGGCCGCGAACGACTGGCGGACGAACGAGTTCGGCCAGTACCGGTACGACCGCGTGAAGTACACGGGCAGCAACGTGCGCTTCATCTACCCGCCCGGCACTCCTGCCGCCAGCTCCCCTGCCGCCGGCGCCGGGCCCGCGGGCAACGGCTTCCAGGTGGCCTTCCAGGCCAACACCGGCGACCTGTGGACGGTGGGGTCGGCCGACAACAGCGATCGGAAGCTGGGGATGCGGGCGGCCACGAGCCCCGCTCTCGCCGCGCTCTCGGGGGGCGGCTACGAGGTGGCGTTCCAGGCGAACACCAGCAACCTGTGGACGGTGGGGTCGGCCGACAACAGCGATCGGAAGCTGGGGATGCGGGAGGGGACGAGCCCGGCGATCGCGAGCCTGGCGTCCGGGGGGTATCAGGCGGCCTTCCAGGCCAACACGGGCGACCTGTGGACCGTGGGGTCGGGAGGCGACCGCGACTGGAAGCTCGGGATGCGGGACGGGACCAGTCCCGCGATCACCGGGCTCGCGGGCGGGGGGTTCGAGGCTGCCTTCCAGGCGAACACGAGCGACCTGTGGACCGTCGGCTCCGCCGGCGACCGCGACTGGAAGCTCGGCATGATGGCGGGCACCAGCCCGTCGATCGCCGCGCTGCCCGGCGGTGGCTACCAGGTGGCCTTCCAGGCGAACACCGGCAGCCTCTGGACCGTCGGGTCGGCCGGCGACCGCGACTGGAAGCTCGGGATGCGGGAAGGCACCAGCCCCGCGATCACGCGCTGGCCGCGATAGCGCTCGCGGGCTCGCCGCCTACCCGCCGGCCGGGCCGATCCGCCAGCTCATCGGCCCCGGCCCCGGCGCGGCCAGCGTGCCCGCCACGCCGCGCACGTCGAGTGAGCAGCAGCCCGCCTGCACGCTGCCGACGCTCCACTGCGGCGGCGCGACGTTGAACGTGTGGACGCCGGCGCCGACGCGGATGCCGCCGGGCGCGGGCGCGTAGCGGCCGCCCCTCGCCCAGGCCAGCACCTTGAAGTGGTCGCCGGCCTGGGCGTCCCAGGTCAGCACGAGCGAGCGACCCTCGGGCCGGTAGCGGAACGTCACGCCCTGGCGCAGCCAGCGGCCCGGCTGGTCGAGGTGCTGGGGGTCGCGCTCGCGGAAGCCGCCGACGACGTCCACCCCGCCGTCGCGCAGCTCGATCCGGTCGCCCCACATGTAGCCGACCTCGCCGGCCGGACCGACCATCACGGGACCGCTCGAGTGGATCTGCTTGGCGATCGTGCGCGGGCGCGGCTCGATCAGGTCGCGCCAGCGGCCGCCGGCGCGGGCCTTGAGGGCCACGACGCCCGAGTCGAAGCGCTGGTCGGGGCCGCGGGCGGGGTCCACCGGCAGGCGCGGGCGCGCGCGCACCGCCCACCAGAGGTCGCCGCTGCGGCGCACGGCCACCCGCGCGTGAACCGGGTCCACGAACACGTGGCCGTCCACGTCGGGGGGGATCCGCCCGGCGGCGGGGCCCGGCTCGATCCGCGACGCCTCGCGCAGGAACAGCAGCGACAGCCCGTTCGAGGGGATCAGCGCGCCGTCGATCCCGCGGTAGGTGTCGGCGAGCGGTCGCGTGCCCACGCGCAGCCCGCTGGCCTCGAGCGGATGCAGGCGCTCGAGCCGCGCCAGCGCGCGCCGTCCCGCCGCCTCCCCGCGCCGCCCGACCGCCGACGACGGCCCCAGCACCTTCGCCCCCGCGCGCCCCGCGTACATCGCCGCCGCGAGCACCCAGACCTGCTCGTGCCGGGCGCCGACGTAGGCGAGGTCGCCGTCGGGCCCGATGTAGGCGGCCATCGTCTCGATCGCCCGCTCGAGCACCGCGCGCGCCTCGGCCGGCGCGTCGTCGCCGAGGCGGTCCACCGCCATCGCCAGCAGGGCCGTCGAGAGCACGTGGTAGCCGAGCGGATAGGGGCCGGTGTCGGAGAGCAGGCCCAGGCCGCGGCGCTCCGACGAGTAGGCCGCCGTCCCGGCGGCGCGCTCGGCGAGCGGCGCGATCAGCCGCATCGCGCGCTCGCGCAGGGCGTCGCGGTCGCGCAGCTTGGCCTTGTCGCCCTTGCCCTCGAGGCCGGTCGAGAGCAGCTCGATGTCGGCCGCCGCCTCGACCATCTCGTGGTTCGAGTAGCAGTCGTCGTCCTTGAAGCACTCGACCCAGGCGCCCGGCCGGAAGAAGAAGATGTCCGCGGTCTCCTCGAGGTTGCGGCGCCACTCGTCGCGCAGGTCCTCGAACTCGTCGCTGTGTGAGAGGTGCTCGCTGGCCCAGTTCCAGGCGCGCGCGAGCACGAGCTGGTCGAACACGCCGCGCTCGCCCGGCGGCTCGGTGAGCGCGAAGCGGATCGCGCGGAAGCCCTGGCGCTGCGCCTCCTCGTCCGGGCTCGTGAGCTGCGCGTAGCCGATCATCCCGCTGCCGTAGCCGCTCGCGGCGATGCCGTTGACGGGGTCGAGGTAGCGGCCGTCCTTCCTCGACTGGTGCGGGCGCCAGCGCTCGGCCACCCGCTCGACGAAGTCGTGGAGCCGGCGGTCGGCGGGCGCCGGATACTCGTCGGAGGCGCGGGCGATCAGCAGCCACGCGAGCAGCCCGGCGGCCAGCACGCCCGCGAGCACGGCCCAGCGGGCGCGCGAGCGGCGCGGCTCCGGGCGGCGGCGGCGGGCCGCGGCGCGGCTCGCGACGGCCGGCCGCGGCTCCAGGAGCGCGCCGCTACCCGCGGGGCGTGACCTGGACCGTGACCTTGCCGGCACTCTTCTTGGCGCGCAGCCGGAGCAGCTGCGAGTTCGGGCGCGAGACGACCCGGGCCCCGGCTGCCTTCACCGTGTAGCCCTTGGGGTACTGCCGTCGCGGGACCCACACCTCCGTCGGGGTGTACGTGGGCCGGCGCCTGCCGGCCGGCTTGAGGCTGTATTCGAGGTCGAACACGCGGGTGGAGGGGTCGAACGCCCAGCGCTCGGGGGTACCGGCGACCGCCTGAGGATAGGGACGCACGAGCACGTCCAGCTTCTCCTGCTTGAGGTTGTCCGCGGTCGGCGGCTTCCGGATGTCGCGGATCACGCCCTCGACCGGACGGTCGCAGCACACGTCGGCGTTCCACCAGGACCAGTACTGCCACGACATCCGCGCGGCGTCGGCCTCGGTCACGACGCGGGCGAGCGTCTCGAGGTTGTCGGTGGCGCCGAACTCGCTGAGCAGCAGCGCGTCGCCGGTCTGCCCCGAGACCGCCTCGGCGTTGTCGAGCACGAGGCCGTCCTCGAAGCCACAGCCGCCGCTGTCGGGCCCCTCGCTCTGCGGGAGACCGGGGGTCTCGCCCAGGCAGTACATGTGGAAGCTCATCCCGGCGCGCGCGTGGCCGGTGTCGCCGTGCGAGGTCTGGGCGCCGTTGTTGAAGACCAGGTACGGCTCCCACCAGAGCACGTTGCGGCGGTCCACGGCGCGGATCGCGTCGAAGACCCGCTTCGAGAACGCCGCCAGCTTGGCGTCGAGGCCGGGGCAGCCGCCGGGGTTGGCGCAGGTCTGCCACTGGGTCCCCGGGAACGGCTCGTTGAAGACGTCGAACCCGAGCAGCCCGCGCTCGCCCTTGAAGCGCCCCGCGACGTGCGCCCACGCCGCCGCATAGGGCTCCTGGAGGTCCACGTCGGCGAAGAAGTGGTCGTAGGCGCGCTGGAGCGCCGGCATGATCAGGTAGTTGGCGGGGAAGCCCTGGTCGGGCTCGGGCGGCAGGCCGTCGTCGCGCACCGCCCAGTCCGGGAAGCCCTGGCCGTTGAAGCGCTCGTTGTACATGTCCTGGTGGAAGTCCACCAGCGGGTGGATCCCGTTCCTCTCCAGGAGCCGGACGGTCTTGAGGACCTCCGCGAGGTAGGCGTCGTCGTAGCGGCCGCGCCGGCTCTCGAGCCCCTTGTAGACGATCCCGACCCTCACGGTGTTGAAGCCCATGCCCTTGATGGCCTTAACGTCGTCCTTGCCGAAGCCGAGCGCCGCCGGGTGGTACGGCGGCTTCTTGTTGACCATGTTGACCCCGTGCAGCACCACGACCCGCCCCTTGCGGTCGAGCACCCAGCGGCCCGACTGATCGAGCGGCGGCTCGGGGGCCGCGGCGGCGGGTGCCGCGAGGAGGAGGGTCGCGAGGAGGGCTAGCGCGCTACTTCGCGTAGAGCGCCTCGATCTCATCCTTGTACTTCTCGGCGATCGGCTTGCGCTTGAGCTTCATCGTCGGGGTGAGCTCGTCGCCGCCCGGCTCCCACTCGGTCGGGAGGATCCTGAACTTCTTGATCTGCTCCACGCGCGCGAGCGACTCGTTCGCCTTGTCGACCTCGGCCTGGACCGCCTCGACGACCTTCTCCTCCTCGGCGAGCTCCTCGATCGACTTGCCGTCGAGCCCGTTCGCCTTCGCCCACCCCGGCACGCTGTCGGGGTCGAGCGTGATCAGCGCGGTGTTGTAGGGGCGCTGGTCGCCGATCGTGACCGCCTGGCCGATCAGCGGGCCGGCCGTCTTGACCTTCGCCTCGATGTTCGCCGGCGACATGTTCTTGCCGGCGGCGTTGATGATCAGCTCCTTCTTGCGGTCGACGATCTTGAGGTAGCCGTCCTCGTCGAACTCGCCGATGTCGCCGGTCATCAGCCAGCCGTCCTCGGTGATCGTCTCCTTCGTCTTCTCCGGCTGGTTGCGGTAGCCCTTCATGATGATGCCGCCGCGGATCAGCACCTCGCCGTCGTCGGCGAGCTTGACCTCGCAGAACGGCGACGGCGGGCCGACGGTGCCGATCTTGATCTTGCCCGGCCGGTTGCAGGTGCCGGCGCCGCACGTCTCGGACATGCCCCACAGCTCCGACAGCGGCAGCCCGATCGCGTGGAAGAACTCGATCACCTCGCGCGGCGTGGGCGCGGCGCCCACGTTGAGCGCCTCGATGCGGTCGAGGCCCAGCCCGGCGCGCAGCTTCGAGAAGAGCTGCTCGTCGGCCTGCTCGTAGGCCTTCTGGATCTCCTCGGGCACCTCCTCGCCGGCCTGCTCGAGCCGCACCTTCTTGAGGCCGACCTCGAGTGCGCCCTGGGCCCTGGCCTTCATCTCGGGATCCTCGATGTTCGCGAGGTTCGCCTCGAGGCCGGCCTTGAGCTTCTCGTAGATGCGCGGGACCGAGAAGAACCAGCTCGGGCGCACCTCGGGCAGGTACGAGACCACCTCGCGGGCGTCGGGGCAGCAGGTGACCGTGAAGCCGAACGCCATCGGGAGGTACTGCGTGCAGGAGCGCTCGGCGATGTGCGCCATCGGGAGGTAGGAGACGAGCTGCGCCCCCTCCGGGAACGTGATGATCTCGTAGAACGAGCGGACCGCGGTCATCTCGTTGCCGTGGGTGATCTGCACGCCCTTGGGCGGACCGGTGGTCCCGGACGTGTAGATCAGCGTGAGGACGTCGTCCTCCTCGACCGCGCGCCAGGCGGCCTCGAAGTCGAAGCCCTCGTCGCCCTTCGCCTCGACGTCGGCCACGCTGAGGCAGCCCTCGGCCTCGCCGTCCACGAGGACGATGTGCTCGACGTTGGAGCAGTCCTCCTTGACCTTGCGCACGCCGTCGAGGAAGGCCTGCTCGGTGATGACGATCCGGTTCTCGGCGTCGCTCGCCAGGTACTCGATCTGCTCGGGGGAGTAGGTGTTGTAGACCGAGAACGGCGTCGCGCCGAGGTGCATCGCGGCGGTGTCGAACCAGTGGAACTCGGGCCGGTTGGTCAGCATGATCGCGACCGTGTCGCCCTTGCCGAGCCCGAGCGCGGCGAGGCCGCGGGCCAGCGCCTCGACCTTCTGGGCGTACTCGCCCCACGTCATCGTGAACTCGCCGCCCTTGGTGCGCAGGGCCTCGCGGTCGGGGAACTCGCTCGCGGTTACCTGGAACGCTCCGCAGAGGGTGCTCTCCTCGAGCGCCTTGTACTCGGTCTGCTGCTGGCCGCGATCGGCGACGCTGCTCTCCATCCGGTCCTCCTCCCGAGAGTGGTGACTGGACGTTACCCGGTCAGCGGACCTGGAAGCCCTCCCCGGAGAGCCGGTCGATGTCGTTGGAGAGCCCGATGAAGAACACGAAGATCACGAGCAGGAAGCCGATCACGCTGGCCCGCTCCATCACGGCGAGGGGCACGGGCTTGCGGCGGACCTTCTCCACGATCGCGAAGAAGATGTGGCCGCCGTCGAGCGGCAGGAACGGGAACAGGTTGATGATCGCCAGCGAGAGGCTGATCACCGCGAGGACTATCACCACGTCGGGCACGCGCTCGAGGATCGTCTGGCGGGTGACCTCGTAGCCGCCGACCACGCTCGACACCTCCTTGCGCTTCTCGGTGTCCACCAGGCGCGCGGGCAGCTTGATCGTCTCCCAGGTGACGAACCAGAAGCGGTCGAGCGACTGCGTGAGCGCCTCGCCGGCCGGCAGCCGCTCGCGCGGGCCGGTCTCCGCGTAGCCGAAGCCGAGGCGCATCCGGCCCTTCTTCCCGCCCTCCTCGAGCGGGGGCGCCTCGGGGTCGTAGATCGGGGTGATCCGCACGGTCCGCCGCTTGCCGCCGTGCTCGATCACGAGGCTCGCCGGCTCGGTCGCGGCGCATCCCTTTGTGGGGGGCGTCTTGGCGCAGCCGTGGGAGCTGATCGTGTTCGTGATCCTCTTGCGGCCGTCGAGGGTGTTCATGTCCACCGCGCGGCCGTCGACCGCCACGATCCGGTCGCCCGGCTCGAGCACCTTGGCGGCGGGGTAGCTCTTGTCGATGCGGTCGACCTCCGAGCCGGTCAGCACGCCGATCCCCGCGTAGAAGACGAACAGCAGCACCAGCGCGATCACGACGTTCACGAGCGGCCCGGCGGCGATCACCACGACGCGCTTCCAGACCGGCTGCGCGTGGTAGGCGCGGTCGCGGACGTCCTCCGGCAGCTCGTGGTCCGGGTTCATCCCGGTGATCTTCACGTAGCCCCCGAACGGGATGATCCCGAGCGCGTACTCGGTCTCGCCGCGCGTCTTGCGCCAGATGAACGGCGGGAAGAACAGCGCGAAGCGCTCCGCGCGCATCCCTACGGCCTTGGCCGCGGCGAAGTGGCCGGCCTCGTGGAGCATGATCAGCAGGGCGAAGCCCGCGAAGGCGAGGAGCCAGCTCACGCCGCCACCGCGCGCGCCTCTTCGTCGGCCGCGTAGAGGTCGCTGAAGTGCCTGACCTCTCTCACCTCGACCTGCTCGAGCGCACGCTCGACGACCTCGGGGATCGCGCTGAACGGGATCTCGCCCCTCAGGAACGCCGCCACCGCGACCTCGTCCGCGGCATTCAGGATGCACGGCGCGGTGCCGCCGGTGCGCGCCGCCTCGTACGCCAGCCTGAGGCAGGGGAAGGCCTCGACGTCCGGACGCTCGAACGTCAGCTGCTCGAGTGAGGCGAGGTCGAGCGGCGCCACGGGCACGTCCGCGCGCTCCGGGTAGTTGAGCGCGTAGCTGATCGGCACCCGCATGTCCGGATAGCCCAGGTGGGCCAGCGTGGCGCCGTCGTTGAGCTGGATCAGCGAGTGGATGATCGACTGGGGGTGCACGAGCACGTCGATCCGGTCGAGCGGCACGCCGAAGAGGTGCATCGCCTCGATCACCTCGAACCCCTTGTTCATCAGCGTGGCGCAGTCGATCGTGATGCGCCCGCCCATGTCCCAGGTCGGGTGCTCGAGGGCCTGCTCGGGGGTGACCGCGTCCAGCTCGCCGCGCGAGCAGCCCCTGAACGGCCCGCCGCTGGCGGTGAGTATCAGGCGATCGACCGTGCCCGGCCGCTCGCCCGCCAGCAGCTGGTGCAGGGCGGAATGCTCGCTGTCCACCGGCAGGATCGTGGTGCTGGTCGCCTCGGCGAGGGCCATCACGAGCTCGCCGCCCACCACGAGCGACTCCTTGTTGGCCAGCGCCAGGTCGATCCCCTCACCGAGCGTGGCGATCGTCGGACCGAGCCCGGCCGATCCCACCAGCGCGTTGAGGACCATGTCGCACTCGGTCTCGGTGATCAGCCGCACGAGCCCCTCGGGCCCGGCGAGCACCTCGCCGTCGGTCCACGCCTCGGCGGCGCGGGCGGCGGCGTCCTCATCGGCGAGCGCGATCCGCGCGACCCCGTGCTCGACGGCCTGGGCCACGAGCGGCTCCCAGCTCCGCGCCGCGGCGAGGGCCACCACGCCGAGCTCGCCCTCGCTCCGCCGCACCACGTCGAGCGCCTGGGTCCCAACGGACCCCGTCGCGCCGAGAATCACCAGTCGCCGCACGCGGCGAGTCTAGGTAAGCGCCCTTCGCACTCCGTAAAGGGGGGCGAACTCGGCGCTGGGAACACTTAGCTACCCCATGGGGTCGCAAACTGTTCCGAGCGCACGCGGGGTGTGGGCGATCGCCAGGCGGGACCACGACATCGTGAGCCGGCAGGAGCTGCTCGCCCTCGGGTATCACCGCAAGGCGATCGAGCACCGGGTCGCCAGTGGCCGGCTGCATCGGCAGGCGCGCGGCGTCTATTCGGTGGGGAGCCCGCATCTGACCAGGCGGGGCGAGCTGATGGTCGCGATCAAGCGCTGCGGGCCCGGGACCGTGCTCTCCCACCTCACGGCCGCCGTTCACTGGGGGATCTGGCGCATCGAGCCGAGCCAGATCCACGTGACTGTCCCGAGGGAGAGGAATCCGAGGGTGGGCGGGATCGTGGTGAGCCGGCGCGACCTGCGCCCCGACGCCGCCACCAGCCACCACCGCGTCCCCGTCACCACCGTTCTCCAGACCCTGATCGACTGCGCCCCCAACCGCAGCACGCGCGAGGTCGAGCGGATGATCAACCAGGCCGACGCCCGCAACCTCCTCCGCGCGGACGTCCTGCACGAGGCCCTCGAGGACCGCACCGAGCCCGGTGCGGTGCGCATGCGCGGGATCCTCGACGCAGAGGCGTTCGTGCTCACCGAGTCCGCGCTCGAGCAGGCGTTCGTGCCGATCGCGCTGCGGGCCGGCCTCGGCAAGCCGCTGACCCAGTACGAGATCGCCGGCTACCGGCTCGACTTCTACTTCCCCGAGGACAAGCTCGCCGTCGAGGTCGACGGACTGACGTACCACCGCACACCGCTGGAGCAGCGCCGCGACCTCGAGAAGGAGCACGCGCTTGCGGCGCTCGGCATCACCTGCCGCCGTTTTTCGACCTGGCAGGTCGTGAGGAGCCCGGACTACGTCGAGCGCAACGTCAGGCCGCCGGCGCGAACGCCGGGTCGTCCTCGTGCTGCTTGAAGAACGAGACCATCGCCCCCACGTACTCCTCGAAGCGGGGGCAGCGCAGGTTGCTCGCGGCCATCAGGTCCGACGCGCGGCGGGTGTCGAAGCGCACCGGGTGGTTCAGGTAGACGATCGACTCCGACGGCGCCCCGTGGAACGCCCTGCGCACCGTCTTGCTGCGCAGGCTCATCTCCACCGCCTTCGGCGGCAGCTTGTAGGCGGGCTCCTTCCCGGCGTACTCGCGCGCGAGCAGCCGCGCCAGCTCCGCCGCGGTGATCGGGTCGGGATCGACGAGGTGCAGCGTCTCCCCGACGGCGTCCGGCGACAGCGCGCCCGCGAACAGCGCGTCGATCACGAAGTCCACCGGCACCACGTTGAACGGCGCCCCGGCCTTGCCGAACTGCGGGATCGGCGAGCTCATCCGGGCCGCGCGCTGGACGGTGCGGAGGATGTAGTAGGGGCCGTCGAACTTCTGGGTCGCGCCCGTCTGGGAATCGCCCACCACGATCGCCGGCCGGTAGATCGTCGTGGGGATCCGGTCCATCGAGTGGCGGACCCAGACCTCGGCCTGGAACTTCGTCGACTCGTAGTGGTTCTTGAACCCCTGGCCCATGATCAGCTCGTGCTCGTACACGTGGCCGGTCCGGTCGCCGGCGACGTAGGCGGTGCTCACGTAGTTGTGGCGCTCGAGCTTCTCGCAGTCGGCGAGCAGGTCGAGCACGTTGCCGGTGCCGTCGACGTTGACCTTCTGCGCGACGTCGGCGGGCACCGCGAGGTCGTAGATCGCGGCCAGGTGGTAGGCCACGGTCACCTCGGCGGTCAGTCGCTCGCGCTGCTCGTCGGAGAGCCCGAGCCGGCGGTCGGCGATGTCGCCCTCGAGCACCTCGATCCGGTCGCCGCCGTCGATCCGCCCGGCCGCCTCGCGCGCCCGGCCGGCCATCTTCCCCTCCACGAGCGCGGCCACGCGCAGCTCGGCGTCGGCCTCGAGCAGCTTGCCCGCGAGCCGCGACCCGAGGAAGCCGGGGAAGCCGGTGAGGAAGACGAGGCCAGCCATGCGGCGCGCAGGTTAGAGCACGGCGACGGCCACGTAGTACGCGGCCGGCAGCGAGAACAGCGCCCCGTCCAGCCGGTCCAGGACGCCCCCGTGCGAGCCGAGCACGCGGCCGGTGTCCTTCACGCCGAGGTCGCGCTTGAGCATCGACTCGAACAGGTCGCCCACGGGCGCGGCGCAAGCCACGGCCAGGCCGATCAGCAGCCGGTCGGTCCCGTTGAACCACTCGTGGTGGTAGCCGAAGGCGACCAGCCAGAAGATGAACGTCCCGCCCGCGATCCCGGCGATCAGCCCCTCGAGCGTCTTGTTCGGCGAGATCCGCGGCGCGATCTGCGTCCTCCCCCACCTCCGCCCGCCGAAGTAGGCCGCGGTGTCGGAGATGAAGGTGCCCAGCAGCACGAGGAACACCAGCGCGCCGCCGTGGTCCATCTCGCGCAGGAGGATCGCGTGCACGAGCGCCATGCCGATCCACAGCACCCCGAGGTAGGTCGCCGCGATCCCCCACGCCACGTTCTCGCGGAACGGGCGCGCCACGGCCAGGAGATAGGTGACGGGGAACATCGCCGCGAGGACGAGCACGACGTCCTCGCGCTCCCCGTAGAGCGCCACGAGGCACAGCGCGACCAGCGTCAGGAAGCCCGCGAGGTTGACGGGCCGCGCCCGGGCCATCATCCGGTAGAGCTCGTTCAGGGCGAGTATCCCGAGCGCGAGCACCCCGATCATGAACACCGGCCCGCCGTAGACCACGATCACGACCGCGAACACGATCAGCGGGAGCGCCTGCACCACGCGGCGGCCGGTCTCAGGCATCAGCGCGCCCCGTAGCGCCGCTGGCGCGCGTCGTACTCGGCCAGCGCCGCGGCCAGCTCGGCCTCGTCGAAGTCCGGCCAGAGCGTGTCGGTGAAGACCAGCTCCGAGTAGGCCGTCTGCCAGAGCAGGAAGTTCGAGAGGCGGCGCTCGCCGCTCGTGCGTATGAGGAGGTCGGGGTCGCTCATGTCGGTCGCGTAGAGGAGCTTCGCGAACTCCTCCTCGCCGCCTCCCGCGTAGCGCTCCGCCGCGTCGAGGATCTCGGCGCGCCCGCCGTAGTTGAACGCGACGAACAGGCGCAGCCGCTCGTTGCCCGCGGTCTCGGCCTCCGACCACTCCATCCGCTCGACCAGCTCCGGGTCGATCCCGCCACGGCGCCCCACGTAGCGGATCCGCACGCCCTCCTCGTTCAGCTCGGGCGTCTCCATGACGATCCGCTCAGCGAAGATCCGCATCAGCCCGGAAACCTCGTCCCGCGGCCGGTTCCAGTTCTCGGTGGAGAACGCGTAGACGGTCAGCTCCTCGATATCGAGCCTGACCGCGTCCTTGACGGTCTGCTTCAGCGTGTCCACGCCCGCGCGGTGCCCGTCGAGCGTCTCCAGCCCGCGCTCGGCGGCCCAGCGCGCGTTCCCGTCCATGATGATGGCCACCGAGCGCGCGGGCACGCTCTAGACCTCGAGGATGTCCTTCTCCTTGATTCCCAGGGCCTCGTCCAGCTCGGCCACGCGCTGATCCGTCAGCTTCTGGAGCTCCTGCTCGGCCCTCCGCTCGTCGTCCTCGCCGACCTCGCCCGCGTCCTTGAGCTCGCGCAGCTCGTGCATCACGTCGCGGCGCACGTTGCGGATCGCCACCCGCCCGTCCTCGGCGATCCGGCGCACGACCTTCACGAGCTCGCGCCGGCGCTCCTCGGTCAGCTCCGGGATCGTCAGGCGGATCAGGTTCCCGTCGTTCGACGGCGTGAGCCCGACGTCGGACTCGAGGATCGCCTTCTCGATCGCCTTGATCGAGGACTTGTCGTACGGCGTGATCGACAGGAGCCGGGCCTCGGGCGCCGAGATCCCCGCGAGCTGCTTGAGCGGCGTGCTCGCACCGTAGTAGTCGACCATCACCCGGTCGAGCAGCGCCGGCGACGCGCGGCCGGTCCGCACGCTGCCGAACTCGTGCCGCGTCGCCTCGACGGACTTCTTCATCCGCTCGGCGGCGTCGTCCAGGAAGTCGCCGATGATCCCTTCGGTCATGTCGACACCAGCGTCCCCACTCGCTCGCCGCACACTATCCGGTCGATGTTCGCCTCGTCGTCCATGTTGAACACGTGGATCGGCAGCTCATTGTCCATGCAGAGCGACAGCGCGGTCGAATCCATCACCTCGAGCCCCTGCTCGAGCGCCTCGCGGTGCGTGATCTCGGAGATGAAGCGGGCGTCCGGCGAGGTGCGCGGGTCGGCGTCGTAGACGCCCTCGACCCCGTTCTTGGCCATCAGCAGCGCCTCGGCGTGCATCTCGAGCGCGCGCAGCGCCGCCGCGGTGTCGGTGGTGAAGAACGGATTGCCGGTGCCGGCGGCGAAGATCACGATCCGCCCGCGCTCGAGGTGGCGCATCGCCCGGCGGCGGATGTACGGCTCGGCCACCTCGCTGACCTCGATCGCCGACTGCACCCGCGTGACCGCGCCCAGCTTCTCGAGCGCGTCCTGCACGGCGAGCGCGTTGAGGACGGTGGCGAGCATGCCCATGTAGTCGCCGGTCGCGCGGTCCATCCCGGACGCCGCGCCCTGGAGCCCGCGGTAGATGTTGCCGCCGCCGACGACCACGGCCACCTCCACGCCGCGGTCGGCAACCTGCTTGACCTGCGCCGCGATCGCCGCGATGCGGTCCTTGTCGGCGCCGTACTCGAGCGGGCCCATGAGGGCCTCGCCCGAGAGCTTGAGGAGGATCCGGCGGAACGCCGGTTCCGCCATCGGGTCTCCTACTCCTCGCCCACGGCGAAGCGGGAGAAGCGCCTGATCACCACGTTCTCACCGGTCTTGGCGGCGGTGGCGGCGCGGATCTCCTCGATCGTCTGGCCCTCGTACTTGTCCGAGTTCACGTGCGGCTGGCGCAGCAGCACGACCTCGTCGAGCCACTTGCGCAGCCGGCCCTCGGCGATCTTCGGCCGCACGTTCTCCGGCTTGTCCTGGGCCTGCTCCTCGTAGATCCGCAGCTCAGCCGCCTTCACGTCCTCGGGGACCTCGTCCTCGGTCACGTACAGCGGCGCGGCGGCCGCGACGTGCAGCGCGATGTCGCGGGCGAACGCGGTGAAGTCGTCGTTGCGCGCGACGAAGTCGGTCTCGCAGTCGACCTCCACCAGCACGCCGATCTTGCCGTTGGCGTGGATGTAGCTCTGGACGGTGCCCTCCGACGCGGTGCGGGCGCCGCGCTTGGCCGCCTGCGCCTGGCCCTTGACGCGCAGGAGCTCGACGGCCTTCTCGATGTCGCCGCCGGACTCCTCGAGCGCCCGCTTGCAGTCCATCATCCCCGCGCCGGTCTGGTCGCGCAGGGCCTTCACGTCCCTGGCCGTGAACTCCGCCATGGTCAGCCCACCTCCTGGTCGGGCCGCACGGCCCCCTCGCGCTGCTCGGCAGCCTTGGCGTCCGCCTCCTCCGGCCCGCGCGGGCGCTTGGGGGGCTCGTCGACCGGCGCCTTCTTGTCGCGCTCGGCCTGCTCGACCGGCTCGCGCGTCGGGCGCTGGCCCTGCTCCTCCGCCTGCTGGCGCACCTCGGCGCCGCCGGGGCGGTCGGGGCGCTGGCCCTCGCTCGGCGCCGGCGCGGCGTGCTGGTCGCCGGTCGCGGCCGCGCTGGCGGCCTCGGCGGCGGCGGCGGCCTCCGCGGCCTCCTGGCGGGCCTTCTCCTCGGCCTCGCGCCGCTCGCGCTCCTCGGCCTCGCGGCGGGCCTTCTCCTCGGCCTCGCGGCGGGCGCGCTCCTCCTCCTCGCGGAAGCGGCTGTAGTTCTCGCCCACGACCGACCCGATCGCCTCGATGATCACCTTGCACGAGCGGATCGCGTCGTCGTTGCCGGGGATCACGTAGTTGACCGGCCCCGGGTCGCAGTTCGTGTCGACCAGCCCGATGATCGGGATCTTCAGCCGCACGGCCTCGCGCACGCCGATCTCCTCGGTCTTCAGGTCCACGATGAAGATCGCGTCCGGCGGGCGCTGCATGTCGCGCACGCCGCCGAGGTTGGTCATCAGCTTGTCGCGCTCGTTGATCGCCGCGATGCGCTCGCGCGTCGGGAGCAGCTCCAGCGTCCCGTTCTCGGTCCAGTCGAGCAGGTCGTGGAGGCGCTTGGTGCGCTTCGAGATCGTCTGGAAGTTCGTGAGCAGCCCGCCGAGCCAGCGCAGGTGGATGTACGGCATGCCGGCCGCCTCGGCCGCCGACTGGATCGTGTCGCGCGCCTGCTTCTTCGTGCCCACGAAGAGCACCGTGCCGCCGCGGGCGGCCACCCCGGCCGCGAACTCCTGCGCGGTCGCCAGCAGCTTCTCCGTCTGCTGGAGGTCGATGATGTGGATGCCGTCCCGCTCGCCGAAGATGTAGCGGCGCATCTTCGGGTTCCAGCGCCTGGTCTGGTGGCCGAAGTGGACCCCGGCCTCGAGCAGGTCTCTCATGCCGACCTGTGTTGCCAAAACTGCTCCTTGGGTTGTGAGAGCCCGCCGGCGGAGCGCGGGACCCGGGCGGGCGCCCGAGCAGGTCCGCGTCCGTTCCCCGTCGGGGTAGACGTCTGTGAGCGCCAGAGGATACGAGGCCGGCGCCGCGACGGTCCCGCGGCCGAGAAACGGCCTCCGGAATAGGAACGGGCGCCCCGAAGGACGCCCGTGCCATTTTTTTTCAGCCTCCGTCTGGCCCTTCGGAGACTGGCTCCCGTGCAGCTGCTTCGAGCGCGCGAAGCAGGTCCACGGGTAGTTTGGACTCGCACGCGACTGGTGCCCGCGTCGCCGGATGCGTAAACCCCATAAACGCACTGTGTAGAAATTGGCGCGTTAGCCCAACTCGCGCCCCCGCCTCGCGCCCCCCGTACTCCGGGTCGCCCACCACCGGATGGCCGATCGCGCTCAGGTGCACGCGGATCTGATGGGTGCGGCCGGTCTCGAGGCGCACGCGCAGCAGCGTGGTGCGCGGCAGCGGCCGCTCGATCTCGAAGTGGGTGCGCGCCTCGCGCGGCGTGTCGGTGCGGATGGAGTGGATCGTGCGGTTGCGGCGGTCACGGCCGATCGGCACGTCGATCGTGCCGGTGAGAGCGTCGGGCCGGCCGTCGACCAGGGCGAGGTACTCGCGCACCAGCTCGCGCCGGCGCAGCTGCTCCTGGAGGTCGCGGTGGGCCGCGTCGGACTTCGCCACCACCAGCAGCCCGGAGGTGTCGCGGTCGAGGCGGTGGACGATCCCCGGCCGCCAGGGGTCCCCGCCCCCCGCGGCGCGCCCGCCGAGCGCCTCCACCAGCGTGCCGGCCGGGTGGCCGGGCGCGGGGTGCACCACCACGCCCGCCGGCTTGTCCACCACGATCAGGTGCTCGTCCTCGTAGGCCACCTCGTACGGTGCCGCGCCGGCGCCGCCCAGCGGAGCGGCGGGCTCCTCCGGCGCCGCCTCCACCACCTGCCCGGCCTCGAGGAGGTAGCGCTTCTGGCGCGCCTGGCCGTCGACGGTCACGCGGCCGGCGTCGATCAGGCGCTGGGCCGCCGAGCGCGACCCGACCTCCGCACCGAGCGCGACGTCGAGCCGCTCCCCGGCCCGCTCGTCGCCGACCGTGAAGCGGATCACCTGCGCGGCCCCTCGATCACGTAGAGCAGGCCGAGGATCCCCAGCACGATCGCCGCGTCGGCGAGGTTGAACGCGGGCCACAGCACCGGGTCCACGTAGTCGATCACCGCGCCGTCGCGGGCGCGGTCGGCCAGGTTCCCGAGCGCCCCGCCGGCGACCGCGCCGGCCGGGAGCCAGAGCATTGGCCGCCGGGCGTTGAACGCGAAGTAGAGCGTGAGCAGGCCGAGCGCGGCCGCGGTGAGCAGGACCACCAGCGTGCCGCCGTCGCCGAGCGCACCGAAGGCGACGCCCTCGTTGCGGACGTAGGTGAGGTCGATCCCGAAGAACACGTCGCGGCTCTCGCCGCGGGCGATCGAGCCGACGACCAGCTGCTTGAGGGCCTGGTCGGCCGCGACGACCAGCGCGGCGGTCGCGGCGGCGAGACGCCAGGCGCGGGCGGCGGCGCCCACGCCGCGGTCAGCCCGCTATGACGCCGGCCACGATGCTGCCCACGATGATGAGCGCGAAGGTGCCGACCATCGGGCTGAGGTCGATCGCCGCCGGCCCGATGCGCGCCATCGGCAGGATGCGGCGCCAGAGGTTGAGGTACGGGTCGGTCACGTCGCGCACGAACGTGAGGATCCGGTCGAGCCAGATGTTGTACGGCATGCGCGTGATGTAGCTCATGATCACGCGGATGAAGATCAGGATCACGTAGACGATCACGAGCGTCTGGATGTAGCCCGCGACGTCCTCGCGGGCCGACGCCAGCAGTAGGCCGCTCACCGCCTGGCCCCCGATGCGGCCGCCACCGCGGCGTCGAAGGCGGCGCGCAGGCCGCCGGCCTCGAGCTCGGCCAGCCCCTTCGCGGTGAACCCGCCCGGTGAGGTCACGCGCACGCGCAGCGCCCGCGTGTCGAGGTCGTTCTCGCGCAGGTACGCGGCGGTGCCGGCCATGGTGTCGACCACCATCCGCGCGGCCTGGTCCGCCGTCAGGCCCTGCCGGACGCCGGCGTCCACCATCGCCTCCGCCACGAGGGCGAGGAAGGCCGGCCCGCAGCTCATGACCGCGGTGCCGGCGCCGATCAGGCCGTCGGGCACGTCCATGACCGGGCCGAGCCGGGCGATCAGCTCGCGGATCTCCGCCTCCGGCCCCTCGCCCGCGCGGGTGCCCGGCGAGTAGCAGACGACCCCCTGGCGCACCTCGACCGGGATGCTCGGCATCAGCCGGTAGACCGGCCGGTCCGGGTAGGCCGTCTCGAGGGCGTCGATCCCGACGCCGCCGAGGATCGAGACGACCGCCTTCGCGCCGTCGCGGATCTCGTCCGCCACCTCGTCGAGCTGGGCGGGCTTGTGAGCGAGCACGACCACGTCGGCGGCGGCCGCCAGGGCCGCGTTCGACTCGGCCACCTCGCCGCCGACCTCCGCCGCGAGCGCCTCGGCCCGCGAGCGGTCCACGTCCGAGACGAGCGCGGGCTCGCCGAGCCCGCGCGCGATCGCGCTCGCCATGTTCCCCGCGCCGATGAAGCCGATTCGCATCACGCGGAGCATATGGGGCGGCGTCGCCGCCCTAGGACTGGTTGAAGAAGCCCTTCTCGATCAGCCGCGCGCGCTCCTCCGCGGAGACGTCCACGTTGCGCGGCGTGAGCAGGAAGACCTTGTCGGCGATGCGCTGCATGCCGCCGTCGAGCGCGTAGGTGAGGCCGGACGCGAAGTCGATCAGCCGCTTCGACAGGTCCGTGTCGGTGCCCTGGAGGTTGAGGATCACCGGCACGTCGTCCTTGAACTGGTCGGCGATCTGCTGGGCGTCGTTGAAGCTCTTCGGAATGACCAGGTGCACCTGCACCGACTCGGCGCGGCCGTTGCCCACCGGGCGCAGGACGCGGGTCTCGCGGGCGCTGCGCGGCGGCTCGTCGGCGAAGATGTCGTCGAAGTCGTCGCGGCGGCGCCGGCTCTGGAGCCTGCGCACGTTCGGGCGCTCGCGGTAGCGGTCCTCGATCTCGTGCTCGGGCTCCGGCTCGTCCTGGTAGCCGTCGTCCACCTCGGCGAGGCCGAAGTAGACCATTGCTCTATGCCACTGATCCTTGATGGCCATGTTCGCGCGTTCTTTCGCGTGAGCGGGCGAAAACCCTTTCGTTTACAAGTTATCGGGTGACCCCGCGCCTTGACGCGGCCCAGACCGGCGAGGGCCCCCCGATCGTGCTGCTGCACGGCCTCTCGGCGACCAAGCGCTACGTCGTCCACCGGTCGAACGTGCTCCCCCGCTCGGGGTTCCGGGTCGTGGCCTACGACGCTCGCGGGCACGGGGAGTCCGCCGCGCCCGGCGACCCGGACGCCTACGGATACTCCGACCTCGCCGCCGACCTGGCCGCGGTCATGGACGAGTTCGAGGTCGACCACGCGGCGCTCGCGGGCGTGTCGATGGGGGCCCACACCGCGCTGCGCTTCGCGCTCGACCAGCCCGACCGCGTGTCGGCCCTCGTGGTGATCACGCCCGGGTATCCGGGGGAGCCGGCGGACGAGGGGCGCTGGGACGACATGGCGGACGCCCTGGAGGCGGGCGGCGTCGACGGCTTCCTCGAGTCGTGGGGCGCGCGCGACGTGGCCGAGCGCTTCCGCGACGCGGCGCTCGAGAACGCGCGGCAGCGGCTCGCGCTGCACGCCGACCTAGCCGCCGTCGCCCGCGCGCTGCGCGTGGTGCCGCGCTCGACGGCGTTCGACGGGCTCGCGGCGCTCCGGGCGGTCGAGGCCCCGGTTCTGGTGGTGGGCTCGCGCGACGACGCGGACCCCGTGCACCCGCTCGCGATCGCCGAGTCCTACGTCGAGCACCTGCCGGACGCGCGGCTGCTCGTCGAGGAGGAGGGCAAGGCGCCACTGGCGTGGCAGGGCGCGCGGCTGTCGCGCGCGATGGTGGACTTCCTCAGGGACTGACGGGCTCGCGGGCGTCCAGGCGCCTGCCGGCGTCCGGGTCGTGCGTCGGCAGGTACACGAGCGGCCGCTCGGCCGCGAGCGTGCGGATGCGGTCCATCGTCGCGACCGCGGCCCGCGGGTCGGAGGAGACGCCGTCGATCGCCCCCTCGACCATCAGCCCCTGGTCGTAGGAGGTGTCGCCGGCGAGGAAGACCAGCCGCTCGCCCTCGTCGAGCACGACCGAGAGGTGGCCCGGCGTGTGGCCGGGGGTCGGCACGATCCGCACGTCGCCCGCGGCGGTCAGCGGCAGGCTCTCCGCGAACGGGCCGACGGGCTCGGGGCACGGCTCGACCAGCGTCGGGTCGAACCAGCTCGGCCAGTGCTGGGGGAGGAAGCCGCGCAGCTTCCCCCGCGTGCCCGACGCCAGCTCGAGCTCCGCCCGCGAGAGGAGGATCTCGCTGTCCGGGAAGTGGCTCAGGCCGCCGGCGTGGTCGCTGTGCATGTGGGTGAGCACGACCTTGCTCACGTCGCCCGGCTCGATCCCGCGCTCGCGCAGCTGGGGGCCGACCTCCTGCTCCGGGCGGATGTCGAACTTCACGGCGGTGCGGAAGTACGGGTGCCAGCGCGGGAACCAGCCGGGCTCCATCACCCGGGCGGTCTCGCCCGTGTCCACGACGATCACGCCCTCGGGGTGCTCGATGGCCCAGGTCCAGATCGGCAGCGGCTCGGTGTAGTGGCGGTCGGTCAGCGTGAGCAGCGGGCGCAGCGCGCCGGAGCCGGAGCCGCGGCGCTGGCGGGTGGTGACCCTGACGGCCCCGGTGCTGATCGCGTGCACGTGCATCAGGCGTAGAGGACCGTACCGAGGCGCACGATCGTGGCGCCCTCCTGCACCGCGACCTCGTAGTCCTGCGTCGTGCCCATCGACAGCTTCGCCAGGCCGTGCTCGGCGGCCAGCTCGGCAAGGCGGGCGAAGTGCGGCCGGCTGTCCTCGGGCCGCTCGGCGAACGGCGGCATCGTCATCAGGCCGCTGACGGGCACCGGGCAGCGCTCGAGGTACTCGGGCAGCTCGTGCGGCGCGATCCCGGCCTTGCCCTCCTCGCCCGCGACGTTGACCTCGAGCAGCACCTCCTTCGCGGGGTGCTTCGCGAGCTGCCCGAGGGCGGACTCGGACGCGACCGAGTGGATCAGGCGCGCGAGCGGGGCGACGTCCCTGACCTTGCGCGACTGGAGCGCGCCGATGAAGTCCCAGCCGGCGAAGAGGCCGCCGTGGGCGTCGTGCTTGGCGAGCATGTCCTGGGCGCGGTTCTCGCCGACGAGCGTGATGCCGCCCGCGGCGAGCTCGGGCAGGTCCACGAGGTTCACGTACTTGATCGCGGCGCAGATCTCGACGTCCGGCCCGATCTGCTCGCGGATGCGCTCGAGGTTGCGGGCGATGCGGGGGGCGTCCATCAGGCCCGCACCACGACGCCGCACTGCCGGCCGGTGACGCCGCCGTCGCGGCGGTGGGAGAAGAGCAGGTCCGGATTGCAGCTCGTGCACACCTCGACGTGCTCGATCCGCTCGACCCCGCCCGCGCGCAGCTTGGCCTCCGCCACCGCGCGGAGGCTGAGCATGCGCCCCGTCGCGGCGCCCTCGTAGGGGGCGAAGGCGGCGAGCACCTCGTCGCCGACCTCGTAGCAGCAGCGGCCGATGCACGGGCCGAGCGCGGCGGCGGGCGGCTCGGTCGCGAAGGTGGCCAGCGCCTCCTCCACGATGCCGCCCGCTAGCCCGCGCCAGCCGCAGTGGATCATCGCGATCCGGCCGGGGGCGGCCAGCGCGAGCGGGAGGCAGTCGGCCACGAGCACGAGCAGGCCGAGGTCCGTGCGCTGCGTGACGTGCCCGTCGACCTCGTCGAGCGACGCTCCGCGCTCCCCCCACTCCTTGATCTCGGCGCCGTGCACCTGCATGCCCTGCACGATCGCCTCGGATGCCAGTCCGACCCGCTTCGCGAACCGTGCGCGGTTGCGCACCACGAGGGCCTTCTGGTCGTCGGTGAGGATCCCGAGGTTGAGCGACTCGAAGGGCCCGCTGCTCTCCCCGCCGAGGCGCGTGGAGAAGAACGCCCGCGCTCCGGGAAGGGCCACCTCGAAGGCCGGAGGGGTGCGCACCCCCCTCACGGGGCCGGGCCCCCGGCGCCCCTCACGGGGTCGGACCCCTCGAGGATCGCGCGCGCCGCGGCCAGCTCGGCGTCGCGGCCACCGGGCAGCTCGCCGTCGAGCCTGCGGCGCAGGAGCTCGTCGAGGGTCGCGCCGATCGCCGGTCCGCGGGGCAGCCCGGCCGCGATCAGGTCGTCGCCGGTGACCTCCAGGTGGACCGAGCGGAGGTCGGCGAGGAAGCGGAGCACCGGCCCCGCGGGCGCGCCCATCGCGAGCGCGAGCGCGAGGGTCTCGGGCGGCTCGCAGCGGAGCAGCGCGTGGACGGCGGACGGCGGCAGCTCCGCCCGCAGCGGGCCGACCAGGCCGGAGGCCTGGCGCGCGGCGGCGAGCACGCGGTCGCGGTCGCTGCGGCCGAAGCCGAGGCCCTCGACCCACGCGGCGAGCGTGGCGGGGGGGGCAGCGGAGGCGGCGGGGCCGGCGGGCGGCGGGCGGCGGCCCGCGATCAGCGCCGCCAGGGCCGCCAGCGCGCGGTCGGCTCCGCACTCCGAGCAGGCGAGCGCCGCCGAGGCGACCAGCTCGGGGTCCGGGTCGAGCTCGGGGTGCAGCGCGCGATCGAGGCCCAGCCCGGTCATCCGCTCCACCGCCCGCCCCACCTCGACCTCGCCGAGCAGGCGCATCAGCTCCTCGCGAATGCGGTGGCTCGACACCGTCGCCAGCGCATCGCCGCCGATCGCCGCGCGGGCCGCGGCCTCGGTGTCGCGGTCCATGCGGAAGCCGAGCCGCGACTCGTAGCGCACCGCCCGCAGCAGGCGCGTGGGGTCGTCCACGAAGCTCGCTCCGTGCAGCACCCGCACCACGCCGGAGGACAGGTCCTGCCTGCCGGCGTGCGGATCGATCAGGCGGCCGAGCACGTCGCCCGAGAGCGCGAGCGCCATCGCGTTGATCGCGAAGTCGCGCCGCGCCAGGTCCTCCTCGAGCGGCGCCGGCTCGACCTCCGGCAGCGCCCCGGGCCGCTCGTAGCGCTCGCGCCGGGTGGTGGCGAGGTCGACCGCCAGCGCCGGGGCCTTCACCGTCGCGGTCCCGAAGCGCTCGTGCACGATCGCGTCGCCCCCCACGCGCTCGGCCACGACGCGAGCCACGCCCGTCGCGTCGCCGTCCACGGCCACGTCTAGGTCCACCGCCCGCTCCCCCCGCAGCAGGTCGCGCACCGCCCCGCCCACGAGGTACACCGGCGGCAGGCCCCGGAGCGCGGGCAGCAGCGCGTCCATCCCGGGCAGAGCACGGACCCGCTCGGCCAGGCGCTCCACGCCTACTCCCGCACCGGTATCCCGGCCGCGCGCATGCGGTCCTTCGCCTCCCGCACCGTGTACGACCCGTAGTGGAAGATCGACGCGCACAGGACGGCGTCGGCGTGACCCTCCTCCACCGCGTCGACCAGGTGGTCGAGGGAGCCGGCCCCGCCCGAGGCGATCACCGGCACCTCCACGGCGTCCGCCACGGCGCGCGTGAGCCCCAGCTCGTAGCCGTCCTCGGTCCCGTCGCGGTCCATGCTGGTCAGGAGGATCTCCCCCGCCCCCCGCTCGGCGCCCTCGCGCGCCCACTCGACCGCGTCGCGCCCGACCGGCCTCCGGCCCCCGTTCACGTAGACGCCGTAGCCGTCCCCGTCGCGCTTCGCGTCGATCGCCAGCACCACGCACTGCGCGCCGAAGACCTCCGCCAGCTCTCCGATCAGCTCCGGCCGCGCGACCGCGGCGCTGTTCACGGACACCTTGTCGGCCCCCGCGTCGAGCACGGCCTGGGCGTCCGCCACCGACCGGATCCCGCCGCCGATCGTGAACGGGATGAACACGTCGTCGGCCGTCCGGCGCGCCAGCTCCACGATCGTGTCGCGCTTCTCGTGCGAGGCGGTGATGTCGAGGAAGACCAGTTCGTCGCCCCCCTCCGCCTCGTAGCGCATGGCCAGCTCCACCGGGTCGCCGGCGTCGCGGATGTCCACGAAGTTCGTCCCCTTGACCACGCGGCCCTTGTCTACGTCGAGGCACGGGATCACGCGCTTGAGGAGCATCAGTCCTCCAGCACTTCGTTGCCCTCGGCCACCGTGAACCGCCGCTCGTACAGCGCCTTTCCGGAGATCACCCCGGCGAGGTTCACGAGCCGCAGCCCCTTCAGCGCGCGCAGGTCGTCGAGCGACGCGATCCCGCCCGAGTAGACGAACCGCCCGCGGATCGCCTCGCCCACCGCGCGCACGTCGTCGAGGTCGGGCCCCTCGAGCATCCCGTCGCGGTCCACGTTCGTGTAGACGAACTGCTTCACGCCGCGCGCCTGGAGGCGCTCGATCACGTCGAGGGCCGGCATCTGCGTGGTCTGCGTCCAGCCCGAGACCGACACGTGCCCGCCGCGCACGTCGATGGCCACGCACACGCGCACGCCCCAGGTCTCGAGGATCGAGTCGAGGAAGTCGAGGTCGCTGTACGCGGCGGTGCCCACCACCACGCGCCCCGCCCCCGCGGCGAGCGCCTCGCGCACGGCCACCAGCGAGCGCAGGCCGCCGCCGTACTGGACCGCAACCGTCAGCTCCGAGGTGATCCGCCGCAGGTGGTGCAGGTTGGCGGGCTCGCCCTCGCGCGCACCGTCGAGGTCGACCACGTGGAGCTGCCGCGCCCCCGCCTCGACCCACGCCCGGGCGGCCTCGAGCGGCTCGTCCACGTAAACCGTCTCGCGCGCGAAGTCGCCCTTCTCGAGCCGGACGGCCTTCCCGTCGCGGATGTCGATGGCCGGCAGGAGGATCACGCGCCGGGCGAGGCCGCGGTCGCGGACGCCGGGGCGGGAGCCCCTCCCCGCCGCGCGAAGCCCGCCAGCAGCGCGAGCCCGTGCGGCCCCGACTTCTCGGGGTGGAACTGCACGCCGGAGACGAGCCCCTGCTCGACGGCGGTCGCGAACTCCTCGCCGTAGCGCGCGCTGCCGAGCACCACGCCGTCGTCCTCGGGCCGCGGCGCGTACGTGTGCACGTGGTACATCGCGCAGCGCTCCGGCAGGGCCTCGTTCAGCGCCGAGCGCCGCCGCCACTCCACCGTGTTCCAGCCGATCTGCGGCAGCTTGAGCCCGCCGGTGTCGAGCCGGTCGACGCCCCCCGCGATCAGTCCCAGCCCGGTCGCTCCGCCCAGCTCGGTCGAGGACTCGAACAGGAGCTGGAGCCCGAGGCAGATCCCGAGCACCGGCACGCCGCCGTCGAGCCGCTCGCGGATCGCGGCGTCGAGCCCGAGCTCGCGGATCCGCTCCATCGCCTTCGGGAACGCGCCCACGCCGGGCAGCACGACGCCGTCGGCCGCGCGGATGCGCTCGTGGTCGCTGGTCACGTCGGCCCGCACGCCCACGTGCTCGAACGCCTTCTCGACCGAGCGCAGGTTGCCCATGCCGTAGTCGAGGACCGCGACGCGCCTCACAGGAGCCCCTTGGTGGACGGGACGCCCGTCTCCGTCGGGTCGATCGCCACGGCCCGCCGCAGGGCCAGCGCGAACGCCTTGAACGCCGCCTCGACGACGTGGTGGTCGTTGCCGGCCGACTCCACCCGCACGTGAAGGGTCAGCTTCGCCGTGGAGGCCACCGCGCGCAGCATCTCCTGCGCGAGCCCCTCCTCGAGGTCGCCGACCGGCCGCCGCGGCCAGTCGCCCTCGAACAGCACGAACGGCCGGCCGGATATGTCGATCGCCGCGCTCGCGCGCGACTCGTCCATCGGGACGACGCCGGCGCCGTAGCGCTGGATGCCGGCGCGGTCGCCGAGCGCCTCGTCGAGCGCCTGCCCGAGCACGATCCCCACGTCCTCGACCGTGTGGTGCGGGCCCGTCTCGAGGTCGCCCTTCGCGCGCACGTCGAGGTCCAGCCGGCCGTGCCGCGCGACGGCGTCGAGCATGTGGTCGAGGAACCCGACCCCGGTCTCGCGCGTGCCCTGACCCGACCCGTCGAGGTCGAGCCTCATGGTGATGTCGGTCTCGCGTGTGGTGCGGTTGATCTCGGCGGTGCGGCTCATGCGCGGCGCTCCATCGACTCGCCGTGGACCGGGAACCCCTCCGCCCGCGCGAGCGCTGCGGCGGGGGGCGCGAGGCGCTCCACGGCGCCGTCCGGCAACGATATCCGCGCCATCCGGCGCCGGAACGTCGCGACCGACAGCGCGCTCTGGAAGCGCGCGGCGCCCCCCGTCGGGAGCACGTGATTCGACCCGGCCACGTAGTCGCCGAACGCCGTCGCGCCGTTGCGCCCCACGAACAGGCAGCCGGCCGCCCGCACGCGGTCGGCCTCCGCCTCGGCCTCGGCGCCCGCGAGCTGGAGGTGCTCCGGCGCGATCGCGTCCGCCAGCCGCAGGGCCGCGCCGATGTCGCGCGCCTCGACCAGCGCCAGCGACTCCGCCACCGCGCTCGGGCGCTGCGCCGCGAGCGCGGCCACGGCGTCCGCGATCTCGCGGAGCAGCCCGCCGTCGGGCGAGATCGCCGCCAGCAGCGTGTCCGGGCCGTGCTCGGCCTGGGCGAGCAGGTCGAGGGCGAGCAGCTCGGGGTCGGCGCCCGCGGTGGCCACGACGGCGAGCTCGCTCGGCCCGGCGATGCCGTCGATCCCGACCGTCCCGGCCACCTGCCGCTTGGCCTCCGCCACGTAGCGGTTGCCGGGCCCGACGATCACGTCCACGGCCCGCACGGACTCGGTCCCATACGCGAGCGCGGCGATCGCCTGGGCGCCCCCCATCCGGTAGACCTCGGTCACGCCGCACAGCCCGCACGCCGCGAGGATCGTGGGGTGCGCGCGGGCGCCCGGGCCGGGCGGGGCGCACACCGCCAGCTCGTCCACGCCCGCCTCGTGCGCGGTGATCGCGCACATCACGACCGTGGACGGGTACGGAGCGCGGCCCCCTGGGATGTACGCGGCGGCGCGGCGGACAGGGACCTCGGCCACGCTCACGCTGTGCCCCGCCTCGAGCTGGAGCCGCGTGGGCTCGCGAAGCTGGGCGCGCGCCACCGCCTTCACGTTCGCGATCGCCGCCCGCAGGCCCGCGAGCACGCCCGGCTCGAGCGCGGCCACCGCGTTGTCGATCTCCGCCGGCGGCACCGCCAGCTCCTCCGGCGCCAGCTCGGCGTGGTCGAAGCGCGCGGTCAGCTCGCGGACCGCTCGGTCGCCGCGCGTGCGCACCTGCTCGAGGATCGCGCGCACGTCGGCCTCGACGTCGCGCGGCGGCGGGACCAGGCCGCGCACGTCGGCGGCGGTCGTGCCAGGACCCAGCCTCACCAGCTTCACGGGGTCACACCCCTGATGCGCTCCACGATCGAGTCGACGGCATCGGCCTTGAGCTTGTGCGCCACCGGGTTCGCGATCAGCCGCGCGGTCGACTCGACGATCGGCTCGCGCTCCACCAGCCCGTTCTCCACCAGCGTGCGGCCGCTCGCGGTCAGGTCCACGATCGCGTCCGCGAGCCCGGTGAGCGGCGCCAGCTCGACCGACCCCTTGACCTCCACGATCTCCGCCTGGCGGCCGGTCGAGGCGAAGTACTCGCGCGCGATCCGCGGGTACTTGGTGGCCACCTTCACCAGCCCGCGCCGGCGCAGCGGCTCGCCGAGCGGGTCGTCGCCGTCGCGCGTCGCGACGATCATCCGGCAGCCGCCGAAGCCCAGGTCGAGCAGCTCGTACACGTCGCGGTCGGACTGCTCCATCAGCACGTCCTTGCCGGTGATGCCCAGGTCGGCCGAGCCGGCCTCCACGTAGGTGGGCACGTCGCTCGGGCGCACCGTCACCACGCCCGACTCGGGGAAGAACAGCCGCCGGTCGTTCAAGCGGATCGCGGCCGTGTCGATCCCGAGCCGGTCGAGCAGGTCGAGCGCCTCCGCGAGCAGCGCGCCGCGCGGGATCGCGATCACGAGCTCCGCGCTCACCGCCGCTCCTCCCCGAGCTGCGCGCCCGTCTGTCGCTCCTCCTCGAGCTGCGCGCCCGTCTGCCGCTCCTCCTCGAGCTGCGCGACGTGCACGCGGGTGAGGTCCAGCCCCGCTCCGCACGCCGGCCGGGAGCGGCCGAAGCGGCCGAGCAGGTCGTCGTAGCGGCCGCCGCCTCCGAGCGCGAACGCGACCGCCGGGTCGTAGACCTCGAAGATCGTGCCCGTGTAGTAGCCGAGCTCGCGCAGCATCCCGAGGTCGAAGATCACCCGGTCGGCGGCACCGCGCTCGGCGAGCAGCTCGTACACCGCGCGCAGCCGCTCCACCGGCGCGGCCTCCAGCCGGTCGAGCACCTCGATGCCGCCGCGCATGCTGGGCAGGCTCACCAGCAGCCGCTTCGCCTGCGTCCCGATCGGGAGCCGCTCGACGTGCGCCTCCAGTGCCGGCAGGTCGCGCCTCCAGAGCAGCTCGAGCAGCGGCTTTCGCTCGCGCTCGCGCACGTCGCTGACGCGGAGCAGGTCGTGGTAGAGCATCGCGTCGCCGAGGCCGATGCGGTGGCGCCGCAGGCCGGCGGCCTCGAGCGCCGAGATCACCAGCTCGATCACCTCCGCGTCGCCCTCGGCCCCCTCGACTCCGATCAGCTCCACCCCGCCCTGGAGGAACTCGCGCGGCTGACCGCTGCCGGTCGTCACCGAGCGGTAGGCGTTCTCGAAGTACGAGAAGCGCAGCGGCCCGTCCACCGCGGCGTAGCGGTTGGCGACCATGCGCGCGATCGGGATCGTCGCGTCGGAGCGCAGCGCGAGGATGCGGCCGCTGTCGTCGACGACCCGGAAGCCGGCCCCGGCGGCGTTCGCCTCCCCGCGGCGCAGGACCTCCTCGTACTCGACCGACGGGGTCGAGACCTCCGAGAAGCCCGCGGCCTCGAAGGCCTCGGAGAGGCGCAGCGTGAGCGCGCGGAGCTCGCGCATCTCGTCCGGCAGCACATCCCGCGTCCCAGGCGGAACCGGGTGGATCAAAGGGATCGCCCCCTAGACAGGCGCCGGCTCGGTTGCCACGCGCCGGATGTTCGCGCCGAGCGCGCGCAGCCGCTCGTCGATCCGCTCGTAGCCGCGGTCGATCTGGCGGATGTTGCCGATCTCGGAGCGCCCCTCCGCGCACAGCGCGGCGATGAGCAGCGCCATCCCGGCCCGGATGTCCGGGCTCTCCATTCGCTCGCCGTGAAGCCGGCCCGGGCCGCTGACCACCGCGCGATGGGGATCGCACAGCAGGACCCGAGCGCCCATTGAGACGAGCTTGTCTGTGAAGAAAAGGCGGTTCTCGAACATCTTCTCGTGGATGAGGACCATACCCTCCGCCTGGGTGGCGAGGGCCAGCGCGATCGACGTGAGGTCCGCCGGGAACGCGGGCCACGGCCCGTCCTCGATCTTGGAGATCGCGTCGCCCTCGTCGTCGCGGATGCGCAGCTTCTGCCCCGGCGGCACCACCACGTCGTTGCCCTCGTAGCGCCACGAGCACCCGAGCCGCTCGAAGCCGAGCTTGGTCATGCGCAGGTCGTCGGGAACGCAGTCCTTGATGCGCAGCTCCCCGCCCGTGACCGCCGCCAGCGCCACGAAGCTGCCGACCTCGATGTAGTCCGGGCCGATCGCGTAGTCGGCGCCGCCGAGGCGGTCGCGGCCGTGCACGATCAGGACGTTCGAGCCGATCCCCTCGATCCGCGCGCCCATCTGCAGCAGCAGCCGCGAGAGGTCCTGCACGTGCGGCTCCGACGCCGCGTTGTGGATCACCGTGGCGCCGGGCGTGAGGGCGGCGGCCATCAGCGCGTTCTCGGTCGCCATCACCGACGGCTCGTCCATGAAGAAGTCGGTCGGGCGCAGCCCGCTCGGCGCGCTCAGGCGGTACCAGGCGCGGTCCTCGGTGCCCACGTCCACGCCGAGCGCGCGGAAGGCGTCGAGGTGCGGGTCGAGCCGGCGGCGGCCGATCACGTCGCCGCCGGGCGGCGGCATGTCGGCGCGGCCGAAGCGCGCGAGCAGCGGCCCGGCGAGCAGGAACGAGGCGCGGATCCGCTCGGCCACGGCGGGGTCGACGTCGGTGTGGTCGACCCCGGCCGCGCAGAGGGCCACGACGTTGTCCTCGCGCCACTCCGCGGACACGCCCAGCCCGGTGAGGAGCTCCACCATGGCCTCCACGTCGCGGATGCGCGGGATGTTGCGCAGCACGACCTCCTCCTCGGTCAGGAGGCAGGCGGCCAGCGCCGGCAGCGCGGCGTTCTTGTTGCCGGCGGGCACGACCGTTCCGGAGAGCGGGGCACCGCCTTCGATGACGAACTTCTCCATGGTGCGAGTGGCCGCCCGGGGACGGGCTGCGAGCGGCGTCGAGAGCGTACCGAAGGCCACTGAGCCCCCGATTCGCCGCCCGCGCCGCGGACCCTGCCCCGCTAGCGTGTCGTCCACATGACTCCTACGCGCGACGACGCCTGGAAGCTCTTCTGCGAGTGGACCGAGTCCGACTCGCTGCGCAAGCACGTGCTCGGCGTCGAGGCGGCCATGCGCGCCTACGCGCGCGAGTACGGCGAGGACGAGGAGAAGTGGGCGGTCACGGGGATCGTCCACGACCTCGACTACGAGCGCCATCCCGACCTCGACACCGGCCACCCGCGCGTCGCGCTCGAGGAGCTGCCGAAGCTGGGCTACCCGCAGGACGTCGTCGACGCCGTGGCGGGCCACGCCACGTTCCTGAACGTCCCGCGCGAGACGCTGATGGCCAAGGTGCTCTTCGCCGTCGACGAGCTCTCAGGGTTCATCACCGCCTGCGCCTACGTCCGCCCCACCGGGATCCACGGGCTCACGCCCAAGTCGGTGAAGAAGAAGCTCAAGCAGGCGAGCTTCGCGGCCGCGGTCAACCGCGACGAGGTGCGCCAGGGCGCCGAGGAGCTGGGCGTGGACTTCGACGAGCACATCCGCAAGGTGATCGCCGCGATGGAGGAGCGCTCGACCGAGCTCGGGCTCGACGGCGAGAGCGGCGCTCAGCCCGGATAGAGTCGGCGGCCGATGGCCGATCCGGTGCGGATCATCGTCCTCGAGGGCGACGAGACGGGGCAGGAGCTGCTCGAGCAGTCGCTGCGGCTGCTCGATCCGCAGGTCACGAGCGTGCCGGTCGAGCTCGAGCGCTTCGACCTCTCGCTCGAGAACCGCCGCGCGACCTCGAACCAGGTGGTGCACGACTCAGGCGCCGCGCTGCGCGAGGCGCGCTACGGGATCAAGGCCGCAACGATCACTCCCGAGGGCGCCGACGACGTGGGCAGCCCGAACCGCATCCTCCGCGAGGAGCTCGACGGCAAGGTGATCATCCGGACCGGCCGCCGCATCCCGGGCGTCACGCCGGTCGCCGGCGTGCACTACCCGATCTCGGTCGTGCGGATGGCGGTCGGGGACGCCTACGGCGCCAAGCAGTGGCGCGAGGCCGACGGCGGCGACGAGGTCGCCTACCGCACCGAGCGGATCTCGCGCGAGGTCTGCACCGCGGTCGCCGAGCACAGCTTCCGCACCGCGAAGAAGATCCACGGGCGCGTGTACGGCGGCCCGAAGTGGACGGTCAGCCCGGTCTACGAGGGGATGCTCAAGGAGGAGCTCGACGCGGCCGCCGAGCGTCACCCGGAGGTCCCGTACCAGCCGGTGCTGATCGACGCCACCTACGCCGGGCTCGTCTCCGGCGCGGCCGACGCGCCGCTCGTCATCCCCGCGCTCAACCGCGACGGCGACTGCCTGTCGGACTTCGTGCTGCCGCTGTTCGGGTCGATCGCGGGCGCCGAGTCGGTCGTGCTGTCGCTCGACGACGCCTTCGAGGTCGGGGCGGTGATGACCGAGGCGCCGCACGGCACCGCGCCGGCGCTGCTGGGGAAGGACATCGCCAACCCGATGGCGATGATCATGGCCGCCGCGGCGCTGCTGCACTACATCGGGCTCGCCGGCCACTCGGAGGCGGAGCTCGCCTCGCGCGCGGTCTACGAGTCGGTGCTCGAGGCGACCGCCACCGGCGTGCGGACCCCGGACCTCGGCGGCAGCGCGACCACCACCGAGTTCACCTCGGAGGTCGTGCAGCGCGTGCGCACGAAGATCGACATCTGGTCCTCGCTCGGGTCGAGCGTCTAGCGCCTGGGCAGGCCGGCGGCCTGGCGGACCGGGTCGCGCAGGTGATCGCGGCGGCGCCTGACGTAGAGGCGCCGCTGCACGTAGAGCGTCGCGACGCCCGCGAGGACGATCGCGATCAGGTTCAGCGAGAGCTGCTCCATCGCCCCCACCCACTCGTCCCCGTCGCCGTAGGCCGCGGCCACGCCGATGTTGCCGGCGGCGGGAATGGTCGTCACCGAGATCAGCACGCCGATCAGCGCGCCGGACTTGGCGGAGGTCAGCGAGAGGACGCCGGCGGTGCCCGCCAGCAGCGCGACGATCACCGAGAACTCGTCCGGGTGCGAGATGAAGTCCGTCAGCGAGCGCTTGGCGACCTCCTCGGGCGCGGAGCCGGTGCCGCGCAGGAAGAGCGTGAGCAGGAAGGCGGACGTGATCGCGAGCGGGAAGCCGACCGCGAGGGCGAGGATCGAGCGCCTGGCCAGCTCGCCGCGCCTGTGCACGAGCGCCACGCAGAAGCCGGCGATCGGGCCGAACTCGGGCCCCACGACCATGGCCCCGATGATCAGGATCTGCGAGTCGATCAGCACGCCGACCGCGGCGATCATCGTCGCGATCGCCATGAACGCGAGGAAGCTGGCGCCGAGCTCGGTCTGCTCGGAGGTGCGCTGCTCCACCTCCTCCCAGACGACGGCGTCGGACGGCAGGCCGGCGGCGGCCTTCTCGGCCTCGGCCGCGGCCGTGGAGAGCGCCGTGTCCACCTCCTCCACGGCGATCGTGCCGCGCTCGTGGAGGCGCAGCTCCTTGAGGTCGCCGATGATCACGCTGGCGTCCTCGCGCGCGACGTCGCAGAGGATCACGTCGCCCTCGGGCTTGGCGGCGGCACCCTCGAGATGGATCACGCTCGAGACCGCGGGCGACTCGCACATCAGCGCGTGCACGTCGCCGGCGAGGTCCTTCGGGACCACCAGCCGGAGGTGGATCATGCAGCGGTGGCGGGCACCGGCGCGACCGCCAGCCGCGCGCGAGCCACGACGTCGAAGCCCGTGTCACCGGGCCTCCAGACGGCGCAGCCGATCGCCACGCGGGGGCCGTCGGCGAGGTCGCCGGCGACCATCGACGCGAGGCGCATCGCCTGCTCCTCGCTCGTCGCGGGCGCCACGACGGCCAGCCGGCGGCCGCTGGCGCGGCAGGCCGTGCCGCCGCACAGCACCGCGGCGCGCTGGATCGCCTTGGCCGCGCTGCGGATCGCCTCGTCGCCGGCGGTGTAGCCCTCGAGCCGGTTCAGGTGCGCGATCTCGGTCAGCTCGGCGAGGACGATCGCGAACGGCTCGTCCTCGGCCGCGGCGCGGTCGGCGGCGGCCTGAGCGCTCTCGTGGAAGTAGCGGTGGCCGTAGAGCAGGGTGAGGTTGTCCACGATCGCGTGGGCGCCGAAGCCGAGCACCGGCTCGTCGCCCTCGCGGTGGCGGTCCACGAGCGGGTCCTCCATCGCGGCCGCCGCCTGTCCGTCGCCGGAGAACGGATCGCGCCGCACCTCCTCGACGAACGCGCGTACGACGTCCGGGTCGAACTGGGTGCCGGCGCAGCGCTCGAGCTCGGCGCAGGCCTCGGCGAGTGACATGCGGCCGCGGTACGGGCGCTCGGCGGTCATCGCGCTGAACGAGTCCGCCACGCAGATGATCCGCGCCTCGAGCGGGATCGAATCGCCCGCCAGCCCCTCGGGGTAGCCGCCGCCGTCGAAGCGCTCGTGGTGATGCAGGATGGCGCCGGCGATCGGACGCAGGGCCGGGACCTGCTCGACGAGGCGGTAGCCGATCCGCGGGTGCAGCTCGATCAGCGTGCGCTCCTCCGGCGTGAGCTTTCCGGGCTTGAGCAGGATCCGCTCGCTGATCCCGATCTTGCCCACGTCGTGGAGCAGCGAGCCGAACACGAGCTCCTCGCGGCGGCGGCTGTCAACGCCCAGGCGGTCGGCGACGGCGGCCACGTAGCCGGAGACCTCCTCGGAGTGCCCGCGCAGGAACGGGTCCTTCGCCTGGATCGCCTCGGCGAGCACCCGGACCGTGCCCAGGTAGGCGCCGCGCAGCTCGCCGTGGAGGCGGTTGTTGTCGAGCACCGCGCCGGCGTGGTCGCCGAGCGCGAGCAGCACGTCGTCGTCCCACTCCTCGAAGCCGCCCTCGCGGTTCGCGCAGATCACGACGCCGCTGAACTCCTCGCGGATGTAGATCGGGATCGCCACGAGGTTCTCGATCTCCGCGTCGGCATCCGCGCCGCGGCCGCCGCCGGCCTGGCGCGGCGAGTCCTCGCGGATCGTCTCGTCGCGCTCGAGCACGCGGTCGGCGAAGCGCTGGGCGATCGCCGCGTGCTCGGGGTCGTTGTCGAAGCCCTCGTAGGCGACCAGGTCGAGGTCGCCGTCGCCGTCCGCGTCGGAGCGGGCGAGCAGGAGGCCCTTCTCGGCCTCCAGCAGCGTCACCGCCACGTGCAGCACGAGCGCGCGGACGTCGCCGAGGTCGCCGAGCACGCCGCGCGAGTGGTGCGTCTCCACGAGCTGCTGGCGCATCTCGCGGTGCCACTCGCGCTCCATGCGGCGCTCCGTGTCGATCCGGTTCGCGCGCTCCGACTCGGCCTGCACGCGGCGCTCGGCTTCGCGCACGCGCGAGTCGGCGCCGCTCAGCTCGCGCTCGGCGCGCTCCACGCGCTCGCGCGCCTCGGCCTTCTCGCGCTCGGCCTCGCGGGCGAGCTCGTCGGCGCGCTCCTGCCTCGTGGCGGTCGTGTCGCGCTCGAGCTGCCAGGCCGCCAGCAGCGCCGCACCCGCCGCGAGCACCAGGAGGACCGGGCCGAGCGCGGTGCCGCGCTCGCCCTCGAACGCCTCGTCGCTCAGCACGAGCAGGATGGCCGCGGCTGCTGCGACGGCGAAGAACAGCAGTCCGGCCAGGCGCGTCCGTGCGCGCCAGCGCCCCCGGGGTACGTCCATGGGCGTCTAGGTACCCCGCCGCGGACGGGATTACGCCAGCAACGGCTCGAGCCCGGTGCGCACGAGCTGCGGCATCTCCTTCTTCGCCTTGGTCTCAGGATCGATGAAGACGTGGCGCATGTCGCCCGCGGCCACGGGGCTGCCGGCGACGGACGCCTCGATGCGCGTGGTCATCGCGGTGTTGCCGAGCCGGGTGAGGGTCGCCTCGAAGTCGACCTCGTCGTCGAACGTCGCCGGGCCGAGGAAGCGGACGGTCGCCTCGGCCACGACCATGTCCGTGCCCTGCTCGAGCATCCCGCTGTAGTCGCCGGCCACGCGCTCGCGGAACAGCTCGGTCATGACGATGTCGAAGTACGCGAGCCAGTTCGCGTTGAACACGACGCCCTGCGGGTCGCACTCGCCATAGCGGACGCGGATCGTGTGGCGGAACGGCTCTGGCACCGGGCGCAGGCTATCCGTGCAACGCATCTTGCAGCCCGGGGCCCCTTCCGTCCGGCCGCCTCCGTAGCTTGCCGAACACATGTTCCCCCTGCTCCGCAACCGCGCCGCCCGCGCCCTCGACGTCGCGATCGAGTTCGCCACGCTCGGTGAATACCGCCTGGCGGACCCGGTCGCCCCGGTCGCCCCGGCGCGCGGAGCACGCCGCCGGAGCGAGCCGACGGAGCGCCGGGAGGGTGCTCCGGTGCGGCCGGCCGCGCGGTTGGTGGTGCCCGCATCCGCCGCGGCGCGACGCGCCGTGGCCGGTGCCGGGGCACCGCCGGTGGGACCCGTCTCCGGGACCGAGCGCGCCCGCCTGCGCCGCGCGCCGGTGGCGGAGCCGGGCTCGATCGCCGGCCTCGCCCTGGGCGGCGAGGGCGTGGTCCCCGCGCCGCCGGTGCGAGC
Source organism: Thermoleophilaceae bacterium (assembly GCA_036389835.1). Lineage (GTDB taxonomy): Bacteria > Actinomycetota > Thermoleophilia > Solirubrobacterales > Thermoleophilaceae > AC-37. The sequence goes on along the minus strand of DASVWC010000020.1, from coordinate 3,238 downwards.
CCGCGGCGGCGCGGCGGCGCCCGCGCCGCAACCCTGCGAGGCCCCGCGCCGCTAGAGGCGGACGCCGCGCCGCGCGCGGTTGCGGCGCCCGCACGGCTAGGCGGACGCCGCGCCGCGCTAGGCGGACGCCGCGCCGCGCGCGCCTCTGCCGCGCCGGCCGCGCGCGTCGCCGCCTAGCCCGCGGCCGCGATCAGGCCGCGCTTCTCCAGCTCGGCGCGCAGCCAGCGGATCGGCTCGGGGTCCTTCGCCTCGCTCGCCCCGTCGACCTCGATGAAGCGCTGGAAGAGCTCGGGGTCGGGCAGGCGGCGGAGCATGTCCTCGAACGCGTCCGTGTCGAGCTTGCCGCGCTTGCGCATCTTCCTCCACAGGTGGTACGGGCGGTCGTGCAGCTCGATCGTGGCCAGCAGGCGCTCGTCGTCGGTGTAGCGCTCGGCGAAGCGGCGCGCTCGGAACGCGTGGTGGTTGCGGCCGTGGCGCGGGAGCCAGTCGCGCTGGCGGTACTTGAACGAGTCGTGCACCAGCGCGATGAACCGGAGCTGGTCGCGCCGCTCGCCCGTCTCGCCGTCGGCGTCGATCGTCTCGAGGAGCTCCGCCACGTGGTTCCCGACGGCGCCCTCGGGGTGCGCTTCGCGCGGCTCGCCCCAGGCCAGGCCGGCGAGCAGCTCCGGGTCGCTCGTGACCTGGTCCTCGAGGGCGTTCTCGGCCGCGAAGCCCGCGATCAGCCTGCTCGCCTCGCCGGCCGGCGTCACTCCACCCGCTCGGCGAACCACTCCCCGCCCTCGCTGCGCGAGAGGACCACGCGCGCCTGCTCGCCCGCCCCGCGGGCCACGAGGTGCGCGGTGTCGTCGACCACGCCGGGACGGTCGTCCACGAGCACCAGCTCGATCGCCTGCCAGCTCCGTCCCGGCCGCTGCTCGTCGAGCGCGGAGCGCGCGGCCTGCTCGAGCAGCTCGCGGTCCCAGCCCCTGTCGCTCGCGCGCGCCTGCTCGAGGGCCCGATCCGCGTCGCGGATGTGCTCGGCCACCTCGGGCCGGCTCGCGCGCCGCTGCGCAGCCACGTAGCCCCCCACGAACAGCAGGAGCAGCACGGCTCCGACGACGATGAGCACGATCGCGAGGGTCGACATGGCGGGCGAGTCTAGGGGCCGCGGAGGCGAAACCCGCGAGGGATGCCGTCGGGCCGGCCCCGGAACGGCGAAGGGCCGCCCCGCGGGACGGCCCTCCATTCAGTTAATCCGGCGGCGACCTACTCTCCCAGGCCCTTTCAAGCCAAGTACCATCGGCGCAGAGGGGCTTAACTTCTCTGTTCGGAATGGGAAGAGGTGTGACCCCCTCGCTCTGACCACCGAAAAGTGGCGAGACGGCCCCCACCGGGCCTTGAAAACCACACAGCTGGCCGCTACACCGGATGAAAATCATCCGTCAAGCCCTCGAAGCATTAGTACCGGTTCGCTGAGCGCATTACTGCGCTTACACGACCGGCCTATCAACCTGGTGGTCTACCAGGGCTCTTACTCCCTCGAAGGGATGGGAGAGCTCATCTCGAGGTGGGCTTCCCGCTTAGATGCCTTCAGCGGTTATCCCGTCCAGACGTAGCTAACCAGCGGTGCCCTTGGCAGGACAACTGGTACACCAGAGGTCTGTTCATCCCGGTCCTCTCGTACTAGGGACGACTCCTCTCAACTCTCCAACGCGCACGGCAGATAGGGACCGAACTGTCTCACGACGTTCTGAACCCAGCTCGCGTACCGCTTTAATGGGCGAACAGCCCAACCCTTGGGACCGACTTCAGCCCCAGGATGTGACGAGCCGACATCGAGGTGCCAAACCGCTTCGTCGATGTGGACTCTTGGAAGCGATAAGCCTGTTATCCCCGGAGTACCTTTTATCCGTTGAGCGACGGCGCTTCCACTTGCTACCGCCGGATCACTAAGACCTGCTTTCGCACCTGCTCGACCTGTCAGTCTCGCAGTCAAGCTCCCTTACTGCCTTTACACTCTACGCACGATTTCCAACCGTGCTGAGGGAACCTTTGTGCGCCTCCGTTACATTTTGGGAGGCGACCGCCCCAGTCAAACTACCCGCCTGGCACTGTTCAGCACCCGGATTCACGGAGTGCTGTTAGAGGCCTAGTACATCAAGGGTGGTATCTCAAGATTGGCTCCACGCAAGCCGCAGCCTGCGCTTCACAGCCTCCCACCTATCCTGAGCGAGATGCACCAGATCCCAATACCAAGTTGTAGTAAAGGTTCACGGGGTCTTTCCGTCTAGCCGCGGGTACTCGGCATCTTCACCGAGACTGCAATTTCACCGAGCCCATCGTTGAGACAGCGTCCAAGTCGTTACGCCATTCGTGCAGGTCGGAACTTACCCGACAAGGAATTTCGCTACCTTAGGACCGTTATAGTTACGGCCGCCGTTTACCGGGGCTTAGCTTCGCTGCTTCGGCTTGCGCCTAACAACTCCACGTAACCTTCCGGCACCGGGCAGGCGTCAGCCCCTATACGTCGTCTTTCGACTTAGCAGAGACCTGTGTTTTTGGTAAACAGTCGCTTGGGCCAATTCACTGCGGCCCCCTCGGGCTCCGCGCGCAAGGCGCTTCACCCTACCGGGGCGCTCCTTATCCCGAAGTTACGGAGCGATTTTGCCGAGTTCCTTAAGGAGGGTTATCTCGATCACCTTAGTATTTTCTACTTGCCTACCTGTGTCGGTTTTGGTACGGGCACGCGCAACCTCCCTAGAGGCTTTTCTAGGAGGCATGGCGTCAGGGACTCGCCGGCTTAGAGCCAGCTGGCATCGCGCCTCAGGTTATGCGGCCCCGCATTTTACAGGGGCCACCCCTACACGCTTACCCCAGGACGACCATCGCCTGGGTTCCCTTAGCCTTCCTCGTCCGCCCATCGGTCAAGCGGAAGCGACGTGGTACAGGAATATCAACCTGTTGGCCATCGACTACGCCTTTCGGCCTCGCCTTAGGTCCCGACTAACCCTGAGCAGAAGAACTTTACTCAGGAATCCTTGGGCAATCGGCGGAGGGAATTCTCATCCCTCTTTCGTTACTCATGCCGGCATTCTCGCTTCCCAGGCCTCCACGACTGGCTTACGCCGCCGCTTCACTGGCATGGGAACGCTCTCCTACCGCGCGATCCGAAGATCGCACCCGCAGCTTCGGTGACTAGCTTGAGCCCCGTTACATTATCCGCGCCCGAGCACTTGACCAGTGAGCTGTTACGCACTCT
>DASVWC010000019.1:0-21718 GCA_036389835.1 Thermoleophilaceae bacterium | reverse complement strand
CGATCGAGCTCAGAGCGGATCGCGGCCCTTGACGGCTGGCTTTGGCACTACAACCATCAGCGCCGACACTCGGCTCTCGGCCACAAACCGCCGGTCGCTCGACTCGTCGAGCGAACCAACGTGCTCGGGACTTACAGCTAGACCGCCTGCGCGCGCTTCGCCTGCGTGCGGATCTCGCTCAGGATCCGCTCCAGGCGCGGCTCCACGTCGTGGTCGACGTGCGTCATCGCCGCCGCTATCGCAGGGTGCACCCGCGCTATCTGCGCGTGCATCTCGTGCGCCACCGCGCGGTAGCCGGGGTGCCCCTCGCGGCCCGATCGGAGCTCGATCGTGTGCATCGCCTCGCGCGCGTTCATGTCCATCACGTAGCGGATCCGGAACCCGAGGCAGAGCGCGTATGGGGCGAGGTCGCCGAGCCCGGCGTCGCCGAGCCGCTCGTACTCCGCGCGCGAGCGGTCGAGCCCCGCGCGGTAGACGTCCGCCACGCCGGCGTCCCCCAGCTCGGCGGGCACGCCGGCGCCGAGGTAAGGGGTGAGCGGCTGCCACTGGATCGTGAGCAGGCGGTGGCGCTGGAGGTCGCGGAACGCGCCGTAGTCGGAGACCACCTCGAACCGGTAGCGCACGGCCTCGAACCCGCGGCCGGGCCGGTGGCGGCGGTTGCCGCGCTCACCGACGAGCTCCGCGATGAGGGCGGCGCGCTCGTCCGGCGGCAGCACCCGCACGGCCGCGCGCAGCTCCTCCTCCGACACCGCCGCCTGCTCGAACAGCATGGCCGCGAGCAGGTCGTCCTCGCCGCCCTGCACGTCGATCAGCCGTACCGATGGCCGGTCCTCCGCGCCGCCCGGCCGGTCGAGCCCCATCCGGCGCGCCATCGCCGCCGCCGCGTCGCGGCGCTCGGCGATCGACCGGATCCACTCGCCGCCGCGGTCCGGCCGCTCCACGCGCGAGACGAAGCTCGGCATCACCGCCTTCAGCTCGGTCAGCACCATCTCGCCGAACTCGCGCGCCTCGGGCAGCGGCGAGGCGAGCAGCCGCATCACGAGCTGCTCGTAGGCCTGCCCGCTGGCGAAGATCCCGACGTGCGAGAGCGCGGCGGCCGGGAGCAGGCCGCGCAGCAGGTCGAGCGCCTTCGCCCTGATCGAGCGCAGGTGCGCGGCCTCCGGCTCGCCGCCGGTGCGCGGGAAGCGCTCGGCGGCCCAGGCCTCCACTCGCGGGAGCGCCTCCGCGTACGCGTCGAACAGGGAGTCCATCGCCGCCGCGTACTCGGGGCCGAGCGCGGGATCGCGCCAGTAGCGGTAGCCGCCGCCGGGCATCGGGCCGTCGTAGGGGATGTAGCGGGTGGACTGCTCGAGGTAGGCGGCGAGGCGGCCCCGCTGGAGCACCTTCGTGAGCACGTTCGACACCCACTCGCAGGCGATGTGGGCGCCGCCGAGCTGGGCCACGGAGTCGTCGCCGTAGCCGACGAAGACGCGCTCGTAGAGCTTGGCCGCGCGCTCGCCCTCGGCACCGTCGAAGCGGGCGCCGCCGGACACCACGTCGTCGGCGAACTCGTCGAGGAAGAGGCGCCGCAGCGTGCCCGGGTAGCGCGAGTAGCGGGCGAAGAGGGCGCCCTTGACTGTCTCCGGCAGGTTGACCAGCGCGAAGACCGGGCGGTCGAGGTTCGTGAAGTGCGGAGCGAGCCGCAGGCGCTCCTCGTCGGTGAACGATTCGACCGGGTAGTCCATGGGCCGCGCGAGTCTAATCCCGCCCCCGGCGGTGTCGCCGGATGCCCTGCGCGGCGGCCGACCGGCCGCCCTCAGTGCACGCGTCAGCCCCTGCCGTCGTGGCCCACGGTGACCGCGTCGCCCTCGACGATCGTGGGCACCACACCCCGCGGCGAGTAGGAGAAGAGCTCGCTCTTCCAGCCCGCGTCGGCCGTAGCGTCGCGCTCCTCCCAGTCGAGCCCCGCCTCCCGCAGGCGGCCGCGCGCCGCCTCGCAATACGGGCACCCGGGCTTCACGTACATGATCCGGCCGGCCACGCGGGGCCTACCTCGGATAGGGGACGGTGAACGGGAGCTGGCGGGCCACGCGGCCGCCGCGCGGGCCGCGGATCCGCACGAGGCCCGAGCCGGTCGCGCGCAGCAGCTTGCCGTCGCGCTCGAAGGTCGCCACCGCGTCCGGCGCCTTCGGGAACAGGATCCGCAGGCCCCACGCCGAGCTGAACCGCTGCACGGTCGAGAACCTCCACCGCGACGGCTTCTCCGCGACCGGCTCGAAGAACCCCCACCGGAGCGCGTCGGCCACGGCCGCGCGCCAGTACGGCCAGTCGTGGATGCCGCCGCGCGGGCGGTAGGTGAGGTCGAGGCCCGCGGCGCGGGCCGCCGCGTCGAAGTCGTCCCCCTGGCGGCGCAGCTCGGCCTCCGCCAGCGCGCCGAACGCGTTGTCGGCCTCGCCGACCGGGTCGCCCGGCACGCCGTCTCCCACGGTCGCGTACACGCGCGTGTGGCGGAGGTTGTCGACGAGCGCGGTGGGGTTGTGGCCCGTCCAGTAGAAGCGGTTGGCCGAGGGGTCACCGTACACGTCGAGGTGCGACTCGCCCTGCGTGTCCATCGCCTGCGGCCACTCCGGCCGCTGCAGGTTCAGCACCCCCGAGAAGGCGGCCGCCGAGCCGAAGTACGCCGGCCGCTGCGTCGCGTAGTACATCGCGCCCAGCCCGCCCATCGACAGCCCGGCGATCGCGTGCCAGCGGCGTCCCGGCCGGATCCGGAACCGCCTCTCCACGAGCTGGGTCAGCTCGCCGAGGTGGTAGCTCTCCCAGCCCGGGCTGCGCGCGCCGCCGTTCCACCAGTTCGCATACCAGCCGCGCGCGGCCTCGGGCATCACGATCAGGCCGGGAAAGCCCTTCGCGATCTCGCCGATGTTCCCGCGCTTCGGGTTGATCCAGTAGTCGTATGCGTCGCCGTGCCCGTGCAGCAGATAGAGCACCGGCCAGCGCTTCCTCTTGGTGTAGCCGTCCGGCAGCAGCACGTTGACCCGCAGCGCGTTGGGGCGCGCCGGCGCATCGGGCGGCGGCGAGTTGAACTGCACCTTCGCCGGGTCCACGAACTTGCTGGTCGTGGTGAAGGTGACGAGCGGCCCCGCGTGCGCCGGAGCCGCCGCAGCGAGGACGACGGCGAGCGCTGCCAGTACCGCGGAGCGGCGCATGGCCGGAGAGTAGCGTTCAGCGCATGGCGGTGGAGACGGAGCTGCGCGAGATCGGCCGCTCGCTCGCAGCCGAGTTCCCGTCGAACGCGCGGCGGCCCCTCAGGGCCTTCGACGAGCGCGCGATGGAGCTCACCACCCGCGACCAGGAGCTGCGCGCGGCGCTGTTCCGGCTGGTCGACGTCACGCCCGCCTGCAACTCGATGGACGAGCTCGCGCGCCACCTGGGCGCGTACCTCGCCGAGGTCGACGAGCGCCCGCCACCGCTCCGCGCCGCGATGCGCATGACCGAGGGCGCCGCCGGCCGCCGCGCGCTCGGCCTGGCCGCCGCGGCGGGGGTCCGCCACATGGCGCACCGCTTCATCGTCGCGGAGTCCCCGAAGGCCGCGCGCCGCGAGCTGCGCGAGCTCTGGAACGGCGGGATCGCCTCGTCGCTCGACCTGCTCGGCGAGGCCACCGTCACCGCCGCCGAGGCCGACCGCTACGCCGAGCGCTGCGCCGGCGCCCTCGACGTCGTGGCCGAGGCCGCCGCGCGCTGGCCGGCGCAGCCGCTGCTCGAGGGCGACTCCGCCGGGCCGATCCCGCGCGCGAACCTGTCGGTCAAGGTCTCGGCGCTCACGCCGCTGATGCGCCCCGACGCCCCCGACGTCGGCCGCGAGGACGCCGCCCGCCGCCTGCGCCCGCTGCTGGAGCGCGCGCGCGACCGCGGCGCCCACCTGCACATCGACATGGAGTCGGTCGACGCGCTCGAGACCACGCTCGACCTCGTGGTCGACCTCCTCGACGAGCCCGGCATGCGTGACGGTCCCTCCGCGGGCGTCGTGCTCCAGGCGTACCTGCTCGACTCGCCCCAGGAGCTCGAGCGCATCCTCGACTGGGCGGGCCGGTCCGAGCGCACGACCCCCCTCACCGTCCGCCTCGTGAAGGGCGCCTACTGGGACCACGAGGTCGTCGAGGCGCGCCAGCACGGCTGGCGCCCGCCGGTGTTCGAGGACAAGTCCGAGTGCGACCGCAACTTCGAGGCGCTCACCCGCCGCCTGCTCGAGGCGCGCCCGCTGGTGCGCGTGGCGATCGCGTCGCACAACCTGCGCTCGGTCGCCCACGCGATCGCGGTCGACCGCGAGCTGGGCGGCGACGGCCGCGACCTCGAGCTCCAGGTGCTCCGCGGCCTCGGGGACGACCTCGCCCACGCGCTCGCCAGGAGCGGCTTCCGCGTGCGCTCGTACTGCCCCGTCGGCGAGCTCGTCGCCGGCATGGCCTACCTCGTCCGCCGCCTGCTCGAGAACACGGCGAACGACTCGTTCCTCAACGCCCAGGCGAGCGGCGCTCCGCTCGAGGAGCTGCTCGCGCCGCCGTGAGGCCGTTCGCAAACGAGCCGACGCTCGAGCTGCGCCGCGCGCCCGCGCGCGAGTCGCTGCTCGCGGCCCTGGCGGAGCTCGACCCACGGCTGCCGCTCGAGGTGCCGGTGCTCGTAGGCGACGGCGAGCGGAGCCCCGGCGCCGGCAAGCGCTTCACCTCGACCGACCCGGGCAGGCCCGAGCGCGTCGTGGCCGTGGCCGCGCGCGGCACGCCCGAGGACGCCGCCGCGGCCGTTGCCGCCGCCCGCGACGCGTTCCCCGCCTGGCGCGAGATCGGCGCCGAGCGCCGCGCCGAGATCCTCGCGCGGGCCGCCGCCGCCCTGCGCGAGCGCCGCCTCGAGCTGGCCGCGCTCCAGGTCCGCGAGTGCGCCAAGCCGTGGCCCGAGGCCGACGCGGACGTCTGCGAGGCGATCGACTTCCTCGAGTACTACGCGCGCGAGGCGGTCGAGCTGGCGAAGGGTCCGCCGCTGCTCCAGGCGCCGGGCGAGCGCAACACGATGCGCTGGGAGCCGCGCGGGGTCGCCGCCGTGATCTCGCCCTGGAACTTCCCGCTCGCGATCCCGGCGGGGATGGTGGCCGCCGCCCTCGCCACCGGCAACGCGGCCGTCCTCAAGCCCGCCGAGCAGTCGCCCGCGAGCGCGCTGATGCTGGTCCGGGCGCTGCGCGACGCGGGGGTGCCGCCCGGCGCCGTCGGCCTGGTCCCCGGCTACGGCGACGCGGGCGCCGCGCTCGTCCGCGATCCGCGCGTGCACACGATCGCGTTCACGGGGTCCGGGGCGGTCGGGCTCGAGATCGTGCGCGCCGCGGCCGAGACGCCGGACGGCCAGCACCACGTCAAGCGCGTGATCGCGGAGATGGGCGGCAAGAACGCGGTGATCGTGGACTCCGACGCCGACCTCGACGAGGCCGTGCCCGCGATCGTCCGCAGCGCGTTCGTCTACGCCGGGCAGAAGTGCTCCGCCGCCGCGCGGGTGCTCGCCCACGAGCGGGTCGCCGGCGTGCTCGTCGAGCGCCTCGCCGGAGCGACCGCGGTATTGCGCGTCGGCCAGGCCGACACGTTCGGGACCGACGTGCCGCCGGTGATCGACGAGGAGTCGCGCGACCGCGTGAACGGCTACGCCGCGCGCGCCGAGCGCGATGGGACGATCGCCGGGCGCGCCGAGCCGGTCCCGCGCGACGGGTGGTTCACCCCCCCGACCGTCGCGGCCGGCCTCCCGCCCGACTCGCCCGTGCTGCGCGAGGAGGTCTTCGGGCCGCTCCTGGCGGTCGAGTCGGTCAGGGACGTGGCCGCCGCGTGCGACGCCGTCGACGCGTCCCCCTACGCGCTCACCGGCGGCCTCTTCTCGCGCGACCCGGCCGCGATCGAGGAGGTCGCCCGCCGCACGCCGGTCGGCAACCTCTACGTGAACCGCCACATCACCGGCGCGATGGTCGGCCGCCAGCCCTTCGGCGGCAACCGCCGCTCCGGCGTGGGGTTCAAGGCCGGCGGCCCCGGCTACCTGCTCCAGTTCGTGGAGCCGCGCGTCGTCACGGAGAACACCATGCGCCACGGCCTGGTCGTGGAGTAGGAGCCACCCGACTTCGGGGCCGGGCGCGCGTTGTAGGTAGCGTGCTGCCCGTGCCCCAGCTCGTCCTTGGACCCCTGCTGCGCTACGTCGGCGAGACCGAGGCCACGATCTGGGTCGAGACCGACGAGGCGTGCGAGGTCGCTGTCCTCGGCTCGCGCACCCCGACCTTCTGCGTGCGCGGCCGCCACTACGCGATCGCGTACGTGAAGGGGCTCGAGCCGGGCTCGCGCTACCCGTACACGGTCGAGCTCGACGGCCACCGGGTCTGGCCGGACCCGGGCTCCGCGATGCCGCCCCCCTCGATCCGCACCCCCAAGGAGGGGGAGCGACACCGGATGATCTTCGGGTCCTGCCGCGTCGGCTACCCGCACGAGGCGCCCTACGACCTGACCAAGGACGAGAGCGATCTCGGGCGCGAGGTGGACGCGCTGCGCGCCTACGCGCTGCGGATGCGCGACCGCCCCGAGGAGGAGTGGCCCCACCTGCTGCTGATGATCGGCGACCAGGTCTACGCCGACGAGGTCCCGCCGCACACCAAGAGCTACATCCAGAGCACGCGCGACACCTCCGAGGGAGCCGGCGAGGAGGTCGCCAACTTCGACGAGTACGTGCGGCTCTACTCCGAGGCGTGGGGCGAGCCGGTGATCCGCTGGCTGCTCTCGACGGTGTCGACGGCGATGATCTTCGACGACCACGACGTGCAGGACGACTGGAACACGTCGAAGGCGTGGCTCGACGAGCAGCGCTCGAAGCCGTGGTGGGAGGAGCGCATCGCCGGCGCGTTCATGTCGTACTGGCTCTACCAGCACCTCGGCAACCTCTCGCCGCGCGACCACGACGCCGACGCGCTGCTCCAGCGTGCGCGCCGGGTTGCCGACCTCGGCGACGACCTCCACGCCTACGCGCTCGCGGCCGACCGCGAGCCGGCGGGCGCGCGCTGGACCTACTGCCGCGACGTGGCGGGAACCCGCGTGGTGGTGGTGGACTCGCGCGCCGGACGGGTGCTCGACGGGAAGCGCAAGATGGTCGACGATGACGAGTGGGACTACGTCGAGCGGCACGCGACCGGCGGCTTCAACCACCTGTTCATCGCCAGCTCCCTTCCGTTCCTGCTGCCGCGGGCGCTGCACGACCTCGAGGCCTGGAACGAGCGCGTCTGCGACGGGGCCTGGGGCGGGCCGATGGCCTCGCTCGGGGAGCGGATCCGCCAGGGGGTCGACCTCGAGCACTGGGCCGCGTTCGACGACTCGTTCGAGAGGGTCGAGGGGCTGCTCGAGGCGGTGGCGAGCGGTGAGCGCGGCGAGGCGCCCGGCTCGGTGACGATGCTGTCGGGCGACGTGCACTTCGCGTACCTGGCCGAGGTCGGCTTCCCGCGCGGGACCGGCGCGCAGAGCGCGGTGTGGCAGGCGGTCTGCTCCCCGGTCCGCAACCCGCTCGACACTCGCGAGAAGCAGGTCGTGCGCTTCAACTGCACGCGCACGGCCGGCGCGATCGGCCGGGCGCTTGCGCGCAGCGCGGGCGCGCGCCGGCCGCAGATCGACTGGCGGCTCTGCGAGGGGCCGGCGTTCGACAACCAGATAGCCACGATCGACTGGGAGGGCAAGCACGCCGAGCTCCTGCTCGAGCGCGTGCCGCCCGGCGACTCCGACAACCCGGAGCTGGTCGAGACCTTCCGCCGGACGCTCGCCTAGCGGCGGGCCGGCTCCATCGCGCCGAACACGCCGGCCAGCCGCCACGCGTAGTAGCGGCTCATCGTGTCGAGCGCGGCCGCCGGCGAGCCGAGCAGCCGCTCCACGCGGTCGCGGTCCAGGACCGCCCAGGCCTGGTGGCCCGGCTGCGAGAGGACGGTGTCGCGGACCTCCGCGAGCACCCGGTCGAACGGGTCCTCGGCGGCCCCCGCGCCGGACTCCGCGCGCCGCCGCCGAGCCAGCGTCCGGCGCCGCGCCTCGGCCGCCGCCTTCGCGGCCAGCTCGCGCGCGCGCTCGACCTTGAGCGTGGCCGCCGAGCGGCGCGCGGGCCAGGGGCGCCCGTCCTCGAACGGGACGCCCACGAGCGCGGGCGCCACCTCCTCGAGCACGCGCAGGTGGAACAGGTGCCGCGCGCGCTCGGCCGCCGGCAGCCCCAGCTCGTCCGGGAGCAGGCGCCGCGACCAGAGCGGCGAGGTCGTGTCGCGCACGTACTCCACGCAGCCGTGCGAGGGCCCGGCCCACGTCCCCATGCGGCGCTGGAGGTAGAACATGTCCGGCACGTCGACGGCGTCCACGCCGGCGGTGAGCTGGCGGTCGACCCATGCGCCGATCTGCTCGTGCACGTGGGCGCGGCCGCCGTCCGAGAGCACGTCCGCCCGTCCCGGCCGCTGCCCGAGGAACGAGCGTGCGAGCCGCTGCACGAGCCCGTCGCGGCCGAGGCCGCCGCCGGTCCCGTAGTACGCGCGCGCTATCTCGCCGCCCTGCCCGCTGTGCCAGAGCACCAGCGCGCCCTCGCGCGGACCGAGCGGGAAGCCGGCGGCGTCCGCGAGGCTCGCCGTGCCGGAGGACGTGAGGTCCACGATCGCGGCCGCGCGGCGCCAGTCGTCCCAGACGCTGCCGTGCGGGTCGTGCGCGAGGATCGAGTGCGCCACGCCGCCGACCTCGGCGAGCTCGCGCCCGACCTGGACGTCGGGCGACGCCTCGTCGCCGCCAGTGGTCGACTCGAACCGGATCCCGGAGCGCAGCGCCGCCCCGAGCACCACGCGCGAGTCGCGGCCGCCGGTGATCGGCACCACGCTCGGCCGCATCGGCCAGTCCGCCAGCGCGCGCACGCCCTCGACGAGGACCGAGGCGGCCCGGGGCGGGTCGAAGCCGGAGCCGAGCATCGACGCGACCTGCGCCAGCGGGAGCAGCTCGGCGCGGCTCGCCGGCGCGCCGGACTTGAGCCGGCGCACGCAGCCGTAGGTCACGCGCCGCACCCCCGACCAGACCGGATCGCCCGACAGCGACCAGCCGCCGCCGAGGACCGGCGCGAGCACCTCGGGATCGAGGTCGGTCGCGCCGATCAGGTCGCGCACGAGCTCCGCGCTGTTCGACGTCCAGCGCACGCCGTCGGCGTGCGCCTCGTAGACCGGGTAGGCGCCGAGCGCGTCCGAGACGACGTCGAGGGTCCGGTCGCCGTCGTCGTAGCGGGCGGCCGTGAAGCGACCGTCGAGGGAGTCCGCCCAGGTGTCGGGCGCGCCGAGGTAGAAGGCCGGGTCGAGCGGGCCGCGCCCGTCCGCCTCGCGCTCGCCGGTCCAGCGCACGGGGCGGCCCGAGAACAGCGCCAGCCGGGCCGGCTCGGTGTGCACGTAGCTCACCCCGCCGGTCTGCTCCGGGCCGTGGGAGACCCACGCGGCCGCCAGCCCTCCCGACGGCGCCGCCCAGGTCTCGACCGGGCGCCCCGGGAAGAACGGCAGCCGCTCCAGCAGCCGCCGCAGCGCGGCATGGGGAGCGTCGAGCTCGACGCTCCGCTCGCTCGACCAACCGAGCACGAAGAGGTTCACGCCGGAAGTGTGCCGCGCGATCCACGATCATTGTCCCATGCGCGACCGCCCCTTCGCCTGCGCGTGACCCTCGGACGCCTGCGCCCGCCCCCGGCGCTCGCGATCCTGCTCCTGGCGGGGATCGCCGCGCGCGCGTGGCTGATGGCCGACTACCGGCCCGCCTACCTGTCGAGCAACGACTCGGCGCGCTTCCTGCACTTCGCGCACGTCGACGACGGGATGTACCAGGACACGTTCGGCCCCACCGGCTACGCCGCGTTCCTCAAGGCCGCGCGCTTCGTCTCGGACCAGCTCGAGTTCACGGTCGCCGTACAGCATCTGCTCGGCGTGGCGGCCGCGCTGCTGCTCTACGCGGCGGTGCGGCGCCTCGGCGCGCCGGTCTGGGTGGGGGCGATCCCGGCCGGAGTCGTGCTGCTCTCGGGCGACCAGCTCTACATGGAGCACACGCTGCTCTCGGAGGCGCCGTTCCTGCCGTTGACGGCGGGCGGGCTGTACGCCGCGGCGCGGGCGCTCGAGGCCGGCGGGCGGCGATCCGAGAGCGGGGGGCGGCCGCTCGTCTGGCTCGCGGCCGCCGGCGCGCTGTTCGCGGGCACCGCGCTGTTCCGCAACGTGGGGATGATCCTCCCGCCCGTGCTCGTCCTCTGGGCGCTGCTCGCGATGCCGGGCGCTGTGCGGGCCAGGCTCGCGGCGGGCGCGGTCGCCGCCGGGGCGGCGGCCGCGGTGCTCGGCCTGTACGCCGTCGGGGCCGCGCTCGACGGCGGCAACACCGGCTGGACGGCCACGAGCGGCTGGAACGCCTACGGCCGCTCGGCGCCGTTCGCGGACTGCGCCAGGTTCGACGAGCCGCCCGGCACCGAGTCGCTGTGCGAGGACACGCCGGCGGACGAGCGGCCGGGGTCGCTCTTCTACCTGTGGTTCGACGGCTCGCCCGCCCGCGCCAGGTACGGGCACCCGCCGATCGGGCAGGAGACGCTCGGAAAGTTCGGCCGCCGCGCGATCCTCGCGCAGCCGTTCGACTACGCGGAGACGGTCGTCGCCGAGCTGCCGCGCTTCCTCAACCCGACGTTCCGCAAGAAGCGCTTCTCGGGCGGCGGCTGGTTCCTGATGTCGCGGCGCGGCAAGATGGCCGAGGACCGCGTGCTGTTCCAGCTCAGCCGCGACTACGACCACGGCGCCTACCGGCCCGGGTCGAGCGGGGACGCGATCGCCGACTGGCAGAAGCTGATGCGCCTCGGCGGGTGGGCGCCGGGGCTGATGGTGCTGCTGGCGCTGGCGGGCGCTGCCCTCGCGCGCGGGCCCGCGCTGCGCGGTCTGGCGCTGTTCGGCCTCTCGGGCGCCGCGCTCGTGGTGATGCCGGCGGCCACGCTCACCCTGCTGGGCCGCTACACCGTCCCGCCGACCCCGGTGATCGCGGGCGCGGCCGCGATCGGCGCCTGGGCGCTGGTGGAGCGCGTGCGCTCGCGGCGAGCCCGATGATCGCCCTCCGCCATCCGCACCAGCCAAGGGTCTCGGAGATCAGCCCGCTGCGGGGAGCGTAGTCCTCGATCGACAGCCAGTTGTCGGCGCCCGTGTACGGCGGTCGACCAGCACTCTGCGGTTCCCGGTAGCGGGGGCGAACCAACGGATCGTGACCCTGAACCGGATGTGGCCACGATCAGCCATTTCTACGGGATCACGATCGCGATGTTCTTCAACGACCATGCTCCGCCGCACGGTCCTCGTGTGGGCGGCGCTGCATCGATCCGAGCTCGAGGAAAACCTGGAAGCGCGCCCGGGCCGGTGACAGACTTTTGAGGATCGAGCCGCTTCCGTGATCGGGCTGACTCCAGATATCGCCGCCGTCGAGGTGCTCCGGCACGGAGTCGTCCGCCTGACCTTTCAGGACGGACTCTCGGGCGAGGTAGAGCTGCTCGGGCTGATGCAGGGCCCCGTGTTCGAGGAAGCTCGGACGCGTAAGGGGTTTGAGCGGGTCCGCGTCGATCCTGAGGCAGGGACCATCGTCTGGCCAGGCGACGCGGACTTCGCCCCCGACACCCTTTACATACGCGTGAAGACGGGGAAGTGGCCGCGCGGCCTCCGCGCCCGCTGAACGACCACCTGCCGTGCGGGTCGGGCGAACGCTCGGCGGGCCCCGGTCGCCCGCAGCGGCCCTGACCGGCGGCGACCGGTCCGGTCGCTAGCTTGCCCGGCGTGCTGAGGGTCGCGCGACGGGAGCCCTCCGCGATCGTGCTGGCCGCCCAGCTCGCCGCGGTCCTGCTCTACCCGTTCATGGAGACGAGCGACGCCGGCCGGGCGCTGTTCAGCGTCTTCGGCATCGCGATCCTCGGGCTCGTGCTGCTCGCGGTGCGCAGCTCGCCCGCCCACACCTGGGTCGCGGTGGTGCTCGGGATCCCGGCCACCGTGCTCCTCCTGATCCAGGCCGTCACGAGCGACGACGACCTGCTGCCGTACTCCTCCGGGTTCGAGGCGGTCCTCTACCTCTACGCCGCCTACGCCCTGCTGGCCTACATGCTCGAGGACCACGAGATCACCCGCGACGAGCTGTTCGCGGTGGGGGCGACCTTCACCCTCGTCGCCTGGGCGTTCGCCTACGCCTACACCGTGGTCCAGGCCGTCGAGCCGGGCAGCTTCACGGCGGCCGTCGACCCGATGGACGCGCGGACCTGGGTCGAGCTGCTCTTCCTCAGCTTCACGACCCTCACCAGCACGGGTCTGAGCGACGTCGTCCCGGTCAAGCCGTTCGCGCGCTCGGTCGTGATGGTCGAGCAGATCGCCGGGCTCGGCTACGTGGCGATGGTGGTCTCGCGCCTCGTCGCCCTCACCGTGATGGGCCGGCCCGGCTCGGACTGACGTACGGCGCCGGCAGGGCCGGACGCGGGAGCCGGGTGACGGCGCGCCCGGCGGCGAACGCCAGGGCGATGCCGAGCGCCATAACGGTCACGAGCTTCACCTCTGCGGGCACGCCGACCGGGTCGAGCGCGAGCGCCAGGCCCACGACGATCGGCGGGTGCAGCACGAAGGCGGGGTAGGCGCCGCTCGCCATCCAGCGCATGCGCGGCCCCTGCTCGGCGAGCCGGCGGCGGAAGAACCCGAGCAGCCAGATCGACGCGCCGATCGCCAGCCCGGCCTCGATCAGCGACCCGGCCGCCGCCTGCCAGTGCCAGCCCCCGCCGAACGGCTCGTCGTCGTCGGCGAACCCGCCCGCCACCAGTACGACGGGCAGGGCGAGGGCGGCCGCCGCGGCCACGATGCCGCAGCGGCGCTCGAGCGCGCGCGGGACGCTCTCGAGCCAGCCGCGCTCCCCGCTCAGCGCGCCGAGCGCGAACAGCATCACGTACTGCGGGAAGAGCGAGAGCTGGAGGTGGAGCTGCTCCGATCCGATCGGGAACGCGAAGTGCGTGACGAACGAGATCGTCGCGAGGGCGATGCCGAGCTTCACCAGCAGGCGGCCGGTGAGCGGCGGGGCGCCGTCAACGGCGCGCGGCCGCCGGGCGCGCAACAGCGCGTAGCCGGCCGTGAAGAGGAGCAACGCCTCGAGGAACCAGGTCGGCCCGGGGGCGAAGTCGTCGAGCTCGCCGCGCACGAACGGCCCGAAGGACTGCGTGCCGTCGTCGTTGTAGCGGTGGTCTACGTACGCGAGGAACGGGCTGATCGCGAACATGTAGAAGAGCAGCGGCAACCCCAGGCGGACGAGCCGGTCGCGCATGAACCGCCCCGGCCCCTTGCGCTCGAGCGACGGCGCGCTGAGCTTCCCCGCGATGAGGAAGAACAGCCCCATGCCGAACAGGAAGCCGATCCCGACCGGGACGATGAGCGCGCCGGTGACCGGGTCGGCGGCGGGCTCGAGCGACTCGAGGTACCACGACCCGTCGACGCCGTACGTGATCGACGTGTGCACGGCGATGACGCCGGCGACGAGCAGGACCTTGAGGTTGTCGAGGTATGCGGAACGCAACGCCGAAGAGCCGGGCCAGTGGCTTCGCGCCGAGCCTAAGCGACCGCCGGCGCCGAGGCAAGGTCGCCAATGCTCGATTTCCGCCGAACGCTGGTACGTTGCCCGTGGACTCACGCCGGTGGCCAAGCTGCTCACAATCCAATCGCTGTCGTGCACGGATCCGGAGGATTGGATCGTCGGCGACGAGGTCCGCCTCGAGGTCAGGGTCGACAACGCGCTGCAGGACACGATTCGCGGCGTCATCACCTCGCCGCTGCCCGACGAGCGCCTGCCGCACCAGCGCGCGGTGCTCAGCGGCCAGGGCCTCGACCTCGACGGGCAGCGCCCGATCCTCGACGGCCTGCGCTGGCGCTCCTCGAAGGACGGCGAGCTCGGGAAGGGGCAGGTGCTCGAGGCCGAGCTGTCCACCGGCAAGCACGTGATCGCGCTCCACCTGGGCGACGCGGACGTGCCGCTCGCGGAGGTCACGGTGCAGGTGGCCGCGCCGAAGAAGCCGAAGCCCGCGAAGCCGCGCAAGCCGCGCTGAGCGCGGTCTAGAGCCGTGCGGCGGCGAGCGTCGAGCTCATCGTCGCGTCCGGCGTGGCCGCGTCGATCCGGACGCGGTAGGTGCCGCGCCTCAGGCTCCGGCTCGGCAGCGCCAGCGTATGCCGGCCGGGCGCGCGCGAGGTGGCCGCGTAGCGCTTGACCGCGGTCCCGCCGCGCAGCACGGTCAGCGTCACCCGCGCCGCGCGGCTGAGCCGGTAGCCGACGGCGAGCGGCCGGCGCTTGCGCCCGCCGAAGCTCGGCCCCGACAGCCACGTCGCCTCGAGCAGGGCGCAGGGGTCGCCGCGCTGGAACGTGGGCCGCGGGACGAAGCGCCCACCCCGGCGCAGCAGCGCCACGCGGTGCGATCCGGGTCCGCGGCCGCCGAAGCGCACGACGAAGTACCCGTCGCTCGCGCGCCGGCCGCTCACGTTCGCGCGACCGTTCCAGGTGAACGCCGCCGAGCGGCCGGCGAAGCGCGCGACGAGGCTCGGGCGGATCACCCGGTCGCCGCGCGACTGCTGGAAGACCTCCACGCCCATCCTGCCCGCGCCGCGGGCGGGGGCGATCCGCAGCCCCGGCCCGCGCGGCCGCGCGCTCGAGGCGAGCAGGTCGGGCTGGGGCAGGCAGGCGCCCGCGCAGCTCACGCCGCCCTGCGCCAGCACGCCGCGCAGCTCGACGTCGCGCGACGAGCGGCCGACCATCACCTCGTAGCAGCCGGGGGCGATCCGCCAGTCGCCCGCGGCCGTGTCCCAGTGCGAGAGGGAGCGCGCGTCGAGCGCGAAGCGAGCCGTCCTCGTCTCACCCGGTCGCAGGTCGAGCTTCTCGAAGCCGCGCAGCACGCGCGGCGGCTGCTCGACCTCCGCGCTCGGGTCGGGCATGCCGAGGTAGAGCTGCGGGGTCTCGTAGCCGCGGCGCGAGCCCGTGTTGGTCACCTCGACGGACACGGTCGCGCCGGGACCGCCGGCCGCGGGGGTCACGCGCAGGTTCCGGTAGCGGAAGCTCGTGTAGGAGAGCCCGGACCCGAACGGATACGCGGGCTCGATCCCCTTCTCGTCGAACCAGCGGTAGCCGACGAACACGCCCTCCTTGTAGACCACGCGCTCGCCTACGCCGGGGTAGGCCTCGGGGTCGCCGCTGTACGGCTCGTCGGACTCGGCCTTCGGGAACGTGACCGGCAGCCGCCCGCCGGGATCGGTGTCGCCGAACAGCACGCGCGCGATCGCCGTCCCGCCGTCGAGGCCGGGGTACCAGGCCTCGAGCAGGCCGGCGATCCGGTCGCGCCACGGCGTGAGCACCGGGCCGCCGGTCTCGAGAACGACCACGGTGCGCTTGTTGGCGGCGGCCACGCGCTCCACGAGCGCGTCGCGGTCGAGCCCGTCGGTGGCGCCGCAGTTGAGGCCCATGCACGGCTTGTCGGCGCCCTCGCTGGTCGCGTCGGCGGCGACGACCACGGCGGCGTCGGCGGCGCGCGCGACGGCCTCGGCGTTGTCGCCCGAGTCGTAGCGCACCTCGATCCCGAGCTCCTTCGCCCGTCGCTCGATCCCCTGGCGCGGCGTCACGAACTCGTACGGCACCACGTTCGACGAGCCGCCGCCGCGCTTCATCTCGTCGGCGTCCTGCCCGATCACCGCGATCGACCTGACCTTCGTGCGCTCCAGCGGCAGCACGCCGCCGGCATTGCGGAGCATCACGATGCCCTGCTGCTCGATCTCGCCGGCCTGCCTCATGTGGCCCCTGCGGTCGATGCGCGAGTCGTCGTTCACGTGGGCGTCGCGGTCGAAGAAGCGGTAGGCGAAGAGGGTCCGCAGGATGCGTCGCACGGCGGCGTCGAGCGCGGCGTCGGGCACGCCGCCGGCCAGCGCGGCGTTCACCAGCGCCGGGTGGTAGGCGATCGCGGGCCAGGGGTCGAAGTCGAGCCCGTTGCGCATCGAGTCGGCGGTGTTCTTGGCGGCGCCGTAGTCGGCGAGCACGTAGCCCTTGAAGCCCCAGTCGCCGCGCAGCACGTCGGCGAGCAGGTGCTTGTTCTCGCAGGCGTACTGGCCGTTCACGCGCGGGTAGGCGCACATCACCGAGCCGACGTCGGCCTCCTTGACGGCGGCCTCGAAGTGCGGGAGGTAAATCTCGCGGAGCGTCCGCTCGTCGACGATCGTGTCGACGCTGTAGCGGCTGCCGGCGACCGAGCCGCCGAGCGGCGCGCCCTCCGCGCCCGCGCCGAGCCCCTCCTGGTTGTTGGCCGCGTAGTGCTTCACGTTGCCGATCACGCCCTCGGACTGGGAGCCCTCGATCCAGTTCACGCCCATGCGCGACTGGAGGAAGGGGTCCTCGCCGTAGGACTCGAACGTGCGGCCGCCCAGCGGGGTGCGCATGATGTTCACGGTGGGGGCGAACACCACGTCGTTGCCCTTGAGCCGGACCTCGTTGCCCACGATCGTGCCGTGCAGCCGTGCGAGCGCCTCGTCGAACGAGGCGGCCAGCGACATCGGGGCCGGCATCGAGGTGGCCTGCCCCTGGCGCGGGCCGACCGGCCCGTCGCTGTAGTAGACGGGCGGGAGGCCGACGCGGTCGACGCCGTTGCTGGTGCCGGTGTGCGAGTTGGCCCCGCCAGCCACGCCGGTCAGCTCGTCGCCCCCGAGCAGGCCGACCTTCTCGTCGCGGGTGAGGGCGGCCAGGAGCAGCTCGGCGCGCGCGTCGGCCGAGAGGGCGGTGTCGCACCAGGGGTGGTCGCCGCAGCGGCCGGCGGCGCTCGCGGGCGTTGGCCCGGCGAGGGCGAGCAGGGCCGTGCTCACGGCGATGACGGCTCCCCTCCCGGCGCCCACCCCGGTATTACCGCACAATCGGCGCGGGGGTGGCGGGACTGGCGGAGTAGGGGCGGAATTCGTCAAGCTGCACTCATGCCGGCGATCGATCCAGACCATGACCTGAGGGTCGCCGCTCATGCAAAGGCCCGCGAACTCGCTCGCCGGTACACCGATCTCGTACCCGTGGCGGCTCTCCGGGAGGGCTTCGTCTTCGAGGGAGAGCGAATCAGCTTCGGCTCGTTCCAGAGGGGCATCCACAGGCCGCGCCAGATGCGCGGCCCCGCCGCGCTCGCGCTGGTCACCGCGCCGCGCGTTCCCGGTAAGCGACCGGTGTACGACGACGAGATCGATCTCGAAAATCGTGCCATCGTCTACCACTACCGAGCCGGGCCCATCGACCAGCCGGATAATCGGGCCCTACGGGCTTCGTTCGAGCGACAGGTGCCACTGATCTACTTCCATGGCATCGCCCCCGGGCAATACTCGGTCGTCCAACCTGTCTTCATCACCCGGGATGACGCGTCCACGCGGACGGTCCTGCTCGAGGTGGGCCTTCCCGTCGCGGATATGCGCGGAGAGGGTCTGGTCTCGACGCCTGACATCCGCGAATACGCACTCCAAGAGGTTCGGGTCCGCATGCATCAGCACCGCTTCCGCCGCGAGGTGCTGCGTGCGTACCGACACCGTTGCACCATCTGCGCGCTGCGTGAGCCCGATCTGGTGCAAGCGGCGCATATCGTCGGCGATGTCGATGTTGAGGGGATCGCCGCCGTGGTCAACGGACTGGCGTTGTGCGCGATCCACCACCTTGCCTATGACCGCAATTTGATGGGGATCGACCCTGAGGGAGTTGTGCACATTGCCCCCCGGCTTCGTCGTGAGCGGGACGGCCCGATGCTGCGGGAGGGACTACAGGGTTTTCACGGGGCCGCGATCATCCTTCCTCGTCGCGCGGAGGATCGGCCGGATCCGATCCGGCTCGAGCGACGCTTCGAGGTCTTCGAGAGTGCGAGTGCCGCATAGTGCGTGAGCTCCCTGGTCAGGTGGTCGCCGGTTTCGGACCTGTCGAGATGTACGCTTCTCCAGTGGCTCTGAGCGTGGACCTGGATCGAGCGGTGGAACAGGCGCGCGCCGAGGTGGCCGGTATGAGTGCCGACGAGTGCATCGCCGTCGCCGCGTTCGTACGCGGGCAGAAGAGCATCCTCGGCAGTGATCGCCAGCGTGAGATCGCCGAGCAAATGGCTCTCGAGCTCGAACGCCGCGCCTCGAGCCGGAAATCGACCTAACCCTCGGCGCGAAGCGCGTCACGTAGCGCCTCGAGGCTTGCTATGCACTCCTCGATCGCACCTTCGGCCGTCCGCTCTGGAGACCCGGCCAACAGCGCGTACGTCTCCGCGTCTTCCAGCAGGCGGAAGGACTCCGTGACCGCCCGTTGCGCTACCCCGGCATCCCCACCCGCTTGCAAGTGCTGGCGGGCGCTGCGCAACACGGCGAACGCCGTCTCACGCGCCTTTTCGAGCAGTTCGTCGAGCTCGCTCACGCACAGCTCAGTCCAGAGCGCCCGATATCCGCCCCCCGGCGTGGCGGAGCTACGCAGCCGCGACAGCGACGTGCCCAGGAGATCGGGGAGCGGGCCGCCCGCGACTTCGAGCAACATGCGGCGAGCAAGCTCGTCGCGCTCATCCCGCGGCGGGCCTGCCGTAGAGTCCGCGCAAGCCCCGGACTCCAGGAGAACTCGCATGACGACAGTCGGGCAGCCGGATGCGGCCGCCACCTCGCCGAAGGCGGACGCGCTCCTCTTCAACCCCCGCACCTACGACGGCGCCGGGCTCGACGAGGAGTCGCGCCGCCTCATGCTCGCCACGATCGAGTTCTTCGAGTCGCGCGGGAAGGCGGTGCTGAAGGAGCACGACCGCGACCTCGTCTGGTACGCGGACTTCCTCGAGTTCGTGAAGCGCGAGGGCCTGTTCGCCAAGCTGCTCACGCCCGCCGCGGAGGGCGGCGGCGACCCCGACAAGCGCTGGGACACCGCGCGGATCTGCGCGTTCAACGAGATCACCGGGTTCTACGGACTCGCCTACTGGTACACGTGGCAGGTGTCGATCCTCGGGCTCGGACCGATCTGGCAGAGCTCGAACGCCGCGGCCAGGCAGCGCGCGGCCGCGCTGCTCGACGAGGGCGCGATCTTCGCCTTCGGGCTCTCCGAGAAGGAGCACGGCGCCGACATCTACTCCACCGACATGGTGCTCACGCCTCGCGATGACGGCGGGTTCTCCGCCAGCGGCGGCAAGTACTACATCGGCAACGGGAACCTCGCGGGGATGGTGTCGGTGTTCGGCCGGCGCGCCGACGTCGAGGGGCCGGACGGCTACGTCTTCTTCGCCGCCGACTCGCAGCACGAGCGGTACGAGCTGGTGAAGAACGTCGTGAACTCGCAGTCGTACGTGAGTCAGTTCCGGCTGAACGAGTACCCGGTGCGCGCGGAGGACGTGCTGCACACCGGCAAGGACGCGTTCTACGCCGCGCTGAACACGGTGAACGTCGGCAAGTTCAACCTTGGCTTCGCGTCGATCGGGATCTGCGAGCACGCGTTCTACGAGGCGATCACGCATGCCGACGCGCGGATCCTGTACGGCAACCGGGTGACGGACTTCCCGCACGTGCGGCAGGCGTTCGTCGACGCGTACGTGCGGCTCGTGGCGATGAAGCTGTTCGGCGATCGCTCGATCGACTACATGCGCTCGGCGCACACCGGCGACCGGCGCTACCTGCTGTTCAACCCCATCACGAAGATGAAGGTCACGACCGAGGGCGAGCGGGTGATCGACTCGCTCTGGGACGTGATCGCCGCGAAGGGGTTCGAGAAGGACATGTACTTCGAGATGGCCGCGCGCGACATCCGCGCGCTGCCGAAGCTCGAGGGGACCGTGCACGTGAACATGGCACTGGTCCTGAAGTTCATGGCGGCGTATCTCTTCAACCCGGGCTCGTACGACCCGGTGCCGGTCTGCCGCGACGCCGCCGACGACGAGTTCCTGTTTGCGCAGGGGCCGGCGAAGGGACTGGGCGCGATCCAGTTCCACGACTGGCGCGCGACCTATGGGGACTTCCGCGAGGTGCCGAACGTGGGACGGTTCCTGGAGCAGGCGGAGGGGCTGGTGCAGTTGCTGACCACGGCGCCTCCGGTCGACGAGCAGCAGAAGGACCTGGACTTCCTGCTGACGCTGGGCGAGCTGTTCACACTCGTGGTCTACGGGCAGCTGATCCTGGAGCAGGCCACGCTCGCAGACGTCGGCCTCGACACGATCGACCAGATCTTCGACGTGCTGGTGCGGGACTTCTCGGGCTACGCGGTCGCGCTGCACGGGAAGGCCTCCTCCACGGAGGCGCAGCAGGCCTGGGCGCTGGAGCACGTGCGCAAGCCGGTGGTGGACGAGGAGCGGTTCGGGCGGGTGTTCGAGACGGTGCGCGGCCTTGCGGGGGCGTACGAGATGCCGGCGTAGCGGCGTGAGGCGGCTGCTGCTCGTCGTGATGGTCGGGGCGATCGCCGGCTGCGGAGGCTCCGGCTCCGGCGACGATCGCGACGGGTTCGTCCAGCGGGTCGACGCGCTCTGCCGGCAGGCGAACCCGGAGCTGGTCGAGATCAACACGGCCCTCGTGCGCGCCAGGGATGCCGCTCGCTCGGGCCGCGCCGGGGCGCGCGAGACGTTCGCGACCTTCGCGAGGCTGCTTCGCAGGGCGGGCGCGGTCACCGGGCGGCTCGTGACTCGCCTGCGGGAGATCGAGCCGCCGGCGAGGGAGCGCGACTTCCACCGGGCGCTGATCGCCGCCGTCGACGAGGGAGCGTCGAACCTGCGCCGTCAGATCGATGCCGCGGAGCGCCGGGACGCGGGCGCGCTGCGCGAGCTGTCGCGGCGGGGGAGCGTCGCGAATGCCCGGAGCAAGGGGCTCATCGCGGGCCACGGCGGGTTCCGCGACTGCGGTCGCGCATAGGCGCGGGCGCGGTGAACGAGCCGCGCCGCGCGTCGTCGCCTACACTCGTCGGCATCAGCCGGGCGAATCACGTTCGGCTCACCAGTGCCCGCGTTCGTAGTTGCTGCTCTGCATCTCCCGCGTTTCGCCGCACACAAACTCCCGGGAGGGACCAGATGGCAACAGGAACCGTGAAGTGGTTCAACGACGACAAGGGCTTCGGATTCATCACGCCCGACGATCAGGGCAAGGACCTGTTCGTGCACCACACCGGCATCGCGGGCGGCGGCTTCAAGTCGCTGGCCGAGGGCGCGAAGGTCAGCTACGACTCGGAGCAGGGGCCCAAGGGGCCGGCCGCCTCGAACGTGCAGGTGCTCTAACCGTCGTTCGCCGAGCCTCGCCGGCGCGGCACCGCGTGCCGGCTGGCGAGGATCGCGGCGCTCGACCGTCCGGAACTCGACAGAGGGGGATCAACGAATGGCCTCAGGCGCCAAGCGCAAGACCACGATGGCGAAGCTGAACCGCGAGCGAGCGGTGCTGGAGAAGCGCCACAAGAAGGCGGCGCGGAAGGAAGCGCGGAAGCGGGAGGCGGCGGAGGCCGCCGCGGGCGAGGGTCGTGAGGCGATGCCCGGCGCCGCTGAGTCCTAGGACGCGTTTCGACGGGCCGGGGACGGGCGGGAGGCGAGGTCCGCGACCTCCCGCCGGGCGTCGAAGCGGATCACAAACCGCGTGACTTTCCTTAGCGGAAATGGAGCAGGTTCGCCGAGGAGGTTCGCATCTGTCCGAGGTCGGCCCCGCTCGTCTTGGCGTTGCCCGGTGAGCTCGACGAGCGCGAGAATGATCCGC
>DASVWC010000018.1:0-44261 GCA_036389835.1 Thermoleophilaceae bacterium | reverse complement strand
GCCACCAGCGCGACGAGGTCCTCGAACTCGGTCGGGCGGACCTTCTTCAGCGCCTCGCGCATGCCCTCCGACTCGAACTGGAACACGCCGATCGAGTCGCCCCGGGCCAGCATCGCGTAGGTCTTCTCGTCGTCGAGCGGCAGGCCGGCCATGTCCGGGCGCTCGCCCGACGAGCGCTCCACGATGTCGAGCGCGGCCTCGATCACGTCGAGGTTGCGCAGCCCCAGGAAGTCCATCTTGAGCAGGCCGATCTCCTCGATCGGCTTCATCGAGTACTGGGTGACCGTGCGGTAGGCGCGCCCGCCGTCCTCGGTTACCTCGCCGCGGTCCTCCGCGAGCTGGAGCGGCACGATGTCGGTGAGCGGGCGGTCGGCGATCACCACGGCCGCCGCGTGGATCGACGAGTTGCGCACCACGCCCTCGAGCCCGCGCGCCACGTCGACTATCTGCTTGGCCTGCGGGTCCTCGGCGTAGGCGCGCGCCAGCTCCTCGCCGGGCTTGAGGCACTCCTCGAACGACGGCGGCCGGCCCATGATCGGGTCCGGGATCAGCTTGGCGAGCCGATCGCCGGCGCCGTAGTCGAAGCCGAGCACCCGCGCCGCGTCGCGCGTGGCGGCGCGCGGGAACATGCGGCCGAAGGTGACGATCTGCGCCACCGACTCGTGGCCGTACTTGCTCGCCACGTAGCGGATCACGCGCTCGCGGCCCTTCACCGAGAAGTCGATGTCGATGTCCGGCATCGACACGCGCTCGGCGTTCAGGAAGCGCTCGAACAGCAGCCCGTAGCGGAGCGGGTCGACGTCGGTGATGTCGAGCGCGTACGAGACGATCGAGCCGGCGGCCGAGCCGCGGCCCGGGCCCACCGCGATCCCGTTGTCCTTGGCGTACTTGACGAAGTCCCAGACGATCAGGAAGTAGGCCGCGAAGCCCATCTTCACGATCACCTCGAGCTCCATCTCGAGGCGCTCCACCGCCGCGGCGGGGATCGGGTCGCCGTAGCGGCGGCGCAGGCCGTCCATCGCCAGCTCGCGCAGGTACTCGGGCTCCGGCCGCCCGTCGGGCACCGGGTAGCTCGGAATGAGCATCTTGTTCAGCTCGATCGAGGCGTCGCAGCGCTCGGCGATCTCGGCGGTGGCGGCGATCGCCTCCGGCCACTCGGCGAACGCGGACTCCATCTCCTCGTTGCTCTTCAAGTAGAACTCGTTGGTGTCGAACGACAGCTTCGGCGCCGCCAGCGTGGACTTGGTCTGCACGCAGAGCAGCGCGCTGTGGTTGTCGTAGTCCTCGCGGCGCAGGTAGTGCACGTCGGCCGTGGCCACCAGCGGCCGTCCGACCTCCCGCGCGATCCGGACGATGCCCTCGTTGGCCTTGTCCTGGTCGCCGATCCCGTTCTTCTGGACCTCGAAGTAGACGTCCTCGGGGCCGAACACCTGGATCAGGTCGTCGGCGTGGGAGCGCGCCTCGCCGGGCAGGTCGTCCACGAGCCGCCGGCAGAAGCGCGACTGGAGGCAGCCGGTGAGCGCGATCACGCCCGCCGAGTGGCGCTCGAGCAGCGCCATGTCCACGTTGGCCTTGCCGCGCTTGTTGCCTTCGAGGAAGCCGGCCGAGGTGAGCTTGACGAGGTTGCGCAGCCCCTCGTCCGAGCGCGCCAGGAGCGTGAGGTGGTTGCGCTCGTAGCGGACGGCGTCCGAGCCGAGGTCGTCGCAGAGGTAGGCCTCGAAGCCCAGGATCGGCTTGATCCCGTTCTTCTGGCAGGCCTTCTGGAACTCGACGGCGCCGTTCATCACGCCGTGGTCGGTCAGGCCCAGGGCGGGCTGGCCGAGCTCGGCGGCCCGGGCCGCGAGCGCGTCGATCTTGCAGGCGCCGTCCAGCAGCGAGTACTCGGAATGCACGTGGAGGTGAACCGCGGGCGGCACGGTCCCCACATTAGGCCCGGCTCCGGCCGGAAAGCCCCTCCCGGAGTGCCGGTCGGCCGGAGTTTGCGGGCTCGGCTAGCGGCCGCGGCCGACCAGCTCGGCGCTCAGCTTCACCGGTGCTCCGCCGGAGGTGGTCGCGGCCGCGAGCCGGGCCTTCTTGCCCTTCGCCAGCAGCGCCCTCGGGTTGGTCGCCTTCTGGGTGTAGAGCGTCAGCTCCACGATCCCGACGCCGGCCGGCAGGTTCGAGACGACGGCCCCGCCACGGGTCAGCTCGACCTTCGGCCCGCCGGCCGCGTCGAGCAGCACGCCCTTGCCCGGCTTCGTCATCCCGAGCACGTACGGCTTCGGACCGGCCTTCGTGAAGACCCGGACGTTCCCGACGCCCTTGCCCACGTCCATGCCCACCTTCGGCAGCATCGTGGCCGGGATCGTGAACTGGACCGGGCCGATCGCGCCGCGGCTGTCGACGCGCAGGCGCAGGCCGGAGCCCTTGGCGGTCTTCCACTGGGTGGCGCTGAGCAGGTTGTCGCACGGCCGGGTCTTGACCTCGAAGGCCCAGACGACGGCCTTGCCCCGCTTCGGGACGAGCGTGACGGCCACGGAGTGGGTGTCGCCGCCGCTCACGCTGAGCGCCTGCGGCTTGATGTCCTGCCAGTAGGGCTTCTTCGTCTGCTGGCCTACCGAGCGGCCGTCGAGCAGGTAGCGGACCGCCTTGAGGTTGTTCTTCGAGGCGCTCGTGGAGAGCTTGAGCGGGCTCTCCGGGGAGACGTAGGCGCTGGCGCGCAGCAGGACCTTGACGGTGCCGAACTCCTTGAGCGACTTGCGCTTGACGCCGGTGCCGGCCGCGATCCGGGTGCACTTGTCGGGGCCGACCAGGCTGCCGCCGATCGTGTCGAGGTCGTCCTCCTTCACGGGCTGGGCCGGGCGGCGGACCACGTCGGTCAGATGCGAGCTCACCGAGCGCGAGCCGTCGGCGTTGGTGGCCGTGACGGTCACGCGCAGCCGCGCACCGTCGTCGGCGTCGCCCAGCGTATGGGTCGAGGAGGTGGCGCCGGGAATCGGCTGGCAGTTCGAGCCGCTCTCGTCGCAGCGTTCCCACTGATAGCCGATCCCGCTCGGAGCCGGGGTCCAGTGGCCGGGGTCGGCGGTGAGGGTCGAGCCGGGCTTGGGATCGCCGCTCACGACGGGGCTGCCGTCGTTGACCGGCGGCTTGGGCTCGGCCGGCACGTCCTGGCCTGCGACCTGCCTGGTCTGGTCGGAGGTCGAGCTCGCGCTCCCGCCGCCGTTGGTGGTCGTGACCGTGACGACGATCGTGAACCCGACGTCCGCGGGGGTGAGCTGGTAGGAGGATCCGGTGGCGCCGGGGATCGCGACGCAGCTCGCGCCGGTCGCGTCGCAGCGCTTCCACTGGTAGGCCTGGTCGAACGGCTGGGTGCCGGTCCAGGCGCCCGGGGTGGCCGTCAGCGTCTCGCCCTGCTTGGGCTCGCCGCCGATCGTGGGGTCGTCCACCGGCGCGGGCACGACCGCTCCGACGCTGGTGCTGGGGTTGGGCGACAGCGCCGTGGCCGAGCCCGCGGCGTTGGTGGCGGTCACGGCCAGGCGGACGCGCTTGCCCACGTCGGCGGCCGAGAGCTCGTAGCTCGAGCCCGTCGCGCCCGCGACGTCCACGCAGTTCGCGCCCGCCGCGTCGCAGCGCTTCCACTGGCGCGCGTAGGTGATCGTCGGGGTGCCGGTCCAGGTGCCGGCGTTCGAGTTCAACGTGCTGCCGTCGCGGTAGGTGCCGGCGACCGCGGGGAGCACGGTGTTGGCCGGAGCGTTGGCGGCGACGGTCGCCGTCGGCGAGCTCGTCGCCGGCGCGCTGCCGCGGACGTTCGTGCCGGTCACGACCACCCGCATGCGCCTGCCGACGTCCGCCGGCGAGAGGATGTAGGTCGAGCCGATCGCGCTCGACACGTCGGCGCAGTTGGCGCCGTTCGAGTCGCAGCGCTGCCACTGGTAGGTGTGGGTGATCGGGGCCGTGCCGTCCCAGGTGCCGGGGGCGGCGGTCAGCGTGAAGCCGTCGCGCGGGGTCCCGGAGACGCTCGGCGCACCCGTGTTCGCCGGGACCTCGGCTGTCACGGCGGCGGTGCGCGCCGAGGCCGCGTCGACCGCGCCGCCCGCGTTGGAGGCGGTGACGACCACGCGCATCTGGTAGCCGACGTCGCCGGCACCCAGTGCGTAGGTCGAGCCGGTCGCGCCGGCCACGTTCGCGCAGCCGCTCGCGTTGCAGCGCTGCCACCGGTAGGCGTGGCCGATCGTCGGGGTGCCGCTCCAGGTGCCCGGGGAGGCGGTCAGCGTGGAGCCGTCCTCGGCCGTGCCGGAGACGGTCGGCGCCGCGCCGTTGACGGGCGGGCGGGCGCTGACCACGGCGGTCTGGGCCGTGGTGGCGTCGTCGCTGCCCGCGCCGTTCGAGGCCTCGACGGTCACGCGGATCGTCGCGCCGACGTCGGCCGGGGTCAGCACGTAGGTGGAGGCGGTCGCGCCGGCGATCGGCGAGCAGCCGCCGCCGCTGGCTGCGCAGCGCACCCACGCGTAGCCGTAGGTGAACGGCGCCGTGCCGGACCAGGTGCCGGTCGTGGCGGTGAGCGTCTGGCCGTCGCGCGGGGTGCCGGAGATCGACGGGCCGGGCACCGACGCGCTCGGCGGGGTCGTGACCGGCGGCGCCGGGCCGACCGCGGCGGTCGCGGAGCTGGCGGCGCTGTCGCTGCCGCCCGCGTTCGTGGCGGTCACGACGACCCTGATCGTCGCGCCCACGTCGCCAGCGCCCAGGCCGTAGGTCGCGCCGGTGGCGCCGGCGATGTTCGAGCAGCTCGCGCCCGAGGTGTCGCAGCGGCGCCACTGGTAGGCGTAGCCGATGGCCGGCGTGCCGGTCCAGGTGCCGGGGTGGGCCGTGAGCGTCTTGCCCGCCTCGGTGGTGCCGGAGATCGAGGGAGCCAGCGTGTTCACGGGCGCGTCGGCGTCGATCGAGTCGCTCGCGCCGCTCACCGCGTCCTCGTCGCCGGCCTCGTTCGAGGCGCGGACCACCACGCGGACGGTGCCGCCCACGTCGGCGGGCGCCAGCTCGTACGTGGAGGCGGTCGCGCCGGGGATGTCCGAGCAGGCGCCGCCGCCGGCGTCGCAGCGCTGCCAGCGGTAGGCGTAGGCGATGACGGGGGTGCCGGTCCAGGCGCCCGTCGTGGCGGACAGCGTCTCGCCGTCCTCGAAGGTCCCGCTGATCGCCGGGGGCGCGGTGTTGACCGGCGCCGTCGCGTCGACCTCGGCCGTCTCCGCGCTCGCCGCGTCGTCGCTGCCCGCGGCGTTGCTCGCCGTGACGACGACCCGCACGGTCGAGTGCGCGTCCGCGCCGGTCAGCGTGTAGCTCGCGCTCGTAGCGCCGAAGACGTCCGCGCAGCCGTTCCCGTCGCAGCGCTGCCACTGGTAGGCGTAGGCGATCGAAGGCGTCCCGGTCCAGGTGCCGGCGTGGGCGGTCAGGGTCTCGCCGTCCTCGGGCGTGCCCGAGATCGACGGCGCCGCGGTGTTGGCCGGCGCGAGCGGGGCGACAGCGCCGGTCCGACCGCTGGTCTGGCTGGCCTCGCCCGCGGCGTTGCTCGCCGTCACGACCACGCGTATCGTCGAGCCGACGTCGGCCGGGGTCAGGTCGTAGGTCGAGCCGGTCGCGCCCGCGACGTCGGCGCAGCTCGCACCGGATGCGTCACAGCGGCGCCACTGGTAGTCGAAGTCGATCGGCGCGCTGCCGGACCAGTCGCCCGGGTCGGCCGTGAGGGTGGCGCCGTCGCGCGGCGTCCCGGAGATCGAGGGGGCGGCGCTGCTCACCGGCTCGGTCGGCTCGACCTCGGCGCCCGCGTCGCTCATCGCCGCGGCGCTGCCGCCGGCGTTGGTCGCGGTCACCACGACGCGGACCGTGCCCCCCACGTCGGCCGCCTGGAGCACGTAGCTCGAGCTCGTGGCGCCCGCGATCAGCGCGCAGCTCAGGCCGGTGGCGTTGCAGCGGTGCCACTCGTAGCCGTAGCCGATCGTCGGCGTGCCGGTCCACGTGCCGGCGGTGGCGGTCAGCGTCTCGCCCTCCTCGCGCACCCCGGCGACGACCGGGAGCGCGGTGTTCACCGGCGCCTCGGCGGCCACCGCGGCCGTCGGCCCGCTGGTGGCGCTGTCACTGCCGGCCACGTTCGTGGCGGTCACGGCCACGCGGATCGTCGCGGCGACGTCGGCCGGCGTGAGCACGTAGGCCTGGCTCGTCGCGCCGGCGATGTTCGAGCAGGCGTTGCCGGAGGCGTCGCAGCGGCGCCACTGGTAGGCGTAGGTGATCGGGGCGGTGCCGCTCCAGCTCCCGTTGCCCGCGGTCAGGGTCTGCCCGTCCTGCGCGGTGCCGGAGATGGTCGGGGCCGCGCTGTTGGAGGGCGCGACCGGCGCGACCGAGCCGGTCTGGGCGCTCGTCGCGGAGGCGCTGCCGGCGGAGTTGCTGGCCGTCACGACGACGCGGATCGTCGAGGCGGGGCTGGTCACGTCGCCCTGCTGGACCACGTAGGTCGAGCTCGTCGCGCCGGCGATGTTCGCGCAGCTGGCGCCCGCGCCGTCGCAGCGCTGCCACTGGTAGGCGAAGGTCATCGGGGTCGATCCGGTCCAGGTCCCGTTGCTGGCGGTCAGCGTCTGGCCGTGCTGGGCGCCGCCGGAGATGGTCGGCAGCGCCGTGTTCACGGGCGCCGTCGCGCTCACGCTCGCGGTCTGGGTCGAGGTCGCCGCGGCGCTGCCGGCGGAGTTGCTGGCCGTGACGGCGACGCGGATCGTCGAGGCGGGGCTGGTCACGTCGGCCTGCTGAACGACGTAGGTCGAGCTCGTCGCGCCGGAGATGTCGGAGCAGCTCGCGCCGGTGGCGTCGCAGCGGCGCCACTGATAGGCGTAGGTGATCGGGGTGGTGCCCGTCCAGGTGCCGGTCGACGCCGTCAGCGTCTGGCCGTGCTGCGCGGAGCCGGAGATCGCCGGCAGCGCGGTGTTGACGGGAGCCGTCGCGGTCACGGCCGCGGTCTGGGCGCTCGCGACCGACGAGCTCCCGGCCGGGTTCGTGGCGGTCACGACGACGCGGATCGTCGAGGCGGGGCTGGTCACGTCCGCCTGCTGGACCACGTAGGTCGAGCTCGTCGCGCCGGCGATGTTCGCGCAGTTCGCGCCGGAGGCGTCGCAGCGGCGCCACTGGTAGGCGTAGGTGATCGGGGTCGACCCGGTCCAGGTCCCGTTGCTGGCGGTCAGCGTCTGTCCGTGCTGCGGCGTGCCCGAGATGGCCGGCGGCGCGGTGTTCGCGAGCGCGATCGCGGTCACCGCGCTCGTCTGGCCGCTCGTGGCCGACGCGCTGCCGCCCGAGTTCGTGGCCGTCACGCTCACGCGGATCGTCGAGCCGACGTCGGCGGACGTGAGCGAGTAGGTCTGGCTCGCCGCGCCGGCGATGTTCGAGCAGTTCGCGCCCGCGCCGTCGCAGCGGCGCCACTGGTAGGCGTAGGTGAAGGGAGCGGTGCCGCTCCAGCTGCCGTTGGCCGCGGTCAGCGTCTGCCCGTCCTGCGCGGTGCCGGAGATGGTCGGGGCCGCATTGTTCGAGGGCGGTATGCCGGTGGTGACCGCAGTCGCGTTCGAGGTCGCGCTGGTGGAGCCGGCGATGTTCGTCGCGGTCACGACCACCCGGAAGGTGGACCCCTCGTCGCTCGCCTGCACCGTGTACGTGCTCCCGGTGGACCCGGCGATGTTCGAGCAGCTCGCCCCCGAGCTGTTGCAGCGCTGCCACTGGCGCGCGTAGGCGATGGTGGGCGTGCCGGTCCAGTTGCCGTCGGCGGCCGTGAGCGTCTGGCCGATCTGCGCCGTCCCGCTGATCGAGGGCAGCGCGGTGTTCGCCGGGGCGTCGACCGTCGTGTCGGTCACGAGCGTCAGCAGGCCGGGCAGGACGAGGTCGAGCCCGCTGTTGAACGCGACCGTGGCGTTCGTGGAGCCGTTGGCGATCCGCCCGTCGGCGTCCACGGTGCCGGCGTCGAAGCCGAGGTTGTTGGTGTAGCTCGGGTTCCTCGTGGTCACGAGCGTCCCGAGGCTCGTGATCGAGGCGTTGAACGGGTTGGTGGTCGGGCGCGCGCCGCCGCCCACGGCGGTCCCGTTCACCTGGATCGACTCGGTTGTCTGGTGGGGGATCTCGCCCTCGTACGCGACGAAGCCGAGGTCGGCGGCGACCGTGCCGCTGGCCGGCGCCTGGAAGCCGGAGAGCGTGGCCGAGACCGTCGCGGCGTTGCCGGGGCTGCCGGAGCCGACCGAGTCGAGACCGTCGTAGAGCGCCACCCACTTGACCGGGTTGCCCGCGACGCTGTAGGCGACCGCGAGCGCCCAGCCGCCGTAGCGGTCGGAGCCGGTACCGGCCTGGACGTTCGCGACGGTGTAGGTGCCCGACCCGGCGCCCTGCACCGTGCTGGTCACGTCCGCGATGCCCTGGTAGCGGTTGGCGGTCGCGTCGTCGGTGTCGAGCGTCGTCGCGGTGACCGTCGAGTACGCGAGCGCGCCCGGCGCCTTGAGCTTGACCTGATTGCGCGCGGCCGCGTCCGGCGCGGCGGCGCCGCCCGTCCCGGCCGAGCTGTCGGCGCCCCAGTAGAGCCCGGCGTAGAGCACCGTCGCGCCCGCCGGCAGAGCGAGGTCGGCGGTCGAGGAGTTGAACGTGGCGATGTCGAGATCGACGTCGACGTTCGTCATCGTCACGCCGGCGTTGTCGAGGATGTTCCCGGTCCCGTTGCGGGTCTGGAAGCAGGAGTTGCCGTTGGTCGAGCCGCTCGAGGGACACGACAGGATCGAGTTGGCGGCGATGCGGACGTCACCGCGCGCGAGCTGCCCGAAGCGCTGGCTGAAGACGCGGTCGGCCGAGGCCGCCCCCGCCCCCACGGCGGCCAGCAGCGACAACGCCGCGGCCACGGCTGCGAAAAGCAGCAGGGCACGGCGAGTCCAAGCGGCGTGTGACGAGATATGGGGCATGACGCTGGTTGCCCCAAAGCGGGTACCACGCACCTGGGGCAGGTCGCTTATCGACCATGCCTTGGCGAACTTGACTAGGCAGGCTGTGTGCTTCTACGACTGTCTATGTGCCCGGCCCGGCCGCCTCGATAGGGGCTCTGCCGTCAATAAGGGCCCCGAGTTTCCGTCTGGATCATGAGCACGCCCCAGGCGGCGGCAGCGGCCAGCGTGATCGCGGCCGCGACCGCAGCGTGCCGCGGATGGCCGCCGCGCACCATGAACAGGGTGGTCACCGCCGCGACCGGCACGGCCAGCGAGTCGATCGTCAGCGCGGTCCACTGCCACGCGTCGGGGTGGTACGCCCAGCCCGCGCCCGGCCGTTCCGGCGTGCAGCCCTCGCCGCAGTCGAGGCCGGCCAGCAGTACCCCGAAGAACGCAATGGGGACGGACCCCGCCACCAGCAGGGCCGCCCCGAGCGTTTGGAGCTTCCTAGCCGTCGCCGGAGCGCGCGGCGGCCACGCCGAGCACCAGAACGAGCACGACCGCGGCGGCGGCGCCGATCTTCGTGCGGTTCTGGTTGATCTTGCGCTTCGCGACGCGCGAGGCGATCTGCCAGACGATCCAGCCCAGCACTGTGTAGCTCTTCGAGCTCATCAGTCCTCCTCTACCCGGTTGCGGATCCCGTACGCCATGCGCGACTGGAGGCTCCACAGCTCGATGAAGCCCGGGCTCGCCTGCTGCGAGAAGAGGCCGCCGGACTCGCCGAAGCCGGCCAGCGCCGGGTCGTAGAGGGCGTTGGGGGATCGGCGCGCGACCGCGCTCGCGCTGCCCTTGAACAGCTTGAGCGTGATCGTGCCGGTCACCTGCTCGTTCACGCGGTCCATGAACGCGTTGAGGTCGCCCAGCAGCGGCTCGTGCCAGAGCCCGGCATAGACGAGGAAGGCCCACTGGTGGTCGAGCTGCGGCTTGAACTGGTTCTGGTGGATCGTCCCGACCAGCTTCTCGAGCTCCTTGTGCGCGGTGAGGATCAGCGCCGCGGCCGGGACCTCGTATATGTCGCGCACCTTGAGGCCGACGATCCGGTCCTCGATGTGGTCCACGATCCCGACGCCGTGCCGCGCGCCGATCGCGCCGGCGCGCTCGAGCAGGTCGACCAGGCCGAGGCGCTCGCCGCCGATCGCGACCGGGACGCCGCGCTCGAACTCGACCTCCACGAGCTCGGCCTCCTCGGGCGCGTTCTCGGGCAGCGTGACGAGATCGAAGACGTCGTCGCGCGGGGGCTCGTCGAGATCCTCGATCGGCCCGCCCTCGGACGAGCGGCCCCAGAGGTTGTCGTCGATCGAGTAGGGCGGCGCCTCGGTCCCGCCCTTGACGGGGATGCCGTGCTCGCGCGCGTACGCGATCTCCTCCTCGCGGCCCATCTGCCAGCCGCGCACGGGCGCGATCACCTTGAGCTCGGGCGCGAGCGTGGCGATCGTCGCCTCGATGCGCACCTGGTCGTTGCCCTTGCCCGTGCAGCCGTGGGCGATCGTGTCGCAGCCGGTCTCGCGCGCCTTCTCGACCGCCAGCCGGGCGATCAGCGGGCGCCCGAGCGCCGTGAAGAGCGGGTAGCCGCCGCCGTAGAGCGCGTTGGCCTTGATGGCCGGCAGCACATAGCCGGAGGCGAACTCCTCGCGCGCGTCGACCAGCATGCAGTCCGTGGCGCCGAGGTCGAGCGCCTTGCCCCGGATCACGTCCCAGTCCTCGTCCGGCTGGCCCAGGTTCACCGTCAGCGCAACCACCTCGGCCTCGTACTCGTCCTGGATCCACTTGAGCATGACGCTGGTGTCGAGGCCGCCGGAGTAGAGGAGCAGGACGCGGCCGACGTCGTGCGGCTCGGCCTCGTAGGAGGCCGTCTTGATCAGGGTGTGGCGGGGCTCTTGGCTCACGCGGCGGACGACCCTAACAGCGCCGCGATCCGCCCGAGGGCGTCCTCGATCTCGGCGTCGGAGACGGTCAGGGGCGGCAGCAGGCGAACGGTGTCGGGACCCGTCGCGTTCAGCACGAGGCGCTGGTCGAGCAGCGCGCGGCGCACGAAGCCGGGGGCGTCGTCGTGGGCGAACGCGAGCATCAGGCCACAGCCGCGGACGTCGAGGCCGAGGCGCTCGAGGCCGGCCGCGAGCACGTGCCCCTTGCGGGCGACCTCGGACAGGAAGCCGTCGCCGTCGACGACGTCCAGCACCGCGTGCGCCGCGGCGCACGGGACCGGCCCGCCCGCGAACGTGGAGCCGTGGTCGCCGGCCTCGAGCACGTCGGCGTACTCCGGGCTCGTGACGCACGCCCCGATCGGCAGGCCGCCGCCGAGGCCCTTGGCGAGCGTCATCACGTCCGGCCGCACGCCGCACTGCTGGTAGGCCCAGAGCGTGCCGGTGCGGCCCATGCCGCACTGGACCTCGTCGAAGATCAGCAGCGCCCCGGTCCGGTCGCACAGCTCGCGCGCCTCGGCGAGCAGCTCCTTCGCGATCGGGTGGATCCCGGACTCGCCCTGGATCGGCTCGAGCATGATCGCGGCGGTCCGGTCGCCGACCGCCGGCTCGAGCGGGCCCCCGCGCGGGACGGTCCGGAAGCCCGGCACGAGCGGGGCGAACGGCTCCTGCTTGGCCTCCTGGGGCGTGGCCGACAGCGCGCCCATGGTGCGGCCGTGGAAGCCGCCCTCGAGCACCACGATCTCGCCGCCGCGGCGGTGCTTGCGCGCGAGCTTGATCGCGCACTCGTTGGCCTCGGCGCCGCTGTTGGCGAAGAACACCTTGCCGCCGAGCGAGTGGCGCGCGAGCCGCGCGGCGAGCCGCATCACCGGCGCCGTGTAGTAGAGGTTGCCGACGTGCATGAGCCGCTCGGCCTGGCTCGTCACCGCCTGCACGAGGTCGGGGTGGCAGTGCCCGATCTGCACGACCGAGATCCCCGTGAGGAAGTCGAGGTACTCGGCGCCCGCCGCGTCCCAGAGCCGCGTGCCCTCGCCGCGCACGAACTCGACCGGCTGGCGCGCGTAGGTGCCGATCACGTGGTCGCGCTCGAGCGCCTGGAGGTCGGCGAGCGTCAAGGGAAGATCTTCGTGCCGATGCCGGCGTCGGTGAACAGCTCGAGCAGCAGCGAGTGGGGCTGGCGCCCGTCGATGATGTGCGCGGCGTTGACGCCGTTGGTCACCGCGTGCACGCAGGCGGCGAGCTTCGGGCGCATGCCGCCGGTCACGCCCTCGAGCCGCGCGAGCACCTCGTCGGCGGTGGCCTGCGCGATGCGGGTGGCGGGGTCGGCCGGGTCCTCGAGCCACGCGCGCACGTCGGTCAGGAAGATGACCTTCTCGGCGCCCATCGACTCGGCCACGGCCGCGGCGGCCTCGTCGGCGTTCACGTTGTAGGACTGGCCGTCCACGTCGGCGCCCACCGAGGCGATCACCGGGATGTAGTCCTGGGCGATGTGGTTGATCACGCCCACGTCGACGCGCTCGATGCGGCCGACGAAGCCGATGTCGCGCTCGTCCGCCGCGAGCTGCTTGGCCACGCGGAAGAGCAGGCCGTCGTCACCGCAGAGCCCGACCGCGGGCTGGCCGCAGCGGTTGAGCCGCAGCACGATGTCCTTGTTCTGCTTGCCGACCAGGACCATCTTCGCGACCTCGACCGTCTCGGCGCTGGACACGCGCAGGCCGTCGACGAACTCGACCGGCATGCCGAGCCGCTCCATGTAGGAGGTGATGTCGGGGCCGCCGCCGTGCACGACGATCGGGTTCATCCCGACGTACTTGAGGAGGACCACGTCGCGCGCGAACTCCTCGCGCAGATCGGGGTCGCTCATCGCGGCGCCGCCGTACTTGATGACGATCGTCTTCTGGTGGAACTGCCGGATGTAGGGCAGCGCCTCGAGGAGGGTCGCCACGTCCCTCACGGGCTGGGGGCTCACGTCGTGTACTCCGCGTTGATCCGGACGTACTCGTGGCCGAGGTCGCTGAAGAAGACCTCGGTCTCGGCGCCGTCGCCGGGCAGGGTCAGGGCGTACTCGACCTCGGGCGCGCGGACCGCCGCCTCGAGCTCGCGCCAGTCGTCGCCGCCGAAGTCGATCGCGGCGCTGCCGGCGGAGACGACGGTGTGGCCCTGGATGTCGAGGTCGACGTAGAACGGCTGGCCATCCGCCGCCGTCGAGTACGCCATGCCGGCGGCCTGGAGGATGCGGCCGAAGTTCGGGTCGGCGCCGTGCAGGGCGGTCTTGACGAGCGGCGAGTTCGCGATCGCGCGGGCGACGGGCTCGACCGTCTCCGCGGCGCCGCGCACCACGATGCGGCCGATGCGCTCGGAGCCCTCGCCGTCGGCGACGATCTCGACCGCGAGCTGGCGCATCAGCGCGTCCATCGCCTCGCCGAGGGCGAGCTCGTCGGGCGTCTCCGGCTCCACCCTGATGCCGGACGCCCCGCTCGCCAGGACGAAGACCGTGTCGCTGGTGGAGAGCTGGCCGTCGACCGAGATCCTGTCGAACGAGCGCTTCACGCACACGCCCGTGAGCAGGTCGACGGTGGCGGAGTCGAGGTCGGCGTCGGTCTGCACGAAGCAGAACATGGTCGCGAAGCGCGGCGAGATCATGCCGGCCCCCTTGGCCTGGCCGCTCAGGCGCACCGTGCCGGCCGCCAGCTCCACCTCGAGGCAGGCGCGCTTCGGGGCCGCGTCGGTGGTCATGATCGCCTCCGACAGGCCGGTCGAGTCCGGCCCGAGGGCGGCGGCGGCGGCGCGCACGCCGGCGAGCAGCTTCTCGCGCGGGAGCTCCGCCCCGATCACGCCCGTCGATGCGAGGCCGACCTGCTCGGGCTCGACGCCCAGCAGCTCGGCCGCGAGCGCCTGCGACGCCGCGGCGGTCTCGATCCCGCGCTCGCCGTCGCCGGTGTTCGACCCGCCGGCGTTGGCCACAACGGCGCGCAGCCGGTCGAGCGCGGCCGCGCGGGAGACGGTGACCGGGGCGCCCACGCGGGCGTTGGTGGTGAAGCGGGCGGCCGAGGTGGTGGCGTCGGAGTCCGAGGCGAGCAGCCCGACATCGGGCCCGCTCGCCTTCAGGCCGGCGGCGACGCCGGCGGCGCGGAAGCCGGCGGGCAGGCCGGTGGGGTCGAGCTCGCTCACGTGCTCGGGGCGGTCCACCCAGCGGGAGCGGAAGAAGGTCATCTCAGCCCCGCCGCCTCGTCGAGTCCGAGCATCAGGTTCAGGTCCTGGATCGCCTGCCCGGCCGCGCCCTTCCAGAGGTTGTCGATCGCGGCGAACACGAGCACGCGCCCGGTGGCCGGCTCGACCGTCGCGTGGATGCGGCAGAAGTTGGTGCCCACGACGTCGCGCGTGCCGGGCGGGGAGTCGGTCAGCTCGACGAACGGCTCGTCGGCGTAGGCCGCCTCGAAGCGCTCGCGCACCTCGCCGGGCGACGGGTCGCCGGTGGCGCGCACGTAGCAGCTGGCCATCAGCCCCTGGTCGATCGGGAGCAGGTGCGGGGTGAAGGTGATGGGGCCGCCGATCTCCTGCTCGAGCTCGGCGCGGTGGCGGTGGCCCTCGACCTTGTAGGGGTTCACGTTCTCGTCGACCGAGACGAAGTGCGTCGTCTCGCTGGCCTCGCGGCCGGCGCCGGAGACGCCGGACTTGGCGTCCACGACGGCGTCGTCGATCAGGCCGCGCAGGGGGGCGAGCGCGAGGATGGCGGCGGTCGGGTAGCAGCCGGGGGCGGCGGTGAGGTCCGCTTCGCGGATGGCGTCGCGGTGCAGCTCGGTCAGCCCGTAGACCGCCTCGTCGAGGAGGCCGGGCGCCTCGTGCGGCTGGTAGTAGCGCTCGTAGGTCGCGCGGTCGAGGCGGAAGTCGGCGGAGAGGTCGACCACCTTCAGGCCGCGGCGGCGCAGCGCCTCGACGGCCGGCGCGGCGGCGCCGTGCGGGTAGCCGACGAGGGCGGCGTCGGAGCGCTCGGCGATCGAGTCGGGGTCGAACGCCTCGAGCTCGCGGCTCACGCGGTAGCGCGGGTAGATCGCGTCGAGGCGGCGGCCGGCGTCGGAGCGGGCGGTCACGGCGCTCAGCTCGAGGTCGGGATGACGGTCCACGAGGTAGGCGGCGAGCGCGCCGGCGAAGCCGGAGGCGCCTACGACGGCGACCCTGTGGCCGGAGCCGCTGCCGTGGCCGTGGCCGGCGCCGCTCGCGTGGCCGGCGCCGCTCGCGCTAGGCACGGAGCCTCCCGCCCAGCTTGGCCAGCTCCGCCTCGATCGCGGAGCGCAGCTCCGCCACCTCCTCGTCCGTCAGGGTGCGATCGGGCGCGCGGAACTCCAGACGCAGGGCGAGCGAGCGCGTGCCCGCCTCGACCTGCTCGCCGGTGTACACGTCGAAGACGCTCGCGGCGGCGAGCAGGCTGCCACCGCCCGCTCGCACGGCCGCCTCGGCCCGGGCGGCGGGCACATCGTCCGGCAGGACCACCGCGATGTCCTGGCGCACGGCGGGGAACGTGGTCACGTCCGAGTAGAAGGCC
Organism: Thermoleophilaceae bacterium; assembly: GCA_036389835.1. Classification (GTDB taxonomy): domain Bacteria; phylum Actinomycetota; class Thermoleophilia; order Solirubrobacterales; family Thermoleophilaceae; genus AC-37. The sequence goes on along the minus strand of DASVWC010000018.1, from coordinate 28,830 downwards.
GGGCCGGGCGCCAGCTCGGCGAGCGCGTCGAAGTCGACCTCGAACCCGGCGACCGGCGCCTCGAGGTCCCACTCGCGCAGCACGCTGGGATGGACCTCCCCGACCCAGCCGATGTCACGCCCGCGCGCGTGCACGCGCGCGGAACGCCCCGGATGAAGGAAGGGGTGAGGGTCTGACCCCGCCGCAGTGCCGCTCTGCGCCTGGCTTTGCGCTGCCCCGCCGCCCCCGGGGGGAGGGTCTGACCCTCCCCCGTTCTCACCCTCGCCGGTTTGCGGTAGCCAGGCGACCGCCGCGGCTGACATCAGCGCGTCCAGCAGCGCGCGGGCGGCGTAGTAGTCGGCCTCGCGGGCCGGCGAGCGCCAGGTGGCCGGCGCGGCGAGCGTCATCAGCGCGGCGATGTGGTGCGTCTCGTCCGCGGGCAGCGCGCCGCGGGGCGAGCCGTCCGGCGGCGCGGTCAGCGGGCCGGCCGCGCGGTAGACGTGGGCCGACTCGAAGAGGGCCACCCCGCCCTGGCCGTGCGCCGCGTTGTGGCGCACCGCCTCGAGCAGGCCGGGCAGCAGGACCGGGCGCATCACGCCGAGGCCCTCGCTGAGCGGGTTCTCGATCGCGAGCACGCCGCCGGTGCCGAGCCGCAGCCTGGCCAGCGTCGCCGGCGAGGTGAACGAGTAGGAGACCGACTCGTGCAGGCCGCGGTCGCGCAGCGCGTCCTCCACGCGGCGGCGCAGGCGCTGCTTGGGCGTGAGCCGGCCCGCCGTGCTCTCGCGGCCGGGGAGCGTGGTCGGGAGCTTGTCGAGCCCGTGGATGCGAGCGACCTCCTCGACGAGGTCGATCTCGCGCTGCACGTCGGAGTCCCGCCACGGGGGGACCGTGACGGAGACGGTGGCGGAGCCGCCGGCGGGAGAGCCGGCGGGGGAGCCGCCGCCGTCGGGAGAGCCGGAGCCGCCGGCGGGAGGGGCGCCGGCGGCGGAGCCGGAGCCGCCGCCCGGCGCGAACCCGAGCCGCTCGAGGATCGCCACCACCTCGTCCTCCGGCACCCGCTCGCCCAGCAGCTTCTCGAGCCGCTCCACGCGCAGCGTGAGCCGGCGCGGCTCGGCCGGGCGCGGGTACGCGTCGATCGTGCCCGGCACCATCCGCGCGCCGCAGAGCTCGACCATGAGCTGGGCCGCCAGCCGCTGGCCGGCCAGCGCCAGCTCGGGATGGAGCTGCTTCTCGAAGCGCGCCGAGGCCTCCGTGCGCAGCCCCAGCTCCTTCGACGTGCGCATGATGTTCGGGCCGACCCAGGTGGCCGCCTCCATCAGAACGCGGGTGGTCTTCTCGGACACCTCTGAGATCTGGCCGCCCATCACGCCGGCGATCCCGCTCGGCCCCTCGGCGTCGCAGACCAGCGCCACCTCCCGGCCGAAGCGGCGCTCCACGCCGTCGAGCGTGGTCATCGTCTCACCCTCGCGAGCACGCCGCACCACGATCCGCGAGCCGCGCACGCGGTCGAGGTCGAACGCGTGCATCGGCTGGCCGCAGGTCAGCATCACGTAGTTCGTGATGTCCACCACGTTCGAGATCGGGCGCTGCCCCGCCGCCATCAGGCGCTGCTTGAGCCAGAGCGGCGACGGCCCGATCCGCACGTCCTCGAAGACGCGCGCGGTGAAGCGCAGGCAGATCTCGGGGTCGGCGATCTCCACCGACGCGTGGTCCTCGGCCGAGTCGCCGCCGGCGGCCTCGGCCTCCGTCGCGGCGGGGTCGGCGGCCAGCGGCGCGGCGGTCACCGCGTGCAGGTCGCGCGCCACGCCGTAGACCGACATCGCATCAGGGCGGTTCGGCGTGATCTCGATCTCGATCGCCTCGTCGGCGATCGGCAGGTGCTCGGCCAGCGCGGCGCCCGGCGGCAGATCGCCGTCGAGGACCATGATCCCGGCGTGGTCCTCGCCGATGCCGACCTCGTCCTCGGCGAGGATCATCCCGCTCGAGCGCACGCCGCGCAGCTTCGCCTCGCCGAGCTTCGAGCCGTCCGGCATCACCGCGCCCGGAAGCGCGACGGCCACGGTCTGGCCGCTCGCCACGTTGGGCGCGCCGCAGACGATCGTGCGCGCCGCGCCCGAGCCGTCGTCGACCGTGCACACGGTGAGGCGGTCGGCGTCGGGGTGCTTGGAGGCATCCAGCACGCGCCCGACCACGAACTCGGCCGGGTCGCCCACCCCCGTCCGGTGCAGGCGCTCGAGCTTGATCCCCGCCATGGTCAGGGCGTCGGCGATCTCCGCGGCCCCCGCGCCGGGGTCGCAGTAGGAGCGCAGCCAGGCGACCGGGATCCTCATGCTCCGAACTGCTCCAGCAGCCGCACGTCGTTCTCGTAGAGCATGCGCAGGTCGGGAACGCCGTGCTTGATCATCGCGATGCGCTCGATCCCCATCCCGAACGCGAACCCCTGCACGCGCTCGGGGTCGTAGCCCGACTCGGCCACGTAGCCGAGCACGTTCGGGTCCACCATCCCCGCGCCGAGGATCTCGATCCAGGCCTCGCCCTTGCACGTGTGGCAGCGCTCGCTGCCCTGCACGCCCGTGCCGTCGCAGCCGAAGCAGGAGACGTCGACCTCCACGCTCGGCTCGGTGAACGGGAAGTAGCCGGGGCGCAGGCGCACGACGCGCTCCGGCCCGAACATCGCGCGCGCGAACTCCAGCAGCACGCCCTGGAGGTCGGCGAGCGTGATGTCCTCGTCGATCGCGAGCCCCTCGAGCTGGTGGAAGAGCGGGCCGTGCGTGGCGTCGGGCGTGTCGGGGCGGTAGACGCGCCCGGGCACGACGATGTAGATCGGCGGCTCCTGCGCCTCCATCGCGCGCACCTGCATCGGCGAGGTGTGGGTGCGCAGCAGCACCGACTCGCTCAGGTAGAAGGTGTCCTGAGGCAGCCGCGCCGGGTGCTCCGGCGGGTGGTTGAGCGCGGTGAAGTTGTAGTAGTCGTACTCGACCTCCGGTCCCTCCAGCACCGAGAACCCGAGCCCCACGAACACGTCCTCGAGCTCGCGGCGGATCTGCGAGATCAGGTGCAGGTGCCCGGCCGGGAGCGGCGGGTCGCCCGGCAGCGTCACGTCGATGCGGTCGGCGGCCAGGCGCTCGTCGAGCTCCTGCGCCTCGAGCGACGCCGTGCGCTCGCCGAGCAACCGCTCGAGCGCCTGCTTTACCTGGTTGGCCCCCTTGCCCACGGGTCCGCGCTCCTCCGGCGGCAGTTCGCCGATCGAGCGCAGCGCCTGGGTCAGCTCGGACCGGCGCCCGAGGTAGCGCACGCGCAGCTCCTCGAGCTCGGCGGCGCTCCCGGCTGCGGCGATCGCGGCCTCGGCCTCCCGCCGCAGGTCGTCGAAGCGGGCGGGGACGTCAGCCATCGCGCGCCATCCTATTCCGCTCATAGAGAGCCACCGTGGCCGCCATCGCGACGTTCAGCGAGTCGGGCGCGTCCTCGCGCAGCGGGAGGTGGGCGACGTGGTCCGCCGCGGCCGCGACCTCCGGCGGCAGGCCGTCGCGCTCGGCGCCGAGGCAGAGCAGCTCGGAGCCGGCGGGCGGCACGCCGGCGAGCGGCGTCCCCTCGCGCGCGGCGAGCGCGATCGCCGAATCGAACGCCGGGCGGGCGGCCCCGAAGCCGGCGCGCGCCGGCGGGCGCGCGAAGGCGCTGCCCATGCTCGCGCGCATGGCCTTGGGCGACCACGGGTCGGCGCAGCCGGGCCCGAGCACGACCGGCCCGCCGGCCAGCGCGTGCGCGGAGCGGATCACCGCGCCCACGTTGCCCGGGTCCCCCACCCCGTGCAGGTAGACCGCCAGGTCGCCGCCCGGCTCCGACCAGCGCTGCGCGTAGACCGCGATCACGCGCGCGCCCGACCCGAGCGTGCTCACCGCGTCGAGCAGGCGCGGCTCCACGTCCTCACCCGCGCGCAGCAGGATCTCGGGCTCCCAGCCGGCGGCGGCCGCGGCGTCCACGAGGTCCTCGCCCTCGGCCACGAACAGGCCGGCGCGCACGCGGTGGCGCTTGTCCTGGAGCTTGCGGATCGTCTTCAGCTGGTTGTTGTCGGGTGAGGTGATCACTGGAACGAAAAAGGGCGCCTCGCGGGGCGCCCTGGGAGTCCTTTCACGGTGCTGGCCTGGCGATCAGGCAGCCGCCGCCTCCCGGGCGCGCTCGGCAAACCGTCGGAACGTCTCGGGGTCGCGCACGGCGATGTCGGCCAGGACCTTGCGATCCAGCTCGATCTCGGCGAGCTTGAGCCCGTGTATCAGCTGGCTGTAGGTCAAGCCCTCGCGGCGCGCGGCGGCGTTGATGCGCTGGATCCACAGGCGGCGGAAGTCACGCTTGCGGTTGCGGCGGTCGCGGTACGCGTAGGTGTCCGCCTTGAGCAGCGCCTCCTTGGCGCGCTTGTAGCTGGAATGCGCCTCGCCGCGGAACCCCTTCGTCCGCTCGAGCGTCTCGCGGCGCTTCTTGCGCGCGTGGGGGGAGCGCTTGACCCTCACTTGCCCAGCAGCTTCTTGACCCTGGGGGCGTCGGCGTCGTCGACCAGCATCGGCGCGGCCAGGCGGCGCCTGCGCTTCGCGTTCTTCTTCGTGAGGATGTGGCTGCGCATCGCGTGACGGGCCCGGACCTTGCCCTTGCCTGTCACCTTGAAGCGCTTCTTGGCCCCTGAATGGGTCTTCATCTTGGGCATCGGCCCGCCGACTATAGCCCCGGATCGGCCGAACTTTCGTCCACCCCCAGCCGGTGGGTCGACCGAACGGCCGTCCAGAGGATCATGACCTCGGCCCAGACCCCGTCCCGCCCCACCCTTCCGCCCGTCCCGCGCACGGCGATCCGCCGCGACGAGCAGCGCGCCCTCACCCTCGAGCTCGAGTCGCTGCTCGAGGATCGCCTCGCCACCCGCACCCAGAGCTTCCGCTGCGGCACCGCGCTGTTCAACGAGGACTTCCCGCGCGCCGGAGCGCTCAACGTCCTGCGCGTGGAGAGCGGCGTGCCGGCGCTCGATCCGGGGGCGCTCATGGAGTTCGTGGACGAGCTCCAGGCCGGGCTGCCGCAGCGCTCGATACGCGTGATCGACGACGAGCGGGCCGCCCAGCTGCGGCCCGGCTTCGCCGCCGCGGGCTGGGTCGCCGGCCAGGTCGCGCTGCTGGCCCCCCGCCGGCTCCCGGACCGCCCCGTGGACGTCTCCGCCATCCGCGAGGTCCCGCTCGAGCAGCTCTTCGAGGCGCGGCAGGCCACGCTGCGCCGGGCGCACCGCGACCTCGACTCCGCCGAGCAGCTCGCGGTGGCGAACGTGCTCCCGGCCGGCGACGTCGAGCTGCGTGCGTTCGCCGCGACCGTCGGGACCGAGGTGGCCGCCTACGCGGTCGCCCGCGTGCACGGCGACGTGGCGAAGCTGACCGAGCTCGACGCCTTCGCGCGCTCGCAGGGCCAGGGGCTCGGGCGCGCGGTGATCTGGGGTGCGGTCACGCGCCTGCGCGAGGCGGGCGCGCGCACCGTCGCCGTCGAGGCCGAGGACGACAACTGGTCGCAGTGGACCTTCCGCCGGCTCGGCTTCGAGGAGATCGGCCATACGCACAGGTTCGTGCGGCCGTGGGGCGACGCCGCCCCGCCGCCCGCGATCTAGTCGCGAGCGGCGCGACGTCGGAGCGGGCGTCGAGGCGCGAGCGCGCGCTACTAGGCGGCCGCGGTCGCGCCGCCGCCGCTGGCGGCGTCGTCGGCCGGGGCGTCGCCGCCCGCGGGCTCCGCGGCGGGCGCGTCGCCGGGGGGCGCGTCGTCCACGGCGGGTGCGTCGTCCGCGGGCGCCGCGGACGCATCGGCGGCCGGAGCCGCCTCCTCGCCCTCGTGCTCGGCGGCCTCCGCCTCGCGGCGCAGCCTGACCTCGCGCCGCTCGCGCTTGGCCGGACGCGGCTCGGCGTGGTCGGCGTGCGCGTCGCCCTCCTCGGGCGCGCGCGTGGGCGCCATCACCATCGTCATGTTGCGCCCGTCGAGGTTCGGCCGCTGCTCGATCGTGCCGAGCTCGCCGATGTCCTCCGCCAGCCGCATCAGCAGCGCCTCGCCGCGCTCCGGATGGGTGGTCTCGCGGCCGCGGAACATGATCGTGACCTTCACGCGGTCGCCGTGGTTGAGGAAGCGGACCACGTGGCCCTTCTTCGTCTCGTAGTCGTTGTCCGCGATCTTCGGCCTCAGCTTGATCTCGCGAACCGTCACCTGCTTCTGGTGGCGCCGCGCGGCCTTGGCCTTCTGCTCCTGCTCGTACTTGTACTTCGAGTAGTCGAGCGCGCGCACGACCGGCGGGCGCGCCTCGGCGGCGACCTCCACGAGGTCGAGGTCGCGCTCCTGCGCGTACTTGAGCGCCTGCTCGGTCGGGATGACGCCGATCTGGTTGCCGTCGTCGCCGATCAGGCGCACCTGGGGCACGCGGATCCGCTCGTTGATGCGAGTCTGATCGCGCTCCGGCGGGCGGCGATCGAACCTGCGCGGGATCGGCACTAGGCGAGGACCCTAGTCGTCAAGCAGCGCTCTCGGTAGGTCGCGGCAAAGGCAAAGGCGGAGGGGCACGGAAGGCGCGTCAGCGGTGGCGCGGTTCGTGGGTGCTCCTCATTCAGAGGCGAGTATAGCCCTGCGGCCGTCGATCTCCACCCGCATCGCGTCGATCACGTCGGCGACCGGCCGCGCCCCCTGGTCGCCGTCGCGGTGGCGGCGGACCGAGACCTCGCCGGCCTCCTGCTCCTTGTCGCCGACCACGAGCATCAGCGGCACCTTGCGCAGCTCGCCGTCGCGGATCTTGCGCCCGACCGACTCGGTGCGGTCGTCGACCTCGGCGCGGATGCCCGCGTCGCGGAGCCGGCGCTCCACCTCGCGCGCGTAGTCGAGGTGGCGGTCCGCGATCGGGAGGACGAGCGCCTGCTGCGGGGCGAGCCACAGCGGCAGCTCGCCCGCGTAGTGCTCGATCAGGATCCCGATGAAGCGCTCGAACGAGCCGAGCAGCGCGCGGTGGATCATCACCGGCCGGTGCTCGGTGTTGTCGGCCCCGGTGTAGGTGAGGTCGAACTGCTCGGGCATGTAGTAGTCGAGCTGGACGGTGCCGAGCTGCCACGAGCGCTTGAGCGAGTCGGTCATGTGCAGGTCGATCTTCGGGCCGTAGAACGCGCCGTCGCCCTCGTTGAGGTCGTACTCGAGCCCGCGCCCGTCGAGCGCTCGCGCGAGGGCGGCCTCGGCCCGGTCCCACATGTCGTCGTCGCCGACCCGCTTCTCCGGCCGGGTCGAGAGCTCGAGCCGCGGCTCGAACCCGAAGATGTCGTAGATGTGGAAGCCGAAGTCGAGGCAGCGCAGCACCTCCTCCTCGATCTGGTCCTCGGTGCAGAACACGTGCGCGTCGTCCTGGGTGATGTGGCGGACGCGCAGCAGCCCGTGGAGCGTTCCGCTCGGCTCGTGGCGGTGGACCAGCCCCTGCTCGGCATAGCGGATCGGCAGGTCGCGGTACGAGCGCAGGTCGCGCTTGTAGATCTGCGTGTGCGCCGGGCAGTTCATGGGCTTGAGGCCCATGGGCCGCTCCTCCACGTCGGTGAAGTACATGTTGTCGCGATAGACGTGCCAGTGCCCCGACTGCTTCCACAGCTCGACGTCGTAGAGGATCGGGGTGCGCACCTCGATGTAGCCGCGCTCCACGTTCGTCGTCCGCCACAGTGACGTGAGCTCGTTCCAGATGTGCGTGCCGTTGGGCAGCCAGAACGGCGACCCCGGCGAGAGGTCCGAGAGCATGAACAGCCCGAGCTCCCGGCCGAGCTTGCGGTGGTCGCGGGCGCGCGCCTGCTCGAGCATCTCGAGGTGCGCGTCGAGGTCCTCCTTCGAGAGGAAGGCGGTGCCGTAGATGCGCGTGAGCATCTGGCGGTTCTCGTCGCCGCGCCAGTAGGCCCCCGCGATCGAGGTGAGCTTGAACGCCTTGATCCGCTTGGTGGTCGGTCCGTGCGGGCCGCGGCAGAGGTCGGTGAACGGGCCGTTGCGGTAGAGCGAGACCGTCTCCACTCCCTCGTCGCGCACCAGGTCCTGGATCAGCTCGACCTTGTAGTCCTGCTCCTCGCGCGTGAAGCGCTCGAGCGCCTCGCCGGCGGGGACGTCCGCGCGCTCGAAGGCCTCGTCGGCCTTCACGTGCCGGCGCATCTCCTCCTCGATCCGCGGTAGGTCCTCCTCCCCGACCTTCACGCCGTCGGGGAACTCGAAGTCGTAGTAGAAGCCGTCCTCGATCGGCGGCCCGATCGAGACCTTCGTGCCGGGGTAGAGCTCGATCACCGCGGTGGCGAGCACGTGGGCGGCGTCGTGGCGGATCAGCCAGAGAGCGTCGGGGCTCTTCGGCGTGACGATCTCGATCGGCCTGCCGTCCTCGAGCGGGGCCGACAGGTCCTTCAGCGCGCCGTTCTGGCGGATCGCCAGCGCGGCGCGCGCGAGGCCCTCGCCGATCGCGCGTGCGGCGTCGGCGCCCGTGGCGCCGTCCTCGAGCTGGAGCGGCGTGCCGTCGGGGAGGGTGACCTGCATGCGCGGAAGGTACCGCGCTGGGAGGTCGTGCCCACTGTGACCGGGGCCACAGAACATGTGTTCGCTCGGGGTACCTTCGGGTGGGAGGAACGGATCGATCAGACGGGCCCTGGGAGGCCCCATCGATCCCCGGAGGTCGCCATCGACGCCGCTTCACGCGCGGTTCGCGAGGGCGGATTCGGCGCCCGAACTGGGCGGGTCGCCTGCGACCACAGCGCGCGGGCGCGCTCGCACGGGCTGACGACGGACCCCGAACCCGATCCCGGGAGGAATCCCAATGAGGAAGCTCGTGTTGATCCTGGCCTGCACGGCGGCCGCCATTCCGGCGGTTGCTCTCGCGGCCGACGAGGACGAGATCCGCCTCGGCTCCGGCGCCCCCGACGCCGGCGAGCGCAAGGCCGAGGCCCGCATCAAGGGCAAGCGCGTGCGCGCGAAGCTCGAGCGCCGCGCCGAGAAGGCGGAGAGGGCGCGCGAGCGCGCCCGCGCCCGCAAGCGCGCCCGCGAGCAGGGCGGCGGCCCGGCCGGCGCGGCCAACGGCGGCGCGACCACCCCGGCGCACCTCCAGGCCATCGCGGCCTGCGAGTCCGGCGGCAACCCGCGTGCGGTCGGCGGCGGCGGCGCCTACCGCGGCAAGTACCAGTTCGACCGCGGCACCTGGGCCTCGGTCGGCGGCAGCGGCGACCCGGCCGCGGCCTCCGAGGCCGAGCAGGACCGCCGCGCGGCGATGCTGTACGCGCGCGCGGGCTCGAGCCCGTGGCCCGTGTGCGGCTCGTAGCCGCAGCGCCCCGCAAGCAGGAGGACGAGAGCCCGCCGCCCGCGGGCTCTCGTCGTTCACCGGAGGATTTGGTCTCATATGGCGACCAAATCCTCCGATCATGCGACTCATCGGGTTGATCATCGTCGCCGGCGTGCTCGTCGGCAGCGTCGGCTGGGCCTCGGACCAGGGGCCGCGGCTCGTGCAGTGGACGAGCGCGATCGCCGCCGTGTGGCTCGTGGGGGCGTTCGCCGCGGGGGCGCTCGCGCGCGGGCGCGTGAGGGCGGCGCTGGCCGGGGCCGGGACGATCGTGGTCGGGGTCGCCACCTACTACGTGCTCTTCCACTTCGTGAGCGGGTCGCTCGGCCTCAGGTACGGCGTGGTGGTCGGCGTCGCGTGGTCGACCGCGGGCGCCGGGATCGGCGCCGTGCTCGGCTGGGCCGGCGGCGCCTGGCGGCGCCGGCGCGGGGAGACGATCGCGGTCGCGCTGCTCTCCGGCGCGCTCGCCGGCGAGGCGATGCTGCTGCTCGGCGAGTGGCACAACCGCGCCGCGCGAGTCGTGCTGGCGTGCGAGCTGGTGCTGGGTGCGGGTCTCCCCTACCTGCTGGCCCGCCCGAAGCTGGCCCGAACGATCACCCTCACCTGCGCCGTGGCCGTCACCGTGCTCGCGCTGGAGCAGAGCCTCCGCGAAGCGATGCGCCTGGCGGGCTGGGCCGGCGCCTAGCCGGCGGCCTGGCCGTCGCCGTCGCGCACGACCTGGCTGCCGGGCACGATGTCGTCGCGCCCGGAGTCGGCCCAGCGCACCCAGGCCTTGTGGCCGCCGTCGTAGTCGGGCGCCCACAGGACCAGCGTCGCGTCCTCCTCCCCCACCCGGCAGCGATCGTCCGACTCCTCGTCGAGCCCGCGCCACACGCGCACGAACGCGTTGTTCTCCCACTCCTCGCCGATCGTCGTCGGCTCCGTGTGCCCCGGCCGCACGACGGTCTCGTGCGGGAGCTTCATCAGCACGTCCATGATCGACGCCTTGAGGTCCTCGAACGTGGTGGAGCCGGGCGCGCGCACGCCGCCTACCGACCCCTTGAAGAGCGTGTCGCCGGTGTACACCTCGGCGTCGTTGACGCGGAACGAGAGCATCCCGTCGGTGTGGCCGGGCGTGTGGAGCGCGTCGATGCGCAGCCCGCCGACCTCGAGGATCTCGCCCGGCTCGATCGCGCGGTCCACGTCGGTGAGGCGCTCGGCCTCGAGCGGGTGGGCCAGGATCTCCACCCCGAGCCGCTCCTTGATCGCCGCGTTCTCGGAGACGTGGTCGTAGTGGTGGTGGGTCAGCAGCAGGTACGGCACCGTCAGCTCGTTCTGCTCGACGGCCGCCAGCAGCGGCGCCGGGTCGGCGCCGCCGTCGACGATCACCCCGTGCCCGCCGCGCTCGTCCGCCACCAGGTACGAGTTCGACAGGAAGTCCGGCTGCATCGACCGCTCGACGATCACGGCGGAGAAGATGACAGGATCGGCCGGTGGACGCCAGCGAGCTACGCGCCGAGTTCCCGGTACTCGCACGCCTCGCCTACCTGAACGCGGGCACGCAGGGGCCGGTCCCCGCGCGGGCGGCGCAGGCCGCGGCGACCGAGGTCGGGCGCGAGGCGGGCGAGGGCCGCGGCGGGATGCCCCACTTCGAGCGGCTCCTCGGCCTCGGGGAGCAGCTCCGCGAGCGGCTGGCCGGTCTGTTCGGCTGCACCGCCGACGAGGTGGCGCTCACCCACTCGACCACCGACGGGATGAACGCGGCGCTCACGGCCCTCGAGCTCGGCCGCGGCGACGAGGTGCTCACGAGCGACGAGGAGCACCCCGGCCTGCTCGGGCCGCTCGCCGCCCACCGCGAGCGGCGCGGGTTCGAGGTGAGGCTCGCCCCGTTCGCCGAGCTGGCGGACGCGATCGGACCGCGCACCAGGCTGGTCGCGTGCTCGCACGTCTCGTGGGTGAACGGGCAGGTGGTCGACACCGCGGCGCTCGCCGCCTCGGACGCGCTCGTCCTGCTCGACGGCGCGCAGGGCCTCGGCGCGATCCCCACGCCGATGGGCGAGCTGGGCTGCGACTTCTACGGCGCCGCGGGCCAGAAGTGGCTCTGCGGCCCGGACGGCACCGGCTTCCTCTACGTGCGCGGCGACCTCTGCACCGACCTGCCGGCGCCGTGGCCGAGCTACACGACGCTGGAGGACCCCGCGAACGCGCTCGAGTCCGCGCCGAAGGCCGGCGCGCGGCGCTTCGACCTCGGCTTCTCGGCGCCGCTGTGGGCCTGGTCGCTCGCCGCGTTCGAGACGCTCGCGGCCGCCGGCTGGGACGCCGTCCACGCGCGCGGCCCCGAGCTGGCGGAGCGGCTCGCCGGCGAGCTGGCCGAGCGCGGCGCGCAGGTGGCGCCGCGCGGGCGCTCGACGCTCGTCTCCTGGCACTCGGACGACGCCGCGGCGGAGACCGGCCGCCTGCGCGAGGCGGGCGTGCTCGTCAGGGAGATCCCAGGCAGGAGCCTCGTGCGGGCGTCGGTGGGCGCCTGGTCGAGCGAGGACGACCTCGAGCGGCTGCTCGCCGCCCGCTAGCCCTTCTGCGTCATCACGACGATCCCGAGCACGATCGCCGCCAGGCACACGAGCACGCCGAAGACCGCGATCACGCCGAAGACCGCGGCGCGCGTCCTGCGCTCCTCGCGCACCTCGTCCGCGAAGCGCACCGAGCCGGCCACCGCGAGGGAGAACGCCAGCGAGACCCCGAGGCCGGCGGCCAGCGCCTGGTAGACGACCTCGAGCAGCGCGGTCCAGTCGACGATCTCGCCGGCGACGACGCTCATGCCTCGGCCGCCGTGATCGGGGAGCCGCGCCGCAGGCGCCGCGCGAAGGTCCAGGTCATACCCACCAGGATCGCCGTCGAGATCAGCACGGGGCCGACCGCGCTGTCGGTGCCGAAGATCCGCGTGAAGCCGTACACGAACGCGCCCACCGTGGCGGCGGCCGGGATCGTGAGCACCCAGGCGACCAGCATGTTGCCGGCCACGCCCCAGCGCACCGCCGAGATCCGCTTGGCAGCGCCGGCGCCCATCACCGCGCCCGAGATCGTGTGCGTCGTGGACAGCGGGTAGCCCGCGTGCGAGGCGGCGAGGATCACCGCCGCGCCGCCGCCCTGCGCCGCGAAGCCCTGCGCCGTGTCCATCTTGATGATCCGCGTGCCCATCGTGCGGATGATCCGCCAGCCGCCCACGTAGGTCCCGAGCGCAATCGCCGTGGCGGCCGAGGCGACGACCCAGGTGGGCACGTGGAAGTCGTCGGCGGCGATGTTGCCGTGGGCGATCAGCGCCAGCACGATCACGCCCATGGTCTTCTGGGCGTCGTTGGTGCCGTGCGCGAGGGCGAGCATCCCCCCGGAGATCACCTGGCCGCCGCGGAAGCCGGCGCTGACCGGGCCCGGCCGCAGCCGCCCGACGATCCGGTAGCAGAGCAGGATCGCGAGCCCCGCCACGAAGAACGCGAGCGTGGGCGCGACCAGGGCGGGCACCGCCACCTTGCCGAGCAGCCCGTCGCTGATGATCGCCTCGCCGCCCTCGGCCGCGAACGCGGCGCCCACCACTCCGCCGATCAGCGCATGCGACGAGCTGGAGGGCAGCCCGAAGTACCAGGTGATGATGTTCCAGGTGATCGCGCCGATCAGCCCGCCGAAGACGATCGGCAGGGTGATGAAGTCGGCCTCGACGATGCCCTTGCCGACCGTGGCCGCCACCTCGAGGGAGATGAACGCGCCCACGAAGTTGAGAATCGCCGCGAGGCCGACCGCGACCCGCGGCGGGAGCGCGCGCGTGGAGATCGACGTGGCCACGACGTTGGCCGTGTCGTGGAAGCCGTTGGTGAAGTCGAACGCGAGCGCGGTCGCGATGACCAGGTAGAAGACGACGTCGTCGGCCACGGGCGCCTAGGCGTTCTTGATGGTGATGCCCTCGAGCAGGTAGGCGATGCGCTCGGCCGAGTCGATCGCGTTCTCGAGCCGGTCGTAGATGTCCTTCCAGCGGATGACGACCATCGGGTCGATGCCGCCCTCGAACAGCGACGCCATCGCCTCGCGGGTGATCCGGTCGCCGTCGTTCTCGAGCCGGTTGACCTCGACCGTGTAGTGCGAGATGTCCTCGAAGTTGCGCATGCGCGGCATCGCCTCGGCGAGCTGGCGGGCGCACTGGATCAGGACCTCGGCCAGCCGCTGGGCCTGCTCCATCGGCGCCTCGATCTTGTAGAGGCCGAGGTAATCGGCCGCCTCCTCGATGAAGTCGACCATGTCGTCGAGGGCGGAGGCCAGCGCGAGTATGTCCTCGCGGTCGATCGGGGTGACGAAGGTCTCGTTGAGGCGCCGGATGATGTCGTGGGTGATGCGGTCGCCCTGCTGCTCGCAGATCAGGATGTCGCGGGTGAGCTCCTCCTGGCGGTCCGGGAAGTTGCGCAGCATCTCGTCCAGCAGCGCGGCCGCGCGCATGTTGTTCCCGGCCGCCTCCTCGAAGAGGTCGAAGTACTGGCGGTCCTTGGGGACGAGAACCTGAGACAGGCGCGACATGGGGTCGACCTCCGGGTCAGTGCGGCGTTGCTTGTCCGATCCGAGCCCCGAGGCGGTGCGGCAGCCGACCGAGGCAGCGGCAGTGTAGAGCGGCCCGCGGTCGGCTCAGACGTCGAATGCCGCCCGCTCGATCCGCCGCGCGACGGTTTCCCCAAATTGCGGGAATCGCTCGCGCACGGCCTTCGCGGACGCCACCCGGTCGTACACGACGCGGCGCGGCTCCACGTCGCCGTCGTCGCCGATCAGCGCGTACCCGGCGCGCGGGTCGCCGTCGAACGGCATCCCGACGCTGCCGGGGTTGATCAGCTCGATCCCGCCCGTCGAGCGGCGGCGGAACTGGAGGTGCGTGTGGCCGAAGACGAGCCGCTCCTCGGCCACGCCGGCGAGCAGCTCCTCCTCGTCCCCGGCCGGCTCGGGCAGGAAGCTGCGCACGTCGCTCGGCGGGGAGCCGTGCACGAAGCGGACGTCGCCGAGCGCGAGCGTCTCGGGCAGCGCCCCCAGCTCCGCCACCGCGCCCTCCCCCAGCTCGGCGCGCGCCGCGCGGATGGCGCCCTGGACGAGCTCGTCGTCGGGGGCCGCCTCGGGGTCGGCGGTCCAGCGCTCGCCGTTGCCGCGGATCCAGCGCGCGTCGAGCGATCGCAGGCGCGCGACGGTCTCCGCGGGCCAGGGCCCGAAGAGCGCGTAGTCGCCGCCGAGCACGAAGCGCTTCGCGCCCGCCGCGGAGGCGTCGTCGATGACAGCCTCCAGGGCCGGGAGGTTGCCGTGTACGTCGTAGAGGACCGCGAGCATGTCCCGGTGATCGGCCGCCTACGGCGGAACTTCGCCCGCGCCCCGGCGCGGCAGCACGCGCGGAAGGCCCGCGGCGTCGGTGAGGGCGGCGTCCACGTCGGCGAGGATGGCGCGCTCCGAGCGCGAGGCCACGAGCGGCTCCGCGACCCCCTCGACGTGCACGTACGTGCGGCGGCCGTCGCCGCGCTCGCCCGCCTCGATCGGGACGACGGCGAAGACCCGGTCCGCGCGTACGAACTTGCCGTACCCGAGGGCAACCATCCGCGGAAACCCGCTGGTCATGGCGGGAATTCTAAAGTCCGAGCGACTGCAACCCGGCCACGGCCAGGTAACCGAGCAGCACGAGCCACGCGAAGGTGGCCACGACGGCCACGACCACGAACCCGATCAGGGTCGCACGCTCGCGCAGCGCCTGGCCCTGCGGGGTCTCCGGCGTGGGAACGCTGCCTGCGGTGGTGCCGCTCATGCGGCCTGCATCGGCAGCAGGCGCGGAGGGGTTGAGTGCAGGCCCCCCTTGGAGTCCGGCAGGTGACGCGAACGCTCGCGGCTGCGGGTCCCCGCCGGGCAAGGAAGAGGGTGGCGAAGCGTGCGTGAGCACGCGAGCGACCCGATGACACAGCCCGGCGATGGCCCGCAGCCGCGAGAGAGTGGGCCGTGCTGGACTCGAACCAGCGACCCCCAGCTTGTCGAGCTGGTGCTCTAGCCAACTGAGCTAACGGCCCTACGGCCGGCGAGCATAGCCGCGGGGTGGACTACGCGCCCACCGCCGCCGCGGGCTCCGGCTGCGGGGCCGCGTCCGGCTGCGGCGGCAGCTTGCCGCGGGCGCGCATGGTGATCTCGAAGGTCGCGCGGCTCGTGTGCGCCGGGGACCAGCCGGTCGTGTCCTTGAGCTTGTCGGTGGAGACCACCCACGGGTGGACGACGAAGTTCAGGTTGCCCGGCGGCGTCTCCGACTGGCGCAGCCGCCACATGAGCGCGCCGAGCTTCCAGTAGAGCCCGAACGGGACCTTGCGGCGCTTCATGCCGATCGCGTCGGCGCACTCGGAGGGCAGCATCGTGCCGTCGCCCGCCACGTTGAACGCGCCGTCGTGACGGCCGTGCAGCAGTCGCTCGAGCGCGTCGATCAGGTCGTCCTCGTGCACGAACTGGAGTGGCTGCGAGGGCTGGTCGAACTCGGCGTGGAACGGCGCCTCGGCCATCAGCCTGACGATGTAGTTGTCGACGTTCGGGCCGAACACGATGCACGGGCGGACGATCGTCATCGTGCGCTCCGGGTGCTCGAGCGCCCAGAGCTGGCAGAGGCGGTCGGCCTCGGTCTTGTGACAGGCGTACGGGAAGCTCGGCACGCCGCGCACGGGCCAGTCCTCGGTGATCGGAATCGGGTTGTCCGGGAACGCGCCGTAGGCGGTGGCGGAGCTCGTGACCATCACGTGCTCGACGCCGGCCTCCGAGGCCGCCCGCAGCACGTTGTGGGTGCCGCCGACGTCGATGTCGTACTCGGCCGCCTGGTCGTGGATCGGGTTGAGCACGAACGCGAGGTGGATCACCACGTCGGGGCGCTCGGCGGCCACCAGCTCGCTGGCGCGCGCCGCGTCGCGCACGTCGAGGCGCTCGAAGGCCGTCTTCGGTCGGAACGACGCCGGCGGGCGGATGTCGCAGATCACGATCCGGTCGGTGTCGTCGCGCTCGGCCAGCCGCTCGACCAGCCGCGAGCCGATGTATCCGGAGCCGCCCGTGATCAGGTAGCGCACGGCCACGCATCCTAGCCCTTCCCGGAACGACGAAGGGCCCCCGATCGGGGGCCCTTCGCTTGGGTACGCGGCTCGCGAGGGGTCGAGCCGCCGCACTCGGGGGATTACGACTGAGTCGTCTGCCCGTCCTGGTTCTTGGCCTTCGACTTGGACGAGACGCACTTGCCGAACGCGTTCTTGCCGTTCTCGTTCGTCCCGTAGAACTCGGTGAACGTCTTGCCACCGTGGGCGGCCTTGAACTCGTCGGGGTTCTGCTTCTGCTCGCCGCGGCACTCCTTGGCGGAGTTCACGTCCTCCTTCTCCTGCTTGTCGGCCTCGGCCTTGTTGGCCTTGGCCTTCTGGGAGACGCACTTGCCGTGGGCGTTCTTGCCGTTGCCCGTGCCGTAGAACTCCGCGAAGGTCTTGCCACCGTGGGCAGCCTTGAACTCGTCGGGGTTCTGGGCGGCCTCGGCCTTGCACTGCTTCGAGGCGTTGGCCCTGGCCGTGTCCTCCTGGGCGGCGTCGCGCTTGGCGGCCTTCGAGACGCACTTGCCGTACGCGTTGCTCTTGCCGCCGAACATCGCCTTGAAGTTCGCGTCGCCGGAGGCGGCGCGCAGCGCCTTGCAGTACTTCGCGGCGTTCTTGAAGTTCGCCTGCGACGGCTCGTCGGCCCCGGCGCTCGCCGGGAGGACGAGCGCGGCGCTGAGCAGCGCAACGGTGGTGATTCGCTTGGTCATCGGTTCCCTGCTCCTGAGGTTTTGGGGTTGCAACTCACCCTCTAGAACCCCGGGCGGACCGGAAGGTTGGGTAGTTTGCCGCGCCAGATGAAGGGGTCGTTCGCGCAGACCGCCGACCGGATCGTCAACTCCGACGCCTTCACCTACTTCATCGCCGCCGTGATCGTCGCGAACGCGGCGGTCCTGGGGCTCGAGACCTACGAGGGGATCGACCGCGACGCCGACGGCACGCTCGAGCTGCTCAACGACGTCTTCCTGGGGATCTTCGTGGTCGAGCTGGCGCTGCGCTTCGCCTCGTATGGCCGGCGGCCGCAGGACTTCTTCCGCAGCGGCTGGAACGTCTTCGACCTGGTCGTGGTCGGCGCGGCGTTCGTGCCGGGCCTCAGCAAGAACTCGACCCTGCTGCGGCTGGCGCGGCTCGCGCGCGTCATCCGGGTCGTGCGCCTGCTGCCGGACGTGCGCGTCCTGCTGCTGGCGATGGCGCGCAGCATCCCGCCCATGCTGAGCCTCGCGGTGCTCGCGACGCTGGTGCTCTACGTGTACGCGATGGTCGGCTGGATGATGTTCGGCGACGAGGATCCCGAGGCGTGGGGCGACGTCGGCCAGGCCATGCTCACGATGTTCGTCCTCCTCACGCTGGAGAACTTCCCCGACAAGCTCGAGCGCGGCATGGAGATCGAGCCGCACTCGTGGATCTTCTTCATCAGCTTCGCGCTGCTCGCCGCGTTCATCCTGCTGAACGTGCTGATCGGCGTGGTGATCAACTCGATGGAGGAGGCGCGCGAGATCGAGCTCGAGAACGAGCGCGACGCGCTGCGCAAGCTGCGGGCGGAGCCCGGCGGCGAGGAGCCGCTCCAGGACACCCAGCTCGAGGAGCGGGTGGTGGCGCTCAAGGTCGCCCTCGAGGAGCTCGAGCGCGAGCTGGCGCTGGTGGAGCGAAGACCGGCCCGCGGCCACGGCGGCCGCTCGCCGCGCGGGCACCGCTAGGGCGCGCGGCGGCCGCGCCGGAGCGGCACGCTCCCGGCGGAACGCGAAAGCGCGCCCCTGGGGAGGGGCGCGCTCCTACGCTGCCGCGGGCCTACGAGCGGCGGGTGCGGCCGGCGCGCTCGCGCCGGCGGGTCGCCTTCCGGTCGTCCGCGTCGTAGCCGTTGCCATTGGTGCCGCGGCCGGCGTGGGCCGGCTGGCGCTCCTGGTCCTCGGTCACGTCCGGGTCGAGCGACTGCGCCTGGCCGTGACGCTCGCGCGCGAAGCGCCGCTCGCGGTCGGCGGCCTGCGCGCGCTCCTGCGCGACGGCCTCCTCGCGGCGCGCGATGGCGGCCTTCTCCTCCGCCTCCGCGGCCGCCTGCTTGGCGCGGGCGGACTGCTCGTCCGCCTCCGCCTGCTGGCGGGTCGCGCGCAGCTCACGCGACTGCGCGTCCTGGCGCAGCTCGTGCGCCCGCTCGCGGCGGGCCTGCATCCGCCGCCTCTGTCCGGCCCTGCTGAGAACCACGAGCAGCAGCACCAACAGGGCTGCGCAAACCGCGATTCCGATGATCGCACCGGTGGTCATCGCTCCTCCTCGCGTTGGGGGTATGAACGTTCAACGCGCCAGCCCCGCGAGGGTTGGGAGGCGGCGCCGGGTTGGCGGGCAGCCGCCAGCCCGGGCACCTTTACCGCGTCTATGGGTTGCGTCGCGCGGGCGGAGCGTTAGCCTTCCGTGCTCGCAGGGGGAATGCTGACACTAGGAGGGGTAAGCCCATGACCAGGAAGGTCACGCTCTTGGGGCTCGCGGTCGCCGCGCTGCTCGTACCGGCCGGCGGCGCGTCCGCGGCCGCACCCGACGACATCCGCGCCGCGGCGTCCGGCCAGACGATCCGCTCGGCCGCGTTCGGTCCGCTCACGCCGACGACCGCGCGCCGGCTCGCCGTGAAGCTCGGCCGCACCGCCGCGCGCGAGCGCGCCGTGCGCTGGTGGACCCTGTCCGATGCGGTATCGGTGCGCCGCAACCGCGTGACCTTCGAGTACGGCGACCGCAAGGGCGACGTCTTCTGCGTGGCGACCATCGTCGTCGAGCAGCCCTCGGCGAAGCTGCGCCGCACCCGGTTCGCGACCGGCGCGTGCGGCGGCGTGCCGAGCGAGGCGCTCGCCGTCGAGCTCGCGACGAGCCGCCTGATCAAGGCATCGCGCGCGCGCGAGCCGGAGCTGCGCGAGTCGATCGCCGACTTCGACGCGGAACTCGCCGCGTGCGAGGAGCTGCGCGTGCCGCGCAGCCGCCTCGACGACGTCCGGCGGCTGTTCCTGACCCAGGAGGCGGTCGCGTCGATCGCGCCGCTGGGCCGCGAGATCGGCTCGTTCGTCACCGCGCTGCGGGACCTCCGGCTCACCCGGCCGGACCTGGCCCCGGGGGCGACCCACTGGGACCGCTTCGCGACCGCGGTGGCGGCCGCCGCGCAGCACGCGGCCGACGCGCGGCCGCTGTGCGAGTCGGTGCGGCGCTGGGCGGCGGCCGGCTGGACCGCCGACGCGGCGCCGGCGAACCTCGAGGGGCTGCGGCTCGCGCTCGAGTCGATCCGGGCCGCGGAGCGCGGGATCAAGCGCGTGGCGCTGAACCTCGCGAAGCTCGGGGTCTCCCCGCGGGTGGTGCTCGGGTTCACCCCGGCCGGCCTGGTCCAGCTGACCGCGCCGAGCCGGATCGTCTGCGGGGCGCCGAACGTGCGCTGCAAGCGGTAGGTCGGCGCGGGCCGCGCCGCTCGCGCGCGCCGGGGGCGCGGCGGGGGCGCGGCTCAGAAGGGGCCGTCGCCGGCGCCGAAGTCGCCGATCGACGGGGTCCCGTTCACGACGCTCATGCCGATGAGGGGGTCCACCTGCGACGAGGCGACCTCGGGGGCCTTGGTGGCGAGCGTCAGCAGGCCCGCGACCGCGAACACGAGCAGGACCGCCCACGGCGCGATGGCAGCGACCGCGGCCATCGCGAGCGCCACCGGGATGCCGAGCACCGGGCGGAAGTAGGCCACGAGCAGCGCCATGAGCGCCACGGCGAGGCCGAGGCCGGGCGTGGCCGTGCGGCTCGTGTAGAGCGCGACAACGAGCACGGTCAGCAGGATGAAGAGGACGAGGAGCCGGTCCGAGGAGCGCATGAGTGCCTTATCGGACGCCGGTTGAACGGGAGTTAGCGGCGCGGCTGCGTGAAGAGGCGCCGACCGGAATCGAACCGGTGTAAACGGCTTTGCAGGCCGCTGCGTAACCACTCCGCCACGGCGCCGGAGCGTTCGCAACGATAGGCGCTTCGCGGGACGGCGCGGGCGCGGTGGAGGGGTTCCGCCGCGCCCGGCGCTCAAGCCTCGCGGCGCCCGAACCGAGGTCTATACTCGCCCCGCCTGCGGATGTAGCTCAGCTGGCTAGAGCGTCGCCTTGCCATGGCGAAGGTCGTGGGTTCGAATCCCATCATCCGCTCCTACGAAGGGCCCGCTCCGGCGGGTCCTTTGCGTTCGGTGGCTCGCTCAGCGCGGGAGCGGGCGCTCGCCGAGCAGGGCGAGGACCTCGTCGAGGTGGGCGCGCAGCTCGGCGGGATCCCCGGGGTCGCACTCGCGCGCGAAGCGCATCGACGCGCGCAGGTGCGGTCCGCGGCGGGCGGCCAGGCGCTCGAAGCGCGGCAGGCCGGCCGCGTCGGCGGGCGCCGCGTAGCCACGCTCGACCAGCCAGGGGAAGAGGCCGGTGCGCAGCGACTCGACCGGCCACCCTCCCACCTGCTCGACGTCGCCCTCGCTCCACTGGCGCGCGTAGGCGAGCGCGTCCAGGCGCGGCGTCAGGTAGAGCCGCTGAGGACGGGAGGCCATGAAGAAGCCGAGGTGCGGCCGCGGCTCGACCAGCCAGCCGCGGGCGAGCGCCCCGCGCACGGCGTCGAGCGCCCGCGAGCCGCGGTAGAACGCCAGCGCCTGGGCCTTCAGAGCGCCGGGCCAGACCATCAGCATGACCCGCCCGCCGAGCTCCTCGAGAGCGGCGCGCTGCACCGTCTCCGCCTCGAGCCGCACGTGCGGGTGGCGGCCCGCCCGCAGGGGAAGGCCGGCCGCCTCCGCGAGCGCGGCGGCCCCGGTCATCGGGTCCGGTCGAGCGCGGCGGATCCCGGACCCACGGTCGAGCGCGGCGGCCCCGGTCACCGGGCCCGGTCGAGCTCCTCGTTGACGAGCTCGTCGGCGCGCTTGTTGTGCTCGCGGCGCACGTCGCGCACCGACCACTGGTCGAACTCGCGCAGCGCCCGCATCGTCTCCACGAACAGCGGCCGCAGCCCGGCGTGCTTGACCTTGTACTGGCCGCCGATCTGGCGCGCGATCAGCTGCGAGTCGTTCACGACCTCGACCGCGGTGGCGCCCAGCTCGCGGGCGAGCTCCAGGCCGAGCTGCACCGCGCGGTACTCGGCCACGTTGTTCGTGGTCTCGCCGATGTAGGCGCTCCGCTCGGCGAGCGGGTCGCCGTCCGGCGTCGAGGCGACCGCGGCCACGGCGGAGGGCCCGGGGTTGCCTCGCGACCCGCCGTCCACGTGGACGACGACCTTCTCGATCGCCATCCGGCGCTACTCGCCCTGGAGCGGCGGGAACGAGCCGGTCGGCCGGCGGTTGCGGCGGTCGCGGATCTCGCGGCGCTCGTCGGGGCCCGTGTTCCCGCTGGCCTTGCGGCGATCGCGCCCCTTGCGCCGGTCGATGATCACCTCGACGTTGGGGTCGTCCTTGTAGTAGTCGACCATCTTCTGGAAGAGCTCGGCCTCGAGCGCCTCCGGGATCACGCAGTAGATCATCCCTGCGAGCGTATCCCGATCGCGAGCGCTCCGTCGGCCGAGGCCGTGGCGTTCCAGTCCCTCGCCCACTCCTCGAGCTCGGCGAGCTCCTCGCCCTTGCCGATCAGCGTGACCGGATCGTGCTCGGTTCCGAGGTCGACGCGGTAGTGGTACCAGGAGAGCTCCCAGGCGACCACGATCGAGACCTCGCTGGGCGACTCGTCGAGCGGCGTGGCGGTGACCCACGGCTCGCCCAGGCTCCGGGCGATGCCCGCGATCGTGCGCGGGTGCTCGCTCGCGTTGAAGACCTCGATCGCGCGCTCGACCTTCACCTGCGCGTTGGTGGGGACCGCCCGCACGTGGCGCGGGTCCTTCGGGCGCGAGGGCGGCGGGGCGTCCACGGGAGGCGGGGGCGGCTCGGGGACGGGCGGCGCGACGAACTCCTCCTCCGCGGGGGGCGGCGCGTCCGAGAGCGGCGGCGGGGCGCCGTTGCCGGAGGAGTCGGCCCCGGCCGCGGCCGGCTCGGGCCCGCGCTTGCGCAGCCGCCCGAAGAGCGACCGGCGCGGCTCGCGGCGCAGCGTGGACGCCGGCGTCTCCCCGTGCGCCGACTCGCGGATCCAGCCCTCGGCGTACGCGCGGTCGGTGCAGAGGTCGCACACGAGCATCCGCTGGCCGCCGGGGGCCAGGTACGGCTCGGTGCGCTCGCCCTTGAGGATCGTGCGCCCGCAGATGTCGCAGGCCACGTCCTCGTGGACCGGTCGAAGCTCCTTCCGCATCGTCAGGCGATGCTACCCACCGCGCCCCTGCGGGCGAAAGGGGTCTTGCACGCCGGCCCGCGCTACGCCTTGACGGTCTCGGCGTCCTCCCTGGCCGCGTCGATCACCTTCTGGGCGAGGTGCGCGGGCACCTCCTCGTAGCGGGCGAACTCCATCGTGTAGTCGCCCTGGCCGCCCGTGATCGAGCGCAGGTCCGGTGCGTAGCTGAGCATCTCCGCCATCGGGACCTCCGCCTTGACGGCCGTCATCGACCCGGCCGGCTCCATCCCGAGCGGGTGCCCGCGGCGCGAGCTCAAATCGCCGATCACGTCGCCGACCGAGTCCTCCGGCACCGTCACCGTGACCGTCATGATCGGCTCGAGCAGCGTCGGGTTGGCCTGCGAGGCGGCCTCGCGGAACGCCATCGAGCCGGCCATCTTGAACGCCATCTCCGACGAGTCCACCGTGTGGTAGGAGCCGTCGTAGAGCCGCACCTTCACGTCCTTCACCGGATAGCCCGCGATGATCCCCTGCGCCATCGTCTCGACGATCCCCTTCTCCACCGCCGGGATGAAGCCCTGCGGGATCACGCCGCCCTTGATCGCGTTCTCGAACTCGAAGCCGCTGCCGTGCGGGAGCGGCTCGATCTCGATGTGGCAGTCGCCGAACTGGCCGCGGCCGCCGGTCTGCTTCTTGTAGCGCCCCTGGGCCTTCCCCTTGCCCTTGATCGTCTCCTGGTAGGGCACCCGCGGCGGCTTGAGGGTGACCTCCGCGCCGAAGCGCTCCTTCATCCGGTCGACGATCACCTCCACGTGGATCTGCGACAGGCCGGCCACGATCTGCTCGCCGGTCTGGGGGTCGCGGTGCAGGTCGATCGTCGGGTCCTCCTCCTGGAGGCGCCGCAGCGCGGTGAAGACCTTGTCCTCGTCGCCGCGGTTCTTCGCCTCCATCGCGAACGCCATGACCGGCGCCGGGAGGTCCGGCTGGGGCAGGTTGACCTCGTGGTCCTCGGCGGCGAGGAAGTCGCCCGCGCGGGTCTCCTTGAGCTTGGCCACGGCGCCGATGTCGCCGGCGCCGAACTCGCCGGTGTGGCCCATGTCCTTGCCCTGCGGCACCAGCAGCTGGCCGAGGCGCTCCTTCACGTGCGCGCGGCAGTTGTTGACCTGGGTGTCGGCCGCGAGCGTCCCCTGGTAGACGCGGAAGAGGTTGATGCGCCCCGCGAACGGGTCGGCCAGCGTCTTGAAGACGTAGGCCACGGTCGGCTTCGAGGAGTCGGGCTCGAGCGTCTCCTCGCCGGCCTCGATCGCGCCCTTCATCGCCGGCGATGGCAGGTCCTCGACGAGCGCGTCGAGCAGGCGGTTGGTGGCGAGGTTCTTGGTGGCGACGCCGCAGGTGACCGGGAACAGGTGCCCCTCGGTGACCCCCTTCTTGAGCGCCGCCACGATCTCGTCGTGGGCGATCTCCTCGCCCTCGAGGTAGCGCTCCATCAGCTCGTCGGAGTTCTCGGCGACCTCGTCCATGAGCTGCTCGCGGTACTGCTCGGCCTGCGCGCGCAGCGCCTCCGGGATCTCGATCTCCTTGCAGTTCTCGCGCCCGTCGCCGTCGTACTCGAAGGCCTTCATGTCGATCAGGTCGATCACGCCGCGGACCTCGTGCTCGGAGCCGATCGGGATCTCGGTCGCCACGACGTGCACGCCGAAGGACGCCTTGAGCGACTCGAGGCTGCGGAAGAAGTCCGCCCGCTCGCGGTCGAGCATGTTGATGAAGATCAGGCGCGCGAGGCCGAGCTCGGCGGCGCGCTGCCAGAGGCGGTCGGTGTTGACCTCCACGCCCATCACGGCGTTGACGACGAACACGGCGCCGTCGGCGACCCGCAGCCCGGAGAGGGCGTCGGCCACGAAGCTGGGCTCGCCGGGGGTGTCGATCAGGTTGATCTTGCGGTCCTCCCAGGTGAAGGAGGCGAGGCTCGAGGAGATCGACATCTGGCGCGCCTTCTCGTCGGGCGCGGCGTCGGAGACGGTCGTCCCGTCGGTCACCGAGCCGAGTCTGTTGATGGCACCGGCCTGGAACAGGATCGCCTCGTTGAGCGAAGTCTTCCCGCTCCCGCGGTGCCCGACCAAGGCCACGTTGCGGATCTTGTCGGCCTGCCTCGGCATGCTGCCCTCCCTCTCCTGGATGGAGAGCGCAGCGTACCTCTTGAGGAAGGCCCTAGTCGGACTCGGACTGCAGCGCGGACTTGAGCCGCAGCACGGCCTTCGTGTGGAGCTGCGAGACACGCGACTCGGTCACTCCGAGCACCTCGCCGATCTCGCGCAGCGTGAGGTTCTCGTAGTAGTAGAGGGCGATCACGAGCTTCTCGCGCTCGGGCAGGCGGGCGATCGACTCGGCCAGGCGGTCCTTGGTCTCGGTCACGTCCATCGCCTGGGCGGGGTCGACCGCGTCGGGGTCCTGGATCGTGTCGAGCAGCGAGACCTGGTCGCCTGACGAGTCGGAGAGGGTCCACAGCTCGTCGAGCGCGATCACCGAAGAGTTCGAGATCCGCGTGAGCGCGTCCTGGAACTCCTCCATGGTCAAGCCGAGCTCGTCGGCCACCTCCTGGTCGGTCGGCGCGCGGTGGAGGCGGTGCTCGAGCTTCGAGTTGGCGCGCTCGATCTCGCGCGCCTTGGCGCGCACCGAGCGCGGCACCCAGTCGAGCGAGCGCAGCTCGTCGATGATCGAGCCCTTGATCCGGGTCATCGCGAAGGTCTCGAACTTGATCTCGCGGCTGGGGTCGAAGCGCTCGATCGCCGAGATCAGGCCCAGGAGCCCGTAGGAGATGAGGTCCGACTCCTCGACGTGGGCCGGCAGGCCGGTCGACATCCGCCCGGCGACGTACTTCACGAGCGGGGAGAACGCGAGCACGAGCTGCTCGCGGGCGCGCTGGTCGCCCGTCTCCTTGTACTTGCGCCAGAGCTCCTTGAGCTCGACCGCCTTGACGTTGGTCTGCATCGCCATGCTGTGGACTCTTCCCTGCCGCTGGTCAGGCCCTCGGGTGCGTCTCCGCGTACACCCGTCTGAGGCGCTTCGACTCTATCCGAGTGTAGGTCTGCGTCGTGCTGATGCTGGCGTGGCCGAGCAGCTCCTGGATCGCGCGCAGGTCCGCGCCGCCCTCCAGGAGGTGGGTCGCGAACGAGTGGCGCAGCGTGTGCGGCGAGACCCCCGCCCCGGCCGCCGCCCGGCGCGTGCAGATCCGCAGGCGGCTGCGCACGTCGGAGGTGCTCAGGCGCCTCCCGCTGCGCGAGAGGAACAGCGCGGGGTCCGGCGCGGCCCGGTTGGCGAGCCTGGGCCGGGCGCGGTCGAGGTAGCGCTCGACGGCGCGCCAGGCGGGCTCGCCGGCCGGCACGATCCGGGTGCGCCCGCCCTTGCCCGTGACCCGCAGCTCCTCGCCGTCGGGGTCGAGGTCGGCGGTGTCGAGGTTCACGATCTCCTCGGCGCGCAGCCCGGCCGCGTAGCCCAGCTCGAACATGGCGCGGTCGCGGATCTCGAGCGGCTCGGACTGCGGGATCGAGTCGAGGATCGCCGCGACCTCGTCGGCGCGCAGCACGCGCGGCAGGTACGAGTCGCGCTTCGGACTCGACACGAGGTCGGCCGGGCTGCCGTCAAGCTCGCCGCGCTCCACGAGGTGGCGGTAGAAGGCGCGGATGGCCGCGAGCTTGCGCGCCACGGTCGAGTGGGAGTTGCCGCGCTCCGACAGCACGCCGGCGAAGCGCCTGAGCGTGCGGTGGTCGATCGCGGCCGGGTCGAGCTCCTGGGCTCCCGCCCACTCGGCGAGCTGGCCGAGGTCGACCCCGTAGGCGCGCCGCGTCTTCTCGGCCATCCCGCGGGCGCGCAGCGACCCGTCGAACGACGCGAGGGCGGCCGACCACGCGGGTGGCAGCGGCTGCTCGGGGGCGCCGGCGGTGGACACCCCGGAGCATTCGACGCGTCCCGGCGCTCTCCCCCATTCCTATGCTCGCCGGCGTGGGCCAGTTCTACATCGACTTCGAGGACGGCCGCGTGGCCACCCGCGACCAGCTCGCCGAGGCCGGCGTGGTGCGCAGCGAGGTCGAGAAGCCGCCGCGCCCGTGGCACCCCGTCGGGCCGAGCGACGCCTCGACCATGTGGTACGCCGTGATGCGCAAGGAGACGCGCGGCGTCTTCATCGGCACGATGTGCATCCGCCACACCGAGCGCCAGGCGGAGCTCGAGCGCCAGGGCTGGGAGGAGGTCCCGGTCGAGGCGATCGGGCTCGCGGCGGCGCGCGGGGCGGACGGCTAGCCGACGAAGACGGGCGTGCCGACCTCGACGCGGTCGAAGAGGTCGATCACGTCAGGGACCGACATCCGGACGCAGCCGTGCGAGGCGGCGCTGCCGATCGAGCCGATGTCCGCGGTCCCGTGGAAGCCGGCGCCGCCGTAGATGCCCATCCAGCGCGCCTTGAGCGGGTTCTGCGGGCCCGGGGGGATCGAGCGGCCCGCGAGGTCCCCGGCCCATTCGCTGTTGGGCACGTTCCAGACCGGGTCGACCTGCTTGTTCTGGATCGCGAAGCGCCCGTCCGGAGTCGGGTAGCCGGGCGAGCCGACGGCCACGTTGTAGGTCCTCGTGGGCCTGAGGTTCTCGTACAGCGTGACCGTGGTGGTCGCCTTGCTGACGACGATGATCTTCGGGTACGTCGACGCGAGCTCGCGGGTGGTCACGTCCGGCTTCACGGTGGTCACGCGCGCCTTGACGATCCGCTCGGAGGTCGGCTCGACCAGGGCGGCCTGTATCTGGCTGGTCAGCCGGCGGGCGTCGAGCTCCTTGCCGTTGCGCCCGGCCACCGGGTGGATGCCGCCGCCGTCGAACGACACGCTGGCGTCGCGCGCGGGCTGGTCGATCCTGCGCTTGACGCGCTTGACGAGCGCGGCCACGGCGCGCCTGTCGTAGCTGACCTCGACCGGGATGTCCTCGTGGACCTCGCCCCCGGTCACCTGGCGCAGGCTGCGGCTGATCACGTTGCCCTCGCGGCTGCGCTCGACCGCGCGGTCAACCATCTCCTCGACGTTCGCCTCGACCTTCGCGGCGTCGGGGTCGAGCGTGAACGAGCGGTGCCGGTAACGAACCTTGAGCGGGCGCTCGAGGTCGTAGGCGAGCTCGCGGGTCAGCTTCTCGCGCGCCTCCCCCTCCCCGAGGCCGCCGAGGTCGATGCCCGCCGCGGTGATGCCCTCGGCGATCTCGTCGTTGCTCGAGTCGTAGGCATAGACGCCCACCGAGCCGAAGATCATGACCGCCAGGGCGACGGCGAGGAGGATGAAATAGCGGTGCCCCATCGAGACGTGGCCAGTCTAGGCCCGGTTCTCGATTTTGCCGCTAGGAGCGGGGTCCTGGCGCCTTTTGACGGCGTTCTTGCAATCTATCCGCTCTGCGGCGTCTCCCGCCGGACCAGGACGCCGTCGATGGCGGCGAGCACTCGGGGCCGCCCCTGGCGCCCGCGCTCGTGGTCGCGCAGCGCGACCAGGTCGCCGGTCTCGAGCGAGTCGAGCAGCGACATGATCTCGTCGGGCTCGAGGTCGTCGTAGTGCTCGATCGGCGCGGCGCCGTGCGCGGGCTCGGGCTCTGGGGCCTCCTGCGGGCCGCCGTTCGCGGTCTCGGCCGGCCCGTCGTCCGGCTCGATGGAGCGCGCGGCGTGCGCCATCGTCTGGGCCTGCTGGCTCGGCGAGTCGGTCCCGGGCTGGCCGGTCCGCGCGGCGTACCCGGCGTGGAGGCGGCGCAGCTCGAGCAGCTCGACGGGGGTCAGGCGGTTCTCGGTGCGGAAGGCGGGGTTGCGCACGTGCGGGCTCCAGCGCAGGAAGTCCTCGACCTCGCGCTCGTAGCGGTACGGCTCGGTCGCCCCGCGGACGATCGGGTCGAGGCGCAGGTGCTCTCCGAGCTTCAAGACGGTCTCGCGGCTCGTGTAGCCGTATCGGAAGCCGCCCGCCTTGAAGCGGCGGTTGTCCACGCCGCGGCCGAAGCGCAGCTGGTTGAGCATCTCGGGCGGGACCCTCAGGCCGAAGCGCCGGAGCAGGTTGGCGGCCGTGCCGGTGCCCCACGGCGGCAGGATCGGGGCGTAGGGCTTGCCGAGCAGGCCGGCGACCTCCGAGAGCGCGAGGACCCCGTCGGCGCCGACGTTGTAGATGCCCGGGAGGTCGTTGAGGGCCGCGTGCTCGAGCGCGTGGACGAC
>DASVWC010000017.1:0-75514 GCA_036389835.1 Thermoleophilaceae bacterium | reverse complement strand
GTCCTTCCCCGAGGGACCCGCCGAGGTCGGGGGCGCGCGGGTGCTCGTGCGTGGCGAGCCTGTTCCGGACGACTGGGCCGAGCGCTGGAAGCGCTTCCACGTGCCCGTGCTGGTCGGCGGGCGGCTGTGGGTCCGGCCGCCGTGGGAGCAGGAGGCCGTGCGCCCGGGCGTGCACGAGATCGTGATCGACCCGGGGCAGGCGTTCGGGACCGGCACCCACCCCACCACGCGCCTGTGCCTGGAGCTGATTCTCGAGCTCGAGCCGCGCGGCTCGTTCGCGGACCTCGGCTGCGGCTCGGGGGTGCTGGCGATCGCGGCGGCGAAGCTTGGCTGGGCGCCGGTCCGGGCGTACGACAGCGACCGCGCGGCGGTGGCGGCGACCCTTTCGAACGCCCGCGACAACGGCGTGGCGCTCGACGCCGTCGAGCGGTTCGACCTGCGCCGCGACGCTCCGCCCCGGGCGCGGACCGTCGCGGCCAACCTCATGCGGCCGTTACTGCTTCGGCTGACGGCGGCGAGTGAGGAGACGCCATCGGTGGCGGTGCTCTCGGGGCTCCTGGAGCACGAGGCCGACGAGGTCGCGGCGGCCTGGGCGCCGATGCGCGAGGTCCGCCGGCTCAGCGACAAGGGCTGGAGCGCGCTGCTGCTCGAGCGTGTGTGCGTTTGACCCCCCTATAGGGGGTGAAAACGCACACACGCCTACTCCGGGACCTCCGTGGCCAGCGCTCCGATCACGGTCTGGAGCCAGGCGCGCTCGTCCTGGCTGACGCGGCTCATGCGGCGGCGGGCCCAGGCGGACATCTGGGTGCGGCCGCCGACGGCGAGCACCGGGCCGCCGAGGGCGTAGCGGCCGTCGTCGAGGACGAAGAGGCCGCCGGGGCAGTCGCGGCGCACGCGCAGCTGCTCGACCACGCGGCGCCCGGCGATCATGCCGGGCTGGGCCGGGTCGCCGTCGGAGTCGGTCCAGGGGCGCGCCGTCATGATCGGCTCGCGGCCCTCGGGCGACCGCGGCGGGCGCGGGCGCGGGCCGATCGGGCCCTCGCGCCAGAAGGTCATCAGCGCCGGCACGCGGCGCGCCGCCTCGCGGCGCATCAGCACGTGCACGCGGTCGCCGGCGCGCAGGCGGGTCGAGCCGCGCGGCGGGATCGCCTGGTCGCCGCGCACGATCACGTTCACGACCGCCTCGCGCGGCAGGCCGAGGTCGCGCACGCGGGCGCCCACGATCGCGTCGTCGGGCCCGACGGGGTACTCGAGCACCTCGGCGCCGAGCCGGCGGATCGTGCCCGCCTCCGCCAGCGGGCTCGGCAGCGCCGGCTGGCTCGTGGTCAGGCCGAGCCACTTGGCGAGCGGCTCGAAGGTCGTTCCCTGGAGCAGCGTGGAGATCACGACCGCGAAGAAGACGATGTTGAAGTACTCGCGGCTGTCGGGCACCTCCGCGATTACCGGGAAGGTGGCCAGCACCACCGGCACGGCGCCGCGCAGCCCGGCCCACCCGAGCAGCACCCGCTCGCGCGCGCTGAAGCGATCGAGCGCGGTGGCCGCGAACACGGCCGCCGGCCGCGCCACGAACACGAGGATCAGCGCCAGCACGATCCCGTCGAACCAGACCTCGCCAAGCTCGCTCGGGAAGATCAGCAGCCCGAGCACGAGGAACATCGCGATCTGCGCGACCCACGCGAGCCCCTGGTGGAAGGTGACGATCGTTCGCTTGGCCGGGATCGTGGCGGTCCCGACGATCAGTCCGGCCAGGTACACCGCCAAGAAGCCGGAGCCGCCGAGCACGTCGGCCGCGCCGAAGGCCAGGCCGGCGGTGGCGAGCGAGGCGACCGGGTAGAGGCCGGCGGTGTCGAGCTGCGCGCGCCGGAACGCGTACACGGCGCCGGAGCCCACCAGCGCACCGATCGCCAGCCCGATGCCGAGCTGCTCGGCGAACAGCCCGAGCATGTCCACCACCCCGTAATCCGGCTGCTCGAGCCACTCGATGAACCCGAGCACGAGCAGCACGGCGATCGGGTCGTTCAGCCCCGACTCGCCCTCGAGCGTTCGCGCGAGCCGGCGCTCGAGCGTGGAGTTGCGCAGCAGCGCGAAGATCGCGGCGCCGTCGGTGGCCGAGACCACGGCGCCGATCAGCAGGCCCTCCACGGTCGTGAGGTCGAACAGCCACGCCGCCGAGAGCCCGACGATCGCCGCGGTGGCCAGCGTCCCGAGGAGCGCGAGGCCCGCCGCCGGCCGCAGGACCGGGCGGATCTCGTCGAAGCCCGCCGACATCCCGCCCTCGTAGAGGATCAGCGCCAGCGCGATCACTCCGACCGCGCGGGCCATCTCGTAGTCGTCGAACGGGAGCCAGCCGGCGCCCTCGGAGCCCACCGCCATCCCGAGCGCGAGGAACAGCAGCAGGCTCGGCAGCCGCAGCCGCCGCGCCATCAGCGACGCGCCGAGGCCGCCGGCGAGCATCGCCGCGCCGATCAGGATCAGTTCGCCCTCGTGCACGCGGCTAGCTTGTCAGCCGAGCCAGCGCCGGGTCAGCGACGCCGCGCTGAGGCCGTGCACGACGATCGAGCAGACGACGCACGCGATCGTCGTCCAGACCACCACGTGCTGCTCGTCCGGCGGAAGGACGTCCGCCCCGACCACCACGGTGGCGTAGAAGAGGGCGGCGACGCCTCGCACGCCGAACCACGCGAGGAACAGCCGGGCGCGGAGGTCCATGAAGCTCCCCGCGGTCGCGAACACCAGCAGCGGCCTGACCGCGACCAGCAGCAGCGGCGCGAGGAGCCAGCCCTCGACGCCGGGGGCGTCGAGCCCGGCGGTCGTCAGCATCGTGCCGAGCATGACCAGCACCAGCAGCTCGAGCGCGCCGCCGGCCACGTCCGCGGCCTGGTGCACCGGCCGGTGGATGTGGTGGTCGAACTCGTAGCGGCGGAACGTGAACCCGGCGGCGAACACCGCGAGCAGGCCGTACGTCCCGATCGCCTCGCAGGCGAAGTGGAGGCCGAACGCCGCGCCGAGCGTGACCAGCCCGCCCGCGAGGCCGCCGATCCGCGTGAGCAGGGCCGCGCCGCCGTAGCCGGCGGCGGCCCCGATCAGCAGCCCGGCGCCGGCGCCCCAGAGCAGGTCGGAGGCGAGCCACTCGCCGACCCAGCCGGATCCGCCCTCGCCGGCCACGAACAGGCCGAGCACGACGAACGGCGACGCCAGGCCGTCGTTGAACCCCGCCTCGGTGTGGAGCGAGAGCCGCG
Organism: Thermoleophilaceae bacterium; assembly: GCA_036389835.1. Taxonomy (GTDB): domain Bacteria; phylum Actinomycetota; class Thermoleophilia; order Solirubrobacterales; family Thermoleophilaceae; genus AC-37. The sequence goes on along the minus strand of DASVWC010000017.1, from coordinate 72,275 downwards.
GCTCGCCGTAGACCTCGCCGCCGGGCGCCGACAGCCCCACGTCCCCGGCCAGCACGGGGTCGGTGGGGGCGAGGATCGCGCCGAGCAGGAGCGCGGCCGCGAACGAGAGGCCCATCGCCCACATCCCGAAGAGCGCGATCGCGAGGATCGTCAGCGGCATCACGACCAGGAGCAGGAGCGCGAGCGAGACCCACGACCGGCGGCGCACGTGGCGCTCGATCGTCAGGCCGGCGGCGAACACCGCCACGACCAGGGCCAGCTCGGTCAGCCGCTCGAGCAGATCGTGGTCGCCCTCGGGGTCGAGCGGGGCGACGTCCAGCGCCGCCAGCACGACCGCGACGAGCGCGCCCGCGGCGACGTAGAGGACCGACGCGGGCAGGAACGGGACGCGGTGCACCGTTCCATAGATATCGCCCGCGCCGTGGGTAGTGTCCGCGGCGTGACCCCCGTCGCCTTCCTCGACCGCGACGGCACGATCAACCGCCCGGCCGCGCCCGGCGAGTACATCGAGTCGTGGGACGAGTTCCGCTTCCTCCCGCGCGCGCCCGAGGCGATCGCCCTGCTGCGCCGCAGCGGCATGCGCGCGGTCGTGGTCACCAACCAGCGCGGCGTGGCGCTCGGGAAGATGACCGCCGCGGCCGTCGAGGACATCCACCGCCGGATGACCGCCGAGCTCGAGGCCCGCGGCGCCGCGCTCGACGCGGTCTACTACTGCCCCCACGCGCACGACTCGTGCGACTGCCGCAAGCCGAAGCCCGGCATGCTGCTCCAGGCCGCCCGCGACCTGCCGGACGTGGACCTCGCCGCGAGCGTGATGATCGGCGACTCCGAGAGCGACATGCAGGCGGGGGCCGCCGCCGGCTGCCGCCTGGTGATGATCGGCGCCGGCCCGCCGGCGACGCCGGTCGAGCACGTGGCGGCGTCGCTGTGGGACGCGGCGGTCTGGCTAACCCGCTGAGCCGGCCAGCTCGGCGAGGCCCCAGAGGTCGCGCCACTCGTGGTCGAACGGCGCGTCGCCGGGGGGCGGCGCCTGGTGGCGGTTGACCCAGGCCGTGCGCATCCCGGCGCGGGCGGCGGGCGCGATGTCGTACTTGAACCCGAACGCCACGTGGAGCACGTTCTCGGGCGGCTCGCCGATCCGCTCGAGGGCGGCGGCGAAGACCTCGTCGGCCGGCTTGTAGGCGCCCACGTCCTCGGCCACCTGCACCTGGTCGAACGGCACGCCTATGTGCTTGAGGCTGTGGGCCATGATGTCGCGGTCGGTGTTCGAGACGATCATCAGCCGCATGCCCGCCGCGCGCGTGCGCTCGAGCGCCGGTCGCGTGTCGGGGAACGGCTGCCAGCTCCGCATCGCGCGCACGAGCTCCGCCTCCTCGGCGGCGTCCGGCGGCGGCCAGCCGAACTCGTCGCAGAAGCGCCGCAGGGTCTCGGCGAGGACGTCCCCGTACGGTCGGTAGTCGCCACCGATCAGCTCGAACTGGATCGCCTCGAAGCGCTCGCGCAGCTCGTCGCCGGCGGCGGGGTCGTCCTCGCCCTGGCGCAGCGCCCGCGCGTACAGGAACGACCCGAAGCCGCCCTCCCAGTCGATCAGGGTGCCGTAGCAGTCGAACGTTGCCCACGCGGGACGCACGCGCGGCAGCCTAGACTCGCCGCCCGCACGGCGCAATGAGGCGCACGCTCGACACCATCCTGGCTCTGCCGGCCGCCGTCCTCGCGCTGGCGAACGGGTACCTGCTCGTCCTGCTGGCGGCCGCCGTCCGGCCGTCGCGGCCGGGCCGCGCCGGCGCGCCGATGCGCTTCGTCGTGCTGATCCCCGCGCACGACGAGGAGGAGGTCATCGCGCCGACCGTGGCCGCGACCGTGGCCCTCGGCGCCGAGGCGATCGTCGTGGCGGACAACTGCTCCGACGCGACCGCCGAGCGGGCCGCGGGCGCCGGGGCCACCGTGTGGGAGCGCGACGACCCGGAGCGGCCGGGCAAGGGCGAGGCGCTCGAGTGGGCGCTGGAGCGGGTCCTGCGCGAGCGGGCGGGGTCGGACGGCGTCGTGCTGCTCGACGCGGACTGCCACCCCTCGCCGAACCTGCTCGAGGCGTGCGGGCGGCGCATGCGAGCCGGCGCCGGCGCCGTCCAGGCGGCCTATCGCGTGGCCGACCCCGGGGCCTCGCCGGCCGCGGCGCTGCGCTGGGCGGGGTTCGCGCTGATGAACGACGTCCGGCCGCGCGGGAAGACGTCGCTCGGGCTCTCGTGCGGCCTGTTCGGGTCGGGGATGGCGTTCAGCCTCGACCTGCTCAGGCGCGTCCCGTGGCGGGCCCACGGGTTGACCGAGGACGCCGAGCAGCACCTGCGGCTGGTCGCGGCGGGCGAGCGGGTCGTGTTCGCGCCGGAGGCGTCGGTCGAGTCGCCGATGCCGGCCTCGTTCGCCGCGAGCGAGTCGCAGCAGCAGCGCTGGGAGGCCGGGCGCCTGGCCACGGGCCGGCGCGGCGCCGCCGTCGCCGCGCGCGGGCTGCGGGCGGGCGACCCGCGCCGGGTGCACGCGGGGCTCGAGCCGCTGCTCCCGCCCCAGTCGGTCCTCGCCGCCGGGTCGCTGGCCCTGGGCGCGCTGGCCGGCGCGCTGCGCCTCCCGCGCACCGCCCGGCTCGCCGCGGCCAGCCTGACGGCGCAGGCGGCCTACGTGCTCGGCGGCCTCGCGCTGGTGCGGGCGCCGGCGCCCGTGTGGCGCGCGCTCCTGAGCGCGCCGCTGCTGGTGACCTTCAAGCTGCGCGTGTACGCGCAGGCGCTCGCCGGTCGCGGCCCGTCGGCGTGGGTGCGCACGCCCCGGTAATAGGCTCCGCCGCGTGAGCTCCGTGGACGCCCGCGCCGCCCGCCGGGAGGCGGCGCTGCTCGCGACGGCATTCGCGGTCCTCTACCTCCTGACGCTCACCGCGAACCACGGCGAGGCCGAGGACGCGGTGGGCTACGCGGCCGGCATCAGGGACGGCGACGCCGCGTCGGTCCTGCACCCGCACCACGTGCTCTGGGGAGCGCTGGCGTGGGTGGCGCACAACCTCGCCCTGGCGCTCGGCTACGACGGCGGGGCGCTCGGCGCGATCCAGTTCCAGAACGCGCTCGTGGGGGCGGCCGGCGTCGGCCTGCTCTGGTGGTGGCTGCGCTCGCTCGGCTGGGACCGGCTCGGCTGCGCGATGGCCTGCGGCGTGCTCGGCTTCTCCTACGGCTACTGGTTCTACAGCGGCGAGTCGGAGGTCTACGTCCTCTCGGCCACGCTGCTGATCGCCTGCCTCGCGCTCGCCCACCGCGCGGCGCTGCGGCCGAGCGTCCGGGCGTTCGCGCTGCTCGGCCTCGCCAACGGCCTGGCCGTGCTCACCCACGACACGAACGTGCTGTTCGCGGTCCCGGTGCTCGCCGCCCTGCTCCTCTCGCGCGGCGACGCGCCGCTCGGGGAGCTCGCGCGGCGCGGGCTGGCCTACGGCCTCGTGGCGGTGGCGGTCACCGTCCCATCCTACGCCGCGGCGGCGCTCGCGAACGGGCGCGAGAGCCCCGCCCAGGCATACGACTGGCTGAGCAGCTACGCGGTCTCCGGCCCGTGGGGCAACCTCGAGCCGAAGATGGTCCCCAACGGCGCGATCGGCGCGGGGCGGACGCTCGTCGGCGGCCACTCCGCGTTCGCGATCGACGCCACGGCCGACGCCTTCGGGAGCCGCGGCGGGCGCAACCCGCGCGAGGAGCTGTACTTCATGCGCGACTACCCCACCGGCCTGGCCGCCGTCCTGCTCGCGCTCACCGCGGCGATCGCGGCGCTCGCGCTCGCCGCCGCCGTGCGCGCCTGGCGGGCACGGCGCGCCCTCGACGCCCCCGCCCGCGCGCTCGCGATCCTGTGCGCCTGCTGGGCGGTCACCTATGCCGCCTTCTTCACCTGGTGGGAGCCGATCAACGTGGAGTTCTGGATCGCGACCTGGGTGCCGCTCGCGATCCTGCTCGCGATCCCGCTGCGCGGCGGGGGCGCCCGCCGCGACCGCCTGCTGACCGGTGCGCTGGTGGGCCTGCTCGCCGTCGTGAACCTCGCCGGCAGCATGATCCCCGCGGGCGACGACGGCGACGACTACTGGCGGGCGCGCACGCGCTGGTACGCCGACAACGCGCGGCCCGGCGACCTGGTGCTCGTGAACAACTACCTCGAGGCGAAGTACATCCGCTACTTCGCCGGCGTGCAGGTGGTCGATCCGGGCGACGTGGCGGTCGAGGGGGCGCTCGAGGAGGTGTCGCTCTGGCGCGGGCGGGTGCTGGTCAGCCGCGAGGCGTTCGATCCCGGCGCGGACGAGTTCTCCACCTGCGGCGGCGGCGACCAGTGCGCCAAGGCGGCGCGGCTGCGGCGCGCGCTGCTCCCGCGCGCACGGCTCGTGCACCGCTCGCCGCTCGAGTGGGTTTGGGAGCTCCGGCGGCCGGGCGGCTCGCCCTAGACTGGACCGGGATGTCGCTCCTCGAACGGGTTCAGGCCGACACCACCGCCGCGCTGAAGGCCGGCGAGCGCGACCGCGTGGGCGCGCTGCGCCTGATCGTGTCCGAGCTCCAGAAGGCGCACAAGGACGCGGCCGGCTCCGAGGCCGACGAGGTCGCCGTGCTCCAGCGCGAGCGCAAGCGCCGGCTCGAGTCGGCCGGGGCCTACCGCGACGCCGGCCGCGACGACCTCGCCGCGGGCGAGGAGCGCGAGGCCGAGCTGATCGGCGAGTACCTGCCCGAGCAGATGTCCGACGACGAGCTGGCCGCGATCGTCGGCGACGCCGTCGCCGAGACCGGGGCCGCCTCGCCGAAGGAGATCGGCCGCGTGATGTCGATGGTCATGCCGCGGGTGCAGGGCCGCGCCGACGGCAAGCGCGTGAGCGCGCTGGTCAAGGAGAAGCTCACGCCGTAGTGCGCACGCAGGTCGAGCTGACGAACGACGTCGCCAGCGAGCTGGCGGGTCCCGGCGACGCGATCATGAAGACGCTCGAGGGCCACCTCGGCGCGGAGATCTTCCTGCGCGGCAACATCCTCACGCTCGAGGGGGAGGAGGGCGACGTGGCCGCGGCCGAGGAGGTCGTGCGCGAGGTGTCGGACCTCGTGCGCCAGGGCCACGAGATCGCCCCCGGGACGATCGCCGCCATCACCAGCGCGCTCGACCAGAAGGAGAGCCCGAGCGCGATCCTCGAGGACGTCGTCTGGCGCCACCGCGGGCTGAAGGTCGCCCCGAAGACCGTGAACCAGAAGCGCTACGTGGACGCGATCCGCAACGAGACGATCACCGTGGGCATCGGCCCGGCGGGCACCGGCAAGTCGTTCCTCGCGGTAGCGATGGCGGTCGCCGCGCTGTCCCGGCGCGAGGTCAACCGGATCGTGCTCACGCGGCCGGCGGTCGAGGCCGGCGAGCGCCTCGGGTTCCTGCCGGGCGACCTGATGGCGAAGGTCGACCCGTACCTGAGGCCGCTCTTCGACGCGCTCTACAGCATGCTCGAGCCCGAGAAGGTCAACCAGTACCTCGACCGCGGCACGATCGAGGTCGCGCCGCTCGCGTTCATGCGCGGCCGGACGCTGAACGACTCGTTCATCATCCTCGACGAGGCCCAGAACACGAGCCCCGAGCAGATGAAGATGTTCCTCACGCGGCTCGGGTTCAACTCGAAGATGGTCGTTACCGGCGACATCACCCAGATCGACCTCGAGGGCGACCGGCGCTCCGGGCTGATCGTGATCGGCGACATCCTCGGCGAGGTCGAGGGGATCGAGTTCGTGCGCTTCGGCGGCGAGGACGTGGTGCGCCACAAGCTCGTGCAGCGCATCGTGGCGGCGTACGACCGGCACGCGCGCAAGTCGCCCTGATCGCGCCTGGCCGGGCAGTCGTTCCTCGGCATCAACTACCTGGGCTGGGACTCGGGCGGCTGGCCGTACGTCTGGTAGGGCGCGCCGCCATACTCGGGCGGTCGCCGACTCGCTCGACATAGAGGTGCACGGGACCGGAGACGGGCGCCTGGAGGCGGCGGCCCGGGCGGCGGCGCTGGCCGCCGGGGTGGACGCCGGCCACGTGGCCGTCGTGCTCGTCGGCGAGGAGGAGATCCGCGCGCTCAACCGCGAGCACCGCGGCCGCGACGCGCCCACCGACGTGCTCTCGTTTCCCGTCGACGGCGCCGGGCCGGCGCCGGGCCCGCGCGAGCTCGGCGACGTCGTGATCTGCCCCGAGCACACCGAGGACGTCGTGGAGGCGGTGGTCCACGGGGTGCTGCACCTGTGCGGCTACGACCACGAGGCCGACGGCGGCGAGATGCTCGCCCTCCAGGACCGGGTCGTGGAGGGGCTCGCGTGAGCACGCGCAGCGGCTTCGTGGCGCTTGCCGGGCGGCCGAACGTGGGCAAGTCGACGCTGCTTAACGCCCTGGTCGGCGAGAAGGTCGCGATCGTGTCGAACCGGCCGCAGACGACGCGGCGGGCGATCCGCGGGATCGCGACGCTCGACGAGGCGCAGCTTGTGCTCGTGGACCTGCCGGGCGTGCAGCGCCCGCGCGACCCGCTCACCGAGCGGATGCAGCGCCGGATGGAGCAGGAGCTGCGCGAGTCCGACGCCGCGCTGCTGATCCTGAACGGCCAGCAGGGCGCGGGTCCGGGCGACCGCTTCATCGCGCGGGCGATCGCGAACGCCGGGGTGCCGCACGCGATCGCCGTCAACAAGGTCGACGTGCTCGACCGCAGGCAGGTGCTCGACGCGCTCGAGCAGGCCGCGTCGCTCGAGCTCGACGGCGAGGTCTACCCGGTCAGCGCGCTGCGCGGCGCGGGCGTCGCCGAGCTGGTCGAGGCCCTCGTGGCGCTGCTGCCAGAGGGGCCGTTCATGTATCCGCCGGAGGACCGCACGGACCTGCCCGAGGACGTGCGCCTCGCGGAGCTGGTCCGCGAGCAGATCCTCGCCCGCACCCGCGACGAGATCCCCCACGCGGTGGAGGTCGAGGTCGACGAGGTCGAGGAGCGCGACGACGGGCTGCTCGTGGTGGTGGCGCGCGCCTGGGCGGAGACCGAGTCGCAGAAGGGGATCCTGATCGGCGCCGGCGGCGCGATGGTCCGCTCGATCGGCAGCGCGGCCCGCAAGGAGATGGAGGCGCTGCTCGGCCGCCGCGTGCACCTCGACCTCTCGGTGCGCGTGCGCAAGGGCTGGCGCCGCGACGACGCGCTGCTCGACAGACTGGGCATCGAATAGCGAAGGAAGGAGCCGGATGGACTACGAGACCCTGCTCTACGAGGCCGACGGCGCGATCGCGACGATCACGCTGAACCGCCCCGACACCCTCAACACGATCGTGCCGCCGATGCCCGACGAGATCGAGGCGGCGGTGCACCGCGCGGTGCGCGAGCACGCGGTCAAGGTGATCGTGCTGCGCGGCGCCGGGCGCTCGTTCTGCGCCGGCTTCGACTTCGGCGGCGGCTTCCACCACTGGGACGAGGAGCTCACCACCGGCGGCGAGTGGGACCCCGGCAAGGACTTCATGCTCGGCACCTCGCCCGCGACCGGGCCGGTGCCGAAGATCATGTCGCTCTGGCGCTCGCCGAAGCCGGTGATCGCGCAGGTGCACGGCTGGTGCGTGGGCGGCGGCAGCGACATGGCCCTCTGCGCGGACCTCGTCGTCGTCTCCGACGACGCGCGCATCGGAACGCCGTACGCGCGCATGTGGGGCTGCTACCTGACCGGGATGTGGATCTACCGGCTCGGGCTGGCGCGGGTGAAGTGGCACGCGCTGACCGGCCAGCCGCTCTCGGGCGCCGAGGCCGCGGAGGTCGGGCTCGTCAACGTGTCGGTGCCGTTCGAGCGGCTCGAGGCCGAGGTGGCGGAGCTGGCCGGGCGGCTCGCGTCGGTCCCGCTGTCGCAGCTCGCGGCGATGAAGCTCGTCGTCAACCACGCCTACGAGAACATGGGCGTCGGCTCGACGCAGGTGCTCGGGCCGATCCTGGACGGCCTGATGCGCAACACGCCGGACGCGAAGCGCTGGATCGAGCTGGCGCAGGCCGAGGGCGTGGGCGCGGCGATCGCGGAGCGCGACGGCCCGTTCGGCGACTACAGCCAGGCGCCGGCCGCCGGTAAGCCGGACCCGTCGAACGTGGTCGAGCCGAGCGGCTAGTAGTCGCGGCCGAGCAGCCGGTCGAGCAGGCCGCCGCGGCGCGGCCGGGGCTGGCCGGGGAGGGCCGGCCCGGGCTGGGCGGGGAGGGCCGAGGGCACCGTCGGCTGGATCGGCTCGGCGGGTCCGGACCGCACGGGCTGGGGCGCTGCCGGCTGCGGCTGCTGCGCCGGCTGCGGCCCCGCGCCCGGCGCCGGCCCCGCGCCCGGCGCCGGCTCCGCGCCCGGCTCCGGCTCCGCGCCCGGCGCCGGCTCCGCGCCCGGCGCCGGCCCCACATCCGGCTCCGCCCGGCCCTCGGCGAGCTGCTCCGCGCCGCCGCGCGAGCCGAGCTGCTCGGCCCCGTCGCCCTCGAGGACCGCCGGCAGCGCCGCCTGCAGGCGCGTGTCCACCACGGTCGCCAGGCCGGCGATCACCGCCGCCGTCCCCATCCGGTCGAGCGCCGCCGAGGCGGCGTCGCGCACCGCCTGCTCGTCGTCCTGCGTGGCCGTGAGCAGCGCCGGGACGGCGCGGGTGTGGTTGAGCGTCCGAGCCGCCGTGGCCGCCGCCACCCGCACGTCCGGATCCGGGTTCTCGAGTCCCTGGACGACCGGCGCGACCGCACGCGCGTCGCCCAGCGAGCCGGCCGCGCGCAGCAGCGCCGGGGTGGAAGTGCCGCTCTCGAGCTCGGCCAGCACGCTCTCGAGCGCCGACGGCCCGAGCCAGCCCAGCACGCGCTCGACCGCCCGCTCCGAGCGCTCGTCAGGGGCCTGGTGCAGCCGCGCGATGAGCAGGTCGGCGACCGCCGTGCGCGCCCCATCCCCGCGGGTGTCGGTGACGAACAGCAGCTCGAGGCTGGCCGCGTGGCCCTCGTCGGGCTCGGGCGCGCCGGGGTCGAGCAGGGCCTCCACGAACATCTCCGCGACCCCCTGGGCCGCCCAGTCCACCAGCAGGTCGAGCGCTCGGGCCGAGACGTCGCCGGCGCCCTCCTCGCGCGCCACGGCGGCGCGCACGAGCTGCTCGGCCTGGCCGGCCACGGGGGCGCCCATGGCCGCGATGCCGTCGATCGCCGCGATCCGCACCGACGGGTCGGGGTCCTCGAGCGCGGCGCTCAGGTCGCCCGGGACGGTCGGGCCGCCGAGCGACACCAGCGCCCTGAGCGCCTCGGCGCGCACGGGCGCGCCGGCGTCGTGCCCCGCGCCGTTGCCGGCCGCCCCCAGGTCGCGGTAGTGCAGGGCCTCGCGCAGGGCGTCGACCTTGCCCTTGCGCAGGAGCTTGCTCACGTCGGGTCGGCTGCGTGCCCGCGGCGCCACAGGCCCAGCATAAAGCGCTAACCCTCGGTCGGCAGTGCCTGGGCGCGTCTTCCCCGGATCGCCGCCAGCCGCTCGCGATCGCGCTCCTGGAGCCCGCCGCCGACCGCGATCGCCAGGTACACGACCGCCCCGGCCGCGACCGCGCACGCGGTGCCGACCTCCCCGTAGAGAGCCGCGTCGACGCTGCGCGCCGCGGCGAATCCGGCCGCGTATCCGGCCGCGAGCGCGGCCATGCCGCGGTAGGGCCACAGCGTCCGCACCGGGGTGGACCAGTGCCGCGGCATCACGGCGAAGCACCAGACCGACTCGACCAGGTACGCCGCGACGATCGCGACGGCCGCCCCCGTGATGCCGTACTCGATCGCGAGCACGATCGTCAGCCCGACCGTGAGCGCGGCGCGGACCGAGGTGATGATCGTGCTCAGCCAGAGCCGGTCGTCGGTCCACAGGATGCTCGTGAGGATCGAGACGACGGCGGCGAGGCCGGGCGCGAGCAGCAGCAGCGCCAGCGCGTCCGCGGCGCGGTCGAACCCGTCCCCGAACAGGTCCATGAGCCCGTCGGCCGCGCCACCGCCCGCGGCCGCTGGCAGCAGCAGGCCGGCCACGCAGTAGCGCACCGTGTCGATCGACGCCCGGTCGAAGCCCTCGGAGTCGCCGTTCGCGCGCCGCTCCACCAGGGTCGGGAACAGCATCTCGACCACCCGGTGACCGAGCTCGAGAAAGCGCGTGGCGAGCATCCAGGCCCGGTTGTAGGCGCCCACGGCGGCGACCGAGCTCGTGATCGACAGGACCCAGACGCTCGCCTGGCGCGAGACGCCGTCGGCGATCTGCCCCGGCGCGACCTTCGCGCCGAACCGGACCAGGGCCGGCAGCGTCCGGAAGCCGGCCCGGATCTCCGCGCGCGGGACCCGGAAGCGCATGAAGTGGCGGACGAGCACGAGCCGGTGCACCAGCGACGTCGCGATCGACAGCCCCGCGGCCGCGACGAGCCCCCAGACGTCGTCGCCGAACGTGAAGTTGATGGCGAGCGCGTACGCCACGTAGGTCACGCCGTAGTCGAGCCGCACCCAGAACAGCGGCCGCCCGGCGCGGAAGGCCTGGAACACGACGTCGAGGTTCCAGCAGGTGTTCTCGACGAGCGTGTAGATGCCGATCAGCGCGAGCGCCGGGACGAACAGGTCGTCGCGGCCGACCGGGCCGGACAGGACGAACCAGGTCGCGGCCGTCACGGGGATCGCGACCAGCAGCGTGAGCCCGAACGAGAACGCCATGACCGCGGCGAACAGGCCGGTCACCCGGGGCGCGCGCGGCGCGAGCAGGGTCAGCTCGCGCACGAGGGCGGCCTGCTCGCGGAGCTGGGACAGCGTCGCGAGCGCGAGCGACGGCGCCAGCGCGATCGCGAGCTCGCCGATCGGCTCGATGCCGTAGGCCCGGGCCACGAAGATGCTGCTGACCAGCCCGACGACCGCGATCGAGGCGAAGCTCAGCACCGCGAACGCCACGCCTTCGGAATACGACGCTCGCCGAGCCACGGTTGCCGGACGCTACCGGTTCGGCCGCGGGTGCCGGAGCAGCGCGACCGCGCGCCGACCGGCGTGGAAGTGCGACCATTTCACCGTGCAGTCGATGCCCGACGTGCGCCGCGTGCTCGCCACGGCCGCGGCCGCCTTCGCGTTTCTCGCCGCGCCCGCGGGCGCGGCCGACGTGACGATCGAGGGCGAGCTGCTCACCCCGGTCGGCCCCGGCGCGGTCGAGCCCGATGCGAATGCCTCGAGCGGGCGGGCGCTGCGCATCGCCGCCGGGAGCGCCGCCGAGGGCGTGATGACCACCACGCGCACGTCGGTCCACGTCTTCGCGCGCGTTCGGGGGAACGACTGCTTCGGGCTGCCCACCGTGTCGATCAAGGTCGACGGCGTGGAGCGCTTCGTGGGCCTCGCGGGAGCGGGCTACGGCGAGCTCGGCGCGCGCCTGTCGGTGCCGGCGGGGCCGCACGCGGTGTCCGTGGGGATCGTCGAGGGGTCCGGTTCGAGCCTCACCTGCCAGCGCAGCGCCTGGATCGACACGATGACGCTCGTCGCGGAGCCGTTCTCGCCCGGCGGCTGGCGCAACAAGCGGCTGAAGAAGAACGCTCCGCTGGCGGGCAACTCGGCGGCGATGGTCGCGGAGATCCGCTCGCAGGTGCGCAGCCGCCCGCGCGGCGCGCTGATCGGCACCACGCAGTACAGCTCGCCGATCTACACCGTCGGTCCGGACCAGCCGGCGGTACGGGTCGCGGCGCCCGAGGGCGCGCCCGCGCTCCAGCGGCAGTGGGACGCGGTCCCGCTGCCCGCCGACGCGCGACCGGCCGCGGGCACCGACGGGAACCTGATCCTCTGGCAGCCCGCGACGGACACGCTCTGGGAGTTCTGGGGGCTGTCGAAGGACCCGCTGTTCGGCACCTGGCGCGCCCGCTACGGCGGCCGGATGCCGCACGTCTCGCAGAACGAGGGCCACTTCGTGGATCCGCCGGGCCCGCAGTACGGCGCGTCGGCCACCTCGATCGCGCTGATGTCGGGGCTCCAGCGGATCGAGGAGCTGCGCCGCGGCGCGGTGGAGCACGCGATCGGCCTCGTCGTGATCGGCAGGGGCGGCCGCGACGGCTGGTGCTGGCCCGCGCAGCGGACCGACCCGGAGCGCTCGAGCCGCGCGCCGCAGTCGATCCCGGCGGGCGCCCGCTTCCGCTTCCCGGCGCGCTTCGACCTCGCCGCCTACGCGAGCGACCCGCGCCACCCGCTGTCGCGCTACGCGCTCACGATCGCGCGCGCCATACAGCGATACGGCCTGGTCGTGACCGACGCCTCGACCGAGATCGGGTTCGCCGCCGAGGACCCGACGCCGCTCGGCTACGACCCGTACGTGGAGATCTTCGAGGGCAGGTCGCCCGACAGCCAGGGTGTGCTCGCGAACTTCCCGTGGCGAAAGCTCCAGGCCCTGGCGCAGCCGCGCGGCAGGGGCTGCGTGGACGACCCGGACCGCGACCGCTAGCCGCGACCGCCGCGCGCCCGCCGCGCGAGGCTGTGGGCGGCCAGCCGGGCGGCGAACGGCAGGTCGTCGACGAGGTAGCGGCGCGCCAGCCGCCGCGGCTCCTTCGTCAGCCGGTGGACCCACTCGAGGCCGATCCGCTGGAGCCAGGCGGGTGCCCGCGGCACGTCGCCGGTCACGAAGCTGAACGAGATGCCCACGCCCACGAACCAGGAGCGCGGCAGCTCGTCTCTGAGCTGCGCGATCAGGCGCTCCTGCTTGGGGAAGCCGAGCCCGACGTAGACGACGTCGGGGCGCGCCTCGCGCAGGCGCGCGCGGATCGCGTCGAGCTCGGCGGCGTCGCTCTCGAAGCCGTACGGCGGCGAGTGGGTGCCGGCCACGGCCAGGCCGGGAGAGCGCGCGCGCAGGGCGTCGGCGGCGCGCTCGCAGACGCCCGGCGCCCCGCCGAGCAGGAACACCGACCGCCCGTTCCGCGCCGCCTCCGCCGTGAGCGACCAGATCAGGTCCGACCCCGCGACCCGCGCGGGCAGCGGCGTCCCCGCCAGGCGGCTCGCCCAGATCAGCGGCATGCCGTCGGCCACGATCAGGTCCGCCCGCTCGAACAGCGCCGGCAGCTCCTCCGAGCGCGCGTACTGGCGCAGCGTGTCGAGGTTCATCGCGAGCAGCCAGCCGCCGCGCCCGGCGTCCAGGGCGCCGATCACGTGATCGATCGCCTCGGCCTCGCTCACGCGGTCGAGCCGCAGCCCGAGCAGCTCGACGGCGGGCCCGCCGCCCGCCGGCCCCGCCGCCCACTCGCGGCCGCCGCGCACGCGCCACGCCGCCGCGCCGTAGCGGGCGAGCATCTTGGCGGCGTGCGGGGCCGCCGGGCCCGAGCGCGGCACCAGCTCGCGCCGGGCGAACTCGGCGACCGTGCCAGGCGGGGCGAGCAGCGCGTCCGCGAGCGAGATGTTGGCCGCGAGCTGGTCGCGCTCGCCGCTGTAGGTGGGGTTGGCCAGCCCGGCCGCCATGGCGGTCCGGCGGCCGTGCGCCGCGGCGCCGCCGAGCCAGCCGGCCGCCGGGGCGCCCGTCACGCGCTCGGCGGCGACCGCCGCCGCGGTGAGCGCCGGGGCGAGGCGCGGGTAGCGGCGCGCGTGCTCCTCGAGCGGCCGGTCGCCGGCGCGGCCGTAGCGGTCCCACCACGCGCCTATGTCGGCCGCCAGCCGCAGCCCGTAGAAGCCGTCGCGCGCGTAGAACAGCAGCAGCGACGCGAGCAGGTCGGCCGGGCGCGCGCGCAGCAGCCCGTCGGGCCCCGGCTCGGCCCGCTCGAGCATGTCGCGCGCGAACTCGTCCTCGTAGAAGTGGACGCGCCAGTGCAGCTCGACCGACGGCCGCCGGGGATGGTCGAGCGCGAGGTGAAGGTCGGGCAGGCCGTCGGCGCGCAGCGGGTCGGCGGGAGCCGCGTAGCCGTCCTGGCGCAGCAGCGCCGCGGCGCCGGCGAGCCGCTCGCGCGGGACGAGCAGGTCCACGTCGGCGGTCTCGCGCAGGCCGGTGTCGCCGTAGAGCGCCTCCGCGAGCAGCGGCCCCTTGAGCGGCAGTGCCGCGATGCCGTGCCCGGCGAGGGTCGCCGTCACGTCACGGGTGGCGGCCTCGACCGCGAGCGCGCGGGCCCTCGCGACGCCGAGCGCGCCCGTGACCGTCGCCTCGAACTCGGGCGGGCAGACGTCGCCGGCCGCCTCGAGCGCCCGCGTTCCGATCAGCGGCAGCAGGCGGCGGCTCGCGAGCCGGGCGGCCAGGCGCGTGAGGTCCGCGCGCGACAGGGCGTGGCGCACCGCGCCGCGCAGCTCCGCGCGCCGCTCGGCGCAGCCGGCCAGGGCGACCGCGGGCTCGACGGCGGCGTCGAGCGTCGATCGGCCATGGTGCGGCCGCCTCACGGGCCGCACCGCGGTCGGGCTAGTTGGAGAAGGTGAGCTCGTCCTTCGGGGTTCCGGACGGGAAGTCCGCGTCCAGGAAGTTGCCGTCGGTCTGACCCGCGGTCAGGTCCGTAAGCGTCCCGTAGTCAAGAACGATTGGGGTCTCGTAGTCCATTACACCTCCTCCTTCACAAAGCAGCCCCCCGTGTAGATCGCCGGAATATACGCATCTGAAACGCCCTCTTCAAGCAGAACCGTCCCCCTGATGGTCCAGCCAGACCGCGAGCGTGACCAGCCGCCACAGCTCGAGGGCGCGCCCCGGCGCCCGGTTTCCGGCCTCGAATGGCTCGAAGGCGCCGGATCCGGGCCTCACGAGGGCGGTCAGCTCCGGGGGCGGAGCGGCCAGCAGGGCCGCCAGTCCCCGGCGGTCAGGGCCCGCCAGCGCGGCCTCCAGCAGCGGGTTGAAGGCGGGCTTGCGGACCTCGCGCAGGACGGCGTCGGGCAGCTCGCCCGCCAGCGCGCGGCGCAGCAGCGGCCGGTCGAGGTCCGGGTCGAACCCGAGCTCGGGCGGCAGCTCGAGCACGAGGTCGATCAGGGCCGGGTCGCGCAGCGGGTGCCTCAGCTCGAGCCCGTGGATCGCCGCCTCGCGCCTGAGCTGGTCGGCCACGCCCAGCTCGTCGCTCGTCAGCAGGTGCACGAGCTGCGCCCACCAGCGCGGGCCGGGCTCGCGCTTCCAGCTCCAGCGGTCGTGGGTCACCCCGGCCGCGAGCCAGTCCGGTCCGCCCGAGCGGCCGCGCGCGGCGCGCAGCCGCTCGTGCAGCCGGTGGGGGAGCGCGGCGCGCAGCCCGTAGGTCGCCAGCGCGCGCGCGATCCAGCGCGGCGGCGGGCTCGAGCCCATGCCCGGCAGCCGGCGGGCGACCCGCACGGCCGCGAGCGGGGCGCCGCGGCGCAGCTCGTCGGCGACCAGGTAGCGCGCGCAGCCGAACAGCTCGTCGCCGCCCGCCCCGTCGAGCACGACGTCGACGCCGTCGTCGCGCGCCCGGGCCAGGAGCGGGGCCCAGACGAAGCGGTTCGGGGAGACCGACGGCAGCTCCCACTCGCGCGTGAACTCGCGAGCGCGCTCGATCGCGCTGCCGCCGCCCAGGTCGGCCTCGACGCCGTCGAGGCCGAGCCGCTCGCGCACCGACCGGATCCGCTGCGACTCGTCCACCTCCGGGTGCTCGGGGAACAGCGCCGAGTACGCGGCCGGGCGCGTGCCGGCGGCGCTCGCGGCCGCGGCGACCGCGGCCGAGTCGAGCCCGCCGCTCAGGAGGATCGCCGGGCGCTCGGCGCCGCGCAGGCTGCGCTCGACGGCGGCGCCGAGGCAGGCGCGCACGGCTTCGGCGGCCTCGCGCTCGCCGAGCCGCCGCGCGGCGGCGTGGCGCGGGCGCCACACGCGCCGCTCGCGCCAGCGGCCGCCGGCCAGCTCGAGCGCGTGCCCGCCGGGGAGCGGCCGGATGCCGCTGTAGAGCGTGCGTCCGCGCGGGAGCGGCGCGCGCGCCAGCCAGTGGGCCATCGCCGTCTCGTCGGGCGCCGGGCGCGACGGCAGCAGCGCGAGCAGGTTGCGCACCTCGGAGGCGAACAGCAGCGCGCCGGCGTGCTCGGCGAGGAAGACCGGGCGCGCGCCGAGGCGGTCGCGGGCGAGCGCGCCGCGGCCGGCGCGCTCGTCCCAGACGGCCAGCGCGAACTCCCCCTCGAGGCGGTCGAGCGCCGCGGGCCCGAGGCGCGCGTAGGCCGCCGCGACCAGCTCCGCGGCGGGGAGGGCGGGGTCGAGCCCGGCGGCGCGGGCCAGCGGGCCGGCGTCGAGACGGCCGTCCACTACGCAGAGCGGGCCGCCTGCCGGCGCGTGCACGCCGCTCGTCGAGGCGATCGCCAGCGGCCCGGCCCGCGCCGCGCCGGCCGCACCGTCGCGGCGCAGCGACCGCACCAGGGCCTCCGCGTCGGGACCCTCCGGTCCGTAGCGCCCTGCGAACGCGGCGGTCAGAGCGTCACGAGCTCCTCGAAGTGGTCCGCGCCGGGCGGCAGGAGCGGGACGCCGTCGTGCTCGACCCAGGCGTGCGCGGCGAAGCGCTCGCCGGGCCGGACGCCGATCACGAGCCGCGACTCCATGCCGCGGGCCGCGAGCAGTCGCGTGAGCACGAGCGACTGGGTCAGGCAGCGGGTGTCGCCGGGAAGCAGCGCGAGCGTGCGCGCGACCGCGCGGCCGAGCCGGCGCCCGCCGTCGATCGGATCGGCGGGCGGCCGCAGCCGCGGCGAGTCCACCGCGCGCAGGTCCGCGAGCGCGACGCGCAGGTCCGCGTGCCGCAGCTTCCGCCGCGCGCGGACGTACGAGGCCACCACCTCGGCGGCGAGCGCGACGTTCGCGGGCGTCGGCCTCACGCGACCGGCTCCAGCGCCCGCACGTGGTCGTCGACGGCGGCGGCGAGCCGCGCCGAGCCCTCGCCGGCGTCCACCCTGAGCCAGAACACGGGGACGGTCCGGGCGAGCGCGGAGCAGACGTCGAGCTGGTTGGCGAGCCGCTCCGGGGTCCGGACGCCGAGCACGAAGGTGCTCGCGAGCAGCAGGCGCGGGTCCGGGCGCTCGAACGGCTCGATCGCGGCGTCGCCGCCCGGGCGCAGGTAGTACACCGCCGCGAGCGGCACCGGGCCGTCGCGGCGCGGAACCTCCAGGTACGTCTTGCCGCTCTCGCCGAGCACCGAGCCGAGGCGCTCCCAGATCGGGCCGGAGATCGTCTCGCGCTCGGCCGGCCGCACGCTCGCGATGCCCGCCCCGGGGTGCGCCCAGAGCACGCCGCCGCGGCGCTCGAGTGCGAGCACGTCGTCGGTCAGGAAGCTCGCGCCGCGGCCCACGAGCTGGATCGCGAGCGAGGTCTTGCCCGCGCCGGTCGCGCCCACGAACGCCACGGCGCGGCCGCCGGTCTCGACCGCGCTCGCGTGGAACGCCTCGAGCCCGCGCAGCACCGCCGCCCACGGCAGGATCCGGCCCACGAGGAAGCGCTGCCAGCTCCAGGGCTCGACGTCGGGCGGCGAGCAGGCGATGCGCGCGCCGTCCGGCGACAGGCGTGCGAGGCCGAAGTGGCGGGCGTAGAGCCGGTAGCCAGCCTCGGGGTGCGCGTGGATCGTGCGCGCCACCGCGCCGTCGTCGAAGCGCTCGGCGAGCACCTCCTCGGCCTCTCCGGCGGGCCAGTCGCGGTCGATCGCACCGGGCTCCACCAGGTCGGCGCGCGCGGGGCGCCCGCCGGTCGCGCCGCTCGCCTCCGGCAGGCCGGGCGCCGGGAACGAGAGGTCGAGGTCGAGCCCGAAGGCGTACGCGCGGCGGCGCTCGGGCCGGCCGGCCTCGGGCTCAGTCGCCGCCATCGTGCTCGATCAGCCCGCGGTCGGCGAGTGCGTGGCAGAGGTCCAGCACGTCGGGCTGGATCACCTCCCGCGGCTGGCCGAGCTCGCCGACGAGCCGGTCGATCGCCGCGGCCACCGACTCGCTCTCGCCCAGCGTGGAGAGCATCGCGGCGGCCGTGTGGTTGAGGCCGTGGTACATGCCGCTGTCGAGGTTGAGGATCACCGTCTCGTCGCCGAAGTCGCGGTAGACGACGTGCTCGGGCACGCGCACGCGGGCGTTCAGGAGCGAGTCCCCCGGTGTAGGAGAGCCGGCCATCAGTACTCGATGATCGTGCCGGTCCGGCGGCTGCGAGCGACGGCCGCGCGCAGCGTCAGCGCGGACACCGGCAGCAGCGCCAGCGCGAAGCCCGCGAGCTTGACGAGGTCCTCCCAGGCGGGGTTGCGCAGCGGCGTGCCGACGAGCACGTTGCGCAGCACGTCGACGGCCGGCGTGAACGGCTGCACCTCGGACGCCCAGCGGATCCAGCCCGGCAGCAGCTCGACCGGGAAGTACACGCCCGCCAGCAGCGTGATCCCGGTGATGATGAAGGTGGCGCCGGCGCTGGTCTGCTTGAAGAGCACGGCGGCCGCGGTCATCAGCAGCCCGAACGGCGCGAACGCGCCCGCAGCGAGGGCCCCGACCGGCACGACCAGCGCGGCCGTGGACCAGCGCACGTCGAGCCCGAACGCGAGCGCGGCGAAGGCGAGCGACAGGACCCCCAGCACGACCGCCTGGATCAGCGGGAACAGCAGCAGCGAGGCGATCGACCGGACGGGGCCGAAGGGCGAGAGCACCATCCGCTCGAACGTCCCGGCCTGGAGCTCCGCGCGCAGGGTCGTGACCGGCGCGGAGAGCGTGGAGCTGACGAGGCCGAAGATCACGAGCCCGACCACGACGAACGCGTAGTAGTCGTCCGGCGAGCCGATCCGCGGCGAGGACACGAGACGGGAGACGTAGTAGAAGAGCGTGAGGCTGAACGCCGTCCCGAAGACGATCGTGAACGTGCGGGTGCGGTAGCTGAGCAGGACGAGCAGGTCGCGCTTGCAGATGGCGCCGGCCGCGCCGGCGAGTGCCGCGGCCGACCTCACGCCGGCTCCAGGCGGCCGTTCGCGAGGACGAAGCCCGCGTCGACCGCGGGGACGGCCTCCCAGCCGGAGGGCAGGCAAACGACGGCGGCGCCGCCGCGCGACTTGAGGCGCTCGAGCGCGGCCCCGATCATCGCGATGCCCTCGTCGTCGAGGCTCGTGCCCGGCTCGTCCAGCAGGACGACGGTCGGCTCGTGCAGGAACGCGAGCGCGAGGCGGAGCCGCTGCCGCTGGCCCATCGAGAGGCGGTCGACGCGCTTCCCGCAGAGCGGGTCGAGCTCGAAGGCGCGGACCGCGCCGGCGATCGCGGCCTCGCGCCGGCGCTTCGGCACGAGCGCCAGCCGCGACCACAGCTCGAGGTGATGCTCGGGCTTGAGCCGGGCGTAGAGGCCGCTGTTGCCGGCGGACAGGAAGCCGAGCCGGCGCTGGAACTCGGTCCGGTCGTGCTCGGGGTCGAGGCCGTCGAGGCGGACGCTGCCCTGGTCGGGGCCGAAGAGCCCGGCCGCGATCCGCAGCAGCGTGGTCTTGCCGGCCCCGTTGCGCCCGCAGATCGCGACGGCCTGGCCCGGCTCGAGCCTGAGGCTCACGCCCTCGAGCACGGGCGGGGCGCCGGGCCAGCGCTTGACGATCCCGTCGAGCGCCAGCGGCGGGGCCGTCGCCGCGCGGACGAGGTCGCTCTCCGGCGTCAGGGTGCCTGTCACCGCGTTATTGGAGCACAGCGCATGGGCGCGCGCCACCGGTTGCAAGCGTGCCGCTCAGCGCTCGGCGAGCCGAGCCAGGACGGCCTCGAGGGCCTCCGCCGCGCGATTCAGGTCGTACTCCGAGGTCACGCACTCGCGGGCGGCGTCGCCCAGCCTGCGCCGCAGCTCCGGATCGCGGGCGAGCGCCTCGAGGGCGTCGGCGAGGGCGTCGGCCCGGGCGGGCGGCACCACGAGGCCGGTCCTGCCATCCCGGACCAGCTCCGGCACCCCCATGATGTGCGTCGCGACCACCGGCAGCCCGGTGGCCATCGCCTCCATGAGCACGGTCGGCACCCCCTCCGCGAACGACGGCAGGCAGAAGACGTCGGCCTGGCGGTAGAGGTCGGGCACGACGTGCTCGCCGAGCGCGCCCATGAACTCGACCCGGTCCGCGAGCCCGCGCTCGCGGACGAGGGCCTCGAGCCCGTCGCGCTCGGGGCCGTCGCCCACCAGCCGGGCGTGGAAGTCCACTCCGCGGGCGTGGAGGGTCTCCAGCGCCTCGAGCAGGAAGCGATGGCCCTTGCGGGCGGACATCCCGGCGACGTTCAGGATCTCGACGCGGTCGTTCGGGTCGCGCTCGGCGGCCGGGTGGAAGATCGAGCGGTCGATGCCGCAGCGCAGCGTGAGCAGCTCGGTCCCCTGCGGGCTCGGGACGAGGCTGAGGAGCTGGCTGCGCACGAAGTCGCTGGTGCAGATCACGGCGTCGGCCGAGCGGACCTTGCGCTCGAGCTTGTGCGCCTTCATGTCGAGCAGCTCGGTCGGCCCGTGCACCGTCAGGCTCCAGCTCCAGCGGCGGCCGTCGCGGGCCGAGCGGTTGCCGAAGCGCGTGCACAGCATCGCCACGTCGCTCGCCACGTTCGCGAAGTGCACGTGCACGTGGCGGATGTCCTCGCGCGCGAGCCAGTGCCAGAGCAGCATCGTCTCCGCGAAGTAGAAGACCTGCCAGAGCCGGTTGCGGGCGCCGGCGGGCCCCATCCACAGCGCGGCGGCGAGCGTGTGCAGGTAGGCGCCCGGGGAGTGGGCGAAGGCGGCGGCGTGCGCGCGCAGGAGGCGCCAGGGAGAGGTGGGCAGCAGCGCGTAGGTCTCGCGCCGCTCGCGCTCGGTCGCCGGGGAGAGCGCCTCGCCGCGGGCCGAGCGGCGGATCGAGGCCGTCGCGATCTCGGCGCCGCGCGCGCGGAGGGCGCGGATCTCGTGCGAGATGAAGGTCTGGGTCACCGCGGGGTGGCGGGCGACCAGGTAGGCGCAGCGCAGCCGGCTCACGAGAGCGTCCCGTCCGGAGACCACGGCCGCCGCACCAGGTCGGGCAGCTCGGACTGCCGGGCCGGCCGGATGCCGAGCGCGCGCACCAGCGCGCGCTGCGCCGGCGAGTCCACCACGGCGACCCCCGGCGGGCGCCGCACGAGCGAGACGAGGCCGGCGAGCGGAACCCGCCGGCCCGCGAGGACGGCGACCGTCGGCGTCCCGGCGCGCGTGACCGAGGCGCTCCGCCGGCGCAGGCGCCAGCGCCTCAGGAGCAGGCCGCCGAGCCCGGCGATCCGCGACGGGTGGCGGGCGATGAACGCGGCGCAGCGCGCGACCGTGCGCCCGTCGCCGCGGCGCAGCTCGTCCCAGGCGCTGCCGGCCCGCCACGCCTCCACGCGGGCCGACGACCACCAGCTCCTGTCCGAGTACGAGCGCAGGACGTCGAGCTGCCGGGCCGCCATCGTGACCTGGTCGCGGGTGACCTGGCCCGCGTGCAGGTGGTAGATCACGCCCACCATCGGCGCGACGATGCCGCTGCCGTGCTCGAGCACGCGCAGCCACAGGTCGAGGTCCTCGCCGTGGCTGAGGTCCTCGCGGTAGCCGCCGACCGCCGCCACCGCGTCGGCGCGCACCATCGTGCCGCTGGCGGCGATGTAGTTCTCCGGGTAGAGGAGCCGGGCCGGCGACTCGAGGACGACCGGCCGGCGCCCGGTGGGGCCCGCGAAGCGGTCGTACGCCGGGTCGTCCCCGCAGTTGAGCGACGCGAGGCCGACGAGAATGTGGTCGTCGCGCAGCCGCCAGAGCGCGTCGAGGAGGTGCGGTAGCCACTCGTCGTCGGAGTCGAGCAGGGCGATCCACGGCTGCGTGGCCGCGCGGATGCCCGTGTTGCGCGAGGCGCCCAGGCCGCGGTTCTGCTCGTGGCGGATCACCCGCGCGCCGAGCTCGGCCGCCACGGCGCCGCTGCGGTCGGTGGAGCAGTCGTCCACCACGATCACCTCGGCGGGCGGGCGCGGGTGCTGGCCCCAGGCGCTGGCCACGGCGCGCGCGATCATCGTCTCCCGGTTGTAGGCGGGGATCACGACCGACAGCGGTATGGCCCCGGTGTCGGTCATCGCGCGGGCGGCAGCTTACTGAGGACTCGGCGCGATTTCGCCTGCTCTGGCGTAGAGTCTAAGGTGACATGGACGGGGTGCGGCGTAGCTACGTGCCGCCGGTGGTCACGGACTTCGGCGACCTAGTCGAGATGACCAGTGCGGCACACCTGTTCCTCGCGCAGGCGGGGGCGGGCGACCTGAGCTTCAGCTCGCCCACGGGCGGCCCCGGCTCCGGCGGCGACCCCGGCTTCGTGGCCGGCCCCGGGGGCCCGGGATCGGTCGACACGGTCCCGACGGTCGACGGCCAGGGGATCGCGGACGTGGACAGCGGTGGCGGCGACCCGGACGACGGCGGCGGCGTTGGTTCGGGCGGCGGGTCGGGCGGCGGTTCCGGCGGCGGCTCGGGGGGCGGCTCCGGAGGCGGCTCCGGAGGCGGCTCCGGCGGGAACCTGCCGTTCACGGGCTTCGTCGCGGCGGCCGCGGCCGCGCTCGGATCCGGAATGGCCGTGGCGGGCGGCGCGCTGCGCCGGTTCGCGCGGCGCCGGCCCGACTGACCGCCACCCGTCCTGCGAGACTGACCGCCGGTGAGAGCGTCCCCGCCCCTGCGCGCGCCGCTCCTCGGGCGGCTGTCCGCGGCGGCGCGCAAGCGCGCGCCCGAGCTCCTGCTGACCGCGGTCTTCGTGGCGCTGGTCACGCCGGTGATCGTGTCGGGCGGGGCGGGCACTGCTGGCGCCGTCGACGAGCGCGGCTTCCACCTGCCGACGGCGCTCAAGATCGGCTACGAGCTGCCCACGCCGGATCTCGTGAACATCCCGACCGCGACGACGCCCGGCTACCACCTGGTGCTGAGCGTGTTCGCGCGGCTGCTGACGCCCGAGCGCGCCGCCCTCGAGGCGTTCGGCGCGACCTTCTCGCTGGCGATGGTGCTGGTCGCGTTCTGGCTGATGTGCCGCTACGTCGATCGCTGGCTCGCGCTCGCGCTCACGCTCCCGATCCTGCTCTCGCACTACGTGCTCCAGTCGGCGGCCTGGATCAACACCGACAACGCCGCGATGCTGTTCATCCTGCTGGCGATCGGGCTGTCGCTGCGCCTCCAGGAGAGCGGGCGCGGCTTCGCGACCGGTGGCGCGTTCGTCTTCCTGGCGATCTGGGTGCGCCAGCTCGCGCTCTGGGTCGCGGGGCCGTTCGCCTTCGCGGCGGCGCTCGCCGGCGGGCTGATCCCCGGCTTCGCGCCGGCCGCGGGCGGCCGGCGGAGCCTGCGCCCGGTCGTCCTGGCCGGCGCGGCCCTGATTCCCGCGCTCGCCAGCCTCGCCGCGCTGTTCGCGGCCTGGGGCCAGACGACGCCGCCGACCGTCCAGCAGGGTGGCTTCAGCCCCGCCGCCGCCCCGTTCACGCTCGGCCTGGTGGGCATCTTCGGGGCGTTCTTCGCGGTGCCGGTGGTCGATCGCTCCGACCTCCTGCGCGGGCGCGCGCCGCGCGTGGCCGCGGCGGCGGCGCTGGCCTTCGCGCTCGCGGTTCCCACCTCCGAGTCCGCCGAGCTCGAGGGCCGGCGGACCGGCGGCGGCCTCTGGAAGCTCGTCGACCTCGGGCCGGTGGTGGCCGACCGCTCGCTGGTGATCGCGGTGCTCGCACCAGCCGGCGCGGTCCTGCTGGTGGCGCTGTGGCGGGCGGCCGAGCGCGCCGCGATGACGCGGCCGGCGCTCGTGCTCATGGTCGTGCTCGCGTCGCTCGTCCTCGCCCAGACCAGCACGAACAGGACCTACCAGCGCTACTTCGAGCCGACCGTGCTCGCGGTGCTCGCGCTGCTCGCCGCGATCGTCCTCGCCGGGCGCGGCGGCGCGGCACGCGAGGGGCCGGCGCGCCGGCGGGCGCTCGCGGCGATGGCTGCGCTCAGCGTGCTCCAGCTCGCCGGCTGCGTGACGGTCGTCTACTCGAACGCGCTCTGACTCAGGTGGCCGGAGCGGTGTGCTCGCGCCCGCCCCAGGCCACGCCCGCCCAGAGCCAGAGCAGCAGCGTGGGCAGCGCGTAGTCGGCCGGGTTCGAGGTCCACGAGACGGCCAGGCCGACCGCGTAGGCGACCAGCCCGATCTTCCACCAGCGCAGCTCCGGGGGGCCGCGGCGCACGATCGCGCCCCCGATCGCGTAGACGAGCGCGGCCATCCAGAGCAGCGTGCCGACCAGCCCGAGCTCCACGGCGTTCGAGAGGTAGACGTTGTGGAGGTCGCGCACCAGCGTCAGCGGGTACTCCTCCGCCTGCCGGTAGTAGGGCTTGCTCTCCTCCTCGAACGTGCCCCAGCCGAAGCCGAACAGCGGCCGGTCGTCGATCATCCGCAGCGCGGCGCTGTTGGAGTTGCGGCGGTCGTAGACGGGCTGCTTGTCGTTCGTGCGGTCGTCGACCTTCTCGCGCAGCCCCGGGACCGCGGCCAGCGCGACCGCGATCACCACGAACGCCGCCCCCGCGGCCGGGACGAGGAAGCGCCGGGTCTCGCGCGCGCACGCCATCGCGACCGGCGCTCCGATCAGCGCCGAGAGCCAGACCACCCGCGTGAGCGCGAGCAGGACCCCGAGCGCGCACAGCCCGGCCACGACGAGCGCGAACGCGCGCCAGCGCCTGTCGCGCCAGCGCCCGAACGCGATCACCGCGGCGATCCCGCACCCGAACAGCGCGATTCCGTTGGCGGCGCCGTCGAGGAACGGCCCGCGCGCGCGATCGGCGTGGATGCCCACGCTGTCGTCGGTGATGTAGTGCGGGACGATCACGGCCTCCGGGCCGGTCGTCTCGAGGACCGCGGTGACCGACAGGTAGGCGCCGATCCCGACTATCGCCGCGAGCAGGATGCGGCGATCGCGCTCGGTCCTGAACGCGAACGGGGCGGCGAAGAAGAGGATGAACGGGATCAGCCCGAAGCGGTCGATCAGCCCGAAGCGCGAGCTGCGCACGTCGAGCTCGCCGGCCAGCCCCGCCGAGACGAGCGCGTAGAGCGCGATCACGAACAGGACCCAGTCCACCGGCCGCGTCTGGAGCCGCCCGTCGCGGTGGCGCCACTCGCGGTAGAGCAGCGACAGGACGCCCACGCCGAGCATCATCCGGTCGAGGTCGAGCGGGACGTCCATCTTCTCCCAGTGGCTCGAGAAGAGGCTCAGCACGAGCCCCGCCGTGATCGTCCACGACGGCCGCACCAGCGCCGCCGCCACGAACAGGCCGGTGCCCGCGACGATCGCGAACGCCCGGGTGAAGCCCTCGTCGGGCGTGGGGGCCGCCGCCGCCTCGGCACCCGCGTAGGCGAGCAGCGCCATCAGCGGCACGACCGCCAGGCGCAGGGCGAGGGTCTGGCGGGCGGTCACTCCCGGAGGGCGCGCAGCGTCCGCCAGTTGGCGGCGAGCAGCGCGAGCCCGACGCCGAGCACGAGCCCGGCGGCGAGGGCGATGACGATCGTCTGCTCGAGCACGCTGCGCCGGTCGGAGTCGGCCTTCGCGGCCGGGGCGAGCAGCGTCAACGGCGCGCTGGAGGATCCCTCGGCGGTCTCGGCCTGGCGGTAGAGGTTCGCGTACTGCGAGGCCTCGAGGCCGGCGGCGTCGACCGCGAGCTGCGCGCGCGCGACGCGGCGGGCGTTGGCGTTCGACCTCCGCAGCCGGTCGAGCCGAAGCTCGAGCCGCCGTAGGACCGCCTGGGCGTCGCGGTAGCGGCGCAGCGCTCGCGCGCCCTCGTCGCTGCGGGTGATCCGCTTGAGGTAGGCGATCAGCGAGCGCGCGCCGGCGTTCGCGAGGCCGCTCGCGTCGTTGGACGAGGGGCCGGTGGCCTCGACCTGGATCAGCGTGCTGTCCGGGATCGTGGTGGCGCTCAGCCGGTCGCGCGCGGTGCCGACCGGCAGCCCGGTCTGCTGGGCGGCGGCCTGGACGACGGGCGCGGCGTCGATGCTGCGCGCGTAGCTGGCGGCGACCACCTGGTTGCCGTAGCTCGCGTTCTGGAGGACGTAGGCGGGGATGTCGGCGCGGCCGACGTTCACGCGCGCCTTCGCCGTGTACTCGGGCGTGCGGGCGCTGGCGAGATAGGCGCCGCCCGCCACGAGCAGGACGAGCGGGATCAGGGCGAGGAGGGGATGGCGCAGGACGGCCTCGAGCGGGCCGACGATCCGCGTGCGCCCCCCGTCGCCGTCGCCGGCGGCGGGGACGGGCTCGGAGTGCCCGTTGGTGGCGGGGTCGATGGGGATCGGGCGGGTCGGCTCCTCGACCGGGTCCGGCGTGCGCGTGACGGTCCTGAGCTGCCGCACGGCGGCCTCGCGGGCGCGCTGCGCCGCGTCGGAGCTGGTCGGCTGTGTCCCGGGGTCCTTCATTTCCAGGCGTTTCCCGCGCTCAGAATGGCACCTCCGTCATGCGCTCGTAGCAGTTTCCGTTGCAGCGGCGATCACGCGCTCGAGCTCGGCCCCCATCCGCGCGGATCCGAAGCGCCGGACGATGGCTTCGCGAGCCCGCGCCGAGTATGGCTCATGGGCGGCGCCGACCGCGGCGATCGCGTCGGCCAGGGCCGCGGGGCTGGCGACCGGGACGAGGCGCCCGTTCACGCCGTCCTCGACCACCTCGGCGATCGGCGGGATGTCGGAGCCGACCGCCGGCGCGCCGGCGCTCATCGCCTCGAGCAGCGCGACCGGCAGGCCCTCGAACGCGGACGGCAGCGCGAAGACCGAGCAGCGGCGGAAGCGCTCGCGCAGCTCGTCCTTGTCGGAGACGAAGCCCGCGAACTCGACCCGGCCGGCCACGCCCAGCTCGGCGGCGAGCGAGCGGAGGAGCTGCTCGTCGGGGCCGATGCCGAGCAGCTCGAGGCGCCAGGGCTCGTCCAGCCGCGCGATCGCGCGGATCAGGTCGGACTGGCGCTTGTGCGCGTCGGCGAGGCGCGCCGCGCAGACGACCAGCCCCGGCTCGCGCTCGACCGCGGGGTCGGGGGCGAAGCGGTCGGTGTCCACGCCGTTCGGGATCTGGACCGGGTCGCCGCCGTAGCGGCGCACCTTCTCGGCCTCCGCGCCGGTCTGGACGACGACGCGTGCGGCGCGCGGCAGCGTCCTGCGCTTCAGCGCCTTCAGCTCGCGCCTGTCGGGGAGGCCCTGGTCCACGGCGACGATCGGCGTCTCGAGCCGCGCGGCGAAGAGGTCGAAGCGCGCCGTCCAGTACTCCTGCACGAGCAGCACGTCGACGCGGTCCTCGGCGAGGCCGGCGCGCAGCGGGGCGAGCATCGTCGCGGCGCTGGCGGCCTGGGCGGCGTAGCGCCCGAGCGGGCTGCGCTTGAGCACCGGGAAGCGCACCCACGGGCGGTAGCCGCGCCCGAGCGGGACGAACCGCACCGCGTAGCCGTCCGGCGTCGGCCGGAGCCCCGACTCCCGCAGCGAGGGGACGTATACGAGCGGCTCGGCGCCGCGGGCGGCGAGCGCGGCGCAGTAGTCCCACGCCCAGTCGTTGCGGTAGCCCTCCACGTAGGCCGCCGCGTCCACGCCGAGCTGGTCCTCGAAGAAGTGCTCGAACGACTCGACCGTGAGCAGGATCGCGACGCGCATCAGCGCCGGAACCGCCTCCGTGCCGCGTACTCGCCGGCCAGGGCGGCCCAGGCGCTCGGGTGGAGGCGCATCTTCCAGTACGGGTTGGCGAGCCCCTTGCGGACGATCTCGCCCACGCCGGCGGGACCCACGTCGAGGTACATCCCGAAGCCGACCCACTCGCGGTGCGCGCGCCGGTAGCAGTCGGCCGGCGGGTCGTGCGAGTGGTCGTGGTGCGTGATCAGCCGCGGGTCGATCGCGACGACGCGGCCGCGCATCAGCCAGTGCCAGGCCCACTCCTTGTCCTCGGTGCCCGGCATGTCCTCGCGGAACGGGCGCTCGCGCCAGAGGCCGGCGCGGAAGGCGCCCGCGGCGTTCGAGTAGCCCCAGTACGGGTTGCGCCGGGCCAGCTCGGCGTCCTGGAGCACCGGCTCGGTCAGCGCGGCGCCGTCGGGCCCGTCGCCAGCGCCGGTGGCGCAGGCCACGCGCTCGTCCTCGAAGTGGGCGAGCAGCCGCTCGAGCCAGGCGTCGTCCGGGAGGTAGGCGTGCCCGGAGAGCGCGAGGATCACCGCCGCCCGCGCGGCCTCCGCGCCGGTGTTGAGCGCGCCGCCGAACGTGAACGACTCGGGTGCGATCTCGATCACGCGGGCGCCGCGCTCGCGCGCGATCGCGACGGTGCCGTCGGCCGAGCCCGAGTCCACGACGATCGTCTCCACGTCGTCGCGTCCCACGGTCTGCGCGTCGAGGCTCTCGAGCACGCCGCCGAGGTCCCTCGCCTCGTCCTTCGTGCGGATGACGACGCTGACGCGCGGCTCGGGCACCGGCCTGAGCGTAACGCGGCGGCGTTACGGTTCGCGGCGCATGGGGAGGCCACCGGTCGACGTCGTGACGCCGTTCGCGGGGACGGACGACGAGCTGGCCCGCGTGCGGGCGACGCTCGCCGGGCTGGCGCTGGCGGACGGCGACAGCGTGACGGTGGCCGACAACCGCCCGGGGGCCGCGGGCGCGGCGGCCGGCGTCCGTGTCGTGCCCGCGCCGCGGGTGCGCTCGTCCTACCACGCGCGCAACGTCGGCGCCGCGGCCGGGTCCGCCGACTGGATCGTCTTCCTCGACGCGGACGTGCTTCCCGAGCCGGACCTGCTCGAGCGCTACTTCGACCCCGAGCCGGGCGCGCGCACGGCCGTGCTGGCCGGCGCGATCGTGGACGAGCCGCCGCCGGACGGCGCTCCGTTCGCGCTGCGCTACTCGGCGGCGCGTGGCACGCTCGACCACCGCAACACCCTGCGCGGGCGCTGGGCGTACGCCCAGACCGCGAGCTGCGCGGTGCGCCGTAGCGCGTTCGAGGCGGTCGGGGGCTTCCGCGACGACATCCGCTCCGGGGGCGACGCCGACCTGTGCTTTCGCCTCCGCGCGGCGGGCTGGGAGCTCGAGTCGCGCGAGCGGGCGGTCGTGGTCCACCGCAACCGCGACACCCTCCGCCGGCTGCTGCGCCAGCGGATGCGGCACGGGTCGGGGGCCGGCTGGCTCGACCGGGCGTATCCGGGCTCGGCGCCCGGGCGCGGGAGCTGGCCCGGCCTCGTGAAGTGGACGCTCCAGAGCTCGGCCGCGTCCGCGGCGCGCTACGCGCGCGGCGAGCGCGAGGAGGCGCGGCTGGCCATGGCCGACCTCGGGACCCAGTGGGCGATGGAGCTCGGCCGCCTGATCCCGAACGAGGTGCGGCGGTAGCCCTGCGCGTCCTCAGCGTGGGGAGCATGTACCCGCCGCACGACCTGCGCGGCGGCTACGAGGCCACCTGGCGGGCGGCGGTCGGCCACCTGCGCGAGCGCGGCCACGACGTGCGGGTGCTCACGACCGACCACCGCGCGCCGGAGGCGGCCGGGGAGCCGGAGGACCCGGGCGTGCACCGCGAGCTGCGCTGGTACTGGCGCGACCACGCCTTCCCGCGCCGCGGCTGGCGCGAGCGGGTCGCGCTCGAGCGCCACAACGCCGCGGTGCTCGACCGCCACCTGGGCGAGCACCGGCCCGACGTGGTCAACTGGTGGGCGATGGGCGGGATGTCGCTCGGCCTGGTGGAGCGCGTCCGCCGGGCCGGCCTTCCGGCCGTCGGGGTGGTCGGGGACGAGTGGATGGCCTGGGGCCCGCGGATGGACGCGTGGCTGCGGCCGTTGCGGTCGCGTCCGCGGCTGGCCGCCGCCGCCGAGCGCCTGACCGGGCTGCCCGCGCGGGTGGAGCTCGGCTCCGCCGCCACCTGGCTCTTCAACAGCGACCACACGCGCCGCGCGTCGGCGGCCGCGGGGTGGACGTTCGCCCGCGGTGAGGTCGCGCACCCCGGCGTGGACGCGTCGCTGTTCCGCGCGGCGCCGGCGCGCGAGTGGGGCTGGCGGGTCCTCTACGTCGGGCGCCTCGACCCGCGCAAGGGGGTCGACACCGCCGTCGAGGCCATGGCGCACCTCCCCGCGGAGGCGACGCTCACGCTCCAGGGGTCGGGCGACCCCGGCTACGTGGCGGACCTGCGCGCGCGCGTGCGCGAGCTGGGGCTGGAGGAGCGCGTGCGCCTCGGCGCGGAGCCGCGCGAGCGGCTCGGCGAGGTCTACGCCGGCCACGACGCCGTCGCGTTCCCGGTGCGCTGGGAGGAGCCGTGGGGGCTGGTGCCGCTCGAGGCGATGACGGTCGGGC
The DNA here is from genome assembly GCA_036389835.1 of Thermoleophilaceae bacterium. Taxonomy (GTDB): domain Bacteria; phylum Actinomycetota; class Thermoleophilia; order Solirubrobacterales; family Thermoleophilaceae; genus AC-37. The sequence continues at coordinate 42,176 of DASVWC010000017.1, read as the reverse complement.
GGCCGGTGGTCGCGACCGGCACCGGCGGCTCGGCCGAGTACCTGCGCGACGGGGAGAACTGCCTGCTGTTCGAGCCGCGCGACTCGGCCGCGGCGCTGGCGCGCGCGCTGAGCCGGCTCGCCGGGGACCGCGCGCTGCGCGAGCGCCTGCGCGAGGGCGGGCTGCGCACCGCGGCGCCGTTCACCGAGGCCGCCTACAACGAGGCGATCGCCGCGGCGATCGAGGCCGCCGCGGCCGCACCGCGCCCGCGGGCGCCGCTGGCATGATGCCGCGCGTGGCGAGCCCCATCACCGTGGCGGTCATCAACACGAACGCGCGCGAGCTGCTCGCCGCGTGCCTGCGCTCGCTGAAGCCGGAGCGCGACGCCGGCCGGGTCGAGGTCTGGGTCGCGGACAACGCGTCCGAGGACGGGTCGGCGGAGATGGTGCGCGAGGAGTTCCCCTGGGTGGAGCTGATCGCGTCGGCGGAGAACCTCGGCTTCCCGCAGGCCGTCAACCTGATCGCCGACCGCACCGGCGGCGAGTGGCTCGCCACCGCGAACGAGGACGTCGAGCTCACGCCGGGCGCGCTCGAGGCGCTGATCGAGGCCGCCGAGCGCCACCCCGAGGCGGCGATCGTCGCGCCGCGGCTGATCCTGCCGGACGGCTCGACCCAGCACACCGTCTACCCGTTCCCGTTCTTCCTCACGACGCTGGCGCGCGAGCTGGGCCTGCACCGCCTCGTCCCGGGCCTGGGCGACAGGCTCTGCCTCGAGGGCCACTGGAACCCCGACCGCCCGCGGCACGTGCCGTGGGTGTTCGCCGCGTTCGCGCTGATCCGCCGCGAGGCCTTCGACGCCGCCGGCGGCTTCGACCGCGAGATGTGGCTCTACGCCGACGACGTGGACCTGGCCTGGCGACTGCGCGAGCGCGGCTGGAGGGTCTGGTACGAGCCGAGCGCCCGCGTGCTGCACAAGGGCGGCGCGGCCACGCTCGCGAAGTTCGGCGACGACCGCACGCAGGTGCGGATGGGTGCGACCTACGCGTTCATGCTGCGCCGCCGCGGGCTGCTGCGCACGTGGGCCACTGCGGGCGTGGGCTACGCGGCGATGGCCGCGCGGCTGGCGCTCTACGCGCCGCTCGCTCGGATCGGGCCGGCGCGCTACGGGCCCCTGCGCGACCGCGCGCGCTGGTGGATGGGGGTGCACCGCGCGGGGATGCGCTCGCGGCGCACGATCCTGGCGGCGGACGAACGGGCGGCGCGCGCGGTGGGGGCGCAGTAGGGTCGGCGGCCATGGACGACGGGGGCACGGGCAGACGTTCCTTGATCCAGCGCGTGCGCGGCTTCCTGCGCTACCTGCCGGAGAAGCTCGGATACCGGTACGGGCCGCTGCTCATGTCGGAGGTTCGCAAGGCGTGGGTCAAGGCCAGGCATCCGCACGCGACGATCGAGTTCGGAAGGCACTGCTACCTCGGGCCGGGCTTCAACCTCCACATCCCGGGCCCCGGCACCTTCATCGCCGCCGACGGAGTCGAGTTCCGGCGCAACTTCCGCGCGGAGATCACGGGGACCGGGCGGATCACGATCGGCTACGGGTCGTATCTGACCTACGACGTGATCCTCGCCTGCTCGACGTCGATCGACATCGGGGAGCGGGTCGGGCTCGGGCAGGCGACCTTCGTCGCCGACGGGAGCCACCGCTATCGCGACCTGGACAAGCCGTTCCTCTCGCAGGGCTACGACTACCGGCCGATCACGATCGAGGACGGCGCCCAGGTCCATTCGAAGTGCACGATCGTCGCGAACCTCGGCACCCGCTGCGTGATCGGCGCGAACGCGGTGGTGACGAAGCCGATCCCGCCGTACACCCTGGCCGCCGGCGTCCCCGCGCGCCCGATCGACTACTTCGGGCCGCCCGGCCAGGAGCCGCCGGAGCTCGCGCAGCGCACAAGCGCTCGATGACCCCGCTGCGCGAGTACATCCGCGAGCCGGCGCTGCGGGCGCAGCTGCGCTCGCGCCTGATGGGGCCGTGGTGGCGCCGGCGCTTCCACTCGTTCGGCACGCACTCCGTGCTCGACCGGCCGGCGTGGCTCTACGGGCCGCACCAGATCGCGATCGGGGACGACGTGATGATCCTCGAGGGGGCGTGGCTCGCCGTCGAGAAGCCGGCCTGGGGTCGCCCCGCGCCGGTGCTCAGCATCGGGACCGGCGTGGGCATGCGGCCGAACTGCGCGATCTCCGCGTCGGAGTCGATCGTGATCGAGGACCACGTGATCCTCGCCACCGGCTGCACCGTGATCGACTCCGACCACACGCACCAGAACCCGCACGACAACGTGCTCTACAACCCGGTCGAGACGGCGCCGATCCGGATCGGGCGCGGGACCTGGCTCGGCGACAGGGTCTCCGTGCTGCGCGGGGCCACGATCGGCAAGCACTGCACCATCGGAGCGAACAGCGTCGTGCGCGGCGAGATCCCCGACTACTCGGTCGCCGTGGGCGCGCCGGCGCGCGTGGTGGGCTCGACGCGCTCCGACGCCTGACGCCTCGCGCGTGGAACAGCGAGCAGGAGCGCGGCCGTGAGGATCCCCGCGACCGTCATCGCGACGCCGGCCGTCACCGAGGCCGATCGGTAGCGGAACGTCACGGTGTGACGGCCCGCCGGCGCTGCGACGGCGCGGAAGGCCGCGTTGGCGGGGTGGATTGATGCTCGCTGGCCGTCGACTTCGGCCTTCCAGCCGGGATAGTGCGTGTCGGCGAGAACCAGCCAACCCGACGCTGGGGACGTGTACTCGATCCTGACCTCCGAAGGCTCGTCGCGGCGGATCCGCGCGGTCGAAGGCGGCGCGCCTCGACCTATCCCGGAATCCCGCCGAGGGCGAGCAGAGCCCTCGATGACGGGCGCGCGTCGCAGCTCGGCCGTAGTCGAGCCCGCGGTGGTGTCGAGCGCGTCGTCGAAGTCCTTCGCAACTCGCCAATCGTGGGCGACCCACGCTCGCGGCACGGCTGACCGATTCTCAACGAGCCGGTCGCCCCTGGCGTCCGCGATCGTGTGGAAGCCGGGCCGCGCGGGCAGTGTCGGCTCGGCTTCGAACACGTAGCGGACGGCGAACACGTCGAGCAGCCGCACTGCGCGGTCCGACCGCGGCTCGTAGAGGTTGCGACCCACCGACCTGTTCGTGGTGCCGTCGAGGGCCTCGTAAAGCTGCGAGTGGCGCCTCAACCTGGGCAGCCCCTCGCCGCGCAGGTCCCGCAAGCCATGAAACGCCGCGACGTTCGGGGAGAAGGCGTTCGCGACGCCGCCGACGCGCGCCGAGCCGACGCGCTCCTTCACGAAGCGCAGCGTCGAAGGGTCCGGCGGAGCCGCCGAGCGCTCCGGGATCGCTGGGTGATAGCCGCGGCTCACGAGCACGAGGTCGGCCACCGTCAGGGCGATCACCAGAGCCGCGCCGAGGGCGCGACCTCGCTTGCGTGACAGCAGCCAGGCCACGACCCCGCCACCGCACGCGAGCACCGTCCAGCGGAGGGCGGCCGTCGCGGACGTGACGGCGAAGCTCGGGCGACTCTCGTCGAGGTCGGGGAGCTGGCCGATCGCGTCACCCAGGTGGCCTAGCAGCGACGGGTGGCGGAGCTCCCAGAGGACCGGTACCACCGCCGCTGCGCCCGCTGCGACGAGGAGCCGCCGCCGGTCGCGCCCGTCCGCCGCGAGCATCCCGTCGAGCCCGAAGGCCGCGAGTACGGCGATGCCGAGGAACGCGGGCCACACGAACCAGTGCATGATCATCAGCGAAAACGGCGGTACATGGACGATGAGATCCTGCGGCGGAAGGTCCACGGTCAGCAGCAGGGCGCACACGGTCAACCCGACGAAGAAGCGCTTCACGTCGCGCCGCTCGGGCGGGAGCCGCCGCAGGGCGCCCGCGAACGCCAGGACGAGTGGAAGCGCGCCGACGTACAGTGCGCGCGCCGAGTATCCGACGCCGGGACCCCCGTGGTCGACGCCGCGATCCGGTCGCCCCCACTTGTCGGGGAAGAACGCGCCGTAGAGAATCCTCAGAGGATCGGAGAACTGCGGCCGGCGGACGTCGTCCGACTGCACCAGCGCCTCGAGGAACGGCAATGTCGCGACGCCGCCGATCAACCACGCGAGGAAGAGGGCGGCGAAGGCGAGAGCGAGCCGTCGCCTGACGATCATGCCCCTCCGGCGCGCTAGCTGCCGGATTCGCACGGCAAGGTAGCCGACGAGCGCGAGCAGGAGGACGAAGAAGCTCTCCGGATGCCCACCGAGGAGCGCGCAGCCGGTCACGATGCCGAGCAGGGCGGCGTCGGCAGCGCGCGCGCGGACGACCAGGCGCTCGCCGGTCAGGAGCGCCCACGGCAGGAGAGCCCAGACGGCCGCGTGCGGATGCTCGAGCCACAGCACGAATCCGTGGCCCATCCCGAACGCGAGCCCCCCGAGCGTCGCCGCCCAGCGCGAGAGCGCGTAGGCACGGCACAGGAGGTAAGCGCCGACCGCGGCCAGCAGGACCTTGAGGGCCGCGATCCACGCCAGTGATTGCCAAAACGGGAACACGTGCGCCAGTCCGTTGACCGGATACAGCGGCGCGGCCTGTTGCGAGGCCAACAGCGGCCGCCCGCCACTGATCGCGGGGTTCCAGGCCGGAACGTGTCCCCCTCGGATCTGTGTGCGCGCCGCGTAGAGGTCGGGCTGGACGAAGTGGACCGGGTCACCGAAGTAGCCGGCGGCCGGGGAAGCCGCTGGGTCGAGGTGCCCGGCCCATGGCGCGCCGAAGAGGCTCAGGTCGGCCGGCGTGAGGACCCTGCCTCCGAAGAGCGAAGCCGAGAAGAGCCAGGCGACGGCAACGGCGAAGACTGCGAGGGCCGCGGCGTCTCCCCAGCCGCGCCTCGACGAGCTCGCCTCGAGCCTTGCGATGCTCAATCCCCGGGTGCCTTCCTTCGTCCCCGCCGGCCCAGCATCGCAGGCAGCGTAACCGACCGCCGGCGGCGCGAGCCGTGCCTAGACTGCGCGCGGATGCGCCCCGAGATCGGAGGCCGGCCGACCCCACGCGTGCCGGCGATCACCGCGGTCATCCCGACGCTGGGGCGGCGCGACTCGCTGGCCCGCGTGCTCGATCGGCTCGAGAGTCAGACGATCGCGCCGGCGGAGCTCGCCGTGTACGTGGTGACGGACGCAGCAGCCGAGGACGGCGGACGCGTCGCGGAGCTCGCCGGAGAGCGGCCCTACGCGCTGCGTGTGCTGCGCGGCGAGCGTCCGGGGGCCTCGGCGGCGCGCAACGCCGGCTGGCGGGCGGCCGAGACGCCGCTGGTCCTGTTCCTCGACGACGACGTGATGCCGGAGCGCGAGCTCGTCGCCCAGCACCTGAGCTGGCACGAGCGCCACGCCGAGCCGGAGGTCGGCGTGCTGGGCCTCGTCCGCTGGGCCGACGAGCTCGAGGTCACGCCGTTCATGCGCTGGCTCGAGCGGGGAATCCAGTTCGACTACCCGCGCATCGAGCCCGGAGCCGACGCCGGCTGGGGCCGCTTCTACACGGCGAACGCGTCGGTCAAGCGCGCGATGCTCGAGCGAGTGGGCGGGTTCGACGAGGAGTCGCTTCCGTTCGGCAACGAGGACCTCGACCTGGCGCTGCGAATGTCACGCGTCGGCTTTCGCCTGCTCTACAACCCGGCCGCGCGCGCGGAGCACCTGCACCGGATGGATCTCGACATGTGGCGCCGGCGGGTCGTGCGGCTGGCGGTCGCCGAGCGGCGGTTCCTCGCGATGCACCCCGGCGACGCGGAGCCCTACTTCCACCGGCTGTTCACCGACGCGGCGCGGCGCGAGCGGCTGCGCGGCAGGTCGGTCACCGCGGCGCGTTGGGTGCCGCCGCGCACGCCGGTGCTCGGCGACTACGTCTGGAGCCGCGCCGACCTGGTGTTCCGGCAGGAGCTGGCCGACGCGTTCCTTCAGGCCTGGGCGGCCGACGAGGCGGGCGAGCCGGTACCCGGCCTCGACGACGCGCCGTAGCGCGACCGGCGTCCGTGCAGGACGCTCCCGACCGGCGTGTAGCGGACCAGCCGATCGTACGCGAGCAGCAGCAGGCCGACCGTGATCGCCGGGACCAGCAGGATGCGCAGCGCGAAGGGTGCCCCGACGTCCACCAGCGCATAGGAGAGGGCGTTCACGAGCGGCAGGTGACCGAGGTAGATCCAGTAGGCCGCATCGGCGCCGTAGCGCACGCGCTCGCCGGGACGATTGAACCAGCGGTGGAAGAGGCCCATCAGGCCCAGCGTGGCGGTCCAGGCCACGATCGCGCCGAGGCCGTTGAGAAGCGCCTTGGTGGTGCGCTCGTCGCCGGGGGTCTGATCCACCACCGCCGTGAGGAGGATCGACGCCGCTAACGCGACGGCGATGTGCGCCCCCGGGGCCGCGCGGAGGCGCGGCAGCAGGAGCTCGCGACTTCCGTAGAGGATCCAGCCGAACGCGAAGAACGGGCCGAAGCGTGCAATCGTCCCCAGGTCGGGGATGAACTCGTTGCCGCCGGTCGTCGTCGGAGCCTGCGCGTTCCAGCTGAGAAGAGCGGTCATCGGCACGAGCACCGCGAGTCGTGCCGGCGTGCGCGCGACCGCTTCGAACGCGCGGCGCCCGAGGGACGCGAGCCGCGGCGACCACGCGAGCGCCGCGCGGAGGACGAGCGCCGCCGCGCAGAACAGCAGCAGGTACGCGAGGAACCAGAGATGGTGGAGCTTCGGAGCGACCAGCGTGTCGAAGGCGATCGGCTGCTGCGGCCGGCCGCGGACGTGCTGCCCGTAGATCGCTATCAGGTTCAGGAGCGGCCCCAGCACGAGCCAGGCCACCAGCAGGGGGATCCCGATCCGCTCGAGGCGCCCGCGCAGGAACGCGAGCGAGCCGCGACGCCGCACGGCCAGCGCGCCGAAGAAGCCGGACATGACGAAGAAGACCGGCATCTGGAACTGGTCCGCCGTCTTGACGCACCACGTCAGCCACAGCTCGACCGGGCGGCCGCCGTCCACCGGCAGCGTGTACGAGACGCCGCCGACGTGGAACGCGACCACCACGAGGATCGTGAACGCGCGCAGCGCGTCGAGGTCGTTGTACCGACCCGTAGCTGCCGGGGTCCGCATCGCGGCGAGGGTACCGGTGACCCGCGGCCCCGAGCGCCGCATTCAGCGCGCGACGTCCGGGCAGCGGATACGGTGCGCGCGTGAAGATCGCCGGAGCGCTCGCCTACCGTCGCCGCGCGCGCCGAGACGAGGCGCAGCTCGGGCCGATGATCGAGCGCGCCCGCGAGCTGTCGATGGTGCAGGAGCACACCTTGCGCGACCTCGCGCACCGGCTCGGCTCGGTACTGGACGCCGGCGTGCCCGGCGACGTAGTCGAGTGCGGCGTCTGGCGCGGCGGTTCCTCGTTCCTCATGGCGGAGCTGCTCGAGGCGCGCGGCGACGACCGCACGGTCTGGATGTTCGACTCGTTCGAGGGGCTTCCGCCGCCCGAGGAGGTCGACGGCGCGAGGGCCGCGGAATGGGCGGCCAACCCGGACAACCCGTGGTACTTCGACAACTGCCGGGCCGACGTGGAGGACGTTCTCGCGAGCGCGGAGCGGCTCGGCGTGGCCGGCCGCACCCGGATCGTGAAGGGCTGGTTCGAGGAGACGCTGCCCGCCCACCGCGACGAGATCGGCACGATCGCCCTGCTGCGGCTCGACTGCGACTGGCACGACTCTGTCATCACCTGCCTCGAGACCCTGTACGACCAGGTCGCCCCCGGCGGACTCGTCGTCATCGACGACTACCACGTCTGGGAGGGCTGCACGATCGCCGTGCACGAGTTCCTGGGCCGCCGCTCGCTGCCCCACCGGATCCAGACGGCGGCCAACGTCGCGTTCTTCCAGAAGGGCTAGGCCTCGTGTACGGGCCCGACTTCTTCGCGAAGCACCACGCGGGAGCCGAGCGCTCCGCGCGCAGCGTTCTGCCGCTCGTGCTCGAGCTGGTCGAGCCCGGCTCGGTGATCGACGTGGGCTGCGGCTCCGGCGCCTGGCTGGCCGAGGCCGAGCGGCTCGGCGTCTCCGACTACCTCGGCGTCGACGGCTTCACGCCGGCCGGCTCGCTCGCGATCCCGGCGGAGCGCTTCCGCACCCACGACCTCGCGACGCCGCTGCGCCTCGACCGCCGCTTCGACCTGGTGATCAGCCTCGAGGTGGCGGAGCACGTCGAGGAGCGGGCCGCGGCGACGCTCGTCGAGTCGCTCGTGAGCCTCGGCCCGGTCGTGCTGTTCTCCGCCGCGGTGCCGGACCAGGGCGGTGACGGCCACCTGAACGAGCAGTTCCCCGACTACTGGGTCCGGCTCTTCGGCGAGCACGGGTTCGTCGCGGTCGACGCGCTCCGGCCGGCGCTGTGGGGCGACGACGACGTGGCGTGGTGGTACCGGCAGAACATGCTGCTGATGTGCGAGCGCGAGGCCGTGGCCGGCCGCCCCCGGCTGCGCGACCTCCACGAGAGCACGCGCCGGGAGCAGCTGGCGGTCATCCACCCTTACCTGTACCTCTCACGCACTCACGAGTGGCGCCGCGCCCGCGACGAGGTCGCCAGGGAGCGCTCGTTCCGCGAGGTGCTCGGGATGGCCCGGCCGGCCGCCGCGGAGGCCGTGCGGAGACGGCTCCGCCGGCGCAACTAGACGAGCCGGCTCAGCAGCCAGCGCGCGGCGGCCGACTCCCCGAACAGGATCTCGATCCAGCGCCCGACCACCCAGTAGGCGTGGAACTCGTCGAACGCGGCCTCGGGGTCGACGTCGTCGCGCCCGCCGTTGCGCCGGCGCCGACGGAGTGCCTGGAACAGGGCGCGCGTCGCCTCCGGCACGGCGGATCGCAGCGGCACCCGCGTGCCCTCGCGCAGGCGGTCGGCGCGCATCGAGCCGTACCCGTTGTGCAGCGACGCGCGCCGCATCCCCTCCCAGGTCATGCGGTCCGGGAGGATGCGGTGGTGCACGACGGCGTCCGGCCGGTAGACGAGCCGACCGCGCTCGCGCAGCGCCGCGAAGAGCTCGTGCTCATCGAAGCCGAAGTAGCCGCCGCCGCGGTGCCCGAGCCGCGTGTCGAACGCGCTCGCCGCGTCACCCAGCGCCGAGCGGCGGATCGCCATGTTCGCCCCGACCGGGTACTCGTCGCCGGTCAGGTCGCGCGCCTCCTCGCCGTAATCGGTCACGGCGAGCACCCCCGACAGGCGGGCGGACATCCAGCCCGGCGGCGCGCTGGGCCAGCGCGGGACGATCTTGCCCCCCGCGGCCATCACGTCGGGCTCGGTGAACCCGGCGCAGAGCGCGTCGAGCCAGCCCGCCTCCACGATCACGTCGTCGTCGGTGAACACGATGAGTTCCCCGCGCGCGTCCGCGATCCCGCGGTTGCGCGCGTGGCTGTGGCCGAGCCGCTCCTCGAGGGCGTACTCGACCGGGACGTCCTTCGCCTCGGCCTGCCGTGCCTCGACCACGGCGCGCGTGCCGTCCGTCGAGGCGTTGTCGACCACGATCAGCTCCCAGCCGACCCCCGGCGAGTCGGCGAGGATGCTGTCGAGGGCGCCCTCGAGGTAGTCGGCGCGGTTGCGCGTGCAGACGATGACCGAGGCGAGCGGGGCGGCCGGGGTCATCGGGCGCGCCTCAGCTCGGCCCACACCGAGCCGACGATGCGCGCGCCGTAGCTGGCGCGGGCCAGAGCGGCGAGCCGGCGACCGTCCGGGCCGCGCAGCGCGGCGGTGTCGAGCCCGAGCCGGCGGAACGCGCGCGGGCCGCTCAGGACGCCGCCCGGGTGGCGCCAGGCTCGGTAGCCGCCGCCGAACCGGTGCCAGGCCTGGTTGACCGAGTAGCCGTGACGGTACGAGCGGCTCAGCATCGGCCGCAGCCGCCGCTCGGCGTGGTGCTCGACGACCGCGTCCGGGCAGAACGCCAGCCCGAAACCCGCGTCGCGGGCGCGCAGGCAGAAGTCCACGTCCTCGCCGATGTGGCGCCAGCTCGGATCGAGGCCGCCGACCGCGTTGAAGGCCTCGCGGCGCACGAGCAGGTTGGCGGTCGCGGCCCACCCCTGCTGCTCGACCCACGCGCCCTGGCCGAAGCGCGACAGCAGCTCGAAGCGCTCGATCGCGTTGGGCGGGTCGCTCGTGCTCGTGACGACCTCGCCGGCCACGAGCGGCGCCCGACCCGCGCAGGCGAGCAGCTCCTCGAGCCAGCGCTCGTGCGCGAAGCAGTCCGCGTCGGTGAACGCGATCAGGTCCGCCGCCGTCGCGGCGACGCCCGCGTTGCGAGCACGCGAGCGGTTGGGGACCGGCTCGTGCACCACGGTCGCGCCGCGCCCGCGGGCGATGTCGGCGGTGGCGTCGCGCGACGCGTTGTCCACCACCACGACCTCGAAGCGCTCGCGGGCGAGCGTCTGGCGCTCGAGGCTGCAGAGCAGCGCCCCGATCGAGTCGGCCCCGTCGCGGACCGGTATGACGACGCTTACCTCGGGCGCCACGCGCTAGGGGACGATCCCCTCCACGAAGGGGACCTCCATGACCTTCTCGTGCTGCACCGGGCCGTGGCCGAAGTAGCGGTCCTCGCCGAACAGCTCGCCGTGGTCGGAGGTCACGACCACCCAGGTGTCGCTCGGCAGCATGTCGAACAGCCGCGCGAACACGGTGTCGAGATAGCGGACCGCGTCGACCTGGCGGTCCTGGAGCCGGCGCAGCGCGGTAGCGTCGAAGAAGTCGGTCATCCCGGGCTGGTCCTTCTGCTCGTCGAGCTTCTTGAAGACGCCGTGCACGCCCGAGATGTGGGGCCATTCGCGCGGGTCCTCGTCCGGCAGCGCGTACGGGTAGTGCGTCTCGCCGACGTTCAGCAGCCAGAACGACGGGCGGCTCGCGTCGAACGTCATCTCGTCGAGCATCGCCGCCATGTCGTTGTGCTTCGGCATCAGCTTGTAGCTGTCGAAGTCGCGGTTGATGACGGTGTGCTCGTTCAGCACCGGCATGGAAACGCGGGCGTGCGTCAGGTAGCCGAGCTGGCCGTGCAGGTAGGTCGGTAGGAAGATCGACGGGAGGACCTTTCGGAACTCCATCCCGGGCACGTTGAGCCGCTCGGCGTACTTGAGGAAGTCCTGCTTGTAGTACTCGGAGGCGTAGACCTCGGGCGGGCTCGTGTGGGGCAGGAGCCCCATCAGCAGGTTGTAGTGCGAGGGCGCGGTCCAGGTGGCGTAGCTCCAGCGCCGCTCGACGGTGCCGAGCCTGGCGAGCACCTCCGGCTGCGCCGCGGTCCACGAGTCGTAACGCAGGCTGTCGAGGACGACGAAGACCAGGTTGCGGGCGCCGGGCGGCGGAGTCGGGCGCGCCGCGGCCGCTGGCGCCAGGCCGGCCTCTGGGACGTCGCCGCGCCGACCACGCTTGAGCATGGCCGAGCAGCCTAACCGACACTTCGCAGTCTGAGCCCGCCATAGACTGGACGGGCATGCGGCCCAATGTCCTCTGCGTGGTGCTCGATGCGGCGCGGCGGGACGCCCTCGAGCCGTACGGCGCGCCGAGCGCCTCCACGCCGGCGATCATGGACCTCGCGCGCCGGGGCGCCGCGCTGCCTCATGTGTACGCGGCGGGGTGCTGGACGCTGCCCTCGCACGCGGCGATGTTCACGGGCCTGCTGCCGCGCGCCGCCGGGCTCGCGGATGTGCGCGAGGGCGGGCCGCACGCCGTACGCCCGATCCTCGAGTCGCACCGGGACCGGGTCCTCCCCGAGGTGCTACGGCGGGCCGGGTACTCCACGCGCGCGGTGAGCGCGAACACCTGGGTCGGGCGCGAGACCGGCTTCGACACCGGGTTCGAGGACTTCGTGTCGATCAACTCGGGGCGCCAGGCGAACCTGCACAGGCGCGACCGGCGCAGCCACGCGCGCTGGCTCCTCGAGGCGGCGCGGGCCCGCGTCGACGACGGCGCGCGCGAGGCGGGGGAGGTCATGAGGAGCTGGCTGCGCGAGCCGGCCGGCCCGTTCTTCTGGTTCGTGAACCTCGTGGAGTGCCACTCGCCCTACCTGCCGCCGCGCCCCTACAACGACCTGCCGCTGCGCGAGCGCATCCGCGCGGCGAACGACAACCGCGCCTACATGAAGCTCGACGGGATCTGGGACGCCGCCGTGGGGAAGCTGAGGGTCCCGGAGGGCGCGCTCGAGCGGATGCGCCACCTGTACGCGCGCTCGGTGAGCTATCTGGACGACTGGCTCGCGTCTCTGCTCGAGGCGATGGACGGGGCCGGCGTGCTCGACGACACCCTGGTGATCGTCCTCTCCGACCACGGCGAGAACCTCGGCGAGGACGGCCGGCTCGCTCACATGATGTCGCTCGACGAGCGGTTGATCTCCGTGCCGTTCGTGACGGCTGGGCCCGGCGCGCCGCCCGCGGACTCGGTGCTCAGCCTCGCCGCCCTGCCGCGCCTCGTGGCGGAGGCCACGGGCGTCGACGGTCCCTGGCGCGAGGACGACCTGCCCGCGGGCGTGGCGGTGTCCCAGTGCGATCCCGCTGTCGCCGGGCCCGAGCACGAGCTCCGCGCGACCGCCGAGAAGTGGGGGTGGGGCGAGGGCCTGTCGGTCCTGACGACACCGCTCACCAGCGCGACTGATGGCCGCCGCAAGCTGCTGCGCGTGGGTGCGGCCGAACGCCTCTACGACCTGGAGGCGGATCCGGGCGAGACGGCCCCCCAGCCGCCCGGAGCCGACCTGGAGCGCGCGCGGCCCGACGACTTCGCCCGGCTGCGCGCCGCGCTCGAGCACCCGGCCGCCACGGCCACGTTCGACGTCGACGCGGTCGCCGCCACCGCCCCCGCTCCCGACGCGGACGAGGTCCGCGATCTCGAGGAGCGCATGAAGCTGCTCGGCTACATGTAGCCGCGTGCCGCCCGACTCGCGATCTCCGGCGGTCACGGTGGTCGTCCCGGCGCACGACGCCGAGGCGACGATCGGGCGGACCCTCGACTCGCTCGCCCGGCAGCGGCTCGACCAGCCCTACGAGGTGGTCGTGGTCGACGACGGCTCGAGCGACGGCACGGCGGCCGTCGTCGCGTCCGCCGGCGGGCCGGTGCGCCTTGTGGAGCAGCCCTCGCCGGGCGGTGCCGCGGCCGCCCGCAATCGCGGCGCGGCCGAGGCCCGCGGCGCGGTGCTGGCGTTCACGGACGCCGACTGCTTCCCCGCGCCCGACTGGCTGGCGGCCGGGCTCCGCTGCCTCGCGGACGCCGACCTGATCGTGGGCGCCGTCCGGCCCGAGCCGGGGGTGGAGTGCGGGCCGTTCGAGCGCAGCCTCACCGTCGAGCGGGAGACCGGGCTCTACGAGACCGCGAACGTCTTCCTGCGGCGCGAGCTGTTCGAGCGCCTCGGCGGGTTCGAGGCCTGGATCCACGATCGCGGCCGGCCGCTCAGCGAGGACACGTGGCTCGGGTGGCGCGCGCGGCGGGGTGGGGCGCGGACGGCGTTCTGCGCCGCGGCGGTCGTCGAGCACGCCGTCCTGCCGCGCGGCGCGCGCGCGTATGTGGCGGAGAACCTCCGCCGGCGTCACTTCCCGGCCATGGTCGAGCGCATCCCCGAGCTGCGCGGGCAGTTCCTCTTTGCGCGCTGGTTCCTCACCCGGCGCACGGCCGCGTTCGACGCCGCGCTCGCCGGGGTCGCGGCCGCCCGGCTGACGCACTCGCCGCTTCCGCTCGCGGCGGCGGTGCCGTATGCGCGCCAGGTCGCCCGGCGCGCGCTGCCGTACCGCCGCCGCGCTCCGCTGGTGGCAGCGGTGGAGGTGATCGCCGACGCCGCCGGCGCGGCAGCGCTGCTGTACGGGAGCGTCAGTCGGCGTACGATCGTCGCCTGACCGGCACCTTTACCTCGGGATGAGCACGAGCACCGATCGGACGAATCGCGACGACGTGCCACTCGGAGGCCGGACGCTCCGCGAGCACACCGCGCGCGGAACGATCATCAACACCGGCTTCAACGTCGGCCTTGCCGGCCTCGGGCTGCTCCAGCGCACGCTGGTCGCGGCCTTCCTCACACGCGCCGAGTTCGGCATCTGGACCATCCTGGTCACCACGCTCATCACGCTCTCCTGGCTGAAGCAGGTCGGCATCGCCGACAAGTACATCCAGCAGCGCGAGGACGACCAGGAGCTCGCATTCCAGCGGGCGTTCACGCTCGAGCTGCTCGTCTCACTGGCGTTCGTCGCGTTCGTGTGCGTCGCGCTGCCCCTCTACGCGATCGCCTACGGCCAGGAGGAGATCATCGCGCCGGGAATCGTGCTGGGGCTCAGCGTCCTGATGACGGCGTTCCAGGCTCCGCTGTGGACCTTCTACCGCCGCATGGACTTCGTCCGCCAGCGGGCCATCAGCGCGGTCGACCCGATCCTCGGGACGATCGTGATCTTCGCTCTCGCGGCGAGTGGGTTCGGCTACTGGGCGCTCGTGCTCGGCACGCTCGTCGGCGCGGCGGCGGCGGCGGCCGTCGCGCTCGCGGTCGGCCCGTACCCGGTTCGCTACCGGTACGACAGCGCGACGATGCGCTCATACGTGAGCTTCTCCTGGCCGCTGGTCGGGTACGGCATGAGCAACCTGCTCGTCGTGCAGGGGACGCTGCTGGTCGGCAACCGGGTGGTCGGGGTCGCGGGCCTCGGCGCGGTCGGCTTGGCCACCGGCGTGGCGGCTTTCGCGGACCGCGTCGACAACATCATCAGCCAGACGATCTACCCGGCCGTCTGCCGTGTCGCGGAACAGCGGGACAAGCTCTTCGAGGCTTTCGTCAAGTCGAATCGCCTGTCGCTGATCTGGGGCATGCCATTCGGCGTCGGCCTCGCGCTGTTCGCCGACGACCTGGTCACATTCGTGCTCGGCGAGCGCTGGCGGGTCGCGGTCGGGCTGCTCGCCGCGTACGGGATGATCGCCGCGTTCCGGCAGGTGGCGTGGAACTGGTCGCTGTTCTTCCGGGCGGTGAACGACACACGCCCGATCTTCATCACGGCGGTGGTCAACCTGGTCGGCTTCCTGGTCATCTGCGTCCCGCTGATCGTCTGGCTCGGGCTCACCGGCTTCCCGCTGGGGTTCGGAGCGATGACGGCGATCAGCCTCGCGACCAGGGCGTACTACCTGCGGCGGTTGTTCGAGGGCTTCAAGATGCTGCGACACCTCGGGCGGGCGGTCCTCCCGAGTGTCCCGGCCGCGGCGCTCGCACTGCTGGTGAGACTGATCCCCGGCGACCGAACGCTCGCGCGCGCGATCGCCGAGCTGGCGCTGTACTCGATCGCGACCATCGCCTTCACCCTGCTGATCGAGCGCCGCCTCATGCGCGAGATCTGGAACTACGTGCGCGGGCGGCCCACGCCGGAGGTCGTCCCCGCGTGAGGAAGGCGGTCCTGGCGCTGCTCGTGCTGGCGCTTGTGGTCCGCCTGGCCGTGATCGCCACCACGCCTGACTACAAGCTGTACGCCGACCCGGGCGACTACCAGCGCCACGCGGTCGCGCTCTCCGACGAAGGGCGCTACCCGCCGCCGACCCCCGCCTTCAAGGGAGAGACCGCCTACCGCCCGCCGGGCTACCCGGTCTTCCTCGCCGCGGTCTACACGGTCACCCCGGGGCACTCGGTGGACGTCGCGCGGGTCGCCCAGGCCCTGCTCGGCACGCTGACGGTGGCGCTGACCAGCCTCGTGGCGCGGCAGCTCTTCGGTCGACGCGTGGGGCTCGCGGCGCTGGCCCTCGCGGCGGTCTACCCGTCGATGTGGATGATCGGCAACGCCCTGCTCTCCGAGGTGCTGCTGACGCCCCTCGTGCTCGGCGCCGTCGCGGCGGCGCTCCACTACCGGTTGCGTGACCCGCGGCTGAGGTGGATCGTGCTCGCGGGGGTGCTCGCCGGCCTGGCGACGCTCACTCGCCAGAACGCCCTCCTCATGCTCGTCCCGCTCGTGATCGCAGCGCTCCCGCCGCGGGGGGAGCGCCGCACGGCCCGACGGTACGCGCCCGCGGCGCTCGCCGCCGCCGCCGCCCTGCTCACGATCGCGCCGTGGACGATCCGCAACGCCGCGGCGGTGGATGCCTTCGTTCCCGTGAGCACCCAGGACGGGTTCACGCTGGCGGGCACCTACAACGACATGGCCCGCGACCAGGAGCGCTGGCCGGCCGCGTGGGTCGTGTGGTTCGACGTCCCGGAGAACCTCGAGGCGCTCCGCGGCATGGAGAACGCCGAGCCCGAGTGGAGCGACGCGCTGCGCTCGCACGCGATCGACTACGCCCGCGAGCACCCGGGCTACGTGGTGAAGGTCGCCTGGTGGAACCTCCGCCGCGACTTCGACGCCGCGGGCGTCGACTGGATTCGCTCCGAGCTCGGCATCACCGCGACCGCGAAGCTCGCCGTCGTCGAGCTGGTCACGTTCTGGCTGCTCGCCGCGCTCGCGATCGGCGGCGCGGCGACCGCGGCGGCACGCCGCGCCCCGTGGTGGGTCTGGCTCGTGCCCCTGTCGATGGTCGCCACGGTGTTCGTCGTCGGCTACCTTCGCTTCCGCGCGCCGGTCGACCCGTTCGTCGTGATGCTCGCGGCACTCGGGGCCGTCGCGCTGATCGACCGCGTTCGCGGCGGCGAGGTCAGCCGCCGCCGTACACCCTCAGCGCCCCCGAGCTGAGGGCCGGCGCGACGCCCGCGAAGCAGCCGCGCGCGTTGTAGGGCTCGAAGAAGTACCCGTCGTAGACGACCACCCACTGCGTCCGGGTCCGTTCCCGCGTGCGCTCGCACGGCTCGTCGGCCGGGATGAGCTCGACCGGATGGCGCAGCCGGTCGCCGCTCAGCGTGCCGAGCACGATCGGCGCGAACGCGACCGGCCGCTCGTCGTCGTCGAAGCCGGCTCGGTCGCCGAGCGCGGTGAGCAGGCCCTCGTAGCCGGGCGTGAACCCCAGGTCGACCCGCGCGTGCCGGTCCATGAAGCCGGGCGCGGCAACCGACAGGACGGTGACGAGCACGACCAGCGCCGCCGGCCCCGACCAGCCCGGGATCGCCCGCGCGACGAGCCGCGGCGCGACGGCGGCTCCCGCGAGCACTCCGGCGGCGGCCCCCGCCAGCAGCGCGGGCGCCGGCGGCGCCGCCGCGTTCGACGCGTCCGCGACCCGGACCAGGTCCCAGAGCAGCGCGACGCCGAGTACGGCGAGGGCGGCGCGGAGCGCAGCGCCGCCGCACCTAGACGCGAGCGCGACGGTCAGCGCCGACGCGGCGATCACCGGGAGCAGGTAGCGGCTCGCGTTCACGGCGAGGCCGGTCAGCGCGGGCACCCACTGGTCCGGTACGTCCGCGGGGATCCCGGTGAACGGGGCCATCGTCCACAGCGCGAGCCCGGCGGCGGTTGCCGCGGCGGCCGCGAGGACCGGCCGGACGCGTGCGACCAGCGCTGCGGCGAGCGCGGCCGGGACCATTACGAGCGCGCCGGCGAGGAAGTCCTCGTACGCGCCGAGCTGTCCGTCGAGGGTCGCGCGCGGGCGCTCGGCGAGCCCGGTCCTCGCGGTCTCGTCGACGAACGACGGCGCGGCGTCGCCCCACGGCCCCGAGGCGAACGGCCACAGCGGCGAGCCGTGGTCGAGCAGGTTGCGTAGGTACCAGGTCCCGCCGACCGCGACGGCTGCGAGCGTCGCCAGAGCGACCGGCACCCGCAGCCGCCGGTCGCCGCGCGCGGCCCACGCGCCCAGGCCGAGCACGACGAGCACGAAGAGCGCCGGGGTCGTCTTGGTGCCCAGTGCCAGCCCGGCCGCCACGACCGCGGGCGCGAGCAGCGGGCGGTTGGCGCGCGACGAGGCGACCAGGCTCGCGCAGCACACGAGCCAGGCCAGGGCGGGGAGGTCGGTGTTGGGGCCGATCGTCTGGGCGACCGCGAGCGGCGAGGCCGCGACCGCGGCCACCGCCAGCGCGGCTGGGAGCCGGCCCACCCCGAGGGCACGCAGCCCGGAGAGGCCGCCGACGACGAGCAACAGCATCGTCCCGATGCTCAGGAACGGCAGCGGCGCGAAGCTGCGCGCGATCCCGAGTGACCATGCGACCAGCACCTCGTTCGTGACCGGGTAATTGCCGATCGGGTAGAGCGGATGCAGGTCGTGCACGGCGCCGGTGTCGCCCTCGTGGATCCAGGTCAGGACCTCGGGAAGGTGGTACTGGACGCTGTCGGCGCCGACCGCGGGCCGCAGGAGCCACCACGCGAGCCAGGCGGCGCCGAGACCCACCCCCCCCGCGATCGCCAGCCACTCGGCGCGCGATCTGCCGGCGAGCCACTCGGGCAACTCGCTCGCTGGCCGCACGGTGGGCGCCGGAAGCAGCCGCCACGCGAGGAGCCAGGTCGCGACGGCGGCGGCCGTGAGGGCCGCCGGCTCGTCGCCGAGGCGAGCGAGCCCGAGGACGAGCGCCTCGGCGACAGCGGCCGCGGCCGCGAAGACGGCCGCGGCGAGGAACCGCTCCGCGCCGCGCTCGGCGATCGTGGAGGCCAGCCGCAGCGCCGCGGCCAGCAGCGACCCGGCCGCGACGGCGAAGAGGACGTGATAGGCGACTACGGCCACTGCGCGGCGGTACCTTGACGCACGACGCCGATCGCCGCAGCACGAGCGGGCGGTCCCGTACATTGCCGCCGGCATGGCGGACGGGGGACTCAGCGAGCGGGCCGCGCGTGTCGCCGGTGAGCCGCGGCCGGAGCGGCGCGAGCTTCTCCTCGTGCTGGTGGCGGCGGGCCTCGCGGTCGCGCTGCGACTCGCCTACGTGCTGATCACCGACGACCACCAGCTCGCCGGCGACGAGCCCGAGTACCACAAGGAGGGAAGCTTCGCGGCCGACGGGAAGTGGCTCTGGACCGAGACCTTCGGCGTCGAGCACGAGTCGATGCAGAAGGCGCCCGGCTATCCCGTCTGGGTCGGCGTCTGGTACACGCTGCTCGGCAAGAACCCCGACCGCGTCCTGGCCATCCAGGCGCTGATGGGCTTCGTCCCGGTCGGGCTGACCTGGCTGCTCGGGCGCAGGCTCTTCGCGCCGCCCGTCGGCCTCGCGGCGGCGTTCGTCGTCGCCGTCGCCCCCAGCGCGTGGCAATTCGACGTGCGCCTCTACTCGGAGGCGCTGGCCACGCCGCTGATGCTGATCCTGCTTCTGGTCGTGCTCGAGCGCGGGCCGTCGCGCGGCCGCGTGATCGCCGTCGGCGCGCTGCTGGGCGTGAGCCTGCTGATCCGGCCCTCGGCGGTGTTCCTGTTCGCGACCGTGGTCGCGACGTGGGCGATGGTCGGCGGCTGGCGCCGCGGCCTGCTGCACTCGGCGGCGGCCGTCGGGCTGGCCGTCCTGATCGTGGTGCCCTGGACGCTGCGCAACCACTCCGTGGACCCGGACCACCTCGTCCCGATCTCGATCCAGGACGCGGCGCTCTACGGGACGTTCAACGACGACGCGGCGAACGACGAGAAGCGCCCGTGGGCGTGGCGGGCGGTGCCCGCGTCGATCGACGACATCCGCAGCGGACCGCCGCTGAGCGACGGCGAGTTCCGCGAGCGCCTGCGCGAGAAGGGATTCGACTACATACGCGAGCACCCGTCGTCGGTGCCGAAGGCCTTCTTCTGGAACGGCGTGGTGCGGGTCTGGGGGCTCCAGCGCCCCGAGCGCGTCATCGAGCCGGCGCCGGTGGACGGGCGCGAGCGGACGATCGCGACGCTCGCGTACATCTCGTGGACGCTGATGCTGCCGTTCACCGTGGCCGGCCTGTGGCTGGCGAGGCGCCGGCGGGCCCTGGTCGTCCCGCTGCTGGTCACCGCCCTCGCCGTGTCCGTCGTCTACACCTCCGACGGCGGGACCCGCTACCGCCAGCCGCTCGAGCCGGTCTGCGCGATCTTCGCGTGCTCGGCGGCGTTCGCCGCCGCCGGCGCGCTCAGGCGCCGCCGCAGCGCCGGATCAGCTCGACCAGCCGCCCCGTCTCCCGCCTGATCTCGGCGTGCTCGAGCACGAACTCGCGGCCGGCGCGGCCCATCTCCGCGCGCCGCTCGGGCGCTAGCTCCAGGAGCTCGCGGAGCGCGGCCGCGAGTGCGGCCGGGTCGCGCGGCGCGACCAGGCGGCCCCAGCCCGGCTTCACGACCTCGGGCAGGCCCACCTCGTCGGTCGCGACCACGGGAACCTCCATCGCGAGCGCCTCCTTCACCACCACGGGCATCGTGTCGCGGTCGCCGTCGGCGGCGACCACGCACGGCATCGCCAGCAGCGCCGCCGCCTCGAGCAGCTCGCGCACCGCCTCGGGCGCACGCGCTCCCAGCAGCTCGACCGGGGCGCCCGTTCCGGCGATCAGGCCCTCGAGCTCACCGCGCAGCGGCCCCTCGCCGACGATCAGCACTCGCTCGAGCGGGCCGTCCGCGCCCAGCTCGGCGGCGGCCTCGACGAGATAGCGCAGCCCCTTCTTCTCCACGAGCCGCCCGACCGCGAGGACGGTGCCGCCGCCGGGGTACGGCGCGCGGCGGCGGAAGCGCTCGCCGTCGACCCCGAGCACGATCCGGTGCAGGCGGGCGCCGGCCTCGGCGCCGATCAGCTCGCGCAGGTGCTCGACGCTGTAGTCGCAGTCGCTCACCGCGAACGCGGCGCGCTCGTGCTTCTCGCGCAGGTTTGCGGGCAGCATGAAGATGTCGTAGCCGTGCGTGGCGAAGCTGTAGGGGAGCCCCAGCAGCCGTCCGATCCGCATCGCGTCGAGCGCCGCGCCCGCGCCGAAGTGCGCGTGCAGGTGCGTCGCGCCGTGGCGGGCGATCCGCCGCGCGGCCGGGGCGAGTTCCCAGAGCGGCCGCACGCCCTCCTCGCGGCGCCAGCGGCTTCGGTCCACGACGTCGCGCAGCGCGCGCAGCGGGTGCCGGGCGGCCAGCCACGCCAGGGCGGTGGCCCGCGCGCGCCGCCCCTCGCCCTCGCGGTAACGCACCTCGAGCCCCTCCGCGGCCGAGGGGTGCGGGTTCTTCGCGTGCCACGCCGCCTCCACCGTCAGCGCGTGCCCCATGTCGCGCAGCGCGTGCAGCTCCGACGCGACGAACGTCTCCGAGAGCTCGGGGAACTGGTCGGCGAGGACGGTCAGCCGCAGCGGCGTCACGCGGCGCGGTCCAGCAGCTCGCTGTACAGCGCGGCGTGCTCGCGCCCGGTCCGGCCGGTCGAGAACTCGCCCGCGCGCGCCCGGCACGCGTCCGCCGTAGCGGGGTCCTCCGCCAGGTCGAGCGCCTCCAGCAGCGCGCGCGCGACGGCCTCGGGCGACGGATCGCCGAAGAGCACGCCCACGCCGGAGTCGTCGATCACCTCCGGCGCGGCTGCGTCCTGGCTCGCCACGACGGGGGTGCCGCAGGCGAGCGACTCGAGCATCACCACGCCGAACGCCTCGGCGCGCGACGGCAGCGCCGAGACCCAGGCGCGCCGGTACAGCGGCGCCAGCAGCGCCGGGTCGTCGACCGCGTCGAAGAGCTCCACGCCGTCCTGGTCGAGGCCGGCCCGCGCCACGCCGCCAGGGGCGTGCGGGCGCAGCGCGATCAGGTGCGCGCCCGGCCGCTCGCGCCGCACGAGGGCGAACGCGGCCGCCAGCAGGTCCACGCGCTTGCGCGGGTCGTCTGGCGCCGCGGTGCAGAGGATCGCGGGCTCGGGGTCGCGCGCGCCGCCGGGCGTGAAGGTGGCGAGGTCCACGCCGGGGTGGATCACGCGCGGCGTCACGCCGAGCCAGCGCTCCATCGCGCGGGCCGCCGCGTGCGAGAGCACGAGCACCGCGTCGCTCTCGGTCGCCGCGGCCGTGAGCAGGCGCAGCTTCCCGCGCCGGTTGGCGAGCGCCGGACGCTCCGGCAGCCCCATGTACGAGAAGACGGCGGGGCGGCCGGTCCGCTCGCGCCAGCGCAGCGTCGCCGCCGCGTCGGTGAAGTGGAAGGCGTGCGCGAGGTCGTCGCCGCCGGCGCGCAGCGACGCGTACGCGAACGGCACGTGCGTCGAGTACTCCGGGATCAGCCGGCGCGTGAGCCGGCGCTCCGGCGGCCGCCAGTGGCGCACGATCGGCAGGCCGTCCTCGACCGTGCGGCTCGGCGCCGCGGGGTGGCTGGTGATCAGCCGCGGCCGGTGGCCGAGCTCGAGCAGGGACGTGGCGAGGTCGCGGATGATCCGCTCGCTCCCGCGCCTGACCTCGGGGAAGAAGCACGGGTGGAGCAGCGCCACGCGCGGCCGCCCGGCGCTCAAAGGACGAGCGTCCCGAACCGCGCGCTGCCCCGGACCATCGCCCACAGCTCCGAGAGGTCGACCGCCGCGCGGCCCGTCAGCTCGACCGCGGCGCGGGCCCGCCCGAGCGGCCCGCCGCCGTGGTAGGGCATCGCGTCGCGCACGTACGGGACGGCGAGCAGCGCGAGCGCGGGGGACCGGCGCGACAGCGCGACCCCGGCCAGCGCCGGGACCAGCAGCGCGTGGCGGCGCTTCCAGAACAGCCCGTGCGCGAGCACCCCGCGCTGCTCCGGGTGTCGCTTGAGCACGAGCGCGAGCGTCTGCCAGCGGCTGTTGAAGCGCATCAGGCCCAGCAGCGAGAACGTGTCGACGGCGTGGTAGACGGTCGCCCGCGGCTCCCCGACGTAGCCCGCCCCCGCCTTCTGCGCGCGGGCGGCGAGGTCCCAGTCCTCGCCGGCGGTGCGGATCGACTCGTCGAAGCCGTCCACGCGCTCGAGCGCCGCGCGCGGATAGAGGATGTTGCAGGTCTGGGCGTGCGGAGTGGGTGGGTCGATGTCGATCGACCGCGGCCGCGGGGCCCAGTCCATGATCTCGGCCTCGTACGGGTCCGGCTTGGTGCGTCCCTGGATCACGGCGCCCGGGTTCGTCCGAGCCGCCTCGAGCATCCGCTCGAGCCAGTCCGCCTCGGGCCGGCAGTCGTCGTCGGTGAAGGCGATCAGGGGAGCGCGCGCCTCGCGCCAGCCCACGTTGCGCTGGCGCGCGGCCGAGCCGGTGCCGCGCGCGAGCCGCACGTGCCGGAGCACGCCCGCGGCGGCGAGCGGGTGCTCGCGCAGCAGCCGCTCGGTGTCCTCGCCGGAGTCGTGCACCACCACGAGCTCCCAGCGGTCGCGCTCCAGCGTCTGCTCCTCGAGCGCGTTGAGCAGCCAGCGCAGCCGCACCGGGCGCTCGTGCGAGGGCACCACGACCGACAGCTCGGGCGCGTCCGGCCGCGGTGCGCCCGACCGGCTAGCCGCCGCCACCGTCCTTGTGCGCGTGGTGCACGACGTGCGGCACGTCGAAGCCCTCGGTGGACTTCAGCTTGAACTTGCCGCGGTTCTCGATCCGGTCGAACCCCGCCGTCCACAGCATGCGCCGCCAGGTGCGGATCGATGGCAGCCAGAACACGACCGCCTTGTCGCGGTCGGCCCGGTAGCGGGAGACCGGGAACGGGATGAGGTTGGAGGCGCGGTCGTACTCCTCGGCCGAGATGAACGTGCCCGTGCAGAGGCCGGCGATCCGCTCGAGCGCGAGCAGCTGGTCGCGCAGGTGGATCAGCACGCTGCCGCAGAAGACGAGGTCGAAGCTGCCGAGCTCCTCGGGCGTCGCGTCGTAGACGCTGAGGTTCACCCGCTCGACCTTCGAGTCGAGCGCCTCCCTGGCGATGTGGAAGCCCTGCCCGCGCGGCTCGTCGGGGAATTCCCTGGGGCGGCGGCGCGGCGGGTAGTCGAGGTCGCGCTCGTCGTCGAGGTCGAGGGCCACCACCTCGGCTCCGCGGCGCTCCATCTCGAACGCCCAGAAGCCGTCCCAGGTGCCCACGTCGAGCGCGCGCTTCCCGTCGAGGCGCTCCGGCAGCCCGTAGGCGTGCATGAACGGGCGCAGGTCGAACCAGCCCTTGGTGGTGACGCCCGGCGCGAGCTCGATGGTGTGGTACCAGCCGCGCGCGTCGACTCGCTCCTTGAGATCCACGGGCCGCAACGATATGCGTTGAGGCGGCGACCGTGCGACCCGCGCGGCTCCCGCCTCGGCCGCGAGCGTGTCAGCGCGGTGACGGGCCCGCCCACGCCGGGAGCGAGTGGCGCCACGGACGAATTTCGACGCTAAGCTGGCGGCGGCAGGGTGATCGCCGAACAAACGGTTTTTCCGCCCACCTTTCAGGGGATGAGGGGTGTATCCGCAGGAGGCGGCGAGGAGCGACCGTTGGTGCGGTACTCGCTCCGAATCTGATCCGGGCTACGCGACCGGGGGGGCTGTGAGGCATGAGTGAGGGGGGAGTTGTCGACGCACCGGCTGTTGAGGCCGGAGCACCGAGTTCGCCGCCGCCTGCGCATGACGCGCGGCCGAGCGGCAACGGCCGGCGGTTCGTCAGGGGCAACGGCCACGCGAACGGCAACGGCAACGGCCACGCGAACGGCAACGGCCACGCGAACGGCAACGGCAACGCGAACGGCAACGGCAACGGTCACTCCGGCGGCGCCGTCGCGACGCTCGACGCGCTCCAGCTCCCCGCCGTGCGCCGCGCCGCGCGCGAGCTCTCCGAGCTCGCCGATGCCCGCACCACCGCCAGGCCGATCCGCGAGGGCGAGCGCGCCGCCGCGACGGTCGACCGCGATGCCCTCCACCGTCGCGCGCTCGGCGTGGCGGACATGGCGTCCGCCGCGGTCGTCCTCAGCGCGGCCATCGTCCTCAACGACGCCACGCCCCGCTACGCGCTCTTCCTGATCCTGCCGCTGATCGTCCTGATCAGCAAGGTCGTCGGGCTCTACGACCGCGACGAGCACGTCCTCCACAAGACGACGCTCGACGAGATCCCCAAGCTCTTCCACGTCGCGCTCACGTTCGCGATCGTCGCCTGGTTCGTGGACGACCACCTCGCGACCACCGCCTTCGGAAAGCCCGAGGTGCTCTTCACCGTCGCCTCGCTCGTCCTGCTGATGGGCGCCACGCGCTCGGTCGCCCGCCGCGTCGCGCTGCGCGCCGCGACCGCTGAGCGGATCCTCGTGCTGGGCAGCTCGCAGGAGTGCCGCCGGATCCAGGAGAAGCTCGCCAACGTCTCGCCGGTGAAGGCGGAGATCGTCGGCCGCGTGCCGGTCGAGCACGAGCCGCAGGCCCAGCGCGGCGAGGACGTCAGGGGGATCCTCGCGGAGCTCGACTTCGTCCTGCGCCGCGACCGGATCGACCGCGTCGTGATCTGCCCCCACGGCGAGAGCTCGAGCGAGATGCTGGACACGATCCGCACCGTCAAGGGACTGGGCGTCAAGGTCAGCGTCGTCCCGCGCCTCTTCGAGGTGGTCGGCTCTTCGGTGGAGTTCGACGACCTCGGCGGCCTCACGCTGCTCGGCATCCGCCGCTACGACCTCACGAAGTCCTCCGCGTTCCTCAAGCGAGCGCTCGACCTGGGCGCCGCCAGCGCCGGGCTGGTGCTGCTCGCCCCCCTGTTCGCCGCGGCGGCGCTGGCGATCAAGCTGACCTCGCCGGGGCCGGTGCTGTTCCGTCAGAAGCGGGTCGGGCGCGCCGGCGCGGCGTTCGACATGTTCAAGTTCCGCACGATGTACGACGGGGCCGACCGCCAGAAGGCCGAGCTGCTGCACCGCAACGAGGCCGACGGCTTCTTCAAGATCGCCGACGACCCGCGCGTGACGCCGGTAGGGCGGCTGCTGCGCCGCACGTCGCTCGACGAGCTGCCGCAGCTCCTGAACGTGCTGCGCGGCGAGATGAGCCTCGTGGGGCCGCGCCCGCTGATCGACGAGGAGGACGCGCGGATCGAGGGCTGGTCGCGCCGCCGGCTCGAGGTCACGCCTGGCATGACCGGCGCGTGGCAGGTGCTCGGCTCCTCGCGGGTGCCGATGACCGACATGGTCACGATCGACTACCTCTACCGCGCCAACTGGTCGCTCTGGCTCGACCTGAAGATCCTGCTGCGGACGGTGCCGCACGTGCTGCGCCGACGCGGTATGTGAGACTGAGGGGCATGAGCCCCAAGGTCGACAAGAGCGAGCAGGAGTGGCGTGAGCAGCTCACGCCGGAGCAGTACGAGATCCTCAGGCGCCAGGGGACGGAGCCCCCGTTCACCGGCGAGTACGTCTACACCAAGGAGAGCGGCACCTACAACTGCGCCGCGTGCGGCTCGCCGCTGTTCAGCTCGGACACGAAGTTCGACTCCGGCACCGGCTGGCCGAGCTTCTACGAGCCGATGGACGAGGGCGGCGTCGAGGTGCGCGAGGACCGCAGCCACGGCATGGTCCGCACCGAGGTCGTCTGCGCGAACTGCGGCGGCCACCTCGGGCACGTCTTCGACGACGGACCGAACCCGACCGGCCAGCGCTACTGCATCAACTCCGCCGCGCTCGACCTGGACGCCGAGCCGAGCTAGCCACCCGTGTGCGGCATAGCCGGGTGCGTCGCCGCGCCCGGGCACGCGCCCGACCGCGCCGCGCTCGAGCGCATGGCGCGCGCGCTCGAGCACCGCGGGCCCGACGACGAGGGGATCGCGGTCGAGGGCGCCGCCGGGCTCGTCCACCGCCGCCTCGCGATCGTCGACCCGACCTCCGCCGGCCACGCGCCGATGGCCGACGCCGGCGGCCGCTGGCTGCTCACCTACAACGGCGAGGTCTTCAACCACCTCGAGCTGCGCGAGGAGCTGCCGGGCGTCGCGTGGCGCGGGGGAAGCGACACCGAGACGCTGGTCGAGGCGCTCGCGCGCTGGGGCGCGGACGCCGTGCCGCGCTGCAACGGCCTGTTCGCCTACGCCGCGCTCGACCGCGAGCGCGGCCGGCTGCTGCTCGTGCGCGACCGCTTCGGGGTCAAGCCGCTCTACCTCGCCCGCCACGGCGGCGCCCTCTGGTTCGCCAGCGAGATGCGCGCGCTGCTGGCGGCCGGAGTGCCCGGCGAGGTGCGCCGCGACGTGCTCGCCCACGCGGTCGAGCGCGGCTGGGCCAACGGGCCGCGGACGCCGCTCGCCGCGATCGAGCGCGTGATGCCGGGCACGCTCGTGGAGGTGGACCTCGAGACGCTCGCCACGCGCGAGCGCGGCTGGTACGACCCGCTGGACGCGGTCGGCGAGGAGCCCGGCGACCTCGAGGCCGCGCTGCGCGCGTCGGTGCGCAGGCGGCTGATGGCCGACGTCCCGCTCGGCACGATGTGCTCCGGGGGGCTCGACTCCGGGCTGATCACCGCGCTGGCGGCGGAGGCCGGCACGGTCCACGCCTTCAACGCGCGGATCGCCGACCAGCCGGAGTGGGACGAGGGGCGCTGGGCGGCCGCGGTGGCCGAGCACCTGGGGGTGGAGCTGCACACGGTGACGATGACCGCTGCCGAATGGCGCGCGGAGCTCGTGGACGTGGTCCGCCACGTCGAGTACCCGCTCACCCACGAGAGCTCGGTGCCGATGGCGGCCATAGCGCGGCTCGCGCGGGAGCGCGGGGTCAAGGTGCTGCTGAGCGGCGAGGGCGCGGACGAGCTGTTCGGCGGCTACTCGTGGCTCCACCACCACGCGTTCGCGGACTTCGCCGCGCGCCGCCGCCCCGAGGCCGCCGCGCGGGCCGCGCTGCGCGCGCTCCAGCGCCGCGGCGTGCTGGCCGGGCGCGCGATCCCCGACCCGCTGCCGGGCCCGTCCGCGGAGGTCAGCGCGTTCGAGCGCGAGCGCTTCGAGCGAGCGCTGCGCGCGTACGCCCACCATCCCGGCCCGCGCGGGCGCCTGGAGGCCGGTCTGGCCGCCGACCTGTCGACCTACCTGCCGCACCTGCTCAACCGCCAGGACAAGGCCACGATGCGCCACTCGGTCGAGACGCGGGTCCCGTTCCTCGACCCGGACGTGGTGGCGCTCGCGCTCAACATGCCGCTCGAGCGGCGGGTCGAGCCGGAGCGCAAGGCGCCGCTGCGCGAGCTGGGCCGGCGCCTGCTGCCGGCGGGCGTGGTCGCGCGCGAGAAGGTCGGCTTCGGCTTCGACGTGGCGCGCTACCTCGGCGGCGCCGTGCGCGAGGACTTCCTGCGCGACGGGCTGCTGCGCGAGGCGCTCGGCGTCGCCCGCGCGGACTGGGACGCGCGGGTGCCGGCCATGTGCTGCGCGCTCGGCCCGCTCACCGCGGAGATCTGGCTGCGCGCGGTCGCCCGCGGCGAGCCGGTAGGAGCCGTGCAAGCGGTGCTCTGGGCGGACGGGCGCACGTAGACTGGCCCTCGTGGCGGAGGGACTCGACACGGCGACCGCGCCGGCCGCGGCCGACACGGCGACGCTCGCTCCAGGCACGGCCCCCAGGCAGGGGCTCGCCGGCGGCATCGTGCGCGCGCTGCGGCCCAAGCAGTGGCTCAAGAACGTGCTGGTGGCCGCCGCCCCGGGGGCCGCGGGCGTGCTCACCGAGTCCGACGTGCTGCTCGACGTCGCGCTCGCCTTCGTCGCGTTCTGCCTGGTCTCGAGCGGCACCTACCTGCTGAACGACTCGCGCGACGTGGAGGCCGACCGCCTCCACCCGCGCAAGCGCAACCGCCCGATCGCGGCGGGCATCGTGCCGGTCGGTTTGGCGCTGGCGCTGGCCGGGGTGCTGATCGTGGCCGGCCTCGGCCTGGCGCTGGTCGTGCGCGTCGAGCTGCTGATCGTGGTGGCCTCCTACATGGTCCTCACGACCAGCTACACGCTCTGGCTGAAGCACGTCGAGGTCGTGGACATCGTCGCGATCGCGTCCGGCTTCATCCTGCGCGCCGTGGCAGGCGGCGCCGCGGCGGACGTCCCGCTCTCGCGCTGGTTCATCATCGTCGCCTCGTTCGGCTCGCTGTTCATCGTCGCCGGCAAGCGCCACGGCGAGCACATCGACCTCGACGAGGCGCGCGGCGAGGTGCGCGCGACGCTCGCGGCCTACTCGCGCGACTACCTCAAGTACGTCTGGACGATGGCGTCCGGCGTCACGATCGCCGCCTACTGCCTGTGGGCGTTCGAGATGGCGCCGAAGGAGGGCGACGTCCCGTTCTACGAGCTGTCGATAGTCCCGTTCGTGACCTTCATGCTGCGCTACGCGATGCTGCTCGAGGCCGGCCACGGCGAGGCGCCCGAGGACGTGGTGCTCGGCGACCGGATCCTCGCCGCTCTCGCGGGGGTCTGGATCGTCCTGTTCGGGGCCGGTGTCTACTTCCTCTGAGGCCGCGCCGAGCCGCGCCCGCGAGGCGGTCCTCACGGGCTGGGGCAGGACCGCTCCGAGCCGCGCGGAGGTGATCGACGCCGACGGCGAGGCGATCGCCGCGGCGCTCGCGGAGCCGGGGCCGCGCGGCGTGCTCGCCCGCGGGCTGGGGCGCAGCTACGGCGACGCCGCGCAGAACGCGGGCGGCCGGGTGCTGCTGATGGAGGGCCTCGCGCGCGTGCACGACGTGGACCTCGCGAGCGGGGTCGTGACCGCCGACGCGGGGGTGAGCATCGAGGCGCTCACGCGCGCGCTGCTGCCGCTCGGCCTGTTCGTGCACGTCACGCCCGGGACCTGGCACGTGACGATCGGCGGCGCGATCGCCGCCGACGTGCACGGCAAGAACCACCACGCCGACGGCTCGTTCTGCGACCACGTCCTCTCGTTCGAGCTGGTCACGCCGGCGGGCGAGCGGGTGACGGTGGAGCCCGGGGACGAGCTGTTCGACGCGACGGCCGGCGGCATGGGCCTGACCGGGGTGATCGCGTCCGCGACGATCCGGATGCTCAGGGTCGGCTCGCCGTACATGGTCGTGGACCGCGAGCGCGCGTCGGACCTCGACGACGTGATGGCGCGCATGTCCGAGCGCGACGACGAGTACCGCTACTCGGTCGCGTGGATCGACTGCCTCGCCCGCGGCGGCTCGCTCGGGCGCTCGGTCCTGATCCGCGGCGACCACGCCGAGGGCGGCAACGGCTCCGCGGGGAACGGGGTGCTCGGCGGCGTCCGCCTGTCGGCTCCGGCGTGGACGCCGCCAGGGCTCCTGCGGCGCTCGACGATCCGCGCCTTCAACGAGGCCTACTACCGCGCCGCGCCGAGGCACGAGACCGGCCGGGTCGAGGGCGTGCGCGAGTTCTTCTACCCGCTCGACGCCGTCGGCTCGTGGAACCGGATCTACGGGCCGAGCGGGTTCCTCCAGTACCAGCTCGTCGTGCCGTACGGGGCCGAGGACGCGCTGCGCGAGTCGATCGAGCGCCTCAGCGCGGCGGGCACGCCGTCGTTCCTGGCGGTGCTGAAGCGCTTCGGCGAGCAGCGAACGGGCATGATCTCGTTCCCGATGAAGGGCTGGACGCTCGCGCTCGACATCCCGGCGGCCCTCCCGGGCCTGACGCCGCTGCTCGACGGCCTCGACGAGATCGTGGCCGGCGCCGGCGGGCGCGTGTACCTCGCCAAGGACTCGCGGCTGCGCCCCGACGTGCTCGAGGCCATGTACGGCCGGCTCGGCGAGTGGCGCGCCGCGCGCGAGCGGGTCGACCCCGGCGGCGTGATGCGCTCCGACCTCGCCCGCAGGCTGGCGCTCGCGTGAGGGACGCGACGGGCGCCGTGCAGTCGGTGCTGGTGCTGGGCGGGACGTCCGAGATCGGGCTGGCGACCGCCCGGCGGCTCGTCCGCGAGCGCGCGAAGCGCGTGATTCTCGCGGCTCGCGATCCCGCGGCCGCCGAGACGGCGGCGGGTGACCTCCGCGAGCTCGGCGCCGACGTCGAGGCGGTCGCGTTCGACGCGCTCGACTTCGAGTCTCACGCCGGGTTCGTCGGCGACGTCTTCGACCGCTTCGGCGACGTCGACCTCGTGCTCGTCGCGTGGGGCGTGCTGGGCGACCAGGAGCGGCTCGCCCGGGACCACGACGCCGCCGTCCAGTCGGCGCAGGTCAACTACACCGGCGTGGTCTCGGTGAGCATCCCGCTGGTCGAGCGGATGCGCGCCCAGGGCCACGGGACGATCGTCTACCTGTCGTCGGTGGCCGGCGAGCGCGCGCGGGCGTCGAACTTCGTCTACGGCTCGACCAAGGCCGGGATGGACGCGTTCGCGCAGGGGCTCGGCGACTCGCTCGAGGGCAGCGGGGTGCGCGTGATGGTGGTCCGCCCGGGCTTCGTGAAGACGAAGATGACCGAGGGGCTCGAGCCCGCGCCGCTCTCCACCGACGCCGACTCGGTGGCCGAGGCGATCGCGGCCGGCCTGCGCACGGGCGCGCACACGGTCTGGGCGCCGGCGCCGCTGCGCGCGGTGATGTCGGGCCTGCGGCACCTGCCGCGCCCGCTGTTCCGCAAGCTCGACCTGTAGCTCCGGCCGGCGCGCCCGCTCCGCTCGGCGCGGCTCCCGGGCCGGGCGTGGCCCGCAAGCGGCGGCTGGGTAGGGCGGTCTACGGGAGGTCCCGCCCCCTTACCCAGCCGCAGTTCGCTCGATCCCCGAGGCGGCCAGCGGCTTGCCCCTCCCGCGCAGATACCCCAGCAGCTCGCTCAACAGCGCCCGCTCCAAAGCGAGCGTCACGGCCAGCGTGAGCCCGGCGAACCCCATCAGCTCGGCCACCGCCAGCTCCGGCGTGCGCTCACCCGTGACCAGCGCCCGCTCGAGCAGCACCGCCCCGGTCGCCGCCGCCGTCGGCACCGCCGCCCTCAGCGCGTGCGCCACGATCCGGAAGCCGCGGAAGAGCCGCGCCAGGTACCAGCCGCGCATCGCGAGCGACACGGCGGTGACCGCCGCCATCCCGGCCGCGTAGCCGTCGAGGCCGTACGCGAACGTGAGCGGGACCGCGACGGCCAGGAACGAGGCGAGCACGACGAGCGCCGTGACCGCCATCGGCCGTGTCTCGCCGCGCGCGCTGAAGAACGCGACCCAGTTGAAGCCCACGTGGTGGGCGGCGGCGAGCAGCCCGAAGACCTGGAGGAGCCCGACGGCGCCGGCCCACTCGCCGCCCAGCACGTGCTCCACGAGGTCGGCCGCGAACAGCGAGATCCCCACGCCGAACGGGATCCCGCACATCAGCGCCGCGCGGTTCGACTTCGCGAACGCCTCGAAGAGGACCGCCGTGTCGTCGCGGACCCGGCAGATGGCGGGATAGAGCGTCCACGTGACCAGCTCGTCGATCCGGTCCGTGTAGCTCGCGAGCGTGCCCGCCAGGGCGATCGCTCCGGCGCCGGCGAGGCCGAGCTCCCAGGTCCCGACGAGCATCGAGAGCTGGGGGATGAGCAGCGCGCTGGCGCCGGCGACGAAGATCGGCCACGAGAACTCGAGGTACTCGCGCAGCTTGGCCCGGTCGTAGCGCAGCGCCAGCCGGTAGGGCGACGCCGCGACCGCTACGGCCGACGACGCGGCGACCCCCGCCGCGAAGCCGATCACGAGCGACCAGTAGCCGAGCCCGGCGACCGCGAGTGCGATCGTCACGATGAACGACACGAGCGGGTCGACCGCCTCGATCGCGCGCTGGCGGGCGTAGCGCAGGTCGCGGTAGAAGATCCAAACCGGGGTCTTGAACGACTGCGCCGCCAGCGCCAGCGCCAGCACGGCGCCGGGCGCCACGATCTCCCAGTGGCCGTAGGCGCCCGCCAGCGCCGGCAGCGCGGCGCCCGCCAGCGCCAGCACGCCGAGGTTCGAGACGAGGTCGATCGTGAACGCGCGCTGGTAGGCGAGCTCGGGGTCGTCGGTCTCCTCCTGCACGAACTTGTCGCCGATCCCCACCTGCTTGAGCCAGGTGAGCGTGCCCACGGTGAGCAGCGCGATCCCCCACACGCCGTACTCGCTGCGCGTGAGGAACGCCGCGATCACGAACCCCTTGAGCAGCGACAGCGAGTGCAGGCCGACCATGAACCCGGCGTTGACGAGCGTTCCGCGGGCGGCGCGGACGCGGAGGGAGTCGCTCGCGGTCATCTAGCCGACGGGCGGCCGTCGCTCGGGCCAGCCGATCTCGGCCTCGAGCTGGGCGCCGAGCGAGAGCAGCGTGCCCTCGTCGTTCGGCCGCCCGACGAGCTGCGCGGAGAGCGGCACGCCCCCCGGGCCGGTGCTCTGCGTGGGCACCGCCAGCGCGGGCTGCCCGGTGACGTTCCAGATGTTCGCGAACACGACGGTGGTCGACGCGCGGTTGATGCTGCCCGCGATCCCCGCGCGGGCGTAGTAGCCGGCCACGTCGGGCGGGTGCGGGATCGTCGGGGTCATCAGCACGTCGGCGTCGTCGAAGATCGCGTTGACCTGCCGCGCGCGCGCCTCCTCGCGATCGCGCGCGAAGCGCACTCCGCGCATGCCGAGCATCCGCCCGAGCGCCGCCGTGTGCCGCGTGCGCGTCTCGAGCGCGTCGTAGATGGCCATGCTCTCGGCCTCGTCGCGGATGCCCACCGCCCAGCGCGGCAGGAACAGCGGCAGCACCCAGCCGGTATCCGGGTCGCGCTCGTGCACCTCGTGTCCGAGCGAGCGCAGCACCTCGGCCATCTCCTCGATCGCGCGCCTGACCGACCCCGAGACCTTCACCAGCGGGTCGGGAGACTTGACCGACACCGCCACGCGCAGCTTGCCCGGCGGGGTGGTGGCGGCCTCCACGTAGGGCCGGTCGGGGTCGGGCGCCCCGGCGCCGCCCGCGACGACGTCGAGCCACAGCGCGGTGTCGATCGTGTGGCGGGTCACGGCGCCGGCCACGCTCAGCCCGTGCCAGTGCTCCTCCGCGCCCGACAGCCGCACGCGCCCGCGCTGGGTCTTGAGGCCCACGAGCCCCGTGCACGCGGCCGGGATGCGGATCGAGCCGCCGCCGTCGGTCGCGACCCCGCCCGCCACGAGCCCGGCGGCCACCGCCGCTCCCGACCCGCCGCTCGACCCACCCGGGGTCCGCGAGGTGTCCCAGGGGTTGCGGGTGATGCCCCACGCCTCGGACTCGGTGGCCGGCCAGATCGCCAGCTCCGGCATCTGCGTGCGGCCGATCAGGATCGCGCCCGCCTCGCGCAGGCGGCGCACCATCTCCGCGTCCTCGGCCGCCGGTGCGCCGAAGGCGGCCGAGCCGTGCGCGGTGACCTCGCCGGCCACGTCGATGTTGTCCTTCACCGCGACCGGGACCCCGAGCAGCGGCCGCTCGTCTCCGGCGCCGACCCGGGCCTCGGCCTGACGGGCCTCGGCGCGCGCGCGCTCGGCGGCGACGGTCCGGAACGAGTTGAGCTGCGGGTCGATCCGCTCGATCCGCTCGAGGTAGAGGTCCACCAGCTCGAGCGGGGAGACCTCGCGCGCTCGGATCAGCTCCGCCTGGCGGGCGACTCCGGCGTAGGCGAGCTCGGTGGGATCCATGGGTGGGAGGTTGCCATACCTAGAATCGCCGGCGCATGCAGGAGATCGCCTACGACGACCGGGGGCTCGTGCCGTGCGTCGTCCAGGACGCGCGCACGGGCGAGGTGCTCACACTCGCGTACATGAACGAGGAGGCGCTCGCGCGCACGCGCGCGACGGGCGAGACGCACTTCTGGAGCCGCTCGCGACAGGAGCTCTGGCACAAGGGGGAGACCTCGGGCAACGTCCAGCGGGTGCGCTCGCTGCGCTACGACTGCGACCTCGACGCAGTGCTCGCCCTGGTCGATCCCGCCGGCCCCGCCTGCCACACCGGCGAGCGGACCTGCTTCCACAACGGCGACCCCGCGCCCGCCGCCCACGAGGCGCTGCCCGCCCTCGAGCGCACGATCGCGGCCCGGCGCGCGAGCTCATCCGAGGGCAGCTACACGGCCGCGCTGCTGGCGGACCCGCCGCGGATCGGGGCCAAGGTCCGCGAGGAGGCCGACGAGGCCGCGCGCGCCGCCGAGGGCGAGAGCGACGAGCGCGTGGCCGAGGAGGCGGCGGACGTGCTCTACCACCTGACGGTCCTGCTCGCCGCGCGCGGGCTGTCGCTGGCCGACGCCCTCGACGTGCTCAACGCGCGCCGCCGCTGACCTTCCCGCGCGTGACGCCGACGCGTTAGCGTGGGCGCCGTGGAGCCCGCGAGGGAAGCACGGGACCCCCGCGACGCCCGGCCACTCGTCCTGCTTCTGTGCGCGGTGGCGATCTCGCTCGTCACCTGGGCGCTGCTCGTCCCCCCGTTCGCCGTGCCCGACGAGGCCGCGCACGTGGCCTACGTGCAGTCGCTGGCCGAGCGTGGCGAGCGCCCGCGGGCCGGCGCGCCGGGTGACCGGCTCTACTCGAGCGAGCTGCGCTGGGCGCGCGGCGCCATCCGGACGAACCGGATCGTGGACCCCCAGCTCAAGCCGGCCTGGGAGCCCGGCGCCGAGCGTCTCTGGGAGCGCTACCGGCCGCGCCTCGGCGTGCGCGGCGACGACGCCAAGGCGATCGGGGCGCAGGCCAACCACCCGCCGCTCTACTACGCGTACGAGGCGATCCCGTACACGGCGCCGTCCGGCGGGGACGTCTTCGACCGCATCTTCGCGATGCGCGTCTGGTCGGCGCTGCTGATGCTCGTCACCACCACCGGCGCCTGGCTGCTGATCGGCGAGCTCACGGATCGCGACCGGCTGCTCCAGCTCGCCGGCTCGGCGTGCGTGGGCCTCCAGCCGATGGCGACCTTCGTGTCGGCCGGAGTCAACCCGGACGCGCTGCTGTTCGCGTCGTACTCGATGGCGCTGTGGCTCGCGGTGCGCCTCGTCAGGCGCGGGCCGAGTCGCGCGCCGCTGGCGGGTCTGCTGGCGGCCACGGCGGCGGCGGTGCTCGTTAAGCCGGCGGGCCTGGCCCTGGTGCCGGCCGTCGTGCTCGTGCTCGCCGTGCTCGCGCGCCGCGGCGGGTTCGCGCCCCGCCTCTCCGCGGTCGCCGGCGTGGGGCTGGCCGCCGTGCTCGTGCTCGTCGGGGTGGTGGGGGAGCGCGAGATCGGCGCTCGCGCACCGCTGGACCTCGACCCCGGTGCGCTGCGCGGGTTCGCCACGTATCTGTGGGACTTCTACCTGCCCCGGCTGCCGTTCCAGAACGAGTACGCCGCGCTGGCCATAGACAACCCGGCGCAGACCGTGTGGGTCGAGTACACGTGGGCCGCGTTCGGGCTGCTCGACGTGCGGTTCCCCGAGCCGGTCTACTTCGGGCTCGCGGGGGTCGCGCTGGCCACCTTCGCGAGCGCCGCGGTCGCCGTGGCCAGGCGCAGGTTCCGGCCGGATCGCAACACGCTCGCGATCTTCGGCCTCGTCGCGGCCTGCCTCGTCCTGGGGCTGCACTGGGTGGACTTCCAGTCCGTCAGGGACGACCACGGCCGCGTCATGCAGGGCCGCTACCTCCTGCCGCTGATGCCGATCGTCGGCGTGGCCGTCGCCGCGGGGCTCAGTAACCTCTCCCGGCGGCTCCGCGAGCTCGGCGCCGCGCTGATCCTCGCCGGGATGGCGGTGCTCCAGCTCTTCTCGCTGGCGCTCGTCGCGGGGCGTTACCTTGCGTAGCCGGCCGGTGCTCCTGCTGCTGGGCGCGTTCGCCGCGGGGCTCGCGGCCGTGGCCGCCGTGGGCGCGATCGACGATCGCGAGCTCGCGTTCTCCATCAACGCGCGCGTCGTCCGCTGGGTCGCCGTCGCGCCGCCCGGGGAGGAGGTGTGCCAGGTCGGGCTCGAGTCCGCGGCTGCGTTCGACATGGTCGAGGTCCGCCTCGGCACGGGGCCGGAGCCCGGCCCGGCGATGGACGCCGTCGTGCGGGCCGCGGGGACCCCGACGGTGCTCGCCCGCGGTCGCCTCCCGGCCGGCGCCAGGGACAACCGCGACGTGCGCGCCGAGCTCACGCCGCAGGTCGCGGAGGGCCGCGACGTCGACGTGTGCTTCCGGAACCTCGGCACGCGCGAAATCGCGTTCTACGGCGGGCCTCCCTACGAGAGTCCGGGCGGCGCGACCGCAGCGGGGCGCCCGGCCGACGGCGACGTCCACATCCTCTTCCTGCGCCGCGAGCCGGAGACGGCGCTCGCGCTCGTCCCCGACATGTTCGAGCGCGCCGCGCGCTTCCGGCCCCCGGGGGTGGGCGCGTGGACCTTCTGGCTGCTGCTCGCGGGCGTGGCCGTCGCCACCCCGGCGGCGCTCGCCGGTGCGCTGCGAGCGGCGACCCGCGGCGATCGGGACGGGCCGGACCCGACCTAGACTGCGCACGTGCCGAACCCGCTGCTGACCGCCGCCATCGACCGCCTCGCCTCCGGCGAGGACCTGCCCGCCGACGCCGCCGCCGCGGTCCTGCGCGAGGTGATGGAGGGCCGCTCGACCGAGCCGGAGACCGCCGCGTTCCTGATCGCGCTGCGCACGAAGGGCGAGACCGTGGACGAGCTCGTGGGCCTCGCGCGCACGATGCGGGAGCTGGCGACGAAGGTGCGGGTCGCCCGCGACGACCTCCTCGACACCGCCGGGACCGGCGGCGGGCACCCGACCTTCAACGTCTCCACCACAGCCGCGTTCGTGGCGGCCGGCGCCGGCTGCGTCGTCGCCAAGCACGGCAACCGCTCGGCCACCGGGCGCTCCGGCTCGGCGGACGTGCTCGAGGCCCTCGGCGCGCGCATCGACCTCGAGCCGGGGGCCGTGGCCGAGTGCATCGAGAGCGTCGGCTTCGGCTTCATGTTCGCGCCCGCGCACCACGCCGCCATGAAGCACGTGGTGCCGGTGCGCAAGGCGCTGGCGGTCCGGACGATCTTCAACTTCCTCGGCCCGCTCACCAACCCCGCGGGCGCGACCCGGCAGCTCATCGGCGTCTCCGATCCCTCCTACATGGACACGATCGCCGCCGCGCTGGGGCAGCTCGGGGCCACCAGGGCACTGGTAGTGTCGAGCGAGGATGGG
The DNA here is from genome assembly GCA_036389835.1 of Thermoleophilaceae bacterium. GTDB lineage: Bacteria > Actinomycetota > Thermoleophilia > Solirubrobacterales > Thermoleophilaceae > AC-37. The sequence continues at coordinate 4,559 of DASVWC010000017.1, read as the reverse complement.
TTGGACGAGATCGGCGTGTGCGGGCCCACGCGCGCCGTGGAGCTGAACGCGAGCGGGATCGAGTCCCGCACGATCACGCCGGAGGAGCTCGGGGTGGAGCCCGCCCCGGCCGCCGCGATCGGCGCGGGCGAGCCGCACGAGAGCGCCGCGCTGGCGCGCAAGGTCCTCGACGGCGAGGCGGGCCCCGACCGCTCGATCGTCGTCCTGAACGCCGGCGCCGCGATCTACGTGGGCGGCGGCGCGGACGACCTCGAGGCCGGGGTGCGCGCGGCCGAGTCCGCGATCGACTCGGGCGCGGCGCGCGCGGCGCTCGAGCGGTTCGTGGAGCGCAGCCGGGAGCTGGCGCCGTGAGCCCGATCCGGCTCGAGGAGCTGATCGAGGCGACCCGCGAGCGCCTCGAGCGCGTGAAGCGCGAGCTGCCCCTGGGCGAGCTCGAGCGCAGCGCCTCGGAGGGGGGCGGCGGGCGCCCGTTCGCGGAGGCGCTGTCGCGGCCGGGGACGTCGCTGATCGCGGAGTTCAAGCGCCGCTCGCCCTCGGCGGGCGAGATCCGGGAGGGGGCGGGCGTGGCCGAGCTCGTGCGCGCCTACGAGCGCGGCGGCGCGGCGGCGCTCTCGATCCTCACCGAGGAGCGCCACTTCGGCGGCTCGCTCGACGACCTCCGCGAGGCGCGCGACGTGAGCGACCTGCCCATCATCCGCAAGGACTTCACGATCGACCCCTACCAGCTCTGGGAGGCGAAGGCCGCCGGCGCGGACGCCGTGCTGCTGGTGGTCGGGTCGCTGCGCCCGCACGAGCTCGGCGCCCTCCACGGCCTCGCGCGCGACCTCGACCTCGACGCGATCGTCGAGGTGCACGACGAGGCGGAGCTCGAGGTCGCGCTCGAGATCGACGCCGACGTGATCGGGATCAACAACCGCAACCTCGTGGACTTCAGCGTGGACGTGCAGCGCACCTTCGACCTCCTCCACGACGTCCCGGCCGGCAAGGTCGTGGTGTCGGAGTCGGGGATCGTGGAGCGCGCGCAGATTGAGGAGCTCGAGCGGGTCGGCGTGGACGCGGTCCTGGTCGGCGAGGCCGTGATGCGCGCCCCGGACCCCGAGGCCGCCGTCCGCGAGCTGACGCACTCCGAGGAGCCGACGCAGGCCTGAGGGCGGGCCACCGCGCCAGCCGGCGGACCGGCGCGCGCCGCTCCCTAACATCGCCTGGGTGAGCACGGTCCCGCAGCTCGACCCGGCCGGGGTCCAGGCGCTGGGGGAGCGGCTGGCCGCGAACGTGCGCCGCGCGGTCAAGGTGCCGCCGGCCGCCCTGCGCAACGTGATCGTGGCGCTGGTGGCCGAGGGCCACGTGCTGATCGAGGACAACCCCGGCGTGGGCAAGACCGCCCTCGCGCGCGCGGTGGCGCGGACGATCGACGCCGAGTACGCGCGCGTCCAGTGCACGGTCGACCTGCTGCCGGCCGACGTGGTGGGGACCAACGTCTTCAACCAGCGCGAGGGCCGCTTCGAGTTCCGGCCCGGGCCCGTCTTCGCGAACGTGGTCCTCGTCGACGAGGTCAACCGCGCCTCGCCGAAGACGCAGTCGGGCCTGCTCGAGTGCATGCAGGAGCGCCACGTGACGGTGGACGTGCACACGCACGAGCTGGCGCGCCCGTTCGTGGTGCTCGCGACCCAGAACCCGGTCGAGTACGAGGGCACCTACCCGCTGCCGGAGGCGCAGCTCGACCGCTTCATGGTGCGCGTGGAGCTCGGCTATCCGCGGCCCGAGGACGAGGCGGCGATGCTCGGCGAGCACGCGGTGCGCGACACGGTGCTCGACCTCGAGCCGGTCGCCGGCGTGAGCGACGTGGTGGCCGCGCAGGAGGCCGCGGCGCGCGTGCACGCGAGCGAGGCGCTGCGCCGCTACGTGGTGGCGCTGCTCGAGGCCACGCGCAGCGACCCGCGGCTCGACCTCGGCGCCTCCCCGCGCGCCGGCCTGATGCTGTTGAAGGCGGCCAAGGCCCTCGCGGCGCTGGACGGCCGCGACCACGCGCTGCCCGACGACGTGCAGGCGCTCGCGCCCTCGGTGCTGCCGCACCGCCTGCTGCTCGCGCCGGACGCCGCCGGCGCCGACCGCGCGAGCGTGGTGGCCGACGCGCTCCAGCGCGTCCCGGCGCTTTGACGCGCGCTCTCGGGGCCGTCCTGCTCGGCCTCGTGCTGCTCGCGGGCGGGCTCGGCCTCGGCGCCCCGAGCCTCTACGTCCCGGCCGTGGCGCTCGTGCTGCTGGGCGCCGGCGCGGCGGCCTGGGTCGCCATGGCGAGCGCCGGCGCCGGGCTGGAGCGCACGACCGGTCCGCACACGGTCGAGGAGGGTGCGGCGTGGCCGCTGCTGCTCGACGTCCGCCGCGGCCTGGCGCCGCCGCCGGGCGGGGAGCTGACCGAGCCGCTGCTGGGCCGGCCGCTCCCAGCCGGGCCCGGGTCGCCCGCGCGCGTGCGGGTGGAGGTGCGCTTCGAGCACCGCGGCCGCCGGGTGCTCGAGCCCGCGCGGCTGTCGATCCGCGACCCGCTCGGCCTCGCCGAGCGCACCATGGAGAGCGCCGCCGGCGAGCTGCTCGTGCTGCCGCGCGTCGAGCCCGTGCTCGCGCCCGGCGCCGCGGCCACCGGCCGCGCCGGGGGGCAAGCGCCGCGGCCGAAGGCGGAGTCCGCCGAGCTGGAGATCGACGGACTGCGCCCCTACCGACCCGGGATGCCGGCCAGCCGGATCCACTGGCCCGCGGTCGCCCGCCGCGGCGAGCTCGTGGAGCGCCGGCTGGTCGCCGACTCGGACTCGCGCCCGCTCGTGGTGCTCGACGCGCGCCGCCCGCCGGATGAGGACGCGCTCGACCGCGCGGTGCGCGCGGCCGCCTCGCTGACCGTGCACCTGGCCCGCGGCGGCGGCTGCGCCCTGCTGCTGCCCGGCGACCGCCGCGCGACGGAGGTCGACCCCGAGCTGCGCGCCTGGCCGGCGCTGCACGTGCGCCTGGCGCTCGTGGAGCCCGACCCGCGCGCGCCCGCGGGGCGCGTGGAGCGGGCGGGCGCGGTGTACTGGGTCGCCGCCTGTCCGGGCGTGCCGGCGGGACTGGCACGGGCGGCGGCGCGGGAGCGCTGGCTGGTCACGCCGGCGCTCGACGGCGCGCCGGCCGGCGGTTTCGGCGTCGCCGGCTGCACGGGGCGGCGACTCGGGACGGCGGCGAGCAGGGCGGCATGAGCGCCGCGTCTGCGCAAGCGTCCTGGATAGCCGTTCATATGGAACGGTTAGGCAGGACGGTTGCCGCCGAGGGCTCCGTCTTTCTGCGGATCGCCGCGTTCGCCGCGCTGCTCACGTTCGCCGGGGCGCACTGGATCGGGTTCGTGGCGGAGCCCCCGGCGGGACGGCTGATCCTGGTCGTCCTCATCGCCGCCGTCCTCGGCGCCGCGCTGTACGCGAGCGCCGGGCTCCCGATCAACGCCCCGGCGCGTGTGGCCGCCCGCGTGCTGCTGACCGCGACGGCGCTGGCCCTGGCGCTGACCGCCGTCGGGCTCGACGACCGCTACCTCGTCCCCGCCCACTGGAACGAGCTGGGCGCCAACATCGACGACGGCCTCGCCGGCACGACGAGCGCCACCTGGCCCTACGACGGCGAGGACGAGTGGCTGCGGCTCACCGTGCTGCTCGGCCTGCCCGTGATCGCCGTCGCGTCCGCCGCGCTGGCGTTCTGGCCGGCCCGGCGCGGCGCCGGCCTGCTGCGCGGAGCAGCGATCGTCCCCGTCGTCGCCCTCTACGCGCTGGCGGTCACGGAGCGCGGCCTCGGCGAGCCGATCGGGCGCGGCCTGGCGCTCCTCGCGCTGGTCGCGGCCTGGCTCTGGCTGCCGCGCCTGCGCGTGCGCGACACGGTCGCCGCCGCGGTCGCGCTGGCGGTCGCGACCACCGTGGCGATCCCGGTCGCCGCCGCGCTGCGTGAGCGCGAGGGATGGTTCGACTACGAGAGCTGGTCGCTGTTCGGCGACGAGGCGCGCGGCCCGGGCAGCACCTTCGACTGGTCGCACAACTACGGCCCGATCGACTGGCCGCGCGACGGCAAGACGCTGCTGCGCGTGCGCTCGCAGCGCTCGCACTACTGGAAGGCCCAGACCCTCGACCACTTCGACGGCCTGCGCTGGCTGCACTCGACGGCGACGGTCAACGTCGACGCCCAGTCCGACGTCCCCGACGACTACGACGCGCGCTGGGACGAGCGGATCGGCTTCGAGGTCGAGAGCCTGCGCAGCCGGCAGCTCGTCACCGCGGGGACCGTGTGGCGCGTGCGCGGCGACCTCCTCACCGCGGAGAGCGGCGACGGCACGATCGAGCTGGTCGACGGCGAGCTCGGCCGCGGTGACCAGTACTCGATCCTCGCGTACGTCCCGAACCCGAGCGCGCGCCAGATGCGCCGCGCGCCGCGCGCCTTCCCGGCCCAGTTCCTGTCCTCGACGACCTTCGAGCTCCCGCGCCCCGGCGACACCGCGCTCGGCGAAGGTGCGCCGCGGGGCGCCTACACGCCGGACGCCGAGCAGACCGTCCGCTCGT
>DASVWC010000016.1:0-184609 GCA_036389835.1 Thermoleophilaceae bacterium | reverse complement strand
TGCCGCCGGCGAAGCCGACGTCCTTCGCGCCGGCGCAGCCCAGCTTGATGCGCGCGTCCTGGAGCTTGATCAGGTTGGCGAGCGGCTCGGGGATCGGGCCGAAGCGATCCTCGAGCTCGTCGCGCAGCACCATCAGCTCGGCGACCTCCCGGGCGCCGGCCACGCGGCGGTGGACCTCGATCTTCGCGGCCTCGTAGGGGACGTAGTCGCCCGGCACGTAGGCGTCGACGGGCACGTCCACGCGAACCGGCTCCGGGGCCTCCTCGGCGGAGTCGCCGGACATGCCGGCCACCGCCTGGTCGAGCATCCCCATGTAGAGCTCGAAGCCGACCGCCGCGACGTGGCCGGACTGCTCCCCACCGAGCAGGTTGCCCGCACCGCGGATCTCCAGGTCGCGCATCGCGATCTTGAAGCCGGAGCCGAGCTCGGTGTAGTCGGAGAGCGTGGCCAGTCGGGCGGCAGCCTGCTCGGTGAGGGCGGCGGAGCTCGGGTAGAGCAGGTACGCGTACGCGCGCTCGCGCGAGCGGCCCACGCGCCCGCGGATCTGGTAGAGCTGGGCGAGTCCGAGCTGGTCGGCGCGCTCCACGATCAGCGTGTTCGCGGTCGGGATGTCGAGGCCGGCCTCCACGATCGTGGTGCACACGAGCACGTCCGCGCCGCCGCGCAGGAACTCGAGCATCACCTTCTCGAGCGCGCCCTCGCCCATCTGGCCGTGGGCGACGCGCACGCGCGCCTTCGGACACATCGCGCGCACGTGCTCGGCGGTCTCGTCGATCGTCTCCACGCGGTTGTGGAGGAAGAAGACCTGGCCGCCGCGGGCGATCTCGCGGTCGATGCCCTCGCGCACGAGGTCCTCGTCGTACTCGCCCACGTAGGTGCGGACCGCGCGGCGCCCCTCGGGGGGCGTCTCGATCACGCTGATGTCGCGCAGGCCCGCCAGCGACATCTGGAGCGTGCGCGGGATCGGCGTGGCCGACAGCGCGAGCACGTCCACGCGCAGCCTGAGCTGGCGCAGCAGCTCCTTCTGCTTGACGCCGAAGCGCTGCTCCTCGTCCACGATCAGCAGGCCGAGGTCCTTGGGCCGCACGTCGCGCGAGAGGAGGCGGTGGGTGCCGATCAGGATGTCGACCTTGCCCTCCTGGAAGCCCTTGACCGCCTCGCCCGTCTCCTTCCCGCTGCGGAAGCGGGAGGCCATCTCGATCGTGAACGGGTAGTCGCGCAGGCGCTCGCTGAAGGTGCCGAAGTGCTGCTGGGCCAGCACGGTGGTCGGGACCAGGAACATCACCTGCTTGCCGTCGCCCGCCGCCTTGAACGCCGCGCGCAGCGCCACCTCGGTCTTGCCGTAGCCGACGTCGCCGCAGATCAGCCGGTCCATCGGCCGCGCCTCCTCCATGTCCGCCTTCACCTGCTCGATCGCCTCGAGCTGGTCGGGGGTCTCCTGGTAGGGGAACGCGTTCTCGAACTGGAGCTGCCAGTCGTCGTCCTGCGGGAAGGCGTAGCCGGCGCGGCGCTTGCGCTCGGCGTAGAGGTTGATCAGCTCGCCCGCCAGCGCCTCGGCGGCGCGGCGGGCGCGCATCTTCATCTGCTCCCACTGCTTGCCGCCGAGCTTGGAGAGCGGCGGGTCGTCGGCCTCGGCGCCGACGTAGCGGCTGATCTTGTAGAGCTGGTCGCTCGGGACGAAGACCCGGTCGCCGCCGCGGTACTCGAGCTCGAGGTAGTCGCGCGTCACGCCGCCGACGGTCTTGGTCTCGAAGCCGGTGAAGCGGGCGATGCCGTGGTCCTCGTGCACGACCGCGTCGCCCGCACGCAGGTCGGTGAAGCTGGCGATGGCGCCCGCGCCGGTGGCGGGGCCCGCGCGGCGCTCGCCGCGGTGGCGGCGGAGCAGGCGGTGCTCGGGGAGGACGGCGAGCTTGATGGTGGGGTTGAGGAAGCCCTCGCGGAGGTTGGCCGCCGCGAACGTGAGGCCGGGCTCGCCGATCGGCGGGCCCCCGTTCATGAAGTTCGCGCGCACGCGCGCGAGGTTGTAGGCGGCGCGCTCGGCCTCGCCCTGGCGCGCCCAGGCCACGATCGTGCGGTAGCCGGAGCGCACGAGCTTCTCGAGCTCGGGCTCGGCCTCGCGGAGGTTCTTGGCCGACGTGTCGGCGCCCTGGGCGCGGAACTGGTGGGGCTGGTCGCTGGCCAGGCTGGACAGGCGCAGCGCCGCGCGCTCGTTCAGCGCCTCCGTCGGGTCCACGTACAGGTGGTGGGCGTCCTTGTCGTGGAAGGCGATCGTCACGTCGTGCCAGAGGTCCGCGAGCGCGGGGGCGATCTCCTCCTCCGCCGCGATCGCCAGCAGCGCACCGGCTGGCAGCAAGGAGAGGAACTCCGTGAAGCGGTCCACGGGTAGGAGCTCGGCGATGTCGGGGCGGTCCTCGGCCCCTTCCGTGGCGGCCATCGCGGCCAGTTCGCGGTGCTCGGGGCCGATCTCGGCAGCGGGGGCGATCTCCACGCGCTCGGCCTCCTCCAGGGAGCGCTGCGTGAAGGTGCTGAAGAACGTGAGGCGCTCGACCTCGACGTCGAAGAGCTCACATCTGACCGCGCGCTCCTCGGTGGCGGGGTACACGTCGAGGATGTCGCCGCGGATGGCGAACTGCCCGCGCTCCTCGACCTGGTCGACGCGCTCGTAGCCTGCCGCGGCGAGCTGCCCGGCGGCCTCGTCGAGGTCGAGCAGGCCGCCCTTCTCGATCGTGAAGCCGTGCGGGCGCAGCTCGGGGTCGGGGACCTTCTCGCTGAGCGCGGCCGCGGACGCGACCACGACGGCGGCCTCCTCCCCCCCGTCCAGCAGGGCGTCCAGCGCCGCGACCCGCAGTCCCACGAGATGCGGGGCGGGGGCCAGATGCGACTCGTACTGGACGCCGCGGGACGGGTAGAGGCGGACGGTGCGCGGCGCCAGGTAGGTGCGCAGGTCGGCGGCGAGGTCGCGCGCCGCGCGGTCGTCGCCGGCGACGATGAGCGTCGGCCGCTCCGGCTCCTCGTCGGCAACGGCCGCGAGTAGGAAGGGCCTCATCGACTGCGACACGAAGGCGCGTTCGTTGGCACCCGGCGCCAGCGCCGCGGTCAGCCTCCCCACGGCGGGGTCCTCCGAGGCGAACGTCAGCAGTGAGCGAAGCGTGTCGGGCATGCGAAGCGACCGCGATCTCGGCGCGGCCCGGGGCTTGGGTGGAGTGTTTGGTCGCATATGGCGACCAAATCCTCCGGTCAGGAGTCTAGGCGCCGAGGATCAGCCGCTCGGTCGCGTCGGCGGCGCGCTCGATCAGCTCGCGGACCTCCTCGCGCGGCTCCGCGAAACGACCCAGGACGTGGGCGCTGACGATCTCGGGGTCGGTCGTGTCGGGACGCCCCACGCCGACCCGCACGCGCTGGAACTCCACCCCACCCAGCCCGCTCCTCAGGCTCTTCAGGCCGTTGTGCCCCGCCAGGCCTCCGCCGAGGCGCGGCTCGATCCGCCCGAACGGCAGGTCGATCTCGTCGTGGAGCACCACGAGGTGGTCGAGCTCGACGCCGAGGGCGCCGCGCGCCGGTCCGACGGAGCGGCCGACGTCGTTCATGTACGTCTGCGGCAGCAGCACGCCCACGCGCGGGCCGCCCGGTCCCGTGCGGCCGTCCGTGTACAGCCCGGCGTAGCGCTTCTTCGCGCGCGGGAGCTCCCAGCGCGCGGCCAGCAGGTTCGCGACCTCGAAGCCGACGTTGTGGCGGGTCCCCTCGTACTTCGGCCCCGGGTTCCCGAGGCCGACGATCAGCCAATCGACCCGGCCGCCGCCGCGCCGGAAGAGGCTCAGGACTCCTCGCCGCCCCCGTCGCCCTCGGCCGGGGCCTCGCCCTCGTCGCCGGCCTCGTCGCCGACCACGGCCTCGGCCTCGTCGCCGACCAGCTCGGTCTCCTCCTCGACTTCGGGCTCGACGACCTCGGTCGGGATCGTGACGGTGGCGATGATCGTCTCCTCGGGGTCGTCGAGGAAGACGACGCCCTCGGGGGGGGTGAGCTCGGAGAGGTGCATCGTGGCGGCCGCCTCCATGCCGGAGACGTCGGCGACGACGCGCTCGGGGATCGAGGTGGGCAGCGCCTCGATGTTCAGCTCGCGGGTCACGTGCTCGACCACGCCGCCCTCCTTGGCGCCGGGAGCCTCCTCGGCGCCCTCGAGCTCGAGCGGGACCGTCGTGTGGATCTTCTCGTCGAGGCGGACCTCGAGCAGGTCGATGTGCACGATCTCGTCGCGGACCGGGTGGTGCTGCTGGTCCTTCACGATCACGGGCCTGGACTTGCCGCCGCCGATCGAGACGTCGATCACGGCGGAGCTGGCGATGAGCGCGCTGCGCAGCTCGCGCGCGTCGATCCGCACGGCGGTGCAGTCGCCGCCGCCGTAGACGACGCCGGGGATCAGGCCCTCGCGGCGCAGGCGGCGCGCCGCGCGCGACCCGGTCTCGGGGCGCTCCTCGACTGCAAGGCTCGGTCGCTGGTCGGCCATGACGGCGGCTGAGGATAGCTCGCGAGCTACGCTCCGGCCCGGCATGGCTCGCGACGAATCGAGGATCCCGACCGGCCGCGTCCAGCGCACCGCGAAGGTGGGCAGCGTGATCGGCACGCAGGGCGCGCGCTACGCGGGCACGAAGGCGGCCAACCTCGTGCGCTCGAAGGAGGCGTCGGACGAGAAGCTCGACGCTCGCCACCTCGAGGCGGCGGAGCGGATGGTCGACGCGCTCGGGACGATGAAGGGCGCGGCGATGAAGATCGGCCAGCTCGCGTCGTTCATCGACACCGAGTTCCTCCCGCCGGAGTACGCCGAGATGTACCAGGAGAAGCTCGGCGAGCTGCGCACCTCGGCGCCGCCGATGCCGTGGAGCAAGGTCAAGAAGGTGCTCGAGGAGGAGTGGGAGGGCGACGCCCCCGAGGACCTGTTCGAGGACTTCGACCACGAGGCGAGCGCCGCGGCCTCGATCGGGCAGGTCCACCGCGCGGTGCTGCCCGACGGCCGCCGCGTGGCCGTGAAGATCCAGTACCCCGGCGTGGCCGACGCCGTGCGCGCCGACATGCAGAACGCCGGGATGATCCTGCGGATGGCTAAGGCGCTCGCGCCTGGCCTCGACGCGAAGGCCGCCGCGGCCGAGCTGAAGGAGCGCGTGCTCGAGGAGCTCGACTACGAGTTCGAGGCCCAGAACCAGCGCGCGTTCTCACGCGGCTACCGCGGCCACCCGTTCATCTACGTGCCGGACGTGATCACGCGGCTCTCGCGCAACAGGGTGCTGGTGACCGAGTGGGTCGACGGCGTCGGCTTCGAGGAGGTCAAGCAGCTCCCCCAGGAGGAGAAGGACCGCTTCGGGGAGATCGTCTTCCGCTTCTGCTTCGGGTCGATCTACCACCTCCAGCACTTCAACGCCGACGCGCACCCGGGCAACTACATCCTCATGGACGACGGGAAGGTCGCCTTCCTCGACTTCGGGATGACCAAGCAGCTCGACAAGGAGCAGATCGAGCTGGAGATCGCCGCGCTCGAGGCCGTGTTCGACGAGGACCCGGAGCGCTTGCGGGTGGCGCTGCACGACCTCGGCTTCCTGAACAACCCGAAGAAGATCGACGCCGAGAAGCTGATGGAGCACGTGACGACCGTCGGCGGCTGGTACATGCAGGACCGAGACGTGCGGATCAGCCCGCGCTACGTGATGAAGGTGATCACCGCGATCTCGGACCCCCGCTCCGAGTTCTACGACCTGATGCGGCGCGAGAACGTGCCGGCCAACGAGCTGATGGGGCGCCGCATGGAGACGGGCGTGATGGCCGTGCTCGGCCAGCTCGAGGCCACGCGCAACTGGTACCGGATCGGCCGCGAGTGGTGGTTCGCCGAGGACCCGGCGACCGAGCTCGGCCGCGAGGAGTGGGCCTACTTCGAGTCGCGCGGCGAGAAGCGCGTCCGCAAGTTCGCGGCCCGGACGCCGGGCGGCTAGAGGCCCGGCTTCGTGGTCATGTCCACGACCACGAGGGTGATGAGCAGGGAGTCGACGGCGGCCACGGCGAGAACGCGGTTCAGGCTGGCGGACACGGCGGGCGACTCGATCCCCTCCGACTCGATGATCCGCTCGCGCCTCTTGCCCTCGCGCCCGTAGAACCCGACCCCGAACAGGAAGCTGATGAACCAGCCGGTGTAGCCGATCGTGACCCACGCGTCGGAGTAGTCGAACCCGGCCTCGTCCACGAGCCACGTCCCGGCGAGGATCAGGATGATCGACGCGACCGCGAAGACGATGCTCGGGATCTTCTCGGTCATGCGGGTGAAGTCCACGCGCCGCTGGGTGTCGGCGCCCCTCAGCGAGAGGCCGAGCATGAGCAGCATCCAGCTCCCGCCGAGCCAGACGATGGCGGCGAGGATGTGGACGGTCAGCAGGAATTCGTAGAGCGTCATGGCCCTATCTGATCACGTCAGCCAGACGCGCGCAGGGGGAGGCGGCGAAAACCGAGGACGCAGGAATCCGACGGTTTGCAGCCGCCGACTAGAAGAGCTGGTTCTCGCCGGCGAAGATCTCCGACACCGAGTCGTCGGTGAAGATGCGCCGCACGGAGTCCGCGAGGATGTCCGTGGATGTGAGGACGCGGATGTTGTCGGGCGCGCCGCTGCGCAGCGGCACCGTGTCGGTGACGACGATCCCCGACAGCGGCGAGTTGCCGAGCGTCTCGAACGCCTTGCCCGAGAAGATCCCGTGGGTGGCGACCGCGTAGACCGCGGAGGCGCCCTCGTCGAGGACGGTCTGGGCCGCGGCGGCGAGGGTGCCGCCGGTGTCGATGATGTCGTCGACGATCACGGCGACCTTGTCCTTGACGTCACCGATCACGTAGCCGATCTCGGCCACCTGCTGGGCGGGGCGCTCCTTCTCGAGCAGCGCGTAGGGCGCACCGACCTTCTGGGCGAACTTGCGCGTGAGCTTCACGCGACCGGCGTCCGGCGAGATGATCACGAGGTCGGCCGTATCGCCGAGCTGGTCCTTCACGTACTGGCTGAGGATCGGCATCGCGGTCATGTGGTCGACGGTCTTCTGGAAGAAGCCCTGGAGCTGCCCGGCGTGGAGGTCCATCGTGAGGAGCCGGTCGATGCCGGCGGCCTCCAGGCAACGGGCCATCAGGCGGGCGGTGATCGGCTCGCGCGGCGCCGACTTCTTGTCCTGGCGCGAGTAGCCGTACCAGGGGCTGACCGCGATGACCCGGTGGGCGGAGGCGCCCACGGCCGCGTCGATCATCACCAGCAGCTCCATGAGGGCGTCGTTGACGGTCATGCCCTCTTCCTCGTTGCCGCAGATCGACTGCACGATGAAGATGTCCGCTCCGCGGATGGACTCCTCGTAGCGGCAGTAGACCTCACCGTCCGAGAACGTGCGCAGGTCCGCGGCGACCGGGGTGACGCCCACCTTGTCGGCGATCTTCAGGCCGAGCTGCTTGCTGGCCCGGCCGGAGGCGAGCATGAGCCGCTTGTCGTAGCCGTGCGGAAGGCTGTTCCGCGGCGTGGGCTGAACCTGGCTCTCGACGCTCACTCGGGTCGCTCCCCTTCGGAACCCGTGTTGTATCCCTCGATGTTCCGCTGCTTCGCGTCGGAGTACGCCAGGGCGCCGTCCGGCACGTCTTTTCGGATCACCGAGCCCGCTCCAGTGTACGCGCCCTCCCCGACGGTGACGGGGGCGACGAGCGAGGTGTGGATGCCGGTCTTCACGCCCCTTCCGACCGTCGTGCGGTGCTTCCGCCTGCCGTCGTAGTTCGCCGTGATCGAGCTCGCGCCGAGGTTGGCGCCCTCGCCGATGTCGGCGTCGCCGACGTAGGAGAGGTGCGGGACCTTGGCGCCCGCGCCGATCGTCGAGTTCTTGACCTCCACGAACGTGCCGACCTTCGCGCCCTCGTCGAGCCGGGCGCCCGGGCGCAGGTAGGCGAACGGGCCCACCGTGGCCCCCGGCCCGACCTCGGCCTCGACGAGCACGGCGTGGAGGATCGTCACGTCGTGCCCGATCTGGGAGTCCGTGATCGTGACCTGCGGGCCTATGCGGGCGTCGTCGCCGATCTTCGTGGAGCCCCGGAGCGTCACCCCCGCCTCGACCCGGGTGTCCTGGCCGATCTCGACCGTGGCGTCGATCGCGACCGTGTCCGGCGCGGTGAACGAGACGCCCGCGAGCGCGTGCCGCTCCACGATCGCGCGGCGGGCGAGCGTCTCGATCTCGATCAGGTCCGCGCGCGTGTTGACGCCCATGGCCGAGCGGGCGTCCGCCGTCCGGTGCGCGGCAAGTGTCCGGCCGCGCTCGCAGAGGACCGGGATCACGGCGGTGAGGTAGCGCTCGCCGCGCTCCTCGCCGACCTCGTCGAGGGCGCCGAGGAGGTCGTCCGCGGCGAATGCGTAGGTGCCGATGTTGACCTCGCGGATGGCGAGCTCCTCCTCCGGCACCCCCTCGGTGTGCTTGGTCTCGACGATCCGCTTGACCGCGCCTTCGTCGTCGCGGACTATGCGCCCGTAGCCGGCCGGGTCGAGCGCCTCGGTGGTGAGCAGGGTCGCCGCCGCGCTCGCCCTCTCGTGCTCGTCGACCAGGTCGCGGATGAGATCGGCCGCCACGAGCGGGTGGTCGCCCGAGAGCACCACGACGGTCTCCGACGCGGCGATCGCGTCGCGTGCCGCGAGGACCGCCGACCCCGTCCCCTCGCCCTCCGTCTGGGCCGCCACCTCGACGTCCGCCTCCGCCAGGCGCTCGTCGACTCCCTCGCCCGGGCGCGTGATGCAGACGACCCGGCCGGCGCCCGCCTCGCGCGCCGCGGCGACGACCCACTCGACCATCGGCCGCCCGCACACCTGGTGCAGCACCTTCGGCAGCGACGACCGCATGCGGGTCCCGTGGCCCGCGGCCATGATGAGGGCGGTGAACTCGCCGGCCATCTCGTGCCCAGCGTAACGCCGGGCGGTGGTACCGTCGCGCGTGAGCGCTTGGGGAGTGGTGTACTTGGCCAGCACGCGGGTTTTTGGTACCCGAGGATCAGGTTCAAATCCTGGCTCCCCAGCTCGATCCGCGGGCGGCGCCGGGGCGCCTAGCCGACCGGGATCAGCTCCACCCCGCGGCCGGGCACGGGGTCGGGCTCGGCCTCCGAGATCGAGATGACCTGGAGGGCGCAGCCGCAGTCGCACGCGAGCGTCTCGAGCTCCTCGAGCGTGCCGTAGGCCTCGAAGACGTCGGTGCAGTCGTCGTCGCAGCAGACGAGAGCGGCGTAGAGCATGCCCGCGATGTTGGGGCGCGGGCCGGACGGCATGCAGGACGGCGTGCGCGGCCGCTACCCCGGGGGCGGAGCCTGCGTCTCGGCCGGCCGGCGGCGCGCGTGGATCGTCGCCATCAGCAGGGCCGTCAGGTGCAGCGTCCCCACGCCGCACACGTACAGCACGGTGGTGACCGTCCGGTCGCTCGAGTTCTCGAGCCAGTACTCGATCCCCAGGAACCCGGTCCAGTAGACCCACACGAGCGCCAGCACCATGAGCGTGGGCACCGCGAGGTAGAACGCGGCCTCGCGGCGGGCGATGCCGCTCACCAGGCACACGCCGGCGAGCACGAGGAGCGCCGGGGCGATGAAGTTCCACTCGCTCGGGTTGCTCATGTGGTCGAAGAGCGCGGAGAACGAGACGCCCACGCGGTCGAAGCGGTCGCTCAGGTAGTCCCACTCGAGCGAGTCGCCCAGCGGGGCCACGTCGGCGCTGCGGATGTGGTTCGAGCTGCGCCAGAGGATCCACGGGACGACCCCCGCGGCGAAGATCGCCCCCGCCGCGAGCGTCGCGCGCCAGTCGCGCCGCGACCACAGGACGATCGCCGCGGCGGACACGAGGACCGCGATCGCCGCGACGAGCCCCTCGTTCTTCGTGTTGGCCGCGCCCGCCAGCAGGACGCTCCCCAGGACCGCGTAGCGCGCACCGCCCCTGCTCACCCAGAACCCGATCGCGAGGGCGCCGGCGGCGGCGAAGCAGGCGACGGTCACGTCCGCGTAGCCGATCTCGATGATCCGGTGGCTCTTCTGCGTGAGCGCGAGCGCCGCGACCGGCGCCAGCGCGACGAACGCGGGCACGGCGCGCGTCCGCGCGAGCCAGGCGACGGTCCAGACGAACGCGCCGAACAGGATCCAGAGCATCGAGTGCCACTGCTGGAGCTGCGCCCCGTCGACGGACCGGAAGTAGAGCGACTCGAGCAGCGGCTGGAGCACCGGATAGTGGAGATGGGCCGGGCCCGGCTCGTGGCCGGCGAACACCTCCGGGCGCAGCTCGCCGTCGAGCGTGAAGAACGCGACCGCCTTGTACGACCAGATCGTCCAGTCGTCGCCGACGGTGGGCAGCTCCGCGTAGGCCGAGAAGCCGGCGACGAAGAAGACGGCCAGCGCGCCGAAGCCGACCCGCCCGGCCCAGCGCTCGAGCGAGCCGGCGCTCGCCGCGCCGGGCACGTCCTCGGCGCGGGCGCGGCCGCGCCTGGCCAGCACGAACCCGGTTGCTGCGAGAGCCAGCGTGCACAGGGCGGACGCCACCACCAGCTGCGGCAGGCGGACCCCGACATCGAGCACGAGCGGGATCAGCAGGAGCGAGATGACCCCGGCCACCCCGGTCAGGTAGGCGGGGCCGATCGCGAGCGGCACGTCACGCAGCCGCCGCACGAAGCCGAGGGCGTAGAGGAGCGCCAGGCCCGGGAGCACGAACGCCGCGTGGAACCCGACCGTCCAGACCGCGTCGCGCATCAGGGCATCCTCGCGATGACGAGCTTGGGCCGGTGGCGGAGGATCGTCGCGCCGCGGCGCCTGGCGTCGTCCAGCACCTTGTTGTCCGGCGGGTTCCAGAAGACGAGGTAGCGCGCGTCGAGCGGGTCGGCCTCCGGAATGCGCGGCAGCAGCAGGAAGCGGATGCAGGTGTCGCCGCCGCCGACGAGCTTCCCCTCCGTCTGGAGGTAGAAGCGCTCGTGGAGCGGGATCCGGTCGGCGACGTACGCGAGGAACCCGGGGTCGACCCCCGTCGCGGTGCACGTGAAGCGCGCCGCCTCGGGCGAGAGGCCGGCGTTGCGCTCGCGCTGGTCGTCGAGCAGCTTCCAGAACTGGCGGTACTCGTAGGCGCCGTCGACCGCGAAGTACAGGATCACCGCGACCGCCGCGAGCTGCGGGATGCCGACCTCGAGACCGAGGCGGGCGAGCACGATGCGCAGCAGCGCCGCGCCGGCCAGGAGGGCCAGGCACTGAAAGATCAGCGGGACCATCGGGGCCCCGATCCTAGGAGCGCGCTCGTGCCACACCCGCCGCGGCGGGGCGCGTCAGCGGCGGTCGCCCTCGTCGCGCGGCACGGTGCCGGCCTCCGCGCCCGGCTCGTGGGCCGGCCCGCGCGACGGCATGATCCCCAGCACCCGCATCGCCTTGAGGCCGAGCCCCAGCCGCTCGCGGCCGTCGGTCGAGGAGACGTCGAGCCCGGTGAGCTCGCGCACGCGCTCGAGCCGGTAGCGGATCGTGTGGCGATGGGTGAAGAGCTTCTCCGAGGTGCGGGCGACGCTCCCGTCCTCGTCGAGGAACGTCTCCAGCGTGCGGACCAGCTCGGTCTCGTACTGCTCGTCGTAGGCGAGCAGCGGGGCCACCGTCTCCTCGTGGAAGCGCTCGAGCTCGCCGGGGTCGTCGCTCATCGCGGGCAGCAGCAGCCGGTAGGCGCCGGTGGCCTCGAAGGAGAGCAGGGCGTCGCCCTGCGCCTCCGCGACGTTCGCCGCGAGCAGCGCCTCGAAGCCCGCGCGGTGCACGTCGACGGGATCGCCCGCCGGGCGGCTCACGCCGATCACGGTCGTGAACGACTGGAGGTTGCTCTCGAGCTCGCGGCGAAGCGACTCGGCCACCCGCCCCGCGAGCTGCGGGTCCTCGGCCGGGACCACCACGACCAGCTCCGCCGCCACCGGCGTCGGCGCGTGGTGGTTGCGCGGTACCGCCACCTGGACCGGCGCCGCCAGCGCGCCCGGGGCCACGGCGCGGGCGCCGCGCTCGGCCATCGCCAGGACGCGCGCGCGCCAGTCGCCCTCCTCCGGGCGATGCGGGTGCGCGCGCGCGACGAGCACGCTCGCGCCGGAGGAGAGGTCCGAGCCGAGCTCCTTCCCGCGCGCGACGATGTTGTCGCGGTCAGTCACCCGCCGCTCGAGCAGGTCGCAGACGAAGCTCGCGACGGCGGCCTCGCTCGCACGCTCCGGCGCCCGCGAGCGCTCGACCTCGAGCGCGATCAGCGTGCCGACCATCCGGACCAGGGCGGCCGGCGGCGGCTCGCCGCGCGGCCGGTAGCGCAGCTCGCCCACGGGCGTGTCGGCCACCCGCAGGGCCAGCACCTCGCGCCCGGGCGCGCCCGCGAGCACGGCGCGCTCGTCGTCGGGCGACTGCGCGGCGACGGCGAGCACGCTGCTCGACTCGTCCACGACCGCGACGCTCGCGTTCAGCGCACGCGCCGTGGCGCGCGCGACCTCGGGCAGGCCGGCGCCGGCCTCGACCGCGGCGGAGACGTCACCGAACGCCTCGAGGAACGCGCTGCCGGCGGGATTCTCGGTGCTGGAGGGCACGCGGGAACTTTAGGCGCGCCGGCATCCGGAGGTGGGACGCGGGCGATTCCGGAGGCGGCGAAAACCGAGGAATCCAAGGACGCAGTGAGCGTGGCGTGCGAATGCACGCGAGCGACCGAGGACGCCGGAATCCGACGGTTTTGCAGCCGCCGACCTAAGCCCACGTGTCGTACGTCCACACGACGGCGGCGCCGAGGAGCACGCCGACCATCAGCAGCGACGCGAGCATGAAGAGCGTCAGGAAGCTCGCCGCTATCCGCTCCCACACCCGCCCGTACGACGCCCACGCGGGGGCGACGATGAAGACGAGGTAGCAGATGAGGACGATCGTCCCGGAGAGGGCGATCGAGACCTCGACGGGCGACAGGTCGGCGGGCATCGACCCGATTGTGGCGCATCCGTACGACGTGGTTCAGTCCCGCAGCCGGGTGAGGATCGCCCCCTCCAGCCGCTCGGCGGCCGCGACCGCGGACGCGCGGTCGGGGTAGGCGCCGAACACCGTGGGGCCCGAGCCCGTGACGCGAGCCGCCAGCGCGCCGCTGTCGCGCACGGCGGCGAGCGTCTCCTCGAGCTCGGGGCGCAGGGCGAGCGCGGCGGGCTCGAGGTCGTTCTCGAGGGCGGCCGCGAGCTCCCGGGCGGGCAGTGCCGCCAGCGCGCGGACGGCGTCGGGGTCGGCATGCGCGCGCGTGGATCCGATCCGGTCGGCCTCGGCGTACACCGCCGCGGTCGAGAGGCCGGCCGCGGCCGGGACCAGCACGATCGCGAGCGCGGGCAGCCCGACCGGCTCGACGTTCTCGCCCGCGCCGGTGACGAGGGCGTGACGCGGCTCGACCTGGCTCGGGACGTCGGCGCCGATCGTCGCCCCGATCCGCCGCAGCGCGGGCGGGTCGAGCGGAGCCCCGGCGATGAGGTTGGCGGCGCGCAGGACCGCGGCGGCGTCGGCGCTGCCGCCGCCGAGGCCGGCCGCGACCGGGATCCGCTTCTCGATCGCGACCCGGAGCGGCGGCAGGTCGCCGCCGAGCTCGCTCCGGATCGCGGCGATCGCGTCCTCGGCGAGGTTCGGCCCCCCGACGCCGGGCGCGATCACCTCGTCGGGCGGCGCCGGCGCCGGCTCGACGGCGATCGAGTCGGCGAGCTCGAGCGATGCGAACAGCGACGCGAGGTCGTGCAGGCCGTCGGGGCGGCGGGACCCGACCTGGAGCACCAGGTTGAGCTTGGCCGGCGCGGTCTCCTCGATCATCGCGGCGCGAGGTCCAGCCCGGGGGGCGCGGTCCCCTCGATCATCGCGGCGCGAGGTCCAGCCGCTCGGCGAGCGCGAGGAAGTCGGCGGGCGCGAGGCGCTCGGCGCGCGCGTCGGCCGGATGGCCGATCGCCGCCAGCGCGTCGCGCGCTCGCTCGCGCACGCCCGGCTCCGCGCCGGGCGCGAGGGCGAGCGACCCGGCGAGCGCCTTGCGACGGTGCGCGAACGCGGCGTGGACGAGGTCGATCACGGGCTGCGGGGCGGGCTCGCGGACGCGTCGCAGCACGACGATCGCCGACTCGACGCGCGGGGCCGGGTGGAACACCGAGCCGGGCACCCTGCGCTCGACGCGCACCTCGCACGCGAGCTGGGCGAGCACCGAGGTGGCCCCGTACGCCTTCGATCCCGGCGGCGAGGCCAGCCGCTCGGCGACCTCGCGCTGCACCATCGCCGCGCAGAGGCCGAGCAGCGGCAGCTCGCTCACCGCGCGGAGGATTACCGTGGCGGCCACGCCGTACGGGAGGTTGGCGACCATCTTCGTGGGCTCCGGGCGCAGCGCCGCGAGGTCGAGCCGGACGGCGTCGGCGAGGTGGAGCGTGACGTTGCCGTGGGGGTCGAGGGCGTCGCGCAGGGCGGGTTCGAGCGACGCGTCGACCTCGACCACGTGCAGGTGCCCGACGCGTGGCGCGAGGTACTCCGACAGCACGCCGAGGCCCCCGCCGACCTCGAGCACCACGTCGGCGGGGTCGAGCTCCGCGGCGCGGCCGATCACGCCGAGGACGTTGTCGTCGATGAGGAAGTTCTGGCCGAGCTCGCGGTTCGGCCGCACCCCGAACTCCCGCAGCCGGCGCAGGCTGGCCTGGCGCGGCTCGCTCACCAGCCGAACACGCGGGCGGCGGTGGCCTCGACCACGGCCTCGAGCTCCGCGTACGAGACGCCGCGCAGCTCCGCGACGTGCTCCGCCGTACGCACCACGTTCGCGGGCTCATTCGGCTTGCCGCGCACGTCCTGCGGCGCGAGGTAGGGCGAGTCGGTCTCGACCATGAGCAGGTCGCCGGGCACGTCGCGCGCCGCCGCCTGGAGGTCGCCGGCCTTCGGATAGGTGACGTTGCCCGCGAACGAGCAGACGTAGCCGCGCTCGACGCAGTCGTCGATCCGGCCCGGCGCCGAGAAGCAGTGCATGACGACGGTGACGCCGTCGGCGCGGTCGCGGAGGATGTCGAAGGTGTCGTCCTCGGCGGCGCGCGTGTGGATCACGAGCGGCAGGCCGCGCTCGCGCGCGAGGTCGATCTGCGCCTCGAACGCGGCGCGCTGCGCGTCCCGCGGGGCGTAGTCCCGGTAGTAGTCGAGCCCGGTCTCGCCGATCGCGACCGCGCGCTCGTCCTCGGCGGCGCCGGCGATCGCGGCGAGCGCCGTGTCGTCGAACGTGCCCGCCTCGTTCGGGTGGTGGCCGACGATCGCGAACACCTCGTCGTGCGCGTGCGCGGCGGCCAGCGCCCGCTCGATCGAGGCCGTGTTCATCCCTACGGCTCCGACCCGGGTGACTCCCGACTCGCGCGCACGCGCGACGAGCTCGGAGTCGGGCGGGCGGCAGCTGTCGAGGTGGCAGTGGCTGTCGATCACGTGGCCGCCGGCTGCTCGATCCGCGGGAAGAGCTGCGGGAGGTCCCCGATCCGCGCGCCGCCTGGCGCCGTGCCGATGCGGGCGCGGTCGAGCGAGGTGTCGGGCTGCCCGAGCGCGGTCAGCACGCGCTCCGCCGACTCCGGCATGAACGGCAGCACCAGCACCGACGCGACGCGGAGGCCCTCCGCGATCCCGTAGAGCGTCGAGTCCAGCTCGGCGGCGGACCGGGAGTCCTTCGCGAGCTTCCACGGCTCGGTCTCCTGCACGTACTGGTTGATGCGCCGCACGAGCTCCCAGATCGCGCCGAGCGCCTGCGAGAGCTCGACCCGGTCGAAGTGCGCCCTGACGCGGTCGGCGTGGTCCTCGAACTCGCTCGCCAGCGCCGCCGGCGCCTCCGCCTCGGGCACGACGCCGTCGCGGAAGCGGCCGATCATGCCCACGGTCCGGCTCGCCAGGTTGCCGTACTCGTTCGCCAGCTCGCTGGTGTAGCGCGCCTCGAGGTCGGCCGCGGAGATGTTTCCGTCCTGGCCGAAGCCGACCGCCGCGAACAGGTAGTAGCGGAGCGCGTCGACCCCGTAGACCTCCGCGACCTGGAACGGGTCGATCACGTTCCCGAGCGACTTCGACATCTTGTGCTCGTCCATCAGCAGGTAGCCGTGGATGCACTCGCGCTGCGGCACCTCTATGTCTGCGGCCATCAGCAGCGCCGGCCAGAAGACCGCGTGGAACTTGAGGATGTCCTTCCCGATCAGGTGGACGTTCGCCGGCCAGAACGTGTCGGTCAGGTCCTCGCCCTCGCGCGCGAACGACAGCGCCGTGTAGTAGTTGAGGAGCGCGTCGAACCAGACGTAGAAGACGTGCCCTTCGTCCCACGGCACGGGCACGCCCCAGGTGAGCTTGCCGCGAGTGAGCGAGACGTCCTGGAGGCCGCCCTTGATGAACGACAGCGCCTCGTTGTAGCGGACCCGCGGGAGGATCCACTCGGGGCGCTCCGCGTAGAGGCGCTCGAGCGGCTCCTGGAACGCCGAGAGCTTGAAGAAGTAGTTGTCCTCGCGCTCGCGCTCGAGCTCGATCAGGTGGATCGGGCACTTGTTGCCCTCGATCAGCTCGGCGTCGGTCTTGAAGTCCGCGCAGCGCGGGCAGTACCAGCCCTCGTAGACCCCCTCGTAGACGTGGCCGCGGTCGTAGACGCGCTGGAGGACCTCCTGGACGCGCTCGACGTGACGCGGGTCGGACGTGCGGATAAAGAAGTCGTTCGACGCGTTCACGCGCCCGACGAGGTCCTGGAACCGCGCGGCGTTGCGGTCGGCCAGCTCCTTCGGCGAGACCCCCTCCCGCTCGGCCGCCTGGGCGACCGGCTCGCCGTGCTCGTCGGTGCCCGTGAGGAAGAAGACCTCCTCCCCGCGCTGGCGCATGTGCCGCGCGAGGACATCGGCCGCGATCGTCGTGTACGCGTGCCCGAGGTGCGGCTGCGCGTTCACGTAGTAGATCGGCGTGGTGACGTAGTAGGGCACGCGGCGATGCTACTTGCGGCAGCGAGGGGCGCGGGCGTGTCCGAAGGTCAGGCACGGTCGCGCAGAGGTCGCGTGGAACCTGTCACGAGCGAGCTCGCGCGGCGCAGGGATCCGGCGGGGCCGCGAGGGCGCCCGAGCAGGAGCGCGGCGGCGACCAGTCCGCCGCAGGCCATCAGCCAGCCGAGGTCGACGCCCGACCGGGTGCGCGCGGCGAAGGCGGGGCGCCCCGCGGTCGGCCGCGGGGCGAGCGCGGGCGAAGCATCGGCCGCGTGCGGGGCCGGGGCGCGGAGGGCGCCGCCGGCGCCGGCGCCCTCGGCCGGGTGGCCGTGGGCGGCCGGATCCGTGGCGGCGCGCGTGCGGCGCGCGGGCGTCGCCGCGGCCAGCTCGGGAGGAGGGGGCGCGAGCGCCGTGGCCGGCAGCTCGGCGGGCAGCGGCGCGAGCCCGGAGGCGGACGGGGTGGCCGGCAGCGCGCTGGGCAGCGGCGCGGGCTCGGAGGCGGGCAGCGGTACGAGCCCGGAGGCGGGCAGCGGTACGAGCCCGGAGGCGGGCAGGGTGGCCGGCAGCGCGCTGGGCAGCGGCGCGAGCGCCGGCGGCGCCGGCGCGGGGGCCGGCGGCTGCGCTGGCTCCGGCGCCGTGATCGGCACGGGCGGGGTGTGCGCGGCTCGGCGAGGGCCGGCGGCGGCAGGTAGGCGAGCGGGTCGCGGTACGCGTGGCGCTCGCCGGCCACCCGGACGCCGAAGTGGAGGTGGGGCTCGGCGAGCGTGCGGCGGCCGCTCGTTCCCACCGTGCCGATCGGGTCGCCTGCGCTGACGCGCTGGCCGCGCCCTACCGCGGCCCCGTCCAGGTGCAGGTACGAGACGTCGAAGTCCGCGCCGCGCACCGAGACGGTCAGCCCGGAGTCGCCCGCCACGCCCGCGAACGTGACCGTGCCGGAGGCGGCGGCGACCACCGGCGTGCCGGCAGGCGCCGCGATGTCGATGCCGCGGTGCTGGCCGCCCGCGTACGGGTCGTCGCCGTTGCGATACGCGGACACCACCTCACCGCGCACCGGCCACACCCAGCCGGGCTCGGCGGCGGCAGCCCCGCCGGGCACGAGGAGCGCGAATGCGACGGTGAGAAGCGCGGCGAGGCGGGGCATGGGGCCGACCGTACGCCCGGAGGCGAGGAGGGGCGAGGGGGGCGTTGCGAAGTCGTGACGAGGTGTGACGCGGACGTAACGAAGGAGCGCGAGACGTTGCGCTGGCGTTCAGTCCGGGCGTGCGAGGAAGGCCTTGTAGAGCGCGTTCGCGCCCTCCCCCGTCAGCCCCGCGACCACCCCCGCCGCCGGACGCGGCTTGGCCCCCGCTTCCACGAGCGCCGCGAGCGCCTCGACCGACGAAGCGGCCGTCTCGCCCGGCGCCGCCTCGGGCGCGCCCGCCACCACCAGCACCACCTCGCCGCGCGGCTCCTCGCCGCGATAGCGCGCGGCGAGCTCCGCGGCCGTCCCGCGCACGACCTCCTCGTGGACCTTCGTCAGCTCGCGGCACACGGCGGCCTCCCGGGAGGGGTCGAGCTCCGCGAGCGCCTCCAGCGTCGCCGCGAGGCGCCGAGGCGACTCGAACGCCACCAGCGTCCCGCCCGGCTCGGCCAGCACCTCGCGCAGCCGCCCCGCCTTGCGCGGCAGGAAGCCGACGAAGCGCCAGCGGTCCGCCGGCAGCGCCGACGCCACCAGCGCCGCCAGCGCCGCCGACGGCCCCGGCAGCACCTCGACCGCGAGCCCCGCGGCCGCGCACGCCCGTACGAGCACGTAGCCGGGGTCGGAGATCAGCGGCATGCCCGCGTCGGAGACCAGCGCCACGGTCTCACCCGCCCGCATCCGCTCGACGAGCTGCGCCGCCCGCGACTCCTCGTTGTGCTCGTGGTAGGAGATCAGCGGCGCGCTCACCCCGTAGCGCTCGAGCAGCTTGCCGGTGCGGCGCGTGTCCTCGCAGGCCACCACGTCCGCCTCCCGCAGCGCCGCGAGCACACGCAGCGTCACGTCCTCGAGGTTGCCGATCGGCGTCGGGCAGACCACCAGCCGTCCCGCCATCAGACCTCGCCCCGCTCGAGGGCGAGGATGCCCGCGCCGATCAGCCCCGCCTCGGCCGCGAGCTCCGCCGCGACGACGCGCACCCCCTCGCGCAGCGGCGGCAGCGCGGTCGCCATGACCACCTCGCGCGCCGGCCCGAGCAGCAGCTCCCCCGCGGCCACGGCACCTCCGCCGATCACCACCACCTCGGGCTGGAACGCGTTCACGAGCGACGCGAGCCCCGCGCCGAGCCGCCGCCCGACGAGCGCGAGGACCTCGATCGCGACCGCGTCGCCGTCGTGCGCCACCTCGGTGACGAGCCCGCCGGTGACCTCGCGCCCGTCGAGCAACGCCCGGCCCAGCGCCGACTCCGGCGCCCGCGCGGCCGCCGCCGCTCCCTCGCGGCCGATGGCGCTGCCCGAGGCGAGCGTCTCGAGGCAGCCGCGGTTCGGGCAGCCGCCCTGGCACGGCGGCCCGTCGATGTCGACCACCACGTGTCCGAGCTCGGCCCCGCCCCCGCGCGCGCCGCGATAGAGCCGCCCGTCGAGCAGCAGCCCGCCGCCGATCCCGGTCCCCAGCGTCAGCATCACCGCGTGCCGGGCGCCCCGCGCCGCGCCCGCCCTGGCCTCGGCCAGCAGCGCCAGGTTCGCGTCGTTGTCGACCCAAACCGGCAGCCCGAGCCGCTCGGCCATGACCTCCCGAAACGAGACGCCGGCGAGCGGCAGGTGCACGCTGTACTCCGACGATCCGGTGGCCGCATCCACCACCGAGGGGATGCCGAAGCCGACCGCGGCCACGTCGGGTGCCGCCGCACGGGCTTCCTCGACCGCCTGGACGAACACGTCGAGCACCTCGTCGCGGTCGCGGCCGCGCCAGAAGCGGTGAACGCGCTCGCGCACGGCGAGCGAGCCGTCCACGACCCCGCCGAGGAGCTTGGTGCCTCCTGCGTCGATACCGATCACGCGAGCCGCCGACATGGCCGGTGTGTATACACGGGGGATGCCCCCCGACGCGCCCGGCGGTCCCCTGCCGCCTCAGGGACCGCCGCAGCCGCCGCCGCATGGCGGAGGTGGAGTGCCGCCGCCCGGCGGAGGTGGAGTGCCGCCGCATGGCGGAGGTGGAGTGCCGCCGCATGGCGGCGGACCGCCGCCCGGCGGCCCGCCGCAGCCGCCGCCCTACAAGGTCTACCGCTCGCGGCGCTCGCTGCGCGACCGGCTCGGCGGCGGCCGAGCCGGATCCTCCGGCCCGCCCGGCCCCCTCCGCCGGCGCCGCCGGCGCGAGCCCGGGATCCCCGGCGCCGCGCGCCCCCCCTGGCGGCGGGTCCTGCGCTACGCGCTGATCGGCGCCACCGCCTGGCTGCTGCTCTCGTTCGTCGTGTTCATGATCAGCGCCCAGACACAGGAGGGCGTCTCGCAGCGGACCGAGAACGCGCTCTCGGGCGGCGGCAGCCTGGTCACCGGCAGCACCGTCCTCGTGCTCGGATCCGACCAGCGGCCGAAGGGGACCAAGGAGCCCGGCGCCCGCGGGGCCCCCTCGCGGGCGGACAGCATCATGCTCCTGCACGTGGGCGTCGGGAGCGTGCGCAAGCTCTCGATCCTGCGCGACTCCTTCGCGAACATCCCCGGCAACGGGACGGGCCGCATCAACGCCGCCTACGCGTTCGGCGGCGCCGCGCTCACGATCCGCACGGTCGAGGAGTTCATGGGCAACGGGCTCGAGATCAACCACGTCATCGAGGTCGACTTCTCCAACTTCCCGGAGCTGATCGACTCGCTCGGCGGGATCGACATCACGCTCGACAACTGCCTCAAGTCCGACCGCTTCGGCGACAAGCGGGTCGTGCTCAGCAAGGGCAAGCACCACCTGACCGGGCGCGAGGCTCTGCGCTTCGCGCGCGTGCGCAAGAACCGGTGCGCCCCGAACGAGGACGACCGCCAGCGCGCGGCCCGTCAGCAGCAGGTGCTGAAGGGGATGCGCGACCGGCTCGTGCACCCGAAGAACTGGCCGAGCACGTTCGTCCGCGCCCCGTGGATCGCCTGGGAGGCGCCGCGCGCGCTCCGCACCGACATGAAGGGCCCCGGCCTGCTCGCGCTGTTCACCGACCTCCTCACCGGCGGCAGCGGCGAGACCAACGTGCTGAAGCCCGACGGCATCAACGGCGACGGAAGCCTGCGGATCGAGCGATCGAGCCGCGCGGACGCCGCGCGCGAGCTGCTGGGTGACTGACGCTCAATCCGACGCGGAGGACTTGGTCTCGGCCTTCTTGCCGGCGTCCGGCGACGACTTCGAGTCGCTCTTGCCGGAGTCGCCCTTGCCCGAGTCGGAGGACGAGGACGAGGAGCCCGAGTCGTCGGAGCCGCCGACCCGCTTCTTGCGCCCGTAGTCGGTCGTGTAGAAGCCCGACCCCTTGAAGTGGACCGCCGGCGCGTGGAGGACGCGCCGCACCGGTGCGCCGCACTGCTCGCACTCGGTGATCGGATCGTCGCTCATCCGCTGCATCACCTCGAAGGTGTGCCCGTTCTCGCAGCGGTAGTCGTAGAGCGGCATCGCGGCCCCGAGTCTATTGACGCCGGGGCGGCGCTAAGCGGCCTGCGTGGAGACCTGGTCCGCCGAGGGCGGCCGGGGAGCGTCGAGCTCGTCGAGCAGGGAGACGCCCGTCGAGTGCCACACGATCCATGCGGCGAGGTGACTTGCTGCTTTGAAGGGAATGCTCACCATGGGCGGCGACCTGCGACCACGATATACGAGCTACCCGCCGGCCGCCTCTCCTAAAAACACGCTATTAGCGGGGAAAGTGCGAGCTCCGGCGCGCCGAGATCGCGGCCTCCGGGGCGTCCTCTAGGTTTCCCGCCGTGACCAGCGAGGCGCCGGGGACGGCCGACAAGGCGACGATGGACAAGATCGTCGCGCTCTGCAAGCGGCGCGGCTTCATCTTCCAGTCGTCGGAGATCTACGGCGGCCTCGCCTCGACCTACGACTACGGCCACTACGGGGTCCTGCTCAAGACCAACGTGAAGTCCGAGTGGTGGCGGGCGATGGTGCACGAGCGCGACGACATCGTGGCCCTCGACGCGGCGATCCTCATGCACCCCAAGACGTGGGAGGCGTCCGGCCACCTGGAGGGGTTCACGGACCCGCTCGTGCAGTGCCTCGGCGAGTGCAAGCGGCGCTGGCGCGAGGACCACCTGCGCGAGGCGCAGCCAGAGGGCGAGCTGCGCTGCCCCGAGTGCGGCGGCGAGCTGTCGGAGCCGCGCAACTTCAACCTGATGTTCAAGACCCACATGGGCCCGGTGGAGGAGGAGGGCAACGCCGTCTTCCTGCGCCCGGAGACCGCTCAGGGCATCTTCGTGAACTTCAAGAACGTGCTCCAGTTCTCGCGCAAGCGCCCGCCGTTCGGGATCGCGCAGATCGGAAAGTCGTTCCGCAACGAGATCACGCCCGGCAACTTCGTCTTCCGCACGCGCGAGTTCGAGCAGATGGAGATGGAGTTCTTCGTGCCGCCCGCCGACGCCGGCCGCTGGTACGACACCTGGCGCGAGGCGCGCCGCGCCTGGTACGAGGAGCTCGGCATCCGCCCGGATCACCTGCGCCTGCGCGACCACGAGGCCGACGAGCTCTCGCACTACTCGAGTGCGACGGCCGACGTCGAGTACCTCTACCCGATCGGCTGGTCCGAGCTCGAGGGGATCGCCAACCGGGGCGACTTCGACCTCACCCAGCACATGAAGCACTCCGGCGAGAAGCTCGACTACGTCGACTCCGCCACCGGCGAGCGCTACGTGCCGCACGTCATCGAGCCCGCCGCCGGCGCCGACCGGGCCACGCTGGCGTTCATGGTCGACGCCTACGACGAGGAGGAGGTCGAGGGCCGCGAGCGCGTCGTCCTGCGGCTGCACCCGCGACTCGCGCCGGTGAAGGTGGCGGTGCTGCCGCTCGTGAACAAGGACGGCCAGCCCGAGCGCGCGCGCGAGATCTACGAGGAGCTGCGCCGGCGGATGCCCGCCGAGTACGACTCGGGCGGGTCGATCGGCAAGCGCTACCGCCGCCAGGACGAGATCGGCACGCCGTGGGGCGTGACCGTGGACCATCAGACGATGGAGGACGGCACCGTCACGCTCCGCGACCGCGACTCGCTCGACCAGTCGCGGATCGCCGCCGAGGAGCTGCCGGCGCTCCTGAGCGAGCGCCTGGCGGCGCCCTGGACGAGCCCGAAGCTCGGCTAGCGCGCCCGCAGCGCGCGCTCGACCACCAGCCGCGCCGCCCGCAGCGACGACGCCCTCAGCCGCCCCGGCCGGTCGCACGGGCTGTGCCGGCACGGCTCGCCATCCGCGCCCACGCCGAGCTTGGCGCCGCGCATCCCGAGCAGCTCGAACTCGCGGTGGTCGGAGTTGCCGCTGCCCTCGTCGCGCACCCAGCTCACCGCCACCTCCTCGGCACGAGCCGCCGTCAGGATCTCGCGCTCGACGCCCCGGCGCGCGGCGCGCACCGGCGAGCGCAGCCAGAACGGCCGGTCGCGCCCGACCTCGTCGAGCGACAGCGCGTAGCGCAGCCGGCCGGCCAGGCCGCGGCGCTTGACCAGCCGCGCGAGCGCGAGCGAGCCGAGGTGGTCCGGCGACCCGGTGTAGATCCGCTCCTCGGCCCCGGTCGCCACGAGCCACACGTCGCAGCCCGGCTCGAGCGAGCGCAGCCGGGGCGCCAGCTCCGCCAGCACACCGAGGCCGGAGGCGTTGTCGTTGGCCCCGGGCGCGTTCGGCGTCGAGTCGGTGTGGGCCATGACGATCCGCAGGCAGTCGCGCGGAGTGTCGAGCGCCGCGATCACGTTGCGCGAGCGGCCGCGCCCGCGCACGCCGAAGCGCTGCACCTCCACCTCGAGCCCGGCGGCCGCGAGGCGCGAGCGCAGCGCGATGTGCGCGCGCCGCTCGGCCGCGCCGGCGGCGGGCCGCGGGCCGTCGCGGGCGATCGCCACCGCCACGTCGTACGCCGTCTCGCGCTCGCCGGCGGCGGCCGGAGCCGCGAGCGCCGCGGCGGCCGCGATCAGCGCAGCCAGTCGCACGGCCGCAGCCTAACGGACTAAACTGGCTGCCCGGCCAACTTCTCGAGGAGGAAGCGCAGTGGCGACAGCGGCAGAGGCTCCACGTTCCGCGATCGACAACGTCTCTTACGAGGACCTCTACCGGCGCTGGGAGAAGGGCAACTGGAGCGCCTGGGACCTGGACTTCACGCAGGACCACACCGACTGGCACGAGACCTTCGGCGATCTCGAGCGCAAGGCCGCGCTGTGGAACTACTCGATGTTCTTCCACGGTGAGGACTCGGTCACCGACAACCTCTCGCCGTACATCGACGCCGCGCCGCTCGAGGAGCAGACCTACTTCCTCGCCACGCAGCAGGTCGACGAGGCGCGGCACTCGATCTTCTTCAGCCGCTTCATGCGCGAGGTCGTCGAGCGCGGCAGCGGCTCGACGGCGAGCGCGCTCGAGGCCACGCGGCCGGAGCTCTCGTGGGGGTTCCGCAAGACGTTCGCGAAGCTCGACGAGGTGGCCGACGAGCTGCGCCGCGACCGCTCGATCCCGAACTTCGCGCGCAGCATCTTCATGTACCACTTCCTCGTGGAGGCCACGCTCGCGCAGCCGGGGCAGCACTTCATCGAGGGCTACGTGACCGAGCGCGAGATCCTGCCCGGCTTCGCCGAGGGGATGCACAACGTCTCGCGCGACGAGCAGCGCCACATCGGCTTCGGCGTGAAGTGCCTGTCCGACCTCTACAAGCAGGACCGCGACTGCGCCGCGGCGGTCGCCGAGCTCCTGCGCGAGGTGCTGCCGTACATGACGGCGGTGTTCGTGCCGCCGAACTGGGACCGCCGCTACGCCGAGGTCTTCGGCTCGACGATCGAGGAGATCTACGAGCAGGGGATGGCGTCGCTCGACCAGAAGATGCGCACGGCCGGGATGCCGCTCGAGGACCTCCCGGGGCCGCCGCCGATCCCGATCGACATGACGCCGCGCGAGCGGGCGGACCGGGCGATCGCCATGCTCGAGGCCGGCTACCTCGGTGAGAAGACCGGTCCGCCGCAGAAGGACCCGGAGAAGGTGGGCCTGCTCTTCGACCTGCTCAGCCGCTCGGTGGACACCAGCGCCACGCCCAACGGCGGCGCGACGATCGCGTGGGAGTTCTCGGACGCGGAGCCGTGGTTCCTGCGCATCGACAACGGCAACACCAGGGCCGAGCAGGGCCGCCTGGAGAGCGCCGACCTCGTGCTGCGCTGCCGGTTCGAGGACTGGGTCGACATCGTCGCCCGCCGCCGCGACCCGCGCGTGGCGATGGCGACCGGCAAGGTCCGCCCGAAGGGCAGCGTCAGGCTGCTGCTGCGGATGGGGAAGCTGTTCGGCCGCTAGGCGGTGTCGGCTCGGGCGGCTCGCCGCCGCCCTCGAACGACGTGTGCGGGAGGATCCGGTCGAGCCAGCCGGGCAGCCACCAGTTCCACCTGCCCATGATCTCCATGGTCGCGGGCACCAGCACCAGCCGGACGAGGGTCGCGTCGAGCGCGATGGCCACCGACAGCCCGAGCCCGATCTCCTTGATCGACGGAACCCCCGCGATGGCGAACACTGCGAAGACCGCGACCATGATCGCCGCCGCGCTCGTGATCGTGCGGGCGCTGCCAGCCAGGCCCTCCGCGACGGCGCGCTCGGTGTCGCCGGTCGCCTCGTAGCGCTCGCGGATCCGGGTGAGCAGGAACACCTCGTAGTCCATCGACAGGCCGAACACGATCGCCAGCAGGAACGGCGGCGTCATCGCCTGGATGTAGCCGAGGCTCTCGAAGCCGAGGAAGCCGTCCACCCAGCCCCACTGGAACACGACGACGAGCACGCCGTAGGCGGCGGCGACCGAGAGCAGGTTCATCAGGACGGCCTTGAGCGGCAGGAAGACCGAGCGCAGCAGCACCAGCAGCACGAGGTAGCTGAACGCCAGCACGAACAGCAGGATCTTCCACATCGACCCGGAGATCAGGTCGATGAAGTCGCGGTTGAACGCGGTGGCACCGCCGACATCCACGCGCGCGACATCGTGCAGGGGGTTGGCGCCCGAGCGCAGCGACGCGAGCAGGTCGTCGGCGCCGTCGCTCTCGAAGTGCTCGCGCGGGGTGACCGCGATCAGCACGGCGGTGCCGTCGCGCGACGGCGCGGGCCGCCCGACCGCCGCCACCCGGTCGTCGCGCCGCGCCCTCGACACGAAGCGCTCCACGGCCGCCCGGTTGCTCGCGTCGCTCACGCCGCCCTCCTTGAAGCGCGCCATCACGAGCATGGGTCCGGCCGCGCCCTCGCCCATCACCGCCGCGGAGCGCTCCGCGGCCACGCGCGTCTCGTTGCCCTCCGGGAACTGCGCGAGCGCGCCGTTGCCCGACTCGAGCGACAGCGCCGGGTAGGCGATCGCGAGCATCGCCAGCGCGCTCAGGAGCGCGGCGATGCCGGGCCGGCGCGTGACCCGGCGCGTCCAGCGCTCCCAGAAGCCGCCGCCGGCGACGGCCGGGTCGGAGCGCCCGCGCCTGCGCGCGGCGTTGCGGCGGGCGCGGAACAGCAGCCCCGTGACGGTCGCCACGCGCCCGCGCTTGTACGCGCGCGTGCCGAGCATCCGCATCAGCGCCGGCAGCAGCGTGATCGCGCCGAGGATCGAGACGGCGACGACGACGATCGCGCCCATCGCCATCGACCTCAGCGTCTGCGAGTCGACCAGGAACAGGCCGGCGAGGGAGATCATCACCGTGACCCCGGAGAACGCCACTGCGATGCCCGAGGTGCGCATAGACACGCGGCGAGCGATGTCGGTCGGCGAGCCGCGGTGGATCTCCTCGCGGTAGCGCGCGAGCACGAACAGCGAGTAGTCCACCGCCACGCCGATCCCGATCATCGATGCGACGTTGGTCACGAAGATCGACATCTCGGTGGCCTGCGAGAGGAAGTAGATCTCGGCGCCGGTGAGCATCACCGCGGCGAACCCGAGCGCGAGCGGCAGCACCGCGGCGGCGAGCGACCCGAAGACCGCGAGCAGGATCAGGAGCACGACCGGGAAGCCGGCGAACTCGGCCGACTCGAGGTCGGCCTTGGTCACGTCCTGCATCCCGGCCCAGAGGGCCTGCTGGCCGGTCAGCTGGATGTCGACGTTGCGCGTGGAGCCCTCGTCGAGGTCCGCGCGGAGGTCGACCACCGCGTCGGCGGCCTCGTTGCGCTCGCCCTTCAGCCGCAGCGGCACCAGCACGACGCGCGTGTCGCCGGCGCGCTCGACGCGCGGCTCGACGCGCGCGGGGGGCATCGCGACCAGGTCGGTCCGCTCGACCTCCCTGCGCAGCCGGGCGAGCGCCGCGTCCACGTCCTCGCGGCTCGCGCCGCGCTCGAGCGCGAGCACCGCTCCGAGGCCCTCGCGCTGCACGCCGGGGAAGCTGTCGAGCTCGCGATCGACGTTCGCGGAGCCGGAGCCGGGCGAGCTGAAGCCGCCGCTGGTCAGGTTCTCCGTCTGCCTCGCGGCGAACGGCAGCGCGGCGAGCAGCGCCACGAGCCACGCGACCGCAACCAGCCGGCGGCGCCGCTCGACGAAGTCCGAGAGCCTGTCCATCGCGCGCTGCATGTCTCGCTCCGATCCCCCTCTTTCCACGACCTCGCTGGCTGGCTGGCCAATCTAACCCAGCCCGAGGAGGCGATGGTGTGAACTAGGTCACGGCCGCGCGGGCGGCTGGCGGACCTCGCCGAGCAGGAAGCGGGCCACGTCCAACGCGGCCGCGACCGCCGCCTCGTTGTCCCAGCCCGGCTCGGCGGTGATCTGGACCTCGAAGCCGTCGGCGATCGAGAGAAAGATCGACGCGACCGACTCGGCGTCGGCGCGCAGCGTCACGATCCCGTCGGCCTCCTTCTCGCGCAGGATGTCCGCGATCTGGCCGCGCACGCGGCGGTAGAGGTTCGCGAGCTCGTCCCGGATCTCGTCGTTGCGCCGGGCCGCGCTCAGCAGCTCGTGGATGACCGCGTGCCAGCCGGGCTCCTCCTCGACGTACTCGCGCAGCTGGACCACGAGCGCCGCGACGATCGAGTCGAGCGAGTCGGCGCCGCGGAGGCGCTCCTCGAACGTGCTGATGCGGATCTCGGTGTCGTGGCGGACCACCTCCACGAGCAGCCGCTCCTTCGAGCCGAAGTAGTAGTGCAGCAACCCGCGCGAGACCCCGGCCTCGCGCGCCACGTGGTCGAAGGTCGAGCCGGCCGCGCCGCGGCGGGCGACGCTGTCGCGCATCGCCCCGACGATCCGGCGCGCCTTGTCGCTGTCGAGCCGGCGCTCGCTCGCGCTCTCGGCCGTGGCCCTCGCGGCTTCCATGGTGGGGCCAAATCTAGCTGGACGGCCAGCCAAAGGGGGGATTCCGGCGGTCCGGGCCGGTGGCTGTGCTAGACGATAACCAGCGATGCGAGCCAAGGGCCCCCCACCGAGCCACCCGCGCCGCTGGCTGAGCGCGGCGGCCGCCCTGCTCGTGGCGAGCGTCGGCGTGGCGGCCGAGGCGAGCTCGCAGAGCGAGCGCGGCCGGCCCGCCGCCGCGCGCGCCACCGCGTTCGCCCGCCAGGACTCCCGCGGCACCCAGGGCCGCGTCAGCGCCCGCGGCAACCAGAGCCGCTCGAGCGGCGGCTCGAGCGCGCGCGCCTCCACCCGCGGCGGCAGGGGCCGCGCGAGCGCTGGCGCCGTGGTCTCGCACGTGAACCTGTTCGACGGCCTGGTGCGCGCCTCCAGCGTGCGCGTCGCGGCCTCGGCGGGGGCGGGCGGGCGCCGCTCGGGCCGCGTCGCCGGCCTGCGGATCGCCGGGCGCAAGCGCGGAACGGTGACCCGCCGCCGCGTCTTCGA
Organism: Thermoleophilaceae bacterium; assembly: GCA_036389835.1. Lineage (GTDB taxonomy): Bacteria > Actinomycetota > Thermoleophilia > Solirubrobacterales > Thermoleophilaceae > AC-37. The sequence continues at coordinate 155,722 of DASVWC010000016.1, read as the reverse complement.
CCTCGACGGCCACGGCAAGCTCGTCGTGCTCGAGGCCGGCAGCAAGGGCATCGTCGGCATGCGCGCGCGGCTGACGCGCTCCTACAGGGGATCGCGGCGGGGGAGCGTGGTGACCGTGGCGTTCGCCTCCGCCTCCGCCAGCGACGCCGTCCGCCCGCCCAAGCCGAAGCCGGACAGGCCGAAGCCCGACCGCGGCGGCGGCCGCCCGAAGCCCAAGGCGCCCCCCCGCCGCAAGGCCCCGCCGACGCCCGAGAGCAAGCTGCGCGAGCGCTCGACCAGGGGGGGCTTCGCGTTCCCCGTGCTGATGGGCAGGCACCACTACAGCGACGACTGGGGCGCCCCGCGCCAGAACACCGGCGCGCACGAGGGCAACGACGTGTTCGCGCCCGCCGGCACGCCCGTCCTCGCCGTCACGGACGGCACCCTCCGGCGCGTGGGCACGGCGCGCGTGCCGGGGAACCGCCTCTACCTCTACTCCGCGACCGGCGACTACTACTTCTACGGCCACCTCTCGTCCTTCGAGGCGGACGCGCGCAGCGGGCGGCGCGTGAAGGCCGGGCAGGTGCTCGGCTACGTGGGCAGCACCGGCGACGCCGAGCCGACGCCCCCTCACGTGCACTTCGAGATCCACCCCGGCGGCGGCGGGCCGGTGAACCCGTACCCGTTCCTGCGCGCGTGGGAGAAGAAGCGCGACGTGCCCACGGCCGCGTGGCTCGAGCAGTATGGCGGCGCGCGCCCGGGGACGCTGGTCGTCATCCGCGACTACCTGGCGGACTAGTGGCCCCCGCAACGAGAAGAGGCGCCCCGCGGGCGCCCCTTCAAGCGATCGATGCGGCCCGCGTCAGGTCGCGGCGCCCGCCGGCTGGGACGAGGCTCCTGCCGACGAGGTGGTCGTCGAGGTGTACTCGAACTCCTCCTCGGCGCCGAAGAGCGCGTCGAGCACCTTCTTGCGAAGGCCCTCGGACAGCGCCAGCGCCGCGCCGGCGGCCACAAGCACCAGCAGCAGACGGCCCTTGCGGCCCCGCTTCTTCTTCTTCTTCGAGCCCCGCAGGGAGTCGGCGGCATCGCGCAGCGACGTCGCTGCCTCGCGCAGCTCCTTCTGGGTCTTCTTGTCGTCCAGGATCGCCTTCGCCGGGCCCTTGCCGTTGGCGATGCGCTCGTAGGCGTTGCGCGCGGAGTCGTACGCCGTGCGCAGGTTGTCGCGCAGCTCTTCGTCCTCGACGAGACGCTGAACGTACGGATTGTCCTTCGCCGCCTTGCCGGCCGCGAGAGCCCCCGCGCCGGCCGATGCGGCCTTCTTCTTCTTCGATGCCATGACTCTCCTCGGTCGGCTCCTAACCGGAACATACCCGACACGCAAATTCCGGACACCGCCGGAGCCACCGCAACCGGCACGCCGGCGCTCGGTTGATACCGGCACGATGCGAATCCCGGCGGTCCTGGCAGTGGTCCTCGTGGGTCTCGGGCTGGCCGCGGACGCCGCCGTCGCGGCGCCGCCCCCGCTGCGCGCGTTCCCCGCGCAGCACGGGCGCGCATACCCCGTGACCGACGGCCTGCGCTACTTCGTGATCGACCGCGAGCCGGGGGTCGTCCGAGTCGTGGACACCCGGACCGGCGAGGGAACCGACGCGGCCGTGCGGGCGCAGTGCGACGCGCGCGGAGCGACGGCCGGCATCGCGCTCGTGGGGTGCACCGACGACGCGCACCCGTGGCTGATGCGCTTGAGCACCCGACGCATGGCGCCGCTCGAGATCGGCCAGGGCGAGATCGCCTGGCACGACATCGGGCGTCACTGGCTGCTCGGCGGCTATCACGAGAACCGGCCGGTGGTCGTCTACACCGCCTGGCGCCCGGACGAGCGCGGCAGGCGCGACGGGTTCTCCGGCGACGGCTTCGAGAGCCCGCGCTTCGACCTCGACGACCCCGAGCTGCGGCCGATCTCCGCCCAGCACACGATCTTCGACCGCGACGGCACCGGCGTGCTCAAGGACCTGCGCAAGGCCCGCGGGAGCGACGTGCGCCTGGTGCTCGACCGCGGCTCGCGGCGCGTCGTCCTGAGCCACTGCCGCGGCGGCTGCGCGCACGGCTCGCTCTCGGGCGGGGTCGCGACCTGGAGCGAGGGGGACACGGTCCGCGCGTACGTGGAGCGGACCGGCCGCCGCCACCGCTGGTCGTACGACGGGCCCGCGCGGCCGGCGGCGGTCGTGCACACCCGGACCCACGTGCTGGCCGCCCTCCCGGTGAGCGAGCCGCCGTACGTGCCGCGCCTGCGCTGGGCGCGCGTGCGCGAGTAGCTAGCGCTCGCGGGCGGCGGCGGGCTGGCGCGAGCGCTGCCGCGACGAGCGGCGCCGGCGCGGCAGCTCGACCGCGTTCCCGTCCGCGTCGCGCGGCGGCTCGAGGGCCAGGTCCAGCACGCGGTCCACCGAGTCGACGAACACGAACTCGATGTCGTCGACCAGGTGCGCGGGGAACTCGTCGAGGTCGGCCTCGTTGAGCTTCGGCGCGATCACGCGCGAGATGCCCGCGCGCTGCGCCGCGAGCGACTTCTCCTTCAGCCCGCCGATCGGCAGCACCTGACCGGTGAGCGTGACCTCGCCGGTCATCGCCGTGTCGGAGCGCACCGGCCGCCCGGTGACGAGCGAGACGAGCGCGGTGACCATCGTGATGCCCGCGCTCGGGCCGTCCTTCGGCACCGCGCCCGCGGGCACGTGCACGTGCACGTCGTTCTCGCGGAACCAGCCGTCGGCGACGCCCTCGCCCCAGCGCCAGGCGTTCGCCTTCACGTACGAGAGCGCGGCGGCCGCGGACTCCTTCATCACGTCGCCGAGCTGCCCGGTGATCTGGAGCTTGCCGTCGCCGGGGAACGAGGTGGCCTCCACGAACAGCACGTCGCCGCCGACCGGCGTCCACGCGAGGCCGGTGGCCACGCCGGGGTCGTCCGTGCGGCGCGCGACCTCGGAGAGGAAGCGGCGCTTGCCGAGCAGCTCGGTCACCTGCCGCGGGCGGATCGTGCGCTTGCGGGTGCGCGTGCCCTCGGCGTACTCGCGCGCGACCTTGCGGGCAACCGACCCGATCTCGCGCTCGAGGTTGCGCACCCCGGCCTCGCGCGTGTAGCCCTCCACGATCAGCTCGAGCGCCTGGTCGGTGAACTCGATCTTGCCGGGCGTGAGCCCGTTGCGCTCGATCTGGCGCGGCACCAGGTAGCGCTTGGCGATCTCGAGCTTCTCCTCCTCGGTGTAGCCCGCGAGCTGGATCACCTCCATGCGGTCGCGCAGCGGACCGGGGATCGGCTCGAGCTGGTTCGCGGTGGTCACGAACATCACGTTCGAGAGGTCGAACGGCAGGTCGAGGTAGTGGTCGCGGAAGGTGGCGTTCTGCTCCGGGTCGAGCACCTCGAGCATCGCGCTGGAGGGGTCGCCTCGGAAGTCCGAGCCCATCTTGTCGATCTCGTCGATCATCAGGACCGGGTTGTTCGAGCCGGCGTCGCGCAGCGCGCGCATGATCGTCCCCGGAATCGCGCCGATGTAGGTGCGGCGGTGGCCGCGGATCTCCGCCTCGTCGCGCACGCCACCGACCGAGATCCGCTCGAAGTTGCGCCCCATCGCGGCGGCGATCGAGCGGCCGAGCGACGTCTTGCCGACGCCCGGCGGACCCACGAAGCAGAGGATCGCCGAGCGCGCGTCGGGCTTCAGCTTGCGCACGGCGAGGAACTCGATGATCCGGTCCTTGATGCGGTCGATGTCGTAGTGGTCGCGGTCGAGGACCCCGCGCGCCTCCTCGAGGTCGATGTGGTCGTCGGTCGAGACCGACCAGGGCAGCGAGACGATCCACTCGAGGTAGGTGCGGATCACGCCGTGCTCGGCCGCCTGCGGCGGCAGCCGCTCGAAGCGCTCGAGCTCGCGCTCGGCCTGCTTGCGCGCGTGCTCGGGGAGGTTCGCCTGCTCGATCTGCTCGCGCAGCTCCTGGGTCTCGGCCTGCTGCTCGTCGACCTCGCCGAGCTCCTCCTGGATCGCCTTGAGCTGCTGGCGCAGGAAGTACTCGCGCTGGCCCTTCTCCATCTCGGACTGGACCTGCGACTGGATCCGCGAGCCGATCGAGATCAGCTCGGACTCGCGCGCGAGCAGCTCGGAGAGCCGGCGCAGCCGGAGCGCCACGCTCGGCTCGGCGAGCAGCTCCTGCTTCTCCTCGGTCTTGACGCGCAGCGCGCCCGCGATCATCCAGGAGAGCTCCGCCGGGTCGTCGACGTTGGCGACCGCGATCTGGAGCTCCTCCGGCAGATACGGGACCTGCTGGATGATCTCGCCGAACTGCTGCTGCACGTTGCGCGCGAGCGCCTCCACCTCGGGCGTCTGCTCCACCACGTCGGGCTGCTCCTCGATCCGCGCGACGAGGTAGGGCTCGGTCGCGACGAACCCGTTCAGCCTCACCCGCGGACCGCCCTGCACGAGGATGCGCAGCGAGCCGTCGGGCACCTTGATCATCCGGGCCACGGTGCCGGCCACGCCCACGTCGTGGAGGTCGTCCGGGCCGGGCTCCTCGTTCTCCGGGTCGCGCGAGGCGACCATCGCCAGCATGCGCTCGCCGCTCAGCACGTCGTTGACGAGCTGGATCGAGCGCGGCTGGCCGATCGCGAGCGGCGTGAGCGTGTGCGGGAAGGTGACGGTGTCGCGGAGCGGGAGGATCGGCAGCCCGTCGGGGAGCGGAGCGGCGCCGTTGCCCGCGTCGCCGCCACCGAGCTGGGCGATGTTGATGCTCATCCGCCGCCCTCGCGCGAGTGGATCGGCACCTGCCGCGGGTCCTCGGTGGCGATCGGGATCTCGACCTTGAGGATCCCGTCCTCGTAGGTGGCGTTGGCCTCGTCGGCGATCACGTCGGTGCCGAGCTCGACCACGCGCCGGAACGGGCCGTGCGCGATCTCGATCTGCTGGTAGAGGCGGCCCTCGGCCTCCTGCGCGCGCCGCTCCCCCGCGATCATGAGCTGGCGCCCGCGGATCTCGAGGCCGACGTCGGCGATCTCGACGCCGGCGAGGTCGGCCTTCACCACCGCGACCGGCCGCTCGCCGCCGCAGTAGTAGACGTCCACCTCGGGCGAGAAGCCGCGCCTGACCGGGCCGAGCCGGGAGCGCTCGAAGACGTCGCCGAAGAGCTCGTCGATCTCGCGGCGCATGCGCTCGAAGTTGGCGAAGAGGTCGCGGTCGGGCGGCATCCTGGGAGGGTAACTACCCGCTCTCAGAGCTTGTAGACGGCGCCCTCACGGGCCACTTCCACCGGCGCGCCGAACGCGTCGGCGGCCTCGTTGCGCGCCCACAGCGTGTCGAGCTCGTCGGAGATGTGGGTGAGCACGATGCGGCGCACGCCCGCGGCCTTGCCGTGCTCGCCCGCCTCGCGCGGGGTGAGGTGGCCGCGCATGCCGGTGCGCTCGGGCCGCGGGAGGGTCGCCTCGACGAGCAGCAGGTCGGCCTGCTTGGCGAAGGAGACGAGGTCCACGCTCGGGCGGCTGTCGGCGCCGAACGCGAGCCGGCCGCCGCCGTTGGTGGACTGCACGCGGATCGCGAACGTCTCCGTGAAGTGCGGGACCGACTGGAAGCCGAGCCTGAGCGGCCCGACCTCCGGCTCGTCCTCCTCGCCGTACTCCTCGATGGCGAAGGCCTTCTCGATCAGGTCCTCGTTGCCCCACGCGCCCGTGACGCGGCGGAAGCACTCGACCGCTCCGCGCGGGACGATCAGGCGCGGCTTGGCCGGCGACTCGGTCCCGGGCCAGCGGTCGACCGGCACGGGCTGCTGGCGCGGCGCGTAGGTGAGCGCGTAGGAGAACGGGATCAGGTCGAGCCAGTGGTCCGCGTGGATGTGCGAGATCACGACGGCGTCGACCGCGGTGTAGTCGCAGTACTTGCGCAGCTTGCCGAAGACGCCGTTGCCGCAGTCGACGACGACCGAGGTGCCGTCCTCCTCCACGAGGTAGCCCGAGCACGCGCCGTCGGCGTCCTGCCACGACGGCGACTTGCCGAGAACCGTTAGACGCATCCCCGCGAACTCTAAACCGCGCCGAGTGCGGGGGAAACCACCGCACGCGGCTCCCGCTCGTGGCGCCCGGCCGCTAGTTCGGCTGCGGGAAGGCGTAGACGGCGCGCGTTCGCTCGGAGCGGAAGACGAACGCGATCTGGCGCTCGGGCCTGAGGCCGCGCTCGGCGCAGCGGAAGGTCGCGCACGGCTTGTCCGACTTGAGCGCGCACAGGCCGTTGCGCTTGAAGTAGCAATCCTCGCAGGACACGCGCTTTCCCTTCGCCACCGAGGCGAACCTCCCCAGGTTCCTTCGAGATCTCGGGCCGCGAGCGCCGGCCCGACCGACACGAGCATCCAACAACATCTCCCGCCGGTCCGCCACCCCGCGTTCTCGCAAATGGCTGACTTTTCCGAGACGGCCTCCGCAGACCACGCGCTATTTGCGTGTAATCCACCGGACGCCCCGCCTCGTACGCTCGGCATCTGATGGAGCTCGTGACCGGGGCGACCGGATATGTGGGCGGGCGGCTCGTCGAGCGGCTGGTGCGCGAGGGCCGGACCGTGCGCGCGATGGCGCGCGACCCCGACCGGCTCGAGCTGCCGGGACCCGCGCCCGGCGCGCCGGCGGTCGAGCCCGTCGCGGCCGACGTGCTCAGCGGCCGCGGCCTGGAGGAGGCGCTCGCGGGCGTGAGCGCCGCCTACTACCTCGTCCACTCGATGGAGGCCGGCGACGAGGACTTCGCCGCGCGCGACCGCCGCGCCGCGACCAACTTCGCACGCGCCGCGCGTGCGGCGGGCGTGGAGAAGGTGGTCTACCTGGGCGGCATCGCCCCGCCGCCCGGCACGCGGCACTCGCCGCACCTCGGCTCGCGGCTCGAGGTCGAGGAGATCCTGCTGCACGAGCTGCCGCGCTCGGTGGCGCTGAGGGCGTCGATCCTCATCGGCGCGCGCTCGTCCTCGTTCCGGATACTCGTCCGGCTCGTGGAGCGGCTGCGCATCCTCCCGTTCCCCGCCTGGGCCGCGAACCGCACGGCGCCGATCGACGAGCGCGACGCGATCGAGTTCCTCGCACGCGCTCCGCTGGTTGCGGAGGCCGAGGGCAGGTCGCTCGACATCGCGGGGCCGGACGTGATGACCTTCGGCGAGATGGTCGAGCGGATCGCGGAGCTGATGGGCGTGGCGCGCTCGCCGCTGCGGCTGGGCTTCTCGCAGACCCCCGCGGCGAGCGCCGTCGTGTCGGAGGTGGTGGACCAGCCGCTCGACCTGGTGCGCTCGCTGATGGAGTCGCTCGAGACCGACGTGCTCCCGCGCGACGACGAGGCGCGGCGGGTGCTCGGGGTGCGGACGCACTCCTTCGAGCGTGCCGTGGAGCACGCGCTGGGCGAGTGGGAGCGGACGGAGGCGCTGGCGGCGCGGTGACCAAGCTGGAGCGCGAGATCGCCATCGACGCCCCCCGCGACGCCGTCTACGACGTCCTCCTCGACCCGGACTGCCTCGGCGAGTGGGTCACGATCCAGGAGGAGCTCGAGGAGGCTCCCGAGGGCCGCGACCTCGCCCCCGGCGACCAGCTGCGCCAGCGGATGAAGGTCGCCGGCCAGCGCTTCAAGCTCTCGTGGACGGTGGTGGAGTCCGAGCGCCCCTCGCGCGTCGTCTGGGAGGGCAGGGGCCCGATGGGCTCGAAGGCGAAGGCGGTCTACGAGCTCGCCGAGGACGGCTCCGGCGGCACGCGCTTCTCCTACCTCAACGAGTACGGGCTGCCGGGCGGGTTCGCGGGCAGGATCGCGGGCCGCGCGATCGTGAAGGCCTCCGGCGGGGAGGCGGACCGCTCGCTCGAGCGGCTCAAGGCGATCTGCGAGCGCAACGCGGGCGGTCGGTAGCTCGGGCTCGGCGCGCGCGACCCGCCTTCGCCCCGTTGTTGGGCCGCCCTGACCACGGGTAGCCCGTCGGACAACCCGACCGGAAGGACCCCCGATGATCGTCCGCCTCGACCGCTGGCAGACCCAGCTCCCGCCGCCCTCCGACCCCGGATCCCCCTAGGGCGCGCTGCCGCAGGACCTCCCGCCGCAGCCGTCGGCCTTCGCGCCCGACTACGCGCCGGAGGAGATCAGCGAGATCGCGCGCAGGTTGCGCAAGGCGGCCGGCCTGCCGGACGTGCCGGCCTCGGAGGTCGCCAACTCCCCGGACGGGATCGTTGAGACGATCAGGAAAAGGTGAGCTAACCGCTACCGCAGAACGGCCAGGGGGAGGGTCAGACCCTCCCCCGCCCTCACCCATTTCTCCCCCTTCCCGTCATCCGGGCGCAGGACCCCCATACTCCACGCGGATGGCGCGCGTCGTGGACCTCACCCAGCCGCTCGGCCCGCAGACGGCGCTCTGGCCGGGCACCGGCCCGTTCGCCGCGCGCCCGACCGGGACCGTCGAGCGCGACGGCTTCTACGCGCGCGAGATCTCCCTGCCCGAGCACTCAGGCACGCACCTCGACGCGCCCGCGCACTTCGCGCCCGCCGGCGAGCGCGCCCACGAGGTCGCCGCGGAGCGGCTGGTTGTGCCGTGCGCCGTCGTCGACGTGAGCGCCGAGTGCGCCGCCGACCCCGACTACGGCCTCGACCGCGCGCGGCTCGAGCGCGACGAGGCCGAGCACGGGCCGCTGCCGGAGGACGGCGCCGTGCTGGTGCGCACCGGCTGGGACCGCCACCGCGACGACCCCGCCGCCTACGTCGGCAGGCTGAGCTTCCCGGGGCTCGGGCCGAGCGCCGCCGAGCTGATCGTGGAGCGCGGCTGCACCGGAATCGGGATCGACACGCTGAGCGTCGATCGCGGCCGCGACGCCACCGTGCCGGTCCACCGCATCACGCTGCCCGCCGGCCTCTGGCACCTGGAGGGGCTCGTCGGGCTGGAAGGGCTCCCGCCGCGCGGCGCCACGCTGTTCGTCGGCGCGCTCAAGCTGGTGGACGGCTCCGGGACCCCGGCGCGGGTGCTGGCCCTGCTGCCGTGACGCGCCGGCGCCGGGAGCCGCTCAGGCCGGCCTGAGCAGGACGCGGTTCCCGGACGGGTCGGCCAGCATCCGCTCCGCGCCGCCGCCGTCGGTGAAGACCGTCCAGTGGCGCAGCCCGACCGTCCCGTCCGGTGCCGGCGGCACGCCCTCGCCGCGCCAGGTGTTGAAGCCCAGGTGGTGGTGGTAGCCGTCCCAGGCGACGAACGCCGCACCGGGGTAGCGCGCCATCTCCTCCAGGCCGAGGTCCCCCGAGTAGAACGCCATCGCCTCCTCCACGTCGCCCACGTGCAGGTGCATGTGGCCGAGCCGCAGCCCCTCCTCGGCGTGCCGCGGCGGCGCCGAGTCGCCGGCGACCGCCACCAGGTCGGGCACGTCGAGCGGCTCGGTGTACATCCCGACGCGCTCGCGCGGGCTGCGCGGCGGCGGCCAGTCCTCGACCGGGCGGTCGCGGTAGAGCTCGATCCCGTTGCCGTCCGGGTCGTTCAGGTAGATCGCCTCGGAGACCCCGTGGTCGGAGGCGCCGGTGATAGGCGTGCGCGCCTCGGCGAGCCGCTGGAGCGCGCGCGCCAGCTCCTCGCGCGACGGGAACAGCAGCGCGAAGTGGTAGAGCCCGGCGTGTCGCCCGGCCGGCCGCGCGCCCGGCTCCTCGTGGAGGACGAGCAGGTCGTCGGAGCCCGTTCCGAGCGTCGCGAGGGAGGCTTCCTCGCGCGAGCGCAGCCGCAGCCCGATCGGATCCTGGTAGAAGCCCACCGACCGGTCGAGGTCGGTGACGGTGAGGTGTACGGGCCCGAGTCGCATCAGCCGCTGCCTGGTTGTATCAGCCCGCTGTCGCAGGCTCGCGCCAGCGGGATCCGTCAGCGCGGCCCGCTCCGGCCCTCGACGGGGCGGGCCGGCACTCCCAACACCACGGCGCGCTCCGGCACGTCCTTCGTGACCACCGCCCCCGCTCCGATCACCGCCCCGTAGCCGACGTGGAGGTCGCCGAGGACGTTGGCCCCCATCCCGATCGAGACCTCGTCATCGATCGTGACCTTGCCCGCGACGTTCGCGCCGGGGTTGAGCGTGCAGTGGTCGCCGATCGTGGTGTGGTGGCCGATCAGCACGCCGCGGTTGAGGATCGCGTGGCGACCCACCCGCGTGTGCGCCGCGACGATCGTGCCGGGGCTCGCGATGGTCCCCTCCCCGAGCGTGCTGCTGGCCGAGACGTGGGCGGCCGGGTGCACGAGCGTGGCGAACGGCAGGCCCAGCTCCGCCACCTGCTCGGTGAAGCGGCTGCGACGGGTGGTCGCGAGCGCGCAGACCGCGCTGTGGGTCTCGGCGAGGGCGCCGAGGTCGTCCCCGGCGAGGTCCCCGATCCAGCGGATCGGCAGCCCCGCGAGCGTCTGCGCGCAGCGGGCCCGCTCCTCGTTCTCGACGAAGCCGACGACCTCGTGGTCGCCCGCGGCGCCGGCGAGGTCGGCCACCTCCTCGGCGAACGTCCGGGTGCCGCATATGAGCAGCTTGCGCATCGTGCGAATGTAGAGTCGCCGGCGTGCGCGTCCCCTACTTCCGGCCCCCGGCCGAGCTGCCGCGCGGGCTCGAGGCGATGAGCCGCGCCTATCGCGACGGCCACGCCACCCAGGGCCCAGAGGTGGCCGCGCTCGAGCGAGCGCTGGCGGAGCGGCTGGGGCTCGCGCCCGAGCACGTGGTCGCCACCTCGTCGTGCACCGACGCCCTGATCGTGGCGCTGTCGGTGCTCGCGCCGCAGCGGGCCGTCGTGCCGGCGCTCACCTGGAACGCGACCGCCAACGCCCCGGAGGTCGCCGGGGCGGAGTCCGTCCTCGTCGACGTTGACGGGCACGCCTGCGTCGCGCCGGACGCGGTCGAGCGCGCGCTCGCCGCGACCCACGCGCCGTCCGCGGTGGTGCCGGTCGGGCTCTACGGCAACGCGTTCGACGCTCGCGTCTTCGACGTCGCCGAGCGCGCCCGCGCCACGGTCGTCGTCGACGCGGCCCAGACGCTCGAGCACGGCCACGACCCGCGCGCGGCGGCCACCTGCTTCTCGTTCCACGCCGTGAAGAGCCTGCCGCTCGGCCAGGGCGGGGCGATCGCGTGCTCCGACCCCGGCCTCGCCGACGAGGCGCGCCGCGTGGCCCAGCACGGCCTCAGCTTCGGCCCGGGCGAGCGCAGCCAGGTGAGCCGGCGCGGGCTGCGCGCGTTCATGACCGCGCCCACGGCCGCGATGGGCACGGCGCTGCTGCCGTTCGTCGACGGCTGGGCGGCCCGCCGCCGCGAGGTCGGCCAGGCCTACGCCGCGGCGTTCGAGGGCCTTCCACAGGTTCCGCGCGCCGCGCGTGACGCCTGGCACATGTTCGTGCTGCTGCCCGACGACCGCGACGCCCTGCGCGCCCACTGCGCAGGCGCGGGCGTGGACACCGCGGCGTACTACCCCGCGCTCCCCGAGCAGCCGGCGTGGTCGGGCCGGGGGCCGGACGCCCCGCGCGCGGTCGGGCTCGGGCGGCGCGCCACCACGCTCCCGCTGCATCCGACGCTCAGCGACGCCGAGGTGAGCCGCGTGATCGAGGTCGTGCTCAGCTGGCCCGGATGGCACAGCGCGCGCGCAGAGCGGCTCGCTCGGCCTCCCGCCGCAGCCTGACGCGCACCTGCCGGCGCGGGCCCGGCGTGAGCGGGTGGCGCATGACGAACGCGATCCACTGCTTGAGCACGGAGCGCTCGAGGCGCTCGGTGTCGAAGCTCTTCCCCCGGGTCGGCTCCGGCCAGCGGTAGCGGGCGAGCTGCTCGTGCACGTAGGCGAAGCGCCAGCCGGCCGCGATCAGCTTCGCGTAGAGCTGGTAGTCGCTAGTGCACCACAGCCAGGTGGCGTAGCCGCCGACCGCGCGCACCGCCCCGGTGCGCATCGTGACGGTGAGCGCCGCGGCCGGGTTCTGCTCGGCGAACTTCGGGAACGTGTCGATCGGGTGCGGCGCCGGGTCGCCGATGTAGTCGTCGTGGCCGGTCGGGTGTCCGACGATGTGGGTGTTCGAGTACGCGAGCCCGACGGCCGGGTCCTCGAAGCACGGCAGGATCCGCTCGACGTAGTTGGGCTCCCACGCGTCGTCGGCGTCGAGCTGCGAGACGAACGGGCTGCGGGCGGCCGCCAGCCCGGTGTTGCGCGCGGCCGGCGTGCCGCGGTTGCGCTCGTGGCGGATCACCCGCAGGCGCGGGTCGCGGACGTCGCCCAGCACCTCGCCGACCGGGGTGCGCGAGTGGTCGTCCACCACGCACACCTCGATCCGCTCCTCGGTCTGCGCCAGGGCGCTCTCGACCGCCTCGCGGATGGTGGCCTCCGCGTCGTAGGCGGGCATGAGGACGGTCGTGAGGGGCGCGGCCCGAGCCACGCCCTCAACGTAGACGTCAGACGTTCTTCAGAGCTTCGACCAGCTCCTGCACCGCGTTCGCAGAGTTCTGAAGCTCCCCCTTCTCGGCCTCGTCGAGGTCGATCTCGACGATCTCCTCGATGCCCTCTGCGCCCAGGCGCACCGGCACGCCCACGAACAGGCCGTCGATGCCGAACTCCCCCTGGCAGAGCGCCGCGCACGGCAGTACCCGCTTCTGGTCGAAGACGATCGAGTCGACCATCTCGGCCGTGGCCGCCGAGGGCGCGTAGAACGCCGAGCCCTTCTGGAGCAGCTTGACCACCTCGGCGCCGCCGTCGCGCGTGCGCTGCACGATCTCCTCGAGGCGGTCGTCGGCGATCTTCTGGCGGACCGGCACGCCGGCCACGTTGGTGTAGGAGACCACCGGGACCATCGTGTCGCCGTGGCCGCCGAGGACGAAGCCGGTGACGTCGCGCACCGACACGCCGAGCTCCCACGCGAGGAACGTGCGAAAGCGCGCCGAGTCGAGGATCCCCGCCATGCCGATCACGCGCTGGCGCGGGAACTGGGTGGCGTCATACGCGACGTGACACATCGCGTCGAGCGGGTTGGTCACCACGATCACGATGGCGTCGGGTGAACGGTCCTTCACCTGAGACGCAACACCACCCACGATCTCCTTGTTCTTCGCGAGGAGGTCGTCGCGGCTCATGCCGGGCTGGCGCGGGAACCCGGAGGTGATCACCACGATGTCGGAGCCGGCGGTCTCCTCGTAGCCGTTCGTGCCGACCACGTTCGGCTCGTAGCCGACGACCGGGCCCGACTGGTTGAGGTCGAGCGCCTTGCCCTGCGGCATCCCCTCGACGATGTCCACCAACACCACGTCCGCGTAATCACGTTCCGCAAGACGCTGTGCAGTTGTTGCACCCACATTGCCTGCACCTACTACGGTTATCTTCTTTCTACTCATTTAACTCACCTTTCCACGGAAGGAGCCTTAGATGGCTGACTTTCTGACGGAGCAGCGGAACGCGATCGACAAGCGCCTCAAGGAGCTGCGTCCGCTGCATGAGGAGTACCTCCAGCTCGAGAAGGCCAAGCAGGCGCTCGACGGCGTGGGCACCGCGCCGCGCCGCCGCGGTCCCGGGCGCCCGCCGGGCAGCGCCTCGTCCACGCGCCGCGCGAGCAGCGGCAACGGCCGCCGCCGGCGCCGCGGGCGCGGTGGGGCGAACCGGGCGGACCAGGTCCTCGGCGTGATCCGCGAGAACCCGGGCATCTCGGTGTCGGAGATCGGCGACAAGCTGGGCATGAAGCAGAAGAACTACCTGTACCGGGTCGTCGGCAACCTGCAGAGCGAGGGCGCGGTCAAGAAGGAAGGCAGGGGCTTCTCGGCGGGCTGATCGTCAGGCCGCAACCCTCTCCATCTCCTCGATGACCGCGTCGGCGACGTCGGACGTGCCGACCGCCGTTGGGTCGTCGCGCGATGGCTTCATGTCATAGGTGACCTTCTCGCCCTTGCGGATCACCTCCGCGATCGCGTTCTCGAGCCGCTCGGCGGCGTCGAGCTCCTGGATGTGGCGCAGCAGCATCACACCCGAGAGCATCAGCGCCATCGGGTTCACCTTGTTCTGACCCTTGTACTTGGGCGCCGAGCCGTGCGTTGCCTCGAATACGGCGTATTGCTCACCCACATTGGCGCCGGGCGCCAAACCGAGTCCACCGATCATCCCGGCGGCCAGGTCGGAGACGATGTCGCCGTAGAGATTCGGGAGAACGAGCACGTCGTACTCCTCCGGACGTGACACGAGCTGGTTGCACAGGTTGTCCACGATCCGTTCCTCGAACTCGATGTCGGGATACTCCTCCTGTGCAACTTCTTGAGCGGTCCGGAGAAATAGACCATCGGTGTGCTTCATGATGTTGGCCTTGTGCACAGCGGTCACCTTCGACCGCCCGTAGGCCTTCGCGTACTCGAACGCCTCGCGCACGATGCGCTTGGTGCCGAACACGGAGATCGCCTTGATGGTGATCCCGATGTCCTCGCGCAGCTGCGTGCCCTCGGTGTCGGCGATGCACTTGCGAAGAGTGTCGGTCTTCTCGTCGCCGAGCTCGTACTCGACCCCGGCGTAGAGGTCCTCGTGGTTCTCACGCACGATCACCACGTCGGTCTCCGGGAAGCGCGTGCGCACGCCCTCGTACGCCTTGCAGGGGCGCAGGCACGCGTGCAGGTCGAGCTCCTTGCGCAGCGCCACGTTGATCGAGCGGAAGCCCGAGCCGACCGGGGTGGTGATCGGGCCCTTGATGGCGAGCTTGCGCTCGCGGATCGAATCGAGCACGCGGTCGGGCAGCGGGGTGCCCTCCGCCTCGTAGACGTCGGCGCCGGCATCCTGGAAGTCCCAGTCGAACTCCACCCCCGTCCCCTCGAGGACGCGTCGCACCGCCTCCGAGATCTCGGGGCCGGTCCCGTCGCCGGGTATGAAGGTCACGCGGTAGGCCAACGTCCGTCCTTTCTGTGGGGGCGGGCCATTATGTCTGGCAGGATTGGTTGGTGCCCGGCGGTCGCTCGATACAGCTAGCGCGGGTCTTCGGCATCCGCATCGGGGTGGACCCGAGCTGGTTCGTCGTCCTGTTCCTGTTCATCTGGTGGCTGTCGGACTCGTTCCCGGGCAGCGACGGGCAGTCGTTCACGCTCGCCACGGCTGCCGCGCTGCTGTTCTTCACGTCGGTGGTGCTGCACGAGCTGGGCCACGCGGTGGTGGCCATGCGCAGCGGGATCGGGATCGCCGGGATCGACCTCTGGCTCTTCGGCGGGCTGGCGCGCATGAAGAGCGACACGCGCACGCCCGGCCAGGAGTTCGCGGTGGCCGCGGCCGGCCCGGCGGTCACGCTCGCGATCGCGGCGGGCTGCTTCGGCCTCGGGGCGCTGCTGTACGGCGCCGACGCCGTCGTGGACGGAATGGTGTTCGACAGCGACGTCGCCGGCGCCGCGCTGCTGGGCTGGCTCACGATCATCAACATGGTCCTGCTGGTCTTCAACCTGATCCCGGCCTACCCGCTGGACGGCGGCCGAATCGCGCGGGCGTTCGCGTGGTGGCGCAGCGGCGACCGCGAGCGCGCCACGCGGATCGTGGCGCGCATGGGGCGCGCGTTCGGGTGGATGCTGATCGGGCTCGGCCTGTTCGTGCTGCTGAACGGCGATGCGATCAGCGGCATCTGGCTGGTCGCGGTCGGCTTCATGCTCGGCCAGGCCGCGAAGGGCGCCGAGATGCAGACGCGCATCAGCGAGCACCTCGGCGACCTGACCGTGCGCGACGTGATGGACCCCGAGCCGGTCACGCTGGTCGCCCACACCAAGCTCGACCGCGCCCTCGACGAGTTCTTCCTGCGCTACCGCTGGCCGTGGTTCCCGGTGGTGGACGCGACCGGGCGCTTCCTCGGGCTCGTCAGCCGCCAGAAGGTCGAGGAGGTGCCGGAGGCGCTGCGCCGGGGCTCGAGCGTGGACCAGGTGATGCTGCTCGACGAGACCAAGAGCCTGCGCGTGGGCGTGGACGAGCCGATCGAGGCGCTGCTCGGGTCCGAGGCGCTCCAGCAGATCGGCGCGGTGATGGCCGTGGACGCCGACGGGGTGCTGCGCGGGGTCGTGACGATGGACCGCGTGCGCCGCGCGCTGCGCCCGGCCCCCGCGGCCGGGCCCCCGGCGTCATAACGGCCCCGCCGGGTAGGCATAACCGATCCGGACCGCTTCGCGCGCGGCCCTGACATAGAATCGCCGCCGCTCCGCGCCCGCGGAGCAAACTCATGCCCCAGCACGACGTCCTCATCATCGGAGCCGGCCTGGCCGGCATGCGCGCCGCGCTCGCCGCGGCGGAGGAGGGCGCGGACGTGGGGATCATGTCCAAGGTCCACCCGGTCCGCTCGCACTCGAACGCGGCGCAGGGCGGGATCAACGCCGCGCTCAACCCGGAGGACTCGTGGGAGTCGCACGCGTTCGACACCGTCAAGGGCTCGGACTACCTCGGCGACCAGGACGCCATCGAGATCATGTGCCAGGAGGCGCCGCAGGAGATCCTCGACCTCGAGCACCTCGGCGTGACCTTCCACCGCAACGCCGAGGGCAGGCTCGGCACGCGCGCCTTCGGCGGCGCGTCGGCGGCGCGCACCTACTACGTGGCCGACATCACCGGCCAGGCGATCCTCCACGTGCTCTACGAGCAGCTCATGAAGCACTCCGAGGTCTTCCGCTACGAGGAGTGGTTCACGACCAACCTCGTCCGCGACGACCACGGCCACGCCGCCGGCTGCCTGGCGCGCAACATCCGCGACGGCTCGATGGAGACCTTCTCCGCGAAGACCGTGATCCTCGCCAGCGGCGGCAACGGGCAGATCTACACGCCGACCACGAACGCGCTGATCTGCACCGGCGACGGCATCGCGATCGCCTACCGGATCGGCGCCAAGCTGATGGACATGGAGATGGTCCAGTACCACCCGACCACGCTGGCCGGCAACGGGCTGCTGATCACCGAGGGCGCCCGCGGCGAGGGCGCTCACCTCTACAACGCCGAGGGCGAGCGCTTCATGGAGAAGTACGCGCCGAACAAGATGGAGCTCGCCTCCCGCGACGTGGTCTCGCGCGCCGAGCAGACCGAGATCAACGAGGGCCGCGGCTTCCCGGACGGCACGGTCGCGCTCGACATCACGAAGGTGCCGCGCAAGCGGATCCACGAGGCGCTGCGCGAGATCGTGCTCGTGGCGCGCGACTTCGCCGGCATCGACATCTTCAGCGAGCCGGTCCGGATCAAGCCCGGCAACCACTACACGATGGGCGGGGTCAAGACCGACAAGGACGGCCAGACCGACGTGCCGGGGCTGTACGCGGCCGGCGAGGTCGCCTGCGTGTCGGTGCACGGCGGCAACCGCCTCGGCGCCAACTCGCTGCTCGACACCCTCATCTTCGGCAAGCGGGCCGGGCGCCACGCGGCTCGGGTGGCGGAGTCGAGGTCGGTGCCGGACGTGCCGCACGCGCTGCTGGCGGACGAGGAGCGCGGGATCCAGGCGATCGTCGACCGCAGCGGCGACGGCCGGCGGGTGTCGGAGATCCGCGACGAGCTCGGCGCGACGATGGACAAGTACGCCGCCGTCTTCCGCGACGAGGAGGGGCTGCGCAAGGCCGAGGAGATCGTCGCGCGGCTCAAGGAGGAGTCGAAGAGCGTGACGATCGACGACAAGGGGACCGTCTTCAACCAGGACCTGCTCGGGGCGATCGAGCTCGGCTTCATGCTCGACAACGCCGAGTGCGTGGTGGCCGGGGCGCTCGAGCGCAAGGAGAGCCGCGGGGCGCAGTTCCGCACCGACTTCCCCGAGCGCAACGATGACGACTGGCTCAAGCACATCGTCCTGAGCGCTAACGGAGACCGGCCGGAGGTCTCCTACTCTGAGGTCACGATGACCCAGTGGGAGCCGCAGGAGCGGAAGTACTGAGATGACCGTCTGATGGCCGACTTCACCCTCAAGATCCGCCGCTTCGACCCCGAGTCCGGCAAGCCCGCCTACTGGCAGGAGTTCGCCGCCGACCTCGATCCCGAGCGCTCCGTCCTCGACGCGATCCTCCAGGCAAAGGACCGCGAGGACGGCTCGATCGGCATTCGCTGCTCGTGCCAGGCCGCGATCTGCGGATCGTGCGGGGTGCGCATCAACGGCAAGTCGCGGCTCGCCTGCAACACGCTGCTGAGGGTCGCGCAGGAGGGCGCGCCGAACGGCGCCATCGTGGTCGAGCCGATGGGCAACATGCCCGTGATCAAGGACCTGATCGTGGACATGGACGCGGTCCACTGGAAGAAGGTCCAGCGCGTCGTGCCGTGGCTGCTCCCCGAGGGCGACCCCCCGGAGCGCGAGTACATCGTCGAGCCCGAGTCGATGATCGACATCACGCAGTCGATGGCGTGCATCCACTGCGGCGCGTGCGTGTCGGCGTGCCTGTCGCTCGAGGTGGACCCGGACTTCGTCGGCCCGGCCGCCCTGGCGAAGGCCTACCGCTTCGTCGGCGACCCGCGCGACGCCCACACCGAGGACCGGCTGCTCGACCTCGCCGAGGACCCGCACGGGATCTACGACTGCACCCACTGCTTCGCCTGCGTCGAGGTCTGCCCGAAGGACGTCGCCCCGATGAACCAGATCATGCGCCTGCGCCGGCGGGCGACCGGCGACTACGAGATCAAGGACGGCAACAGCGGCTACGGTCACGAGAAGGGCTTCACGGACCTGATCCACAAGTACGGCACGCTCGCCGAGGCGCAGCTGATCCCGAAGTCCTACGGGCAGGGGTCCCTGATCCGCGCGAACGTGGATCCCGCGGCGATCAGGGAGCTGACCGCCAAGCTGCCGACCGTGATCCGCGGCCTGCGGTCCGGCAAGGTCTCGCCGAAGGTGGCCCTCTTCCACCACAAGCTCGAGGATCAGGACCAGATTCGCCGGATCTTCAAGGAGATCGAGGAGAAGGACAAGCGCCTCGAGCTGAACCTCTACATCGTCGGCGAGGACGGCGACGAGCAGGAGGCAGAACAGATGGCCAACTCAGGACAGGACGCATGAAGCTCGCTTACTGGCCCGGCTGCGTCTCGCGCGGCTTCACTCCCGAGCTGCACGGCGCGATGGCCGCCGTGGCGCCCAAGCTCGACCTCGAGCTGATCGAGCTCGACCGGGCGAACTGCTGCGGCGCCGGCGTGATCGCCGAGCACAACCAGGAGCTGGTCGACACGCTGAACGCGCGCACGTTCGGGCTGGCGCAGCAGGTCGACGGGGCGGTCGGGATGATGAACATCTGCTCGACCTGCCAGGGCGCGCAGTCGGAATGCCAGGAGCGCCTCGACGCGGACACCGCCTACCGCGCGCACATCAACGAGCACCTCGAGCCGGAGGACATCGCCTACGAGCGCGACGGCGCGTGGTGGAACAAGAACTTCCTCTGGCTGCTGGTCGAGGAGATCGGGCTCGAGACGCTGCGCGAGCGCGTGGTGCGGCCGCTGACCGGCCTGCGGGTGGGGCCGTTCTACGGCTGCTACATCGTCCGGCCGACCAGGCGGCTCGGGTTCGACGAGCACCCCGACCGCGACAAGTACCTCGACTGGGTCATCGACGCGGTGGGCGCCGAGCCGGTCCCGTACGCGGGCAGCCACAAGTGCTGCGGCTTCCCGGTGGTCACGATGAACCGCGAGACGTCGCTCAAGCAGGCCGGCCGCCACCTGGCCGACGCGCTCGACGCCGGAGCGGACTGCCTCGTCACGCCGTGCCCGCTCTGCCACCTCAACCTCGACCTCCAGCAGCCCGAGGCGCAGCCGTTCGTGGAGCGCGACCTCGGCATGCCGGTCCTCCACCTCCCCCAGCTCGTCGGCCTCGCGCTCGGGCTGGAGCCCAAAGAGCTGGGCATGCACCGCCACGTCGTCAAGACCGACGCGGTGCAGGCGAAGGTGGCGGAGCTCGCCGCCGTCTAGGCGGCCGCGTAGGCCAGCTCGCCGGCCACGTAGGTCCGGCTGACGCCCAGCTCGGTCGGCATCGCGCGGCGCGGGTCGCCCGAGAGGACCACCACGTCGGCGCGCTTGCCCGGCTCGAGGCTGCCGGCCTCGTCCTCGACGCCGAGCGCCCTGGCCGAGCCGAGCGTGTAGGCGCGCAGCGCCTCCTCGGCGCCGATCGCCTCCTCCGGCTCCCAGACGCGGCCGCGCTTGGTGTGGCGGCGCATCGCGGCCTCGACCGCGCCGAGCACGTCGTAGCCCGAGACCGGGTGGTCGGAGCTGCCGGCCAGCTCGACTCCGGCGTCGATCAGCGAGCGCAGCGGATGCACGATCATCGGCCTCGGCGGGGGCGCCGGGGCAATGAAGTCGCCGACCATGTCGTAGTTGAAGTACGGCTGGACGGCCGCCATCGCTCCGAGGTCGGCCATGCGCCGGAGGAGGTCGGGCGTGGCGAAGGTGACGTGCTCGAGGCGCGGGCGGCCGGGTAGCTCGTCGAGCCTCCCGCCCGCGTGGTCGATCGCGGTGAGCGCGAGGTCGATCGCCTCGTTGCCGATCGCGTGCTGGGCGACCTGGAGGCCCGAGTCGGCGGCGGCGCGGACGGCGCCGTCGAGGCGGTCCTGGTCCCAGAACAGCACGCCGGCGTGGAGGAAGCCGTCGCGCCCGCGCTGCCACTTGAGGGCGGCGGCGGTGCGCAGCGCGGCCAGCCCCTCGCCGCCCACCGCCTGGCGGAAGGTGATCGCCGCGGCGCGGGCCACCTCCGTCATCGACATGCAGATCGCGCAGCGCTCGGCGCCGTCCATGAACAGCTTGGCCGGCCCGATCGGCGTCGCGGCCGGCCCGCTGCCGGTCGGCGGCGCGTCGGCACGCGGGACGATCATGCTCGCGGCCGATATGGGCATCCGGTGGACGATCACCGGCAGACGGCCGGCCTCGGCGGCGCGCTCGTAGAGGCGCTCGAAGGCCGGCGGGACGGCGGCATCGCCCACCCGCACGATCCCGGCGGCGAGGAGGTCGCGGCCGTGCGCCTCGCACTCGGCGATCCAGGCGTCCTCGGCGTTCTCGAGCAGCGAGTCGCGCGAGCGGGCCTCGGCGAGGAACATCGCGCCCTCCGACACCGCGCCGGTCAGCTTCCCGTTCCTGCGCACGAGCAGCCCGTTCTCGGGATCGGGCGACGCCGCGCTCCAGCCCATCTCGGCGAGCCCGCGGCTGTTCAGGCAGGCGTCGTGGAAGCTGTAGGCGATCAGCACCACGGGGCGGTCGGGGCTGACCTCGTCGAGCTCCTCCTTGAGCGGGGCGCGGTGCTCGCGCAGCTTGTTCGGGTCGTAGCCCTGGAGCCGGACCCACCCGTCCCCCTCGCGCGCGACCTGCTCGACGCGCTCCAGCACGTCGCCGACCGTCGGGAGGTCGTGCAGGTCGGGCGTGCGGCGGTCGAAGGCCGCCATGCAGAAGTGGTGGTGGGCGTCGATGAAGGCCGGCAGGATCGCCGCGTCGCCGAGATCGGCCCGCTCGGCCCCCTCCCCCATCGCCGCGCGCACCTCGTCGCGGCGGCCCACGGCGGCGATTCGCCCGTCGCGGATCCCCACGGCCTGCGCGGCCGGTCGCCGCGGATCCATCGTCATGACGGACCCCTCCAGCACCAGCGCCTGCCCGGCCATGCGGGGAATCTACAGCGCCGCCACCGACGGGGTCAGGCCCCATAAGAACCGCGTAAGGGGTCAGACCCCCGCCGGAGGCCGCTCCTGAAGCGAAAAACCCGCCACTCTCGTGACGGGTCTTCGCGGTGCGGCGTACCCCTACGCGCCCTGGGAAGCTATGAAAGTCTCCTGCCGGTGCCTCCCGACCGGCTAAGTGAATGGTTCCCAACTCGGCCGGAATAAACGTCCCCCGCAGGGTGTGAAACCGGGGGGATCTTGGTGGGAGGCGTGAGGGACGCTAGGGGGGAGGAAAGGGTGAGGGGATGGTTAGACGCCTCTCACCCCTCTATCCCCCCTTCCGTGTAGACTGCCCGCATGGCCGCGCGGATCACGATCGTCTCCGCCCGCTTCGAGGACCTCGTCGCGATCGGCCTGGAGTCGCTGATCTCGGAGGACCCGAACCTCGAGCTCGTGGCGAGCGGGGTCGACCTCGAGCGCCTCGAGGCCGTCCTCGGGGAGCAGAAGCCGGCGGTGGTCCTGATCAACTTCGGCTCGCTCCCGAACCCGGCGATGATCTACCAGATCCACCAGGGCCACCCGGACACGCGGATCGTGGTCCTGGCGAACCGCCCGACCGCCGCCGAGTGCAACCAGATGCTCTCGTTCGGGGCCACCGCCTGCATCTCGAAGGAGACCCAGGGCCGCGACATCATCAACGCGATCCACCTGGCCTCGCGCGGGATGCACGTGCTGCCTCGCTCCGCCAGCGCCACGGCCGGCGAGGACGACGGCTTCGACCTCCCCGCGCCCGACCTGCTCACGCCGCGCGAGGCCGACGTGCTCGATCGCCTCCAGCGCGGGCTCACCAACGCGCAGATCGCGCACGAGCTCTCGATCGGCGTCGAGACCGTGCGCACGCACGCGCGCAACATCTACTCGAAGCTCGGCATCTCGACCCGCCGCGACCTGGCCCGGCTGGGCCGCGACGGCCCCCGCCGCGCGCTGGAGGCCGCGGGTCCGGCAGGGCCGGCGCGCCTGTAGCGGCGAGCGGCCGCGCGTCAGCGGAGGTGGACGGTCTCGCAGGACGAGACCCCGTCGCGCCGATCCACGTACGCGACGTCGCGCCCCTTGCCGCAGCGGACCGCGTCGCGGGTCCCGTCGCGGGCCAGCAGGCGGTCGTCGCCGGCGCCCCCGCTCACGCGGTCCTTGCCGCGCCCCCCGTTGAGGCGGTCGTTTCCCGCGCCGCCGTCGAGGACGTCGGCGCCGTCCTCGCCCCAGAGCCGGTCGTTGCCGGCGCCGCCGGCGGCCTGGTCGTTGTCGGCACCGCCGTAGAGGCGGTCGTTGTCGGCGCCGCCGTCCAGCTTGTCGGGACCGGGCTGGCCCCACAGGCGGTCGGTGCCCGCCCCGGCGAGCATCGTGTCGAGACCCTCGCCGCCGCGCAGCAGGTCGTTCCCGTTGCCGGCCACCATCCGGTCGTCGCCCAGGAGGCCGCGCAGCTTGTCGTTGCCCTCGCCGCCGTCGAGGTTGTCGTTGCCGTCGGCCGAGGTCAGGCGGTCGTTGCCGGGGCCGCCCTCGAGCTTCGAGTCGAGGCCGATGTCGGGGTCGCCGGTGCAGTCGACCAGCACGCACTGGTTGCCGCGGATCTCGTCGTCGCCGGCACCGCCGCGCAGCGTGTCGTTGCCCGAGTTGTCGCAGATCCGGCCGACCTGGCCGCGGCGGCAGTTCGCGCCGTAGACCGTGTCGTTTCCGTCCCCGCCGTCGACCGTGTCGGAGTCGCCGCTGCCGTCCAGCATGTCGTTGCCGCCGCTCCCGTTGATGGTGTCGTCGCCCGGGCCGCCGGTGATGGTGTCATCCCCCGCGGTGCCGTTCAGCTCGTCGTTCGCCGACGTGCCGGTGATCGTGTCCGCGATCGCGACGGCCGCGAGCGCGAGCAGCACCCCGGCCAGCAGGGCGACCACGGCGTGGCGCCTGGTCACCGTACGATCAGGCTGCCGCGCATGCCCGGGTGGAGGCTGCAGAAGAACCCGTACGTCTGCCCGGACTTCACGCGGTCGAGCCCCTCGATCGGCGCGACCTCGCCGAGCCCGCTGAGCTTGCTCTGGAAGAGCGGCCGCCCGTCGGGGCCCTTGTCGTCGGCGATCACGTCGTGCTGCGGCAGGTCGAAGTTCATGAAGCTGAGCGGGCCGCCGACCTGGGTGACCATGACCGGCGTCGCGTAGGTCGAGTA
Organism: Thermoleophilaceae bacterium; assembly: GCA_036389835.1. GTDB lineage: Bacteria > Actinomycetota > Thermoleophilia > Solirubrobacterales > Thermoleophilaceae > AC-37. The sequence goes on along the minus strand of DASVWC010000016.1, from coordinate 131,999 downwards.
GGTCGAGCCGGGCACGGCCACGATCGCGCCCCCGGCCGGGGCCGGGCCGCCGCCGCCGTCGCCGTCGCCGCCGCCGCCGCCGGTGAAGGTCTCCGCGACGTCCTCGGGCAGGTCCTGCGGCGCGCCGGGCCGCAGCGCCACGATGTGACCCTCGGCGAGCGAGCCGATCCCGGTGTTGGCGTAGATCGTGTTGCGCGCGATCGCCACGCCGCCCCACGACAGCGACTGCGGGCTCTTCGTCCCGCCGATCCCGAGCGGGCGCTTGACGAGCAGCGCGCCGTTGCGCGCGTCGTACGCGTCGAGGTTGCCCTGGAGGTCGAGCGTGTAGACGACGCCGTTGGCGACCGAGACCGGGTTGCCCCAGTGCGCGCCGTCGCCCACCGGCGCGAACCAGCGGTGCGCGCCGCTGTCGGCCGCGAGCGACCACAGGTGGCCCGGCACGGTGACCGGACCGAAGACCGACGCGCCGTCGTTGGCCGTCGACCCGACGATGCCGCCCACCGCCGACGGCGGACCGACGATCTGGGTCCACTCGCCCTTCATCGTGGTCGCGTCGATGGCGTGATAGACGCCCGACTTCTGGCCGGCGCCGACCATCGTGCGCCCGTCCGGCCCCTTCCATAGGTTCGGCGAGGCGCCGAAGTCGAGGTCGAGGTCGCCGCACTGCCCGATCCCCTGCGGGTAGTAGGGCGGCGGGTTGCCCGGGATGTCGTAGCAGGGGAGCTGGGAGAACCCGGGCGCGTACTCGTCGACCAAGCCCTTGTAGTGGCCGACGATCTCGCCGAACGACTTGCTCTTGCGGTCGAGGTCGAACTTCACGACCGAGTTCGCGTTCTTGGGCTCGCCCTGCGGACGGAATGGGTTGGCGGTGCCCGCGTAGGCGACCTTCCGCGCGGGGTCGACGGCCGGGGTCGACCAGATCCCCGCGCCGGCCAGGTCGTCCTCCGGCTGCTTGGGCGGGTGGACCGTGTAGGTCTTCTTCAGCAGATCGCCGGCGGCGGTGTCGATGAACGTCATCGAGCCCTGGAACGCGTAGCGGTCGGCCTCGTCGCCCAGCTCGGCCGAGCCGCCCGAGATGCCGTGCAGCAGGACCCCGTCGAAGATCACGGGGCTGCCGTAGAGGTCGGCGCCGGGCTGGGTGTCGAGCGGCGGGGTGAACCACGCCACCTTGCCGCTGGCCTGGTCCATGGCGAAGGCGTACGGACCCTTCACGCCGCGCTCGTTCGGCCGAGTGCGGGTGGCGCCGACGAAGATCGTCGGGCAGAACTTCGGCTTGGTGACCTTGACGCGCTTGACCTTGCGCCGCATCTTGCCCTTCACCCGCCGCTTGACCACCTTCTTCTTGTAGGTCACGGTCGTGCCGCACTGGCGGTCCGCCACGCCGACGCTGTTGTTCGCCGTCCCGCCGTCGGGGAACTTCGTCTTCCACACGAGCTTGCCGGTGTCGGCGTTCAGCGCGATCGCCCAGCCGCGGTTGGTGGCGGCGTACACGCAGCCGTCGGCGACGATCGGGGTGCCGGTGAAGTCGCCCTCGACGCCCTCCTTGGGCCCCGTGAACGTCCACGCCGGCGTGAGCAGCGCGACGTCGGCCGGCGAGATCGACTTCTCGCGCGGCTGCACGCGCGTGTTCGACGCGTCGTGCCCGAACGCCCGCCACTCGCCGCCCGGCACGTCGCTGTCGGCGCAGCCGGGCAGCTTCACGTCCGCGGACGCGGTCGGCGCCGCCGCCGCCAGCGCCGCCAGGACCAAGCCGGTTGTGAGCGCCCCCCGTCTCATGGTGCTAGGGCGACCACTCGCCGCCGTACACGTTCCTGACGACCTCGGCCTTGGTGCGCGCACCCGGCGCGACGTGGGAGGCGAGCGGCGCCGCCTCGACCTCGCCGCCGCTGCCGCCCTGGAGGTAGCCCTCCTCCTTGAGGCGCTGGACCTCGTCGCAGGAGATCTCCTCCTTGACCTGGACGGGGTCGAAGCTGTACGCGCGGGCGGCGTTGTAGCCGAGGATCGCGTTGCGGATCGTCCGCGACGGTCGCGGCGCCTTCCGGCGCGGGTCCTCGACGTCGCCGTTGAGCCCGTACGGCAGCCCGTACAGCTCGCGCCCCTTCTGCGTGAACTCGAACCGCCTCAGGGCCACGATCTCCGGCTGGGGCGATCCGTACCACAGGCTGTCGGTGCCCCAGCAGATCCGCTTCGGCCCGACGTGGTTGATCAGCTTGCCGAGCAGGTGCGCCGCCTGGTCGGGGTCGTTCATCACGCCGCGCCAGACCGAGCCGAGCTCCGCCCAGACGTTGGGCACGTTGCCGAACTTCTTGCCCTTCTTCACGAAGCGCGACGCGTCCCACTGGTTCTCGCGCAGGCTCTTGATGAACCCGTCCACCGTGTGGGTGGACGAGTCCGCGGCCGCGTCGCCGCGGTAGGCCGTCTGGCGGTCGCCGGTGTCGTAGCCCGAGTGGTAGATGAGGAAGCGCACGCCCGGGAAGGCCTTCGCGGCGGGCCCCACGTCGCGCGGGGTCGCCGCACGCTGGTCGAACGCGGGCAGCGGGAAGCCCTTGTGGGTCGCCACCACCGGCGGGATGTGCGGGTACTTCTTGTTCACGGCGAGCACGTTCTCGAGGAAGCGCATGCCGGTGTCGCTGTCGAGCTCCCACCCGCTGGCGTTCGGCACGTCGCCCCAGGCGCAGTAGGTCTTCCAGCCGCGCAGCAGGTCGCCGTACTGCTCGGCGCGCTGCATCATCAGCTCCATCTCCTCTTCGAGGTAGAGGGGCTTCATCTCGGGCGCGGGGTCGTTCGTCGTCCCGTATCCGCCGCGGTTCGGCATCACGAACGCGTGGAGCACGCAGCGGCGCGACTTCGAGAGCTCGTTGACCATCTTCGCGGTCTTGTAGCCCTCCTTGAGCGGCAGCGGGTTGCGCGTGTCGGGCGAGGTCGGCACGATCGACAGCACGGTCGCGGTCGTGGCGGAGTCGAGGTAGAGCTCCTTGAGGTAGTGGAAGCGCGAGAGGTTCTGGATCGGGTCGACCTCGCCGCCCTCGCCGCCGCCGCGGATCGAGCCGTCCTCGCGCACGCCGCCGGGCTCGCCGAGCGCCCACGACGACTGCGGCCACACCGCCGCGAAGAACGCGTGGAAGCCCGGGTTGGTGACCCGCCACTGCCCCTCCGCGTCCACGTGGTGCGACTGCACGTCGAAGATGAACTCGCCCGGGAGGTTCGTGAGCCGCTCGGACCCCTTCTTGCCGTCCCACTCGAGGTCGCAGGCGTCGGTGGTGTTGTTGGCGGCCCAGCCGTAGTTGCCGTACTCGCCCTTGCGCACGGCGTCGATCGCCCAGAAGCCGATCGCGGTGGCCGCCGCGGTGCGCACGAACGCGCGCCGGCTCATGTTGAACTTGCGCCGGTAGCGCTCGATCTCGCGGCTCTGGAGCTCCATGATCCCGATCTGCTCCCGGGTGGGAGGCGGCGGGAAGTACTCGTCGTTGGAACAGGGCAGGACGTCTACGGGCGGCGCCTCAGACAGGTCCTTCCACCCACGGCTGTAGGTCTTGTTCCTGGCCAGAAAAGGGATGTCCTCCCCGAAGTTGCTCACTGCTGTACCTCGAACGCTCCGCGCATCCCGGGGTGGATGCGGCAGAAGTAGGTCGATATCTCCCCGGGCTCGAATCCTGCCTCCTTCGTGACCGGGAGGCTCCAGTTGAGCGTCTGCTTGGCAGGTCCGATCTGCGGAGTGCCGAAGCCGAGCTCGCTCGAGTCGTAGTCGAGCTGGCGGCCCTTGCTGGTCTCGCCGTTCGAGAGCGGGAAAGCCGTGCCGGTGCGGCCGAGGCACGGGAACTTGCACGACGTGACGGTGTGGTAGATGATCGGCCCGTCGAAGTTCGTGAAGCGCAGCTCGCTCCCGAGCTTGACGGTCGGCACGCCGGTCATCGAGATCATCGACAGGTCGCCGGGCGTGTAGAGGAAGTCGGCGATCCCGACCTCACTCGTCTGCGAACCGGTACGGAAGTCCCACTTGCCGTCGGCGCCGCCGAAGTTGTCGTTCTCGGCCAGGTGCCCGTGGGTCACGACGCCCTTGTCGCAGACGCGCTTCTTCTTCCCGCGCAGGCCCCCGGACCGGCAGTCGCGGGAGTCGTCGAGCGGCGTGACGAACGGGTCGACGCCGGGCGCCTGCGGCGCGCCCTTCTCGTCGTTCGGGACGAACAGCGAGACGACGATGCCCATGTTCTCGTAGGTCGACTGGATCGTCGTGTCGTAGGTGGCGTTGCTGCGGACGATGTCCCCGGGCTTCACGTGCACGCCCCAGTAGGGAAGACCCGTCACCGGCATCGAGAAGTCCCAGGAGGTCGGCGGACCGCCGGTCTTCGACCTGTCCTGCCGGTCCCAGTACTGAGCCTCGCCCGTGTATATGCGCGTGGACTCGCGCTTCTCGGTGACGTAGCGCGTGACCTTCCTGCCCTTGCGCTGGCCCTTCTTCGGCTTCTTGCGGTAGGTCTTCTTCACCCGGACCGTGTTGCCGGGGCGGACGAGGTCGATCGTGTTCTCGATGCCGCCCGGGTGCAGGTGGCCGCCGAGCCCGATGATCGTGCCGCCGTTGAAGTTCTTGATCAGGCCGAGCTCCTCTCCCGGCTTCGGGAACTCCCAGTCGGTGCCCTTGCTGTTGCCCGCCTTGCCCTGGCCGACGATCTCCTTTCCCCACGGGTCGAACTTCGCGCACTCCTCGGCCGGCCAGGTGCACTTGCCGTCGGCGCCGCCGTAGTCGCGCTGCACGTTGAAGACCGGGTAGCTGGACGGGCGCACGTCGAACCAGAGCGGATACGCCGACTTCAGGCCCAGGGCCTCGCCCTTGTCCTTCGGCACGAAGTCGATGTCGTAGGTGATGTAGACCTCCATCGGCTGCTGGATGGCCGAGTGGACCATGTAGAGCAGCAGCCACTGGTCGGTCGCCTTGACCGGCATGCCGTAGCCCTTCGGGAACGGCGCGATCGTCTTCTCCTCGCCGGCGGCGAAGAACGGCCCGCTGCCGTAGTCCGGCACCGACAGCCAGGTGCCGTGGTGGAGGTGGACCTGCTCGATCGGCGGGACGGTGCCGTCGGCGCGGACGAGGTCGGGCTTGAAGCGGGTGATGTAGCCGTCGCGGAGCGGCTTCTCGATCTTGACCGGCTCGATCAGCACGTCGTTCTGGCCCGGCTTGACGGCGATCGGGCCGTAGGAGAAGCGCAGCCGCTGGCAGTTGCCGGGATAGCGCTCGTAGTCGGGGGCGCCCCAGCCCTCGCGTGCGTAGAACTCGCGCTCGTACCTGTCGCGCCCCTCGAGCGCGCACGGGCGCGGGGCGATGTCGACCGCCGCGTTCGGCTCCGGCGTGGGCGGCCGGGCGGTGCCCTGGGCGGAGGCGGCCGGCGCGAGCGCGGCGAGGATCGCCAAGACGGCGGCTGTCGCCACGGCCACTCTGGACCCTCCGCCCCCGTTCTGCCCCCGCACGAGTTGACCCATACCCCCCTCCCAGGGGAATTAGTCACGAAATCATGTCATATCCGCAAAAGCGCGCAACGCGCGGCGAAAACCGAGGAGTCCGAGGACGCAGGGAGCGTGGCGTGCGAATGCACGCGAGCGACCGAGGACGCAGGAGTCCGAAGGTTGCAGCCGCGCTAGCGGCGGCCGAAGAGACGTTTCGCCGAGTCGACGAGGCCGATGCCCTCGCCGCGCGGGCGCCCGCCCTTGCGGCCGCGGCCGCGATTGCCGCCGCTCGAGCCGCGCGAGAGGATCTTGAGGATGCGGTTCATGCCCGTTCTCTACCCGGGGCGGCCGCCGCTACGCGGCCTGGGGGCGCGCGCGGACCAAGCCGCGCTCGACCAGCAGCTCGGCGATCTGCACCGCGTTCGTGGCCGCGCCCTTGCGCAGGTTGTCCGCCACCACGAACAGGTTCAGCGCGCGCGGGTGCGAGGGGTCCTCGCGGATCCGGCCCACCAGCACGTCGTCGCGGCCGGCGGCGTCGATCGCCAGCGGGTAGAGCGCCTGCGCGGGGTCGTCGAGCACCGTCAGGCCCGGTGAGCGGGCGAGCAGGGCGCGGCAATCGTCGGCCGACAGCGGCTCGCGCGTCTGCACGTTCACCGACTCCGAGTGGCTCGTGTACACAGGCACGCGCGTGCACGTGGCCGACACCGCGATGTCGGGCCTGCCGAGGATCTTGCGCGTCTCGTTGACGAGCTTGAGCTCCTCGTCGGTGTAGTCGGACCCCTCCGGGAAGTTGCCCGCCTGCGGGATGACGTTGAACGCGATCTGGTGCGGGTAGGCGGTCGGCGGCGGGATCTCCTTCGCCTCGAGCGCCGCCTCGGTCTCCGCGTGCAGGCCCTCGACGGCCTTCTGGCCCGTGCCCGAGACCGACTGCATCGTGGTGATCACGAGCCGCTCGATGCCGGCGACGACGTCGATCGGCTTGAGCGCGACGACCATCTGCATGGTCGAGCAGTTGGGGTTCGCGACGATCCCGCGGTGGTTGTCGAGGTCGTCCGGGTTGACCTCGGAGACGACCAGCGGCACCCCGGCCTCCATCCGCCAGCGCGAGGAGTTGTCCACGACCACGCAGCCGGCCTCGGCGAAGCGCGGCGCCCACTCGCCGCTCGTCGAGCCGCCCGCGGAGAAGATCGCGATGTCGAAGCCCTGGATGTCCTCGGGCGTGAGCGCGCGCACCTCGAGCTCGCCGCCGCCGAAGGCCAGCCTGCGGCCCACCGACCGCTCGCTGGCGAACGGCACCACCTCGGACGCCGGGAAGCGGCGCTCCTCGAGCACCCTCAGCATGATCGAGCCGACCGCGCCGGTGGCCCCCACCACGGCGACTCTCACGAGACCACCGGCCTGTGGTCGCCGCGCGGGTCCTCGCGCCGGATCGCGTCCTCGCCGAGCTCGAACGCCTGGTGCAGCTCGCGCACCGCGGTCTCGACGTCGTCCTCGCGCACGACGCACGAGATCTTGATCGGCGAGGTGGAGATCATCTCGATGTTGACGCCGCAGTCGCCGAGGACGCTGAAAGTCTTCGCCGCCACGCCCGGGTGGCTCTTCATTCCAGCCCCGACGAGCGAGACCTTCCCGATCGCGGGGTCGGTCGCGATCTCCCCGAGCGCGAGCGGCTCGAGCGCCTCGCGCGCGAGCGCTAGCTCGTCGCGCGGCACGGTGAACGACATGTCCGCGCGATGGCCCTCCGACTGCGGCTCGTTCTGGATGATCATGTCGATGTTCACGTTCGCCTCGGCGAGCGCGGTCGCGACCCGCCCGGCTATGCCCGGCTCGTCGGGGATGCTCATGAGCGTCACGCGCGCCTCCGAGGTGGAGTGGGTGACTGCTGTGACGAGTGGTCGTTCCATGGTCTCTTCCTCGGTGAGTACGAAGGTACCCGGTTCGTCGTCGAAGCTCGACCGGCAGTGGATCCGCACGCCGTGGTTGCGCGCGTACTCGACCGAGCGGAGCTGGAGCACGCCCGCGCCGGAGGCCGACATCTCGAGCATCTCCTCGAACGAGACGTAGTTGAGCTTGCGGGCGTCGGGCACGATGCGCGGGTCGGCGCTGAAGACGCCCGCCACGTCGGTGTAGATCTCGCAGACGTCGGCGCCGAGGGCGGCGGCGAGCGCCACCGCGGTGGTGTCCGAGCCGCCGCGGCCGAGCGTGGTCACCTCGCCGTGGACCTCGTACGCGCCGCTGCGCTCGTCCTTCAGGGCCGCGGAGGTCCCCTGGAAGCCGGCGACCAGCACGACCCTCCCGTCCGCGAGCAGGGCGTCGATGCGGTCGGTGCGCACGTCGAGGATGCGCGCCTTGGTGTGCGAGGTGTCGGTCACGATCCCGGCCTGCGAGCCGGTCAGCGAGACGGCCTCGTGACCGAGGTCGTTGATCACCATCGACGCCAGCGCGCAGGAGATCCGCTCGCCGGTCGAGAGCAGCATGTCCATCTCGCGCGGGTGCGGGCGGTCGGAGACCTCGTGGGCCATCCCGACCAGCTCGTCGGTCGTCTTCCCGCGCGCGGAGAGCACGGCCACGACGTTGTCGCCCTGCTCGCGGGCGCGCACGATGCGGCCCGCCGCGCGGCGGATTCGCTCGGCGTCGGCAACGGAGGTGCCGCCGAACTTCATCACCACGGTGCGCGAAGCGGGGCCAGCCATCGCGGAGCGAGGATAGCTTTCGGCAGGTGCCCCGCGAGATCCTGCGCCGCCTCAGGTCCCTGCCGCTGTTCGTGCCCGCCGTCGTCGTGCTCGTGGTCGTCGGCGTGGCGGTCGGCCTGTCGAAGGGCGGCGACGAGCAGAAGGTCGACCCCGCGCAGCCGTCGGCCGAGGCGCCGCCCCCCAAGGCGCCGCCGCCGGGGCGTTCGTTCCTCGCGCGCGTGGTGCCGTCGCCGGCGAGTGGCCTGCCCGGCGCGCGCGTGCCCGGCGTGATCCGGCGGCTGGTCAAGCGCCTGCCAGCGGAGCGCAAGGCGGCGCAGCTGATGCTGGTCGGCTTCCAGGGGCAGGACCCGTCCGTGAAGTTCTTCCGCACGCTCAAGCGCACCGACTACGGCGGCGTGGTCTTCGAGGGGCGCAACTACCGCGACGACGTCCAGATCGAGGCGCTGACCGCGTCGGTGGTGAATGCGACGGCGCGCAGGGGCCACGAGCCGCCGCTCATCCTCGCCCGCCAGTACGGGGGCGAGCAGTCGGCGTTCGCGGACTACCCGCCGGCGGCGCCGCCGGGCGAGCTGGCGGGGCTGCGCGACGCGATCGCCGAGTTCGGCCGCACCGCCAAGGCGTTCCGCACGGTCGGGTTCAACGGGATCATCGGGCCGCCGATCGACGTGGCCGGCTCGGAGGCGATCGGCACCCAGGCGTTCTCCGACGACCCGCGCACGGTGGCCAACTTCGCGAAGGCCGGCGTGGCGGCGTTCCAGCGCGCGAAGCTGCTGTCGGTGCCGGGGCACTTCCCCGGGATCGGGGGCGGCACCGCGCACACCGACGAGGGCCCGTCGCAGGTGGGGCTGTCGCTCGAGGAGCTGCGCGAGCGCGACCTCGTCCCGTTCCGCGCCGCGATCCGCGCCGGCGCGCCCGCCGTCCTGGTCGGCCACGCCTCGTACGAGCCGGACGACTTCGTGGTGCCCGCGTCGCTGTCGAAGACGTTCGCGACCGACGTGCTGCGCGGCGGCCTCGGCTTCCGCGGCGTGGCGATCTCGGACGACCTCGCCGCGGGCGCGATCGCCTCCACGCAGCCGTCGATCTTCACCGCCGCCGTGGAGTCGATCCGCGCCGGGGTCGACATGGTCTGGATCTCCGGCCCCCCGGCGGTGCAGGCGCGCGCCTACAAGGAGATCCTGGCGGCGATCAAGAGCGGCAGGATCGCGCGCGGCCGGGTCGACGCGGCCGTGACGCGGATCATCACCGTCAAGCGGGAGCTGGGCCTGCGGGTCCGGAAGCGGACGCCTCCGCCGCAGTACCCGAACGCGGCGAACCCGGGCTCGGGACAGGTGGAGCCGGCCGCGCCCGGAGTCGGAGCAGCTCCGCCACCAGCGCCGTGAGCGCGGCCGCCAGCGCGACGTATATGCCGAGCGCCCGACCGGTGGGCACGTCGAGGCCGTCGTAGGCGAAGCCGAAGTCGGGGGGCGCCGCGAGCCGGAAGGCGATGGCCGCGGCGGCGACGGCGGCGAGGCCCGCGCGCAGCCGGGCGGCCCGGGCGGCCACCAGCGGCAGCCGCACGCCCGCGGCTTCGGCGGAGGCGAGCGCCAGGCCGGCGAGCGCCGCCAGCAGCGCGACCTTGCCCCACGCGCTGGCCTCCCACCCGTTGGGCGTGTAGTCGTCGAGCTCGAACCACGGCAGTAGCACGGTCGCGAGCCCGGTTACGGCGAAGGCGATGCGGTTCACAGCGCCCGGCGGCCCTGGAACGCCTTGCCGAGGGTGACCTCGTCCGCGTACTCCAGGTCGGCGCCGACCGGCAGGCCGCTGGCCAGGCGCGTGACGCTCACGTCGGGTGCGCTGTCGCGCAGCGTGTCGGCGATGTAGAGCGCGGTGGCCTCCCCGGTGGTCGTCGAGTTCGTGGCGATCACGACCTCGCGGATGCCGCCCGCCTCCACGCGCGTCATCAGCTCGGCCAGCCGCAGGTCCTCCGGGTCGATCCCGTCGATCGGCGAGAGCGCGCCGCCGAGCACGTGATAGCGGCCGCGGAACTCGTGGGTGCGCTCGATCGGGATCACGTCGCCGGGCTCCTCCACCACGCAGATCACCTCGGAGTCGCGGCGCTCGTCCTCGCAGATCCGGCACCTGGGCCCGACCGCGAGGTTGAAGCAGACCTCGCAGGAGCCGACGGTCTCCTTGACCTCGCGGATGGCGTCGGCGAGCGGCAGGGCCTCGTCGGTGGGGGTCCGGAGGATGTGGAAGGCGAGCCGCTGCGCGGTGCGCTGGCCGATGCCGGGCAGGCGCGCGAGCTCGGTGATCAGGCGGTTGACGGGCGGCGAGAACACGGCCCGCGCAGCTTAGAAGCGGGGCCGGAGCGCTCGGGGCGCGCCCTCACGGCGCCGCGATCACCGCCAGCCAGTCGAGCGCCCGCCCGCAGAGGCTCGCGGCGTTCGCGGCGGCGAACTCGCCGAGCTGCGGGGTCGGCGCGACCGGCACCAGCGCGACCGGCCCCACGCGCTGCGGCTGGTCGCCGCTCCCCGGCCGCAGGCTCGAGCCGGGGTAGCGGAGCTCGACCGTGTGCCGGCCCGCGCTGACCCGGGCTGAGCCGAACCGGTTCCAGAGGCCCTCGAAGTTGAGCTGGTCGCGCACGAGGCCGACGCGCTCTCCGTCGACCGACACCTCGAGCCCGCGCGCGAACGAGCCCTGCACCCAGACGTCGTAGTCGCCCGCCGACTCCACCTGCGCCGGCAGCGTCGCCGTTCCCTCCTCGGTCGGGAACAGCTTCGCCGGCCGGCCCGGCGCGAACGTCCACGACGCCGGCCGCGCGGCGCTCGCGAGGTCGAGCACGAGCGGGCGCGGCCGCTCGGCGGCGACCAGCGTCGCGCCCTGATCGCGCGCCACGCGCGCCAGTCGCCGCACCTCCGCGCACGGCGCCGGGGCGACCGCGACGGTGCGGTCGCCGAACATCGACTGCTCGATCACCCGCTGCACCGGCTGCTCGGGCCGCTGCCAGACGTCGTAGTAGTCGCCCTCGTAGCGCAGCTCGTACTCGGGCAGCGGGCGGCTCTCGGCCGGCGAGCGCCGCAGCACGACCGTGCGGTACACGAGCGCCGCCGCCGGCTGGAACTCGTCGACCGGCGCCCACTCGAGCTTGTCGAGCCCGGTCCCCCGGCGCAGCGGAACCACGCGGCGGCGCAGCTCGGCCGGCGCCTCGGCGTCGGTCCTGCGCAGGAAGTAGCGCGCGCCGTAGGGCTCGTACTCGTTCAGCAGCGTCGGCCCCTCGCCCGCGAAGCGGTCGCCGATCTCGGCCAGCTCGGCGAGGCGGTCGCGCGGCGCGATGCGCACGTCGCGGTAGGCGAGCCAGTTCGACCACAGCACGCCGAACCCGATCGCGGCGAGCGCGATCGCCCCGAGCGCGCGGGCGGGCGTGGCCAGCGCCGCGCATGCGCCGAGCACGGCGAGCAGCACGACGGCGGGCGAGGCGATCGCGAGCGCCTTCGCGTCGACCCACGGCGACGAGCCGATCACGGTCAGGCCGATCGCGGCGCCGGCCACGCACGCGGCGAGGATCAGCGGGCCGGCGGCGCGCCGCACGAACGCGATCGCGACCCCGGCGACGGCCGCGACCGCCGCCACCAGGATCAGCAGGCTCACCAGTCCCTCGTCGCCGGTCAGGTCGAGCCGGTAGTCGCCGACCGGCCAGATCCCGAAGATCTGCTTCCAGTCGAGCGGCGCGAACAGGTTGCCGAGGTCCTCCCTGTTCTCGAGCAGGCCGCTGCTCTCCGGGGCGTTCGTGGCGGCGATCGAGACGAGCGGCAGCGCGAGGACCGCGAGGATCGCCACGGCAGTCGCGCCGGACTGCACGAAGCGGCCGAGCGCGGGGCGGTCGCGCACGTTCCACAGCAGCGCGGCCACGACGGTCCCGGCGGCGAGCATCCCCAGGTACGGCACGGCGCCCACTCCGAGCACGCACACGATCGCCGCCGCGGCGATCGCCAGCGGCACGGCCAGCCGGACCCGCTCTGGCTCGCGCACGAGCTCGGCGGCCAGCGCGGCGGCGAGCGCCGCCAGCGCGGCGGTGGCCAGCTCCTTCACCCCGCCCTGGAGAGCGTACGCGTAGAGCAGCGCGGGCTGGGCGGCGAGGAAGACGGCCAGCGCGCGCAGCCGGAGGTCGCGCGCGAGCGGCGCCGCCAGCGTCCAGAGGGACGAGGCGAGCACGGCAAGCATGAACGTGAGGTAGGGCTGCCAGAGCCAGGCGCTGTCGGTGCCCACCAGCGGCTGCGCGGCCTCGAGCGCCACGAACGACCCGACCGGGTAGCCGACGTCGAGGTTCCCCCGGATCGTGGCCTCCGCCGTCGACGCCGCCAGCTCCACGTCGCGGCCGTGCTCGATCACGTGCGAGCCGATCGAGAGGAACGTGGAGATGTCGTCGAGGTGCGTGTAGCCGGCGAAGGTCGCCTGGCCGGTGAGCACCACCGGCGCCGCCCCGACCGCGAACACGGCGAGCACCGCGCCGGCCCCCCAGCGGGCGAGGCGCCAGTCGCGGGCAGGGGCGCCGAGGACGGCGCCGGCGATCGCGAGCGCCACGGCGCCCGGCGTGGCGAGGCGGGCGGACCACCCGTTCAGCGTCGCCAGCGTCGTGAGCGCGACGAGCAGGGCGAAGCCCGCCGGCACGAGCAGGCTCGCGGGAAGGCGAGTGGCGAGCGCCCGCTCCACGAGCAGCCCGAGGCCCGCCGACAGCAGCGCCAGCACCAGCGGGTACAGCAGCCAGGCGGCTACCAGCGTCAGCGGACCGGGCGGATCTTGCGCCCGAGCACCAGCTCGAGGGCGCGGCCGGGCTGGGGGTCGAACACCTCGACCTGGAACGGCTCGCGGGGGTAGGCGAGGTAGACGTTGGTCGGGCGCGCCGTGTCGGAGACCGCAAGCCCCCTCTTCGGCAGCCGGTGCAGCGTCGCGGTCTCGACCTCGGCGGCGCGCCGGATGGCGCCCTGCGCGTCGTCGAGGCGGTAGGTGCCGACCGTGAGCGTGCCCTGGGACGGGCTCCCGCCGCCGGGGGCGGGGTAGCGGATCACGATGCGGTCGGCGCCCTGCCGGGTGAGGTCGTACTGCTTCGAGCCGCCCTGCGGGCCCGCCCAGTAGACCGGCTGGTCGAGCGACTCCGACAGCGACGCGAGCTCCTCCGCGCTCACCGGCGCGGGCGGGTTCACGGCCTGCTGCGCTCCGCTCCCGCCGGGCCCCCCGTCCTCGCCGGAGCCGAGCGCCACGATGCCCACGATCACGATCGTGGCGACCGCCGCCGCGACCGCCCCGGCCGGGCTGGCGAGCCAGTCGCGTAGGGACCGGCGCGCGTCTTCCTCGGCCCCTGCCATCGGGGCCAACCTACACGCGAGCCGCCCGCGCCGCTACTCGCCGGCGATCGCCGACGCGCCGCCGGCCAGCGGGTGTCCGAGGCGCGGCTGCTCGCCGACCTCGATGGCGCCCTCGCGCACCAGGCGCGCCATGACCTTCACGACCGCGGGGTCGAACTGCGTGCCGGCGTTGCGCTCGAGCTCGAGGACCGCGTCCGCGGGCGTCATCGGCTCGCGATAGGCGCGCGGGCAGGTCATCGCCTCGAGCGCGTCGGCCACGTGCAGGATCCGGCTCTCGAGCGGGATCCCCTCGCCGCTCAGGCCCTCGGGGTAGCCCTGGCCGTCCATCCGCTCGTGCAGCGCGACGACCCAGTCGGCGAGCTCCGTGAGCCCGGCGCCGGCGATGATCGCGCGGCCCAGCTCCGAGTGCCGGCGCATGACGGCGAACTCCTCGCGGGTCAGCCTGCCGGGCTTGAGGAGGATCGCGTCGCGGATGCCGATCTTGCCGACGTCGTGGAGGAGGCCGGCCATCCGGATCGACTCGACCCGCTCGTCGCCGAGCTTCATCGCGGTCGCGAGCGTGGCGCCGTAGAAGGCGACGCGCTGGGAGTGCTGGTGGGTGAAGCCGTCGCGCGCGTCGACCGCGCGGGCGAGCGCGTGCACCGTGTTGAAGAGCGCGCCGCGGCGGGCGTGGGCGGCCTCGTCGTCGGCGGTCAGCTCGACGGCGCCGGCCGTGTGGGCGAGCGTGCTGCCGGGACCCTCGCCGCGCGCGCGCTGCATGGCGGCGTCGGCGTAGCGCATCAGCTCGGCCCGGCCGATCGAGTGCTTGGGGAACTCGGCGATCCCGGCGCTGATCGAGATCACGCCGACCTGCGCGGCGAGCGCGCGCGAGTCGATGCCGGAGCGCAGGCGGGCGAGCACCTCGCGGGCGGAGTCCGCGTCGCAGTTGCTGAGCACGAGCATGAACTCGTCGCCGCCCACGCGGCCGCAGAGGTCGCCGGGTCGCAGGTTCGAGGCGAGGCTCTCGGCGACCGTGATCAGGAGGGCGTCGCCGTGGGCGTGACCCTTCACGTCGTTGACCTCGCGGAAGCCGTCGATGTCCACGGCCACGACCGAGACCGGCCAGCTCTCGCGGCGGGCGCGGCGCAGTTCGACCTCGAGGCCGTCCTGGAAGGCGCGGTGGTTGAGGACGCCGGTGAGCGGGTCGCGCAGGGCGAGGTTCTCGAGCCGGGTGCGCGTCTCCTCGAGCTCGGCGGCCAGGTCCGAGTGCGGTTCGGCGGGAGCGGCGCTCAGCCCGACGAAGGCGCCGACCGTCAGGGCGACCGCGGCGGCCACGGCGCCGGCCGGGCCGAAGGTCAGGAAGGAGGTGACGAGCGCGGCCAGGCAGCCGCCCGCCTGCGCGGCCGCCAGCGCGCCCGGGGAGGTCTCGCGCGCGTGCGCGAGGAATGCGGTTAGCCGCCTCACCGGTGCTGCATCGGCACCCCCGGCGGGGGGCTTGAGGGCGCGGCGGGCGCCCCGCTCGAGGGCGCGGCGGGCGCCCCCGCTCGAGGGCGCGGCGGGCGCCCCCGCTCAGAGACCTGGCAGGCCCAGCCCGCCGAGCGCGCTCTCGAGCCCGCCCGTGACCTGCTGCATGCGGCTGTTGACCATCTCCTGCGCCGAGCGCAGGGCCTCGTTCACGGCCGCCTGGACCATGTCCTGGAGCATCTCGACGTCGTCGGGGTCGACCGCGTCGGGGTCGATCTTGATCTCCAGCACCTCGAGCGCGCCGTTGACCTTCACGCTGACCATCCCGCCGCCGGCGCTGGCCTCCACCTCCTGCTGCTGGGCCTCCTCCTGCGCCTTGACCATCTCCGCCTGCATCTGCTGCACCTGCTTCATCATCTGATTCATGTTCGGCTGCGGCATGGCGGCTAGGCCTCCTGCTCGGGTTCGTCTTCGAAGATCTCGGTCGCACCATAGTCGCGCTTCAGCCGCTCGATCAGCTCGTCCTCGCTGAGCGCGGCCGCCAGCGGCGAGTCCTCGGAGTCGTCGTCGCGCATCTCGTAGTCGAGCCCGAACGAGGTGCCGGTCAGGGCGCGCAGCGCGGTCTGCACCAGCTCGCGGTTCTTCTCGACGGTCTTGCGCGAGAAGCCGCCCATGACCGGGAAGCAGATCGTGAGCCGGTCGCCCTCGATCCGCAGCGGCCGGGCCGCCTCGAGGCAGGCGCCGACCATCGCGTTCTCGGAGCGGACCTGGTCGACCACCGCGGGCCAGAGCTGGCGCAGCTGGTCCACGTCCACGGCGCCGGGGGCGGCTTCCGCGACCGCGACGGGCTCCGGCTCCGGCTCGGGGGTGGGCTCCGGCTCGGGCTGGGGCTCGACTGCGGCGGCGGCGGCGCCGGCGTGGGAGGCGGCCGTGATCCGCGGCTCCGCCGCCGCGGAGGGGGCCGGTGGGGGCCCGGCGGCGGGCGGGGCCTCCTCGCGCGCGGGTGTGGTGGACGCGGGTGCCGCGGCTCCCGTGTCGCCCAGCCGCCGCTCGAGCTGCTCGATCCGGAACAGCAGCGCCTGGAGCGAGAGGTCCGCCTGCGGCTGAACCGCCTTGAGCAGCGCCAGCTCGAGCTGGATCCTCGGGTCCGAGCCGTCCTTGACCGCGGCCAGCGCCGCCGCCAGCAGGTCGATCGCGCGCACGGCCTCGCCCTGCGCGACCTGCCCGGCCTGAGCCCTCACCCGGTCGGTCTGCTCCGCGGTGACCGCGAACGACTCGGGCACTTCGCCGAGCGTCTGCACCACGAACAGGTGCCGGAAGTGGGCGGCGAGGTCGCGCATGAACTGCGTGATGTCGCGCCCGGACGCGGACAGCCGGTCGACCGCCTCGAGCGCGGCCTTCGGGTCGTGCGCGGCGAGCGCGTCGGCGCAGTCGAAGACCAGCTCGGCGTCGGCCACGCCGAGGATCTCGAGCACGTCGTCGAGCCCGATCTCGCGGCCGCCGTAGGTGACGAGCTGCTCGAGCGTGCCGAGCGCGTCGCGGAAGCTGCCGGTGGCGGCGCGCGCGATCATCGGCAGCGCGCCGTCGGGCACCTCGATCCGCTCCTCGGCGGAGACGCGGCCGAGCACGTCGGCGATCTGCTCCAGCGTGGGGCGGTGGAAGTCGAAGCGGTGACAGCGGTCCACGATCGTGGCCGGCACCTTGTGCGCCTCGGTGGTCGCAAGCACGAACACCACGTGCGGCGGCGGCTCCTCGAGCGTCTTCAGGAACGCGTTCCAGGCCGAGGCCGAGAGCATGTGGGCCTCGTCGAGGATGTAGACGCGGCGCGCCCCGCCCATCGGAGCGAGGCCGACGTTCTCGCGCAGCTCGCGGATGTCGTCGACCGAGTTGTTGGAGGCGGCGTCCATCTCGACCACGTCCAGCGAGTTGCCGGTCATGATCGCGCGGGCGGCGGGATCGTCGGGCGAGAAGTCCGCGGAGGGGCCGCCCTCGGCATTCAGCGCGCAGGCCAGCAGCTTGGCCATGCTGGTCTTGCCGGTCCCGCGCGAACCCACGAACAGGTAGGCGTGGTGGACCTTGTCGAGGGCGATCGCGTTGCGCAGCGTGCGGACGATGTGCTCCTGGCCGACCACCTCGTCGAAGGTCCTCGGGCGGTGGCGGCGGTACAGCGAGAGCATCTGACGCGCCATCGTAGCCGCGGGTCCGGCGGGCGGGCGGATAGCTTGCAGCGGATGGCTGCCGGCCGCCGAACGCTGCTCGACGCCGCCGCCGCGGCCGTCCTCGGGCTGCTGGTCTTCGCGGCGTTCGGCCACGCGTTCCTCAACTACGACACGTTCTACTCGCTGGTGTGGGGCGACCAGCTCGTCCATGGCCAGCAGCCCGACTTCGAGGTCCCGGTGGCACCCACCCAGCACCCGCTGGCGATCGCCGTGGGCGCGCTCGTCTCGCCGCTGGGAGACGGCGCCGAGGACGTGCTGCTCGCGCTCGGGATCCTCGCGATCGGCTTGATCGCGGTCGGCCTGTTCCGGCTCGGCCACGAGCTGTTCGCCTGGCCGGTCGGCGTGCTCGCCGCCGCGATCTTCCTCACGCGCGTGCCGCCGCTCAACTTCGGCATCCGCGGCTATGTGGACCTGCCGGCGATCGCGTTCGTGGTCTGGGCGGCGGTGCTCGAGGTGCGCCGGCCGCGGCGCGGGACGGCGGTGCTCGTGCTGCTCGGACTCGCGGGACTGCTGCGCCCCGAGGCGTGGCTGCTCGCGGGCGCGTACTGGCTCTGGCTCGCCTGGCCGGTCGGCGGTCGCGACGCCCGCGCGCTGCGCCTCGCGCTGCTCGCCGCCGCGGCCCCGCTCCTCTGGGGGCTGAGCGATTTGCTCGTGACCGGCGACCCGCTCTGGTCGCTGCACGGCACGAGCGACCTCGCCGCCGACCTCGGCCGCCCGCGCGGGCTCGACGACGTGCCGCGGGTCATGCCGCGCCGCCTCGGCGAGATCATGCGCCTGCCGGAGCTGCTCGCCGCCACCATCGGCTTCGGCCTGGGGCTCGCGTGGTTCCGGCGCCGCGCGGCGGTGCCGGCGGCGGTCCTCGTCCTGAACGGCGTCGCCTTCCTCGTCCTAGCGGGGGGCGGGCTGTCGCTGCTCGGCCGCTACCTGTTCCTCGCCGGGGCGATGCTGTCGCTGTTCGCCGCGCTCGCGGCCCTCGGCTGGACCGCGCTCGAGCCCCGGGACGGCCGGCGCCGGCCCTGGCTGCTCGGCGGGCTGGCGGTGCTGGCGGCGTTCGCCGTCTTCGCCCCCGCCCAGGCCGGCCGCCTCGAGGACCTGCGCGACGACGTCGCCGCGCGCGACCGCGTGGCCGCCGACCTGCACGACCTGGTCGGCACGGCCGCCGCCGAGCGCGCGCTCGACCGCTGCGGCGAGCTGCTGGTGCCGAACCACCGGCCGGTGCCGAACCTCGCCTACTGGACCGGGCGCAGCCCGGCGGAGATCGGGGTGCCCGAGGGATCGGACCGCCCGGCCGCCGACGGGCTGTTCGTCGCGCCCGCCACCCCGGAGGCCGCGCGCCTGTCGATCCTCGACCCGCGCGACCGCAGCGTGCCGGCCACGCCGCCGCCCGCCTACCGGCTGATCGCGCGCAACCGCTCGTGGGCGCTCTACGGGGGCTGTCGCGGCTAGCTAGGGCAGCGCGCCGCTGAACGCCTCGGTGCCCTCGGCCAGCGTGGCGGCGGGCCCGCCGTGCGAGCGCATGTAGTCGATCTCGCGGCTCACGTCGCCGACGCCGTTGCTGGCCGGCGCGGGCGCGAGCTGCACGGTGCTGAGCGTGCCGAACGCGCGGCCGGCGTCGTCGACGAACGCGCTGCCGGAGTCACCCGGGATGCCCGGCGTGACGGTGTAGACGTGGTGGTTCCAGCCGCCCGAGTCCTGGCTGATCTGCGTGCCCTGCTTCGGGCTGAGCGCGGCGATCCCGAGCCGCAGGCTGGAGTTCCCGTAGGAGAGGACGTCGGAGAGGTTCTCGACCGTGTCGGTCACGCCGGTCGGGCCGCCCCAGAACGGGATCGACGGGTTGACCTTGCCGTGGTCGGCCGGGTCGAGCCTCACGAGCGCGAGGTCGTTGTACTGGCAGGTGTCGTCGTCGCCCTCGTTCGCCTGCTGCATGGCGAGCCACGAGTTGTAGACCATGGTCCCGGGCCGGCTGGCGCCGTCGACCTCGACCGCCGTGCCGAGCGGAAGCGACGGCGTCGTGCAGCCGTTGGTCTCGTTCGCCGCGCCGAGGCTCGAGCAGTGCGCGGCCTGGCCGATGTACACGTCGGTCGCGTCGTAGAACACGAAGTTGGAGGTGCACTGGCCGGAGCCGTCGGTGAAGGTCATGACCCCGGGATGCACCGCGGCGCTGCCGGCCGGCGCCCAGCTCGGGGCGGCCGCAGCCGGTGCGGCGAGCGCGAGTGCGAGCGCGATCGTCAGGAGGAGGGCCCGTCCCATCTCTCTCCGCCGTACCCGGGCCCGCGTGGCGGGCAAACCCGCCCCGTGTCCGTACGGACCGGTGCGTTCGCGCGCTTGACCGCCGGCGCGTGCGCGCCTACGGTCGAGTCCTGGCCCGCTGCGTCCCCGCAGTCCCGATCGCCGTGCTCGCGGCGTGCTTGGTGGTCGCGCCCGCGCAGGGCGCGGGGCTGCCCGCCTGCCCGTCGGCGCCGTGCGCGAGCGACACCGGCACGGTGGTGGTGCTCTCGTACTGGCAGTCGCGCCACTACGCGCGGCTCGTCGACGCCGTGCGGCGCTCCGGGCTGCCCGCGAGCACACCGGTCTACTACGGCAACTACTGGGGCTCGGGCCGGCCGTCGGAGCCGAAGAAGCCGGGGACCAAGCCGCCGCCGCGCCCGCCGATGCCGAACGGGCGCCCGGCGCCGATCTTCCCGCTCGCCGACAGCGTGTTCTGGCACAACCGGAGGATCCCCAGGCGCGACCGCCGCGCGCTGAGGGCGAGCGGCGGCGCCGCGCGGGCCGGGCGGATCCCGCCGCTCCGCGAGCTGGCGCGGCGCTCGGGCGCGCAGAACTACCGCTGGGGCCGCGAGCTCGGGCGCCGCTTCCGCGACCGCATCCGCAACAAGCGCCGCGGCGGCACGAAGGTCACGACCTGGCAGTTCGACGAGATCGTCCACGAGGTCGCGGGCGACGGGCGGCTGCGGGCGTTCATCCGCGGCGTGCTCGACGGCGCGCACCGCGGGCGGCGCGAACTCGGGGACAGGAAGCTCCCGGGGATCGTCTTCGCGACCCAGAAGGCGCTGCGAACCGCCCGCCGCGGCGGGGACTTCCGCCGCTTCTGGCGAGCGGTCGACCGCGCCTCGCTGTGGGTCGTCGGCGAGGAGTACCCGAGGTTCGCGGGGGCGCCCGCGCGGGCCGCGCGCGGCCAGTCGGCCGGGCAGCGGGGGCTGCGCCGGGTCTCGCGCGCGCTCGCGCGTAAGTACGTCGTCGGGATGACGCCCGGCCAGCGGCTCGAGCCGGGTCTCGGCGGCAACGTGAACGGCCGCTCGGTGGGCTCGGTCAACGGCTGGCGCGACCGGTTCGTGCGCGCGCGCTCGCGCTGGCGGCCGGCCGGCTTCGCGCAGTACCACTTCCGCTTCGAGAACGCGCGCGCGAAGGTGATGCGCGCCGCGGTGCGCGCGCTGGCGAAGGGCGCGCGCCTCAGCCGGCGCTGACGCACCAGATTCCTGGCGTGAAGACGCCATTCGGAGGTAAGCTCTGCTCGTACCCCATGCGCCGTCCGGTTGTCACCGCCATGCTCGCAACCGGCCTGCTCTGGGCCGGCGCGGAGGCCGCCCACGCGGGCACGGTCAGCCTCCCGGACCGGTGCCCGAACTACTGCAGCGGCCACCCGGGCGAGATCCTCGTGTGGGAGGGCGAGCCCGGCGAGAGCAACGACGTGGCGGTGTCGCGCGGGAGCGACGGCACGACCGTCCTCGTGGAGCGCGGCGCCGGAGCGCGCCTGGTCGCCGCGGACACGGGCTCGGCCTGCAAGCTCGAGGACCGCACCGCCACCTGCGCAGGCCCCATCTCGTACGTGCTCCTCTACGGCCACGACCGCGACGACAGGCTCTCCGCCGACGCGCTCGACGACGACGACGGGGTCTTCACCGAGTACATCTTCGGCGGCGCGGGAGACGACTTCCTCGACGGCGGCGACCACTACTGCTGCCACGGGGGGCGGCTCTACCCCGGGCCGGGCGACGACGAGGTCCACGGCGGCACCGGCGACTACGACGACGTGACCTACGAGGAGCGCGAGAGCCCGATCGACGCGTCGCTCGCCCCCCGGCCCGCGGGCGCCCGCAACGGCGAGGAGGGCGAGCACGACGTCTACGCCGACGACGTCGACGGGCTCTGGGGCGGTGACGCGAACGACGTCCTCCACGGCGACGAGGGCGACAACTACATCTACACCGAGTACGGCGCGGACACGGTCTACGGCGGGGGCGGTGACGACGTGCTCTGGGGCATGTCGTGGTTCTACGGCGACCCCGACACCTTCTACGGCGAGGACGGCGACGACCACATCTACCCCGGCCCGGACCACGCCCTGGTCGACGGCGGGGCGGGGGTGGACTCGGTCCGCTACGACAACCAGGGGCGCTTCTATCTCACGCTGTCGCTCGACGGGAAGGCCAACGACGGCGGAGTGCTCTCCGACAACCCCTGGGATCCCGCGCGCGTCCCCGACGGCCAGCTCGTGAACGTCGAGACGCTGCGCTCGGAGAAGGTGAACGACCTCCTCGTGGGCGACGACGGGCCGAATCGCTTCGAGGCCGACGAGGGGTCGGACATCATCCTGGCCGGGGGCGGGCGCGACGAGGTCGACGCCGACTGGGGCGCCTACGACCCCGGGGGCGCCGACTTCATCTGGGTCCGCGACGGCGAGGTCGACGACGTTCGCTGCGGCGACGGCATCGACGTCGTCGTGATGGACCTCGACGACCGGCTCGCCGACGACTGCGAGCAGGCCACTCTCGACGACCTGCCGATCCCGGAGCTCGACCTGCCCGACCCGCCGCAGCTGCCCGAGCCGCGGCTGCCCGAGCTCCCGGGCGCCGTGCCGGTGCTCGCCGCGCCGGGCGACCTGCCGTTCCCCGCGCAGGTCGCTCCGCCGCCCGCGACGGGCGGCTCGGCCGGTGCCGAGTCCTGCGCGGTGATCGGCGCGTCGCGGAAGGCGAGGATCACGACCGGCACCAGCGCCGGCGACTGCCTCGTCGGGGGCGGCGGCAACGACCGCCTGACCGGGCGCTCCGGCGACGACCGGCTGGTCGGCGGCGACGGGCGCGACCGGCTGGCCGGCGGGACCGGCAACGACTGGATCGACGCGGGCGGCGGCGGCGACCGCGCCGACGGCGGCGCCGGGGAGGACTTCCTGATCGGCGCGGGCGGCGCGGACGCCCTGCTGGGTGCGGCCGGCGACGACGTGATCGTCGCCTCCGACGGCCGGCGCGACAAGGTCGACTGCGGCAAGGGGCGCGACACGGCCGTGGTGGACCGGGCCGACCGGGTGCGCAACTGCGAGCTCGTCAGCCGCACGAAGGCGACGCGCTGAATCGCGGCGCTCGCGCGCGGCCTGCCGCCGCTGGCGCGAGCGAAGGAAGTGGACCGTGCACCCGCCGTCGAAGAAGGGCTACCGGGCGTTCCCGCCGGTCCTCGGCTCCGGCCAGGCTTCCCCGTGGCGCGTGAGCGGTATCGCTTAAGGCTGCTTCCTCCCGGACCTGACCTGGTTCACGAGCGCCCACCGCACGGGACCTGGCCATCGACGCCTCAGACTGGCGTACTGGCCCCGGAGCCCAACCCCTCGGACGGGGATTCGGCCCCGCTAGAGCGGATTGCGGGTGCAGGGCACCGCTACCTCCCCGCCTAGCACGGTCCGCAGCGAAGCCTAGCGCCGAAATCGCGTGGTGGGGCGGTCGGGCGCCGCCGGCGCGCCGGTCAGGCGCCGTCGCGGCAGTCGACCAGGCGCGCCTTCGCCGGGTCGGCCTCGACCGGGCCCTCCGGCGCGCAGTGCTCGTGCGCCTCGCCGTGCCCGGGGTCCGCCAGCGGGCCGGGCGCCACGCGCGCGGCGTAGGTGCGCAGCAGGTATCCGCTCGGGTCGATCGGCGTGCCGTTGTGGCGAACCTCGAAGTGGAGGTGCGGCCCGGTCGAGTGGCCGGTCGAGCCGACGGCGCCGATGCGCGTTCCGCCGGAGACGCCCTGGCCGGCGCTCACCGAGACGCTCGAGAGGTGCGCGTACCAGGTCTGGAAGCCGAGCCGGTGCTGGATCACGACGAGGTTGCCGTAGCCGCCGGAGTTCCAGCCGGCCGAGACGACCGTCCCGCGTCCCGCCGCGCCGACCGGGGCGCCGCTGGGGGCGCCGAAGTCGAGGCCGGTGTGCATGCGGCCCCAGCGCTCGCCGAAGCCGCTCGTGAGCGGACCGTGGACCGGGCGCAGGAAGCGGACCGGGCCGCTGGGGTTGCCGGCGGTCTGGCTGGAGCTGCGGCCCGGGCCGCGGCCCCGCTTGAGCGAGGCGATCGTCTGCGGGCCGGCCACGCCGTCGACGTGCAGCCCGTATTTGGCCTGCGCGCGCCGCACGGCCGCCGCGGTGTTGGCGCCGAAGCCGCCGTCGGTGCCGTTCGGGCGCGCTTGCGCAGCAGCCACTGGAGGCCGGCGACGTCCCAGCCGCGGTCACCCGTGCCCATCGCCCGGCTGCCGAGCGCCGGGCGGCCGCGGGCGCCGAGCTTGCGCTTGGTGCGCGCGCCGGCCACGCCGTCGACCGGCAGGCGGTGGGCGCGCTGGTAGCGGCGCACGGCGAGCCGGGTGCGGCGCCCGTTGTCGCGCCCGAACGCGCAACTCCTCCCGCCTGCACGAGTTCTCCCACGCATCGATTCGGGGCCGCCGATGTCCGAGGGCATGCACGTGTCGCCGGTTCGCCGCACCGTCGCGCTCCTCGTCTGCATGCTTGCTGCCAGCGTGCTGGTCGCCCCTGCGCCGGCATCGGCCCGCGGCAGCGGCGCTCCACCACTACAAGGGCGGCATCGACGGCATCACGCCGCGCGTTAAGGTCGCGCCGATGGCCGCAGCGCTGAGCGATCCGCCGCAGGACTGGGACGCACTGGCCGAGCTGATGGCCGTGAGGCCGCCGGAGGCCCCGCCGAAGCGCGGGCCCCTCGCCGTACTCGGGCGGCTGCTGTTCATGTCCGCCGCCAACCGGATCGACGAGGCGGCCCAGGTGCAGGTCAGGCGGCTCGGGCTGGAGACGACCGACGTGCCCAGCGAGCGCTCGCGCGCCGGCAGCGACGTGCCCGAGCTCATCGGCCCCACGGTGATCGAGGGCGAGCGCCACGGCCGCTCCGTCGAGGTCCGGATCGACCCGCAACGCGCGCGCGTGAAGCTGGGTGGCGCGGTCGCCGAGTTCCACGTGCGGTCCGAGGACGGCCGCCTGGTGGCGAGCGAGCGCTCGCCCGCCGCCGTGCACGAGGCGCTCGCGGGGCTGTCGCCGGACGAGCGCTGGAAGGAGCTCGAGGCCAAGGGCGGGCCCGAGGGCGTGGCCGTGTTCCAGAAGCCGCGGAGCTGGGGCTGGGGCTCGGGCAGCACGCACTGGATGAACCAGCTCTGGCTGGCCGAGCGGCTCGCCGAGGTCGCGCCGGCGGCCTAGCAGGCGGGGGTCCCCCGTCGCGCGCCGCGCGTCCCGCCGAGCGCGCCGCGCGTCCTAGACTGCGACCGCGCAGGGCGCGTAGCTCAGTGGGAGAGCGCTCGCTTCACACGCGAGAGGTCGCTGGTTCGAAACCAGCCGCGCCCATTTTCGGAAGTGCCTGCAGAGGTGGGGCTTTCGCGCGGCGAATCCGGGCTCGCGCTCGCCGTCCTGCACCTCATCTCGCATGCGTATACCGAGAGCGTCGGGTCAGCGTGGCCATTTGAACCGTCACGTCAGGCCGCCGCTCCGTCCGCGCTGGCGAAGACGAGCGCCTCGGGGTCTCGATCCGGCTGCCACCGTCCACGCCGAGAGCTCGACGCCGCTCCACCACAAACGCGACCGCTTCGCCGATTCGCAGGCCCGCGATCGTCAGCCCGGCGAGCAGCGGCCGGCGGTGTACTCTCACCGCAGGAGCCGGGGTATGCGCGTGCGCACGATTCAGCGGCTCGCCGCGCTCGAGCCGACCCGACCGCTCGCTCGTCGAGCCGCAGCCGGTCTCGCCTCTTTGTCCGTGGCGGCTTTCGCCCTCGCCGCGCTCGGGTGCGACACCGACGGCGAATCGACCTCCACCCGCTCCACGACTACTACGGAGCACCGTCCGCCCGCCTTCGAGCTGCACGTCGTGAGCCCCAGGGGCACGATCGTCACCAACGACGACCCTCACAAGACGACGCTCCACGGCTTCACCGACGTGCCCGCGGTCGTGTACGCGACCGTCACCTGGAACAACGAGACGCTCACGGACGACGACGCGGCGACCAAGCCGATACCGGGCGAGCGCGTTCGCGAGTCGTTCGACATCCCCATCACCCTGCGGCGGGGCACGAACACCCTCGTCGTCACCGCCAAGGCGCCCGGCCATCAGGACGCGGGCGGCTTTCCCGTCCAGATCCAGGTCCGCACGCCCTCGAGCTCGAACACCGAGACCAAGGAGGAGACGGAGCGTAAGCGGGAGGCCGAACGCAAGCGGGAGCTGGACCGCAAGGCGGAGCTCGACCGCAAGCGCGAGGCCGACCGCGACGAACGCAAGCGGCCCGGCGACGGCAGGGGAGCACCGCGGGGCCCGAGCTCAGATTGCGACCCGGCCTATCGAGGGCGGTGCCTCGACCCCACGGGACCGGACTACGACTGCTCCGGCGGAGGCGGCGACGGACCGCGCTTCGTCAGCGGTCCATTCCGGATCGTGGGCGAGGACCACTACCGGCTCGACGGCAACGGGAACGGCATCGCCTGCGAGTAGGCCGACATCCGCGAAGTCGAGCGATCCGCTCGGCGATGCGATCCAGCTGAGCTGCGCACTCCCGGTTCGAACCGTGCCCAACCAGGCCCCATCGCGCTCTACGGCGTCATCACGACGCGGCCGAAGGCCTGGCGGCTCTCGATGTACGCGTGCGCGGCGGCGGCCTCGGCGAGCGGGAAGGTTCGGTCGATCTCGACGCGCAGCCCGCCGTCGGCGACCCGTCCGAACAGGTCCGCGATCATCGCGTGGACGCGCGGGTACTCGTTCATCAGCGCCCCGCCGAGGAAGACGCCGCGCAGCGCGTTGTTCTGCGCCCACAGCTCCCTCGCCTCGACGTTCGAGCCGGCGCGGCCCGCCACCCCGACGCTGACGAGCGTCCCGCGGTAGGCGAGCGCGCCGATGCTGTCGACCAGGTTCTGCCCGCCGATCGAATCGAGGACGACGTCGGCGCCGCGGCCGTCGGTCAGCTCGCGCGTGCGCTCGACGAAGCTCTCGCTCGCGTAGTTGATCCCGTGGTCGAGCCCGAGCTCGCTCAGGCGCCCGAGCTTCTCGTCGCGGGACGCCGTCGAGATCACCGTCGCGCCGGCCTGCTTGGCCAGCTGGATCGCGGCCATCCCGACGCCACCCGCGCCGGCGTGGATCAGCACGGTCTGGCCGGCCTCGAGGTTGCCGGCGGTGAACAGGCACTCCTGCGCCGTTCCGTACGCGACGGGGACGCACGCGGCGCGCGCGGCGTCCAGGCCGTCCGGGATCGGCCAGGTGGACAGAGCCGGCACGGCGCGCTTCGACGCGTGCGACCCGGCCGCGTTCAGGGTGACGACGCGGTCGCCGAGCGCGCGGTCCTCGACGCCGGCACCGACTTCGGAGATCGTGCCCGCCGCGAGGTACCCGACGACGTGCGGCACGGACGGGAGCTCTGCCCCGGCGCGGTGGAGCAGATCGCCGCCCTCGATGCTGATCGCCTCGACGTCGACGACCACGTGGCCGTCGGGGCACTCGGGATCGGGCAGGTCCTCGTAGCGCAGAACGTCCGGACCGCCGTTCTCGTAGATCACCGCCGCCTTCATTAGGGGCGCGACTCTATTGGAGGCCTGCCTTCGGCTTCCACCTCCCAGCCGCGAGCGCGAGCGCCGTCAGGGGAGCGGCGGTGGGGGCACCGGCGGCCAGGGCCACGGCCAGGCGTGCAAGCGGTCCTGCGACGGCGACTGCATGTCACTCCCATCGGTGCGGGCCGCCGCCCGCGTCCGGCGCACGTTGCTCGATAGGCAACTCACGTTGCGCCTGAGCCGCCATCGCTTGCGCTGGAGCGGCATTCCTTGCATCACGCCGCGCGCCACTTGCTAGTTCGATCTCGACGCGCCGAGGAGCTGGGCTCGCGGCCGGCGGTAGATCGTCGGGGGTGATCCCCCCGAAGGCAGCGTCGTTGTGCGAACATATGTTCGTATGGGACGACACCCGGGACGCCGTATGGTGGAGCTAGCCGTTGTTGGTGGAAGCGCTCTCTACCGGGAGTCGATCCGGCGCGTGCTGGAGGACGCCGGCGGCATCGAGGTCGTCGGCACGCCGGCTTCGCTCGCGGAGGCCGCTCACCTGGTCGAGCGGGGCGGCCCCGACGTCCTGGTGGTCGACCTCCAGTCGGAGCGCGGCCTGGCTGGACTTGCCTCGATGAAGGACCGCCACCCGGACGTGCGCCTGGTCGCCCTCGGCGTGGACGACGACGAGGCAACGGTGATCGGATGTGCCGCGGCCGGCGTCGTCGCCTACCTCGCCCGCGACACGACCGCGGCCGAGCTCGTCCAGGCGGTCAAGCGGGTGGCGAAGGGCGAGCTGGTGTACCCGCCGCCGATCGTCGAGACGCTCGTCCGCTGGCTGTCGCGGCGGCCCGAGCGCGCGACGGCGCCGACGATCGACGGGCTCACGCGGCGCGAGCGCGAGGTCATCGAGCTGGTCGGGCTCGGCCTCTCGAACAAGCAGATCGCGCAGCGGCTCTCCATCCAGGTCGCGACCGTCAAGAGCCACGTGCACAGCATCCTCACGAAGCTCGGCCTCGATCGCCGCGCGGAGGTCGTGGCGCTCCTGCGCGACACCGCGTAGACGAACCGGATTGGGCAAGAGCAGCCCTTCGCTCAACGAAATCCGAGTGTGCGACCTACGCCCTGCGATCTAGATCTTCGCGGCGCAAGATCGATCCTTGGACCGATGACAACGCAGGCCGCACGCGCGACAGTTCGCGCTTCGGCGTGGACGGACCGGGGACACACGGCAGCCAACGTGCGGGCCCGGTCCGGGACGGCCGCGCTCTCCGCGAGGACACTGGTGCGCCGGCGCGGGGCCGGGCGAGCCAGGGTGGGGCTCGACCCGGCCGCGGCCGGTGCGCGGTGTCCTCGCTTGCAGGACTCCGTCGGAATGACCGTCCAGCCGCGGCCTAGCGTCCTGGTCGTCGGCGGCAGCCGGACGGTCCCCTCGCGAACCCGCGCGCTGCTCGAGGCCGTGGCCACCGCGGTCGAGCAGGCGGGCGCGCTGCCGGAGCTATGGGACGTCAGGCAGGCGGCGCAGCCCGGTGCGCTGCGCGGCGCCGCGTCGCGCGCCCAGGCGTTCGTGGTCGTCACGCCGACCTACCACGGCTCGTATTCCGGGCTCGTCAAGCATGCGCTCGACCAGCTCGATCCCGCGATCGTCGGCGGCAAGCCGGTGGCCCTGATGGCCACGACCGGCCCGGTCCCGACGCCGCAGGCGCTCGACCACCTGCGGATCGTGGCCGGCGCGCTCGACGCGTTCGCCATACCGGCCCAGGTCGTGGCCACCGAGGCCGGCTTCGAGCGGCGCGAGGGCCGCTACCAGATCGCCGACGAGCTGCTGCGCCAGCGCGTGCGCGCCGTCGTGCAGGAGCTGGTGCTCGTCGCCTGGCGGCTCGACGCGCCCGGCGAGCCGCGCCTGCATCCGGAGCCCGCACGCAACGGCGGCGGGGCGGCAGCGGCGGCCGCGACGGTGGACCTGCTGCGCCGGCCGCGCGGCGACTACCCGGATCAGATCATGAGGGCGATCGAGTACATCCGCGCGAACTTCGCGAAGGGTCCGCTCCCGCTCGACGCCGTGGCGCGCGAGGCGCACATGAGCCGCTACCACTTCTCGCGCACCTTCAAGCGGGTGACCGGCGTGCGCTTCATCGAGTACGTCACGAGGCTGCGGCTGGCGCAGGCCTGCGCGCTGCTGGCCGAGAGCGAGCAGACGATCACGGCGGTCGCGCTCGCGGTCGGCTACCAGGACCTGCGCCCGTTCGAGCGGACCTTCAAGAAGGAGCTCGGCTACACGCCGTCGCAGTACCGCAGGCGCGTCCGCGCCGGGCTCGAGACCCCGTCCCCGGCGGGCCTCGGTCCCGAGAGCGCGCGCGGCACTCCCCCGGAGGCATAGCTAGGCGGCCTGGAGCCGCGGGAAGTCCGCCGGGATGAGCGACGGCAGCTCGTACGGGAAGTCGGGCCAGACGCGGCGCGCGAGCGCCTCCGCCGGCCGGCCCGCGACCAGCGGCCCATAGTCGACGCTGGCCAGCATGACGCTCAGGGTGGTCCCGATCTGGAAGTCGGCGGCGTTCAGCTCGTCGCCGCCGATCGTCCCGGCGGCGATCAGCTCGTCCACGCGGTCGAGGTGCGAAGGGAGGCTCTGCCAGTCCGCCCGGATGCGCTCGGTCCGCTTCGCGTCCTCGCGGCGCGCGTAGAGCACCGCCCCGAGGCCGATGGCGTGCGCGGCCAGCTCCGGCCGCGCGTTGCCGGCCCGCCTGGCGAAGTCGAGCCGCGCGTCGCGGTCGTGGCGCAGCGCCCAGCGCAGGAGCCGGCGGGGGATCGGCTGGAGGACCCGCTCGCCCCATTCCTCGGCGTCCTCGACGGCGCGCCGCTGGGCGGAGTCGCGCGGGAAGAGCGGCGGGTCCGGCTGGATCTCCTCCAGCGCGCGCGAGATGGCCACGCTGCCGGCGATCCGGCGGCCACCGAGGCTGAGCGCGGGCACGGTCCCGCCTCGGAAGCCCGCGATACGGACCTGCACGGCCTGCATCCCGGGGGAGACGTTGACCGCGTCGTACTCGATCCCCTTGTGCTCGAGCATCAGCCGCGCCGCCCGCGAGGGATGTGAGATCGACATCGCGTAGAG
Source organism: Thermoleophilaceae bacterium (assembly GCA_036389835.1). Lineage (GTDB taxonomy): Bacteria > Actinomycetota > Thermoleophilia > Solirubrobacterales > Thermoleophilaceae > AC-37. Next base: position 102,012 of record DASVWC010000016.1, on the reverse strand, counting down.
CTTGGCCGCCACCAGCGCGAGCTTACGGGACGCGCGCGGCGGACAGTCAGTCCTGGAAGCGGGCGGGGCGCTTCTCCAGGAAGGCGGAGACCGCCTCGGCCGGAGCGAGGCCGTGCAGCGCCATGATCTGCTGGCGGTCCTCGTACTCGATCGCCGCGCGCTCCGAGGGGATCTCGAGCGCGGACCACATGCCCTGCTTGGTGAGCCGGATCCCCCACGGCGCCCAGGCCGCGATCTGCTCGGCCGCCTCCACCGCGCGCGCGAGCAGCGCGTCGCCGTCGACCACCTCCGCGACCAGCCCGATCCGCTCGGCCTCCTCGGCGCCGAACTTGCGGCCGGTGAGCATGAGCTCGTGGGCGCGCGAGGCGCCGACCAGGCGCGGGAGCAGCCAGCTCGTTCCCATGTCGCAGTTCGACACGCCGACGTTGAGGAAGATCGCGCGGAACACCGCCTCGGGCGCGGCGTAGCGGATGTCGCAGCCCAGGGCGAGCGCGAAGCCGAAGCCGGCGGACGCGCCGTTGACGGCGGCGATCACGGGCTGCGGGGTCTCGCGCAGCTTCAGCACGAGCCGCGACATGTGCTCCTGGTTGCCGAGCCGGTCGCGCGCGTTGTCGGTCCCGTCGTTGCCGGGCGCCTCGCCGTAGCCGCTCAGGTCGAGGCCGACGCAGAACGCGCGGCCGGCCCCGGTGATCACGACGGCGCGGCACGAGCGGTCGGCCGCGATCCGGTCGAGCTCGTCGTGGAGTGCTTGGCACAGCTCCGCGGTCATGGCGTTGAGCGCGTCCGGGCGGTCGAGCGTGAGGACGCGGATCGCGTCGGTTGGAGAGTCGGTCTTGAGCATCGCCGAAGTATCGCGGTCAGACGATCGCGACCACGCGCGCCGGCGCGGCGCTGCCGCCGACGAGCCGCAGCGGGAAGCACGCGACCACGAAGCCGGTTGGCGGCAGCTCGCCGAGGTTGGCCAGGCGCTCGATCTGGGCGTACGGAAGGCCGGCCTGGTGCGCTGCCCAGAAGATCCCCGGCTCGCCGCGCTCGAGCGCCTCCTGGGCCTGGAGGTGCAGCGGCCGGTCCCACCCCCAGGCGTCGATACCCATCACGCGCACGCCGCGGTCGAACAGCCAGTGCGTCGCCTCGGCGCTGACGCCGGGCCCGCGGATCATGTAGTCGGGGGCGTCGAGGTGGGCGTCGCGGCCCGTCCGCACCAGGACGATGTCGCGCTCGGCCAGCTCGTGGCCGGCGGCGGCCAGCGCCGCCTCGAGGTCGGGCACCTCGATCGTCTCCCCGTCCGGACGCCCGTCGAAGTCGAGCACGACCCCGGGCCGGTAGAACCAGTCGAGCGGCAGCTCGTCGATCGTCTGCGCGCGCTCGCCGCGGATCGTCGAGTTGTAGTGGTAGGGCGCGTCCACGTGGGTCGAGTTGTGGGTCCCGAGCCGCGTGAAGGTGTCGGTGGCCCAGCCCTCGCCGTCGCGCAGGAGCTCCGATCCGACGCCGAACAGCGCGGCGATCTGCCGGGCACCCTCCGCGTGGTCGGAGTACTCGACCTCGGTCCGCAGCGCCTCGAGCGTGTCCGGCGGGCTCGGCGCGATCGGAGCGGAGAGGTCGACGAGCCTCATGCCCGCAGCGTCAGCCCGCGCGCGTGCCGACGGCGACCAGGTACTCCTGCTCGAATCGCGCATCGTCGGGCGTGCCGCGGTTCCACTCGTCGCAGAAGCTCTCGAGCGCCTGGTCGAACTCGTCCGCGCGCCCGTTGCGCTCGGCGTTCGCCCGCGCGACGAGCGTCGGGCCGTAGCGGCCCTTGAAGTGCTCGCCGTAGTCGTGCGGGGTGTCGAAGGCGGTGACCACGAGGTTGTCGCGCTCGAGCGTGTGGAACTCGACGCGGTCGCCGAACAGCTCGGCGAGGTGGTCCTCGCTCCCCCACAGCGGCGGCGGTTGCGCGCCGGGCGGCGGTGGAGGCGCGAACTCGCCCATCGTCCTGAACAGCGCGCCGATCATGCCCTCGGGGGTCCAGCTCAGCAGCCCGACCGTCCCGTTCGGCCGGCAGACGCGCACGAGGTTGTCCGCGGACTCCTGGTGGTGCGGCGCGAACATGACGCCGATCGAGGACATGACCACGTCGAAGGACCCGTCGTCGAACGGCAGGTTCTCGGCGTCGGCCTCGACCCACTCGAGCTCGACGCCCTCGGGCTCGGCCACGCGCCGGCCGGCGTCCAGCAGCTCGGGGGTCAGGTCGCTCGCCGTGACGATCGCCCCGCGCCGCGCGGCCTCGATGGAGGCGTTGCCGGTGCCCGCCGCGACGTCGAGGACGCGCGTGCCCTCGCGGATGCCGCACGCGTCCACGAGCCGCGGGCCGAGCGGGAGCAGGAAGGTTTCGACCATCGAGGGGTAGTCGCCCGACGCCCACATGGCGCGGTGCCGCCCCTTCAGCTCGCTATCGGCCGTCGACACAAGCCCACCCCCCGGTCGTTGACCGGCGGGACCCTATCGCGGGCCGGACGCGCGGCAGCGCGCGGCGGCCGCGGCGTACAGGGCCTCGATCCGCTCGCGGCGGTCGGGCGCCAGCTCGGCGAGCGCCTCGGCCGTCAGCTCGAGGTTGCGCGCGAGGCGCTCGAGCGGGAAGCCGCGGGCGGCGAGGACGCGCGCGAGCCAGTCGACCTGGGGGTCGAGCATCCGGAAGCCGCTGAGGTCGCCGACGCCCCAGCTCAGCAGGTAGCGGGTGTCGTGCACCGCCCAGTCCCAGACCTCCGGCGAGTAGCTCTCGCGGTCTTCCGGGAACTCGCCGAAGTAGCGGCGCGCGACCTCCTCGGCGGCGGCCGCGAGGTCGATCCGGGTTCCGTCGAGAGTCGCTTCGGCCGGCGGCGGCGTCCCGCCCGGGCGCTGCAACCGCTTCATCGCGCCACGACCTCGTAGGTGTGGAGGTGGCCCAGCCCGGTGAGCTTGATCGCCTCCTGGAGGGCGGGGTCGATCCGATCGTGCGAGCGCCGGTGGTCGTCGCTCTTCATGTAGCGCTTGAACGCGTCGCGGTCGCGCCAGCGACTGACCATGATCAGCTCGCCGGCGTCGCGGTCGGCTTGCCAGACCTCGAGGTCCACGAAGCCGTCGGCGGAGTCGACGCGGCCGAGCCGCGCGCGGAACGCGCTGACCAGCTCCTCCGCGCGATCCGGATCGACGTGTAGATGGGACATCGAGACGTACATCTGCCCTCCCTCGGACCGGGCAGGCTACCGGGCTGCGGCCGGCGCGTTTCGAGCTCTCGGCGAAGTGGTACAGGCGGCTCGATGGGGGCGATCGCGCGGATCGGGGCTCGCTGGAGTACGACCGCCGCCGGCGCGCGATCTGCGAGCGGCCGGACTGGCCGGTTCGCTACACGCACAACCTGGGCTTCCGCTGGTCGCACCGGAACGAGGACACGCCCTGGGGGCCGTGCTACGACGTGGAGGGCGGGAGCGTCTGCCGGGGGCTGCGCGGCGTCGAAGGGTTCGTGGACCCGTCGACCGGCAAGCGCTACGACTTCCTGCCGCAGGACTGGACGGTCGAGCATCGCGATGCCAAGCGGTTCCGGCCGGGCGGGTTGTACGGCGGGACGCTCGTGTCCTCGCGCGGGAACGTGTACGAGGGCTGCCAGCGGGTCGACGGCCGCCGCTACCGCTGCGACCACGGCTCGCGGCGGCCGGACTGGGACGTCTACCAGCGCGACGACCGCTACTGGCTCAAGATCCTCCGCGACTGGGCGCACTTCCAGTACCAGCGGACCCTGCCCTGCGTGTACGACATCGTCGGGATCTGGGTGGGCGCCACCGAGCCGCACGACGTCGTGATCGACTGCGCCGGCCGGCCCCTCGGCGACTAGCGCGGCTGGTTCGTCACCGGCCGCGCTTGCGCGGCGCGCGCAGGGTGAAGGTGCGGCGGTCGGTCCGCACGCCGTCGCCGACGGTCATCGAGGCCGTGAGCGTTACGCGCAGGCTGCCGCGGCTCCTCAGCGCCCGAGTGCCCGCGCTGGTGAGCTTGAGCTTCGGGGTGGCCGTCTCGCCCGGGGCCAGCGAGACGGCGCGGCGGGCGATGCGGACCATCTTCGCCTTGCGCCGGCGCGAGGCGACCAGCTTGTGGCTGCCGCGCGGCTGGACCACCATCATCGGGACCGTGATGATCACGGTGCCCTTGCAGCCGGACAGCGCGAGCTGGATGCAGCGGAGCCGGACCGGCACGAGGCCGGAGGCGTCGAGCTTGAGGGCCTGAGTCGGGAGGACGATCGGCTTGATGTCCTCGGGGAGGATGCCGAGGCTGTCGTTCGGGACGACCTGGCCGGCGAGGCCGCCGCCGGTGGTGCCGGGGATGGGGGCGGGGGTGCCGGTGTCGCCGCCCGTGCCGGTGTCTCCGCCGGTGCCCGTGTCGCCGCCGGTGCCTCCGCCCGTGCCGGTGTCTCCGCCGGTGCCCCCCGTGCCGCCGCCGCTGTCTCCGCCCGTGCCGCCGGTGCCTCCACCGGTGCCGCCCGCACCGCCGCCGCTGTCGCCGCCATCCGCGGGCGGATCGGCCGCCGCGTAGCGTGCGAGCGCGAAGCGCGGCCCGCCGCTGGCGCCGCTGCCGGTGCCCGCGGCGACGATCTGCCCGTCACCCTGCACGGCGACCGCGTAGCCGATCGCCGTCGTGCCGATCGGCGTGACGACCGAGCCGTTCTCGCCGAAGCCGCTGTCGATCGACCCGTCGGCGTTGAGGCGCGTGAGGGCGAGGCTGCGGCTGGACCCGCTCACGACCTCCCCGGCGGTGACGAGCCGGCCGTCCGCCTGCCGCGCGATCGCGTAGGTGAGCGAGGTGAAGCCGGGCTGCGCGAGCGATACGCCGCCGCTGCCAAACGAGGCGTCGAGCGTGCCGGTCGCGTCGTAGCGGGCGACCGCCGACCTGTAGGTGACGCCGCTGACGGCGCCTCCGGCCACGACCAGGCGGCCCTCGGGGTCGGCGATGATGGACGTCGCAGCACTGCCGAGGCCGATCTGCGTGAGCACGGTGCCGCCCGAGCCGAAGCCGGCGTCGAGCGCGCCGCCGCTGCCGTAGCGCGCGAGCACGAACCTGGTGGTGTTGCCGTCGTCGAAGCCACCCGCGACGGCGAGCTTGCCGTCGGCCTGACGGACCAGGCCGAGGGCGGCCGCGTCGCCGGCCAGGGTCGTGGTGGTCTTCCCGCTGGTTGCGAAGCTGGTGTCGAGGTCGCCGGCGCTCGTGTAACGCGCGACCGCGATGCGCTCGCTGCCGCTGACGCGGGCCTGGCCGGCCACGTCGATGCGGCCGTCGGGCTCGAGCGCGACGTCCCAGGCGGTCGCGGAGTTGCCGATCGCGGTGGTCACGAGGCCGTCGCCGCTGAACGAGGTGTCGAGCGTGCCGTTCGCGCTGTAGCGCGCGAGGGCGAAGTCGGGCGAGTTGCCGCTGTACACGCGTCCGGCGACGACGATGCGCCCGTCGGGCTGGAGCGCGAGGCCGTGCGCCATGGCGTCCGAGCCGAGGTCGGTGACGACCTTGCCGGCGCTGCCGAAGGTCAGGTCGAGCGAGCCGTCGGCGTTGTAGCGGGAGAGCGCGAAGCGGTACCTGCGCCCATCGGAGGACGCGCCGGCCGCGACGATCTTGCCGTCGGGCTGCACCGCGACGTCGCGCACGTAGTCGTCGGTGGAGCCGATCGGGGTGAGCGCGATGCCGCCGGTCCCGAAGGCGGAGTCGAGATCGCCGGGGGCGGCGAGCGCGTTCGGGGTGAGCGTGAGTGCGGCGAAGCTCATCGTCGCCGCCAGCGTGACCGCCGTTGTCCGCGGCCGAGGCCGCTTGCGCCTGATCATCCCGGAGCGTCCTTTCTCCTTGGAACCGGATGATCGACTGGCGGCCGAGCTATCTCAGGGAGACCTCTGGCTTTGCGTCCCCGCCTCGCGGCGGGTTTGCCGTTTGCAGCCGAAACTGAGGCTCTTTCTCGGCAGCCGGAGTCCCGCGTTGAGCTTGTTGGACGATCGATTGAGCGGACGGGGTGCGCCGGGGCGCCGCTTCGCGTGCGCTCACCCGGTGCCGTTGACGAGCTCCTCGTAGCGGCGCACGGGATCGCGGCCGCTGTCGGGAAGGGTGCCGAGGAGGCGCTCGGCGTCGAGCCAGCGCGGGCGGGGCGCCGCGAGGGTGGCCGCGTAGCTGCTCCACTCCCAGTCGCGCGGGTGGGCGCAGAGGCCAGCCTCGACGGGATTGCGGACGACGTAGGCGGCGGCGTGCCAGAGCTGCTCGTCCGAGGTGGCGAGCTTCGAGCCGAAGCGGCCCTGGAAGACGTGGCCGGAGCGCCCGTGGCGGTCGTTGAACAGACGCGCATAGTGGCCGTGGAGCCACTGCACGCCGCGGCCGAGGTTGGGGTGCGGCGTCTCGACGAGGAGATGCGTGTGGTTGTCCATCAGGCAGTAGGCGAGGCAGCGCCAGCGCTTCCAGCGGACCACCCGCGCGAGCAGCGCGAGGTAGGTGCGGCGATCGCGATCGTCGCGGAAGACGAGGCCGCGGGCGTTCCCGCGGGCCCAGACGTGGTGCACGCCACCGGCGAGCTCGTCACGAGGTTTCCTGGCCATCGACTCCCTAAGGCGCGAGCGACGGAAACTCGCCCCGGGGGGAGGGTCTGACCCCGGCCGGAGCCCGCTCGTGGAGCGGGATTGGCGGGTTGCTGGGGTCAAGGGGGGAGGGTCAGACCCTCCCCCCGTCAGCGCACGCCCACGAGGTCCACGACGAACACCAGCGTCTCGTCCGGTCCGATCACGCCGCCCGCTCCGCGCTTGCCGTACGCGAGGTTCGGCGGGATCGTGATCCGGCGGCGGCCGCCCACCTTCATGCCTGCCACGCCCTGGTCCCAGCCCGGGATCACCTGGCCCTTGCCGAGTCCGAACTTGAACGTGTCGCCGCGGTCCCAGGAGGAGTCGAACTCCTCGCCGGTCGACCACGAGACGCCCACGTAGTGGACCTCGACCACCCGGCCCGCCGCGGCCTCCTCGCCGTCGCCCACGACGAGGTCGTCGAGCTCGAGCTGGTAGGACGGCACGTGGCCCAGGGGAACCTCGACCTGCGGTTTCTCGCTCATGGGCGGGACGCTAGCGGCCGCCGGGCTCACGCGGGAGCGGCTGCAGGCCGGCGCGGGAGCGGCTGCGCGCCGGGGCCGCCCGCGCGGCCGATTGCAGCCGCAGCGGTCATTTAGCATCGCCGCCAGCATGATCGGCGAGCAGATCGGCGGCTACCGCATCGAGTCCGTCATCGGGCGCGGGGGCATGGGCGTCGTCTACCTGGCCGAGCAGGTCAGGCTCGAGCGCAAGGTCGCCCTCAAGGTGATCTCGCCCGAGCTCGCCCACGACGAGGCCTTCCGCACGCGCTTCGAGCGCGAGTCGCGGCTCGCCGCCTCGATCGACCACCCGAACGTCGTGCCCGTCCACGAGGCGGGCGAGGCGAACGGCCTGCTCTACATCGCGATGCGCTACGTGCGCGGCACCGACCTCAAGGCGCTGCTCGCCGACGGGCCGCTCGACCCGACCCGCGCCGCCGCGATCGTGAGCCAAATCGGCTCCGCCCTCGACGCCGCGCACGCCAGCGGCCTCGTCCACCGCGACGTCAAGCCCGGCAACATCCTGATCGAGCCGGGCGCGGGCGCGGGCGGCGAGCGCGTCTACCTCTCGGACTTCGGCCTCACCAAGCGCGTGTCGTCGGCGAGCGGCATCACCGCGACCGGCTTCGTCGTCGGCACGCTCGACTACATCGCCCCCGAGCAGGTCCAGGGCGCCGCGGTGGACGCGCGCACCGACGTCTACGCCCTCGCCTGCGTGCTCTTCCACGCGCTCAGCGGGCGGGTGCCGTTCGAGCGCGACAACGACATGGCGAAGATGTACGCCCACGCGAACCTGCCGGCGCCGTCGCTGCTCGAGGTCGCGCCCCAGCTGCCGCGCACACTCGAGGACGTGGTGCGCCGGGGGCTGGCGAAGGACCCCGATGCACGCTTCGCCTCCGCCGGCGACCTCGGGCGAGCCGCCGAGGCGGCGGTGCGCGGCGACCAGCCGACGCTCGCCGAGCGCAGCGTCGCGGTCGGGGCGGCCGCGCCCGCCCGTAGCACCGTCGCCGACATGCCCGGTCCGTCCACGGAGGAGACGCAGCCGCTGCCCGCGCAGGTCCTCCCGCCGCCGGTGCAGCCGCCGCCGGCCCCCGTCCGAGCGGCAGCCGCGCCGCCGCCGCAGTGGACGCCGGGAGCGGGCGCCGCGCCATACGGCGGCGGGCCGCCGCCGCCACCCGGAGCCCCGCAGGGCGGCGGGAGCGGCCCCTCCACCGGGGTGATCGTCGCCGCGGTGGCGCTGGTCGCGATCGCCGGCGTCGCCGTCGCGCTGCTCGCGTCCGGCACGCTCGGGGGCGGCGACGACGATCCCTCCACCACCCAGGCGTCCACCGAGACGAGGACCGAGACCGAGACGCAGAGCGCGCCGGACGAGCCGGACACCACCACCGACACGCCCGCCCCGCAGCCCTCGCAGGCGATCTCCTACGAGCCCTACACGTCCCAGCAGGGCGGCTTCGACACCGTGCTCCCCACCGGCGACGGCTGGTCCGAGCCCAAGGAGATCAAGGTGAGCGACGGCCTCTCGCGCACGCGACAGGTCGGCCCCGGCGGCCTCGAGGTGATCATCGACTCGACCCCCGGCGAGGCGGCCACCTTCAAGCCGGCCAACCGCTGCAAGCAGACGACGCTGCCGACCGTCCCCTACGCGGCGAAGTGCGTGTTCAGGGGCGGCGGGCTCGCCCCCTGCAGGCGCTCCACCTGCGTGGACTACCTCATGAACGCGGGCGTGGACGGGCCCGGCTGGGGCGTGCTGGTCGGCGGGGGCGGCGACGTCGGGCAGACGCAGCGGATCGCCAAGCGCGTCGCCACCGCGCTCACGCCGCTCGGCGGACCGTGAGCGCCCGCGCGAGGTAGATCGCCGCGCCCGGCCGCAGCGCGCCGCCCGCCGCTGGCACGCCGCCGCTAGCCGTCCGGGGCCGACCGTAGCGTCCGCCGCCATGACGACCGAGAACCCGCCGGATCCCGCGCCCAGGCCCGCCGACCAGTCCGCCGCCGACGATGCGCGCAGCAAGAAGCTCGAGGTCTGGATCGCCGCGCTGCTCGGCATCGTCGCCGTGATCACCGCCTTCGCCACCTACAAGGCCGTCCTCGAGGACGGCGACACGCTCGCCAACTTCAACGAGGGCGTCCGGATCAACGACAACGCCACCGCCCAGGACACCGAGGGCACGCAGCAGTACACCACCGACCAGGCGATCTACCTCGAGTTCATCAAGTCCGACGTGGCGGGTGACGCCGAGGTGGCCAAGTACTTCCGCGAGACGCTCTTCTCGCCGGAGCTCGAGGAGGCCGTGAAGTGGGTCGAGGAGGGCGGGAAGGAGGCGGTCTCGCCGTTCCAGGAGGACTCGCCCTACACGCGGCCCGAGTGGGCCGAGGCCGAGAAGCTGCGCGGCCAGACCGAGGCGAAGTTCAAGGAGGCCGGCGTGCACGACGAGGACGGCGACAAGTACGTCCTCGCCACGGTGATCCTCTCGATCTCGCTCTTCCTGCTGGGCATCGCGGGCGTGAACCGCCAGTTCCGCGTCCAGCGCGTGCTGGTGGCGATCGCGTCGGTGGTGCTGGTCGCCGGCGTCGCCCAGATCCTCGCCGTCGGGCTCTAGCCGCCAGGCGACATACTCGGGCCGTGCAAGAGGCGCTCAAGCGGCTCGACCTCGACCCGCTCCCCGCGCCGCGCCGGCTGCCGTGGTGGGCGATCGCCGCCGGCGTGGGGCTCCTCACCTGGCTCCAGATGGTGCGGCGTCCGAGCGACCCCCCGGCGTGGGACTCGCTCTACGTCGAGGACGGACAGGTCTTCCTCGGGCAGGCGCTCAGCCAGCACGTCTGGGACACCCTCGCCACCTCCCATCTCGGCTACCTGCACACCGCCGCCCGCGCGATCACGGAGGTCGCGACCTGGCTGCCGCTCGAGCGCGCGCCGCTGGTGATGTCGCTGCTCACCTCGCTCGTGGTCGCCCTGCTCGCCGCCTACGTGTTCGAGGCGAGCGGCGCGTGGGTGGCGTCGCCGCTCCTGCGCGGCGTGCTCGCGCTGGCGGTGGCGCTCGCGCCGGTCACGGCGCGCGACATCGCCGGCACCGTCGCCAACCTCCACTGGTACCTGATCTACGCGTCGTTCTGGGCGGTGATCTGTCCGTGGCGGACACGCGGCTGGCTCGCCGCGTCGGGTGCGGTGGTGGCCGTCTCGGTGCTGACCGACCCGCTGACCGCGGTCCTGCTGCCGATCGGGCTGGTCCTCCTCGCGCGCGAGCGCACGCGCGCGAGCTGGGTCGTGCCGGGCGCGATCCTCCTCGGGCTCGCGGTCCAGCTCCTGCTCCGCGACGAGGGCGCCGAGCGCGTCGGCGGCGTCGACGTGGACGTGGTCCCGCGGATCTTCGCCGAGCGGGTCACGAGCTCGCTGCTGGTGGGCGACAGCCACCTCTTCGACGTCTTCGACGGGAGGACGGGCTCGCCGTTCGCATGGGCCTCGCTTGCGCTCGTGGCGCTGGCCGTCGGGCTCGGCCTCTGGCGCCTGAGCGGCAGGCGCCGCGCGCTGATGGCCGCCGCCGCGGTCCTCTCGCTCACCTACTTCCTGATACCGGTGGTGAGCCGCGGCACCGGCCTGCTCGTGCCGGACGTCCCGTGGGCGCTCGGCGCCTCGCGCTACATGTACCTGCCGGTGATGTTCCTGGTCACCGCGCTGGTGGCGCTCGCTGACCGCGCCCGGCCGGGGCGCCGGCGGCCGGGGCCGCTCGAGCTGGCCGTGGCGCTGCTGGTGGTGGTGCCAACGGTGTTGGACTACCGCGCCCCGCACCGCACCGAGGGCGAGCCACGCTGGGGCCCGGCGCTCGCCCAGGCGCGCGAGGCGTGCGAGGCGGGCCGCCCGGTCGGCCGCGTCACCCTGACCGGCAGCGGGCGCGACGCGACGGCGATCGTGCCCACCCACCGGCTCGGGCACTGGTACGTGCCGGTCGCCTGCTCGAAGCTGTAGCGCTCAGCGGCCGAAGGCGGCGTCGATGACCTGCTTGCGGCGCTCGGCGTAGTCGGCGTCGCTGAGCGCGCCGGCCGCGTGCTGGCGCTCGAGCTCGCGGAGCTCCGCCTCGACCGGGTCGGTGCCGGGCGGGACGGGCGGGACGGGCGCGGCGGCCGCGGAAGCCGGGGGGCTGCCGAAGGCGTGTGCGCCGGGCGTCGCGCTGCCGGCCCCCGCCCGCGCGGCTCCCGGCGAGCCGCCCCAGCCGCCCGGCGGCACCGGGAAGCTCGCCGGCGGCGGCGTGTAGCCGCGCCGCCCGGCCAGCAGCGCGACGAGCGCGACCAGGAGGCCCGCGCCCAGGATCGCGCCCGAGACGATCGCCCCGTGGCCGAGGCCCTCGAGCTGCCCCTTGCCGAAGGTGACCGCCGGGCTGTTCGAGCCGGGCTCCGACGAGCGCGCGGACACGCGGTAGCTGCCCGCCTGCGGGATCTCGAGCTTGGCGAACTCGCGCAGCGAGCGGTCGTCGAGGTTGACCGCGTTGTTGATGACCTTCTCGGACTTGACGGTGACCTCGCGGCGGGCCGTCACGCGCAGGCCGTCCGGGACGTCGAGCGACTCGTTCTCGTCGAGCTCCACCCGCTCCTCGTAGTAGAGCGCGACCTTCCCCTCCGGCAGCTCCACCTCCCCCTTGCCGGGCAGCGAGATGCGGCCGTACTCGTCGGCGGCGTCGGCCCCGCCGAACGCGAAGATGAAGATGGCGGCGAACGCGCCGACGCCGCCGAGGATCGCGGCGAACAGAGCCACCTTGCGCGCGCCCGGGCTGGCCCGCCGGATCATGCCGGGAAACTAACGGTTCCCCGGCGGCGCGCGGCGGCTCTAGGGCCGGATCGTCACGACCGTTCCCAGCGGGATCGTGCGCATCAGCCGCTCGAGCGGCTCGCGCGGCGCCCATGACGAGGGCGCTGACGGCGACGGCTGCCGCCACTTCCCTGTTCACGTCGCTCCGCTCCTGGGCTCCGTCCCCCGCCCGGCCCGGGCCATACCCCCGGGCGCCCGAGGCTATACGCCTGATCCGACCGGGCGGCACGACCCGTATACGTGCCGTGGAGCAACGCGAGCACACGAGCGGCGGCACCGCCGAGCTCGAGCCGGAGCTGATCGACGGCATCTGCGAGATGACCCTCGAGGCGCGCGACCTCGACCGCCTCGAGAGCTTCTACGGCGACGCGCTCGGCCTGAGGACGATCAAGCGCGAGGACGACCGCGTCTGGATGGCGGCCGGGGCGCGCACCCGGATCGGCATATGGTCGCCCGGGCCGAAGGAGTTCGACGACCGCGGCGGGCGCCACGTGCACTTCGCGCTGTCGGCGTCGCCCGACGGCCTCGACGTGGTGGTCGCGCGCCTGCGGTCGCTGTCGATCGAGCTGCGCGGGCCGGTGGAGCACCCCGGCGGCGACCGCTCGATCTACGTGGAGGACCCGGAGGGCAACGTCCTCGAGGTGTGGGACTTCTTCCAGCGGTCCGAGGGCGCCCGCGACGGAGTGGACGCGCTGGCCTGACGCCCGCGGCGGAGCCGCGCGCCCGCGCTCGAAAGCCGCGCGCCCGCGCTCAGCGTCGCCGCGGCGCGAGCGCCCGCACGGAGACGCGCCCGCACTCGAAGCCCGCGCGGCAGGCGCGCGGGCGGTAGGCGCGGGCGTGCGTGAACCGCTGGGCGATCGCCACCCGCCCGCGCGCATCGGTCACCCCCACCTCGTTCGCGAAGCGCACCCGCGCCCCCGCGACCGGCAGCAGCCGCCCCGCCGCGCGGTAGCGGGCCTTGAACCGGAACACCACCCGCCGCCCCGCGCGCCCGCGCGCGGGCGACACGCTCAGCCGGATCGCCGGCCGGGCGGCCGGCGGCGGCGCGACCGCAGGGCGCCCGCAGCCGCGCCCCTCGAAGGCCGCGCGCGTGGTATGCCGCCCCACCGGCAGGTACTCGCCGATCACCGCCTGCTCGGTGCCCGGCTCGGAGACGCGCTGGATCGCCTGCGCGAAGCCCGGCGACGGCAGCATGTGCCTCAGGATCAGCAGCCCGTCGGGCTGCGCGCCCCAGGCGATCCAGTTGACCCCGCACTCGGCCCTCGCGTTCGCCGGCCGCTCGCCCGGCTCGCTCATCACCACCGTGAAGCGGCCGGCCGCGTCGGTGAGCACCTGCTCGTCGTAGACGCAGTCGATCACGCGCTGGCTCGCGAACTCGTTCTCGCACAGCGACCAGTAGCGCACCTGCCCGCCCTCCATCACGCGGCGCCCGTCGCGCGTGCGCGGGGTGGCCGGCGCGCGCCCCTCGAGCACCACCACCGGCCCGATGCCGCGGTTCGAGGTCGCGAGCGTGTAGGCGTTGTCGACGTTCGACAGGAAGCCGCCGAGCTTGTCGCGCGGGAGGACCGCGCGGCCGGAGCCGGCCGGGGTCGCCCCGGCCGGGTAGCTGAACGCCTGGAAGTAGTTGAAGAACGCCTCCCAGCGGATCGGGTCCTCCGACGTGGGGTTGGCGGAGTCGGGGCCGTCGGTGCCCGCGTGGAAGGCCTCGACCGCCTGGTTGGCGCCGGTGTCGGCGCGCGACTGGCAGACCAGCGGCTGGTCGAGCACCTGGCCGCCGGGCAGCCGCATCGACACCTCGGGCAGGCCGGCCCCGCCCGCGGGGTCGCGCCCGTCGTCGGCCACGTAGACGCGGTACATGATCACCCCGACCGGCGTCCCCTGGCCGGCCGCGTTCAGGTAGACCGTGTTCGGCTCGCGCCGCTCCGGGCGCGCGCCCGCCACCACGCGCAGCGTGTAGTCGCGCTTCTCGAGGTCGCGCTGCGCGCCCGGCGGGAACGGGTTGGTGGAGCCCGGGTCCGGCGCGACGTCCACGTCCGCCACGCCGTCGGTGGGCTGCGCCGCCGCGTCGTAGACGTTGAACGACATGTAGCGCGCGTGCGGGTAGCGTCCCTTCAGGATCAGCTCCGCTCCCGGCGGCAGCGGGAACGACGACACCCAGTAGCGCGCGCCGAGGTCGGGGTAGGCGATGTTGGTCGAGCGCGTGCCGCCCTGCCAGAAGCAGTCGCGCTCGTCCTGCGCGCTCGCGGGCGACGGGACGGCCAGCGCGAGGGCCAGCGCCAGGGGTGCGGCGCCGCGGCGCGCCCGCGGGCAGAGCACGGCTCAGCCGGTGCGCGCGGCAGCCGCTCCGAACAGCCGCGGGTCGTTGCTGATGACTCCGTCCACACCCAGCGCCGCGACCCGCCGGATCCGCGGCTCGTCGTCGACCGTCCAGACGTAGATCTCCCCGCCCGCCCCCTGCACCGCCTGCACGAGCCGGCGGTTCACGAGCCGCCAGTGCGACATCAGCGCGTCCGCACGGCCCGCGCGGATCACGCGGGCGACGCGGCGCGGGAGCACGAGCTTGGCCACCTGGAGGATGAGGAGGACGGGCAGCGCCAGCAGGGGCGACTGGGAGTAGTCGCGCTTCACGTTCGGGACCGACCAGCCGAGCTTCACCGACGGCTCGGCCGCCCTGATCCTGTCGAGGCTCTCGAGGTGGTGCGTGGAGATCAGCACGCGGTCGAGGAGGTCGCGGTCGCGCAGCGCGTCGAGCACGCGCAGCTCGTAGCCGGCCATCTTGAGGTCCACGTCCAGGTGAATCCCGCCGAACGTCTCCCCGCAGAGGTGGTCGAGGCCCTCCTCGAGCGTGATCACGGGTCCCTCGGCCAGGTGGTCGAAGTCGTGCGAGAGCACCAGCTCGGAGCCGCCGGGGTCGTGGCGGTCGCGCGGCAGGACGTCGAACTCGATCACGTCGACGCCCGCCTCGAGTGCCGCGTCGAAGCTCGCCGTCGTGTTCCCCGGCGCGATCGTGTCCGCGCCCTTGTGGCCGACGCGCTTCATCGCGCCCGGTGGATGCGCCTCGTCCTCACGGCGCGAACCTAACGAAGTGCCCGCGCCCGTGCGGCGCTCAGCCGCGGGCCAGCCATGCGGCCGCCCAGAGGCAGACGAGGTGCATGCTCTGGTCGACGTTCGCGGCCAGCTCGGGCATCTCCTCGGCGTCCACGTGCTTGACCTTCCGCATGTACGCCCCGAGCAGGCGGCCGTCGTCGATCGCGAGGTGGGGCAGGGTGATCATGGCCGCGACCCCGAGCGCGCGCGTGAGGCTCGTGCGGCGCGCGACCCCGAGCAGCGCGGGCACGAACGCGGCGGTGTAGGCCATGCCGTGGTTGACCAGCGCGCGGCGCGACTCCTCGTCCTCCCCCAGCCCGCCCGACTTGTTCAGCGCCTGGAAGTCGGTCTGGAGCAGGTAGTCGCCGATGTGGTGGGAGACGAAGAACTGCGCGAAGGGCGAGCGGTGGGCCATCCGCGGCGAACGTATCCGATCCGGCGACCCGGGGCGAGCGGGTCAGCGGCAGCGGCGGACGCTGAGCGTCCCGCGCTCCATCGTGAACGTCGCCTTGAGCACGGCGGTGCCGGCGCGGTAGCTCCAGGCGCTGCGGGGCAGGGCGCGGCCGGCGGCGACCACCGAGCAGGGGCGGAACGGGCGCCGCAGCGTGGCCATCGACGCCTGGAGCCGGTAGGTCCGCCGGCTGCGCCCGGCGACCTTCAGGCGCCAGCCGCCGCGGCCCTCGATCGACGCGAGGCGCTCCCTCTCGAACATCCGCGCCCGCGTGCGGCCGCGCGGGACGGCGATCAGGTCGAGCCGCCTGCGGCGGTCGCGCATGCGCACGACGCCGCTGCCGCCGCCGTAGTCCGCGAGGGTGTCCACGTCGGGCGCGAGCAGCGGGAGCACGGCGCCGGCGCGCAGCAGGAGCGGGAGCTGGTCGAGCGGCGCGTCGATCGCGCGCTCGCCGGGGCGCACGCGCTCCGGGCGGCCGAGCCGCAGGCCGCCGCTCGGCTCGTGATACGAGACGCTGCGCCAGAAGTCGAACCAGCGGGCGTTCGGCACGTACAGCGTGCGCCGGGTTGCGCCGGGCTCGAGCACGGGCGCGACCAGCAGGTCGGGGCCGAACATGAACTCGTCGTCGGTGGCCACGGCGCGCGCGTCGCCGGGCGCGGCCAGGGCGAGGTGGCGCATCAGCGGGAGGCCGGTCTTGCGGTAGGCGGCCTCGTGCGCGGCGATGTAGGGGTAGAGCTGGGTGCGCAGCTTCGCGTAGCGGCGCCAGTGGCCGATGATCTCGTCGTGCCACGGCTGGGGCCGCTCGCCCTTCGGGGGGATGGCGGTGCCCGCGTACTTGGTCCGCATCACACCCGACACCGAGCCGAACTGGATCCAGCGGATCAGCAGCTCCGGGGTGAGCGCGCGGGTGCCGAGCGAGAAGTAGCCGCCGATGTCCGAGCCCCAGGTGCTGATGCCCGAGAGGCCCATCGTGAGCGCGTTCGTGACCGCGGAGGCGAGGCCGTCGTAGCCCCAGTCGGTGGTCGGGTCGCCGCCCCAGACGATCTGCGCGTAGCGGTGCACGCCGCTCCAGCCGGAGCGGACGTGGCGGGCGATCGGGCGATCCTGCGCGCGGGCGAACTCCCAGCCGGCGCGGTGGTAGGGCACCGGGTAGTAGTTGTGCATCTCGGCGCCGGTCATCCCGTTCGCGTGCTGGGAGTCGGGCGGCGTGTACTCGCCGAAGTCCTCCATGAAGCCGTCGTGGCCGTCCTCCACGAGCTGGCTCATCAGCCCGTTCCAGAACTCCTGGACGCCGGGTGCGGTGAAGTCCACCTGCGACACCGGGGTCTGCGGGGGCGTGCGGCTCCCCACGAAGGCGTTGAAGACGTACGGATCGCCGGACGGGTCGCGCTGGAGCAGGCCGCGGGCGGCCGCGTCCGACCAGACCGGCTCGTAGTCGCGGCAGATCTCGGAGTTCACGTACGAGAGCGCCGCCAGGCCGTTGCCGTGGAAGAACGCGGTGCGCTCGCGCTCGGTCTGGCGGTGCGGAGCGGCCTCGCCGCAGGGCAGGTAGCGGAGGTGGGTCTCGACCGCCGACGCGGGCGCGTCGGCCGCGCGCAGCGAGCGCACCGCCTGCTCCTCGCGCTCGCGCGGCGGCACGTTCTCCTGGCCGGTGTGGAACCACGGGCCGAGGAACCACGGCGCGAGCGGCCGCGGCTGGCGGCCGGTCCGGCGCGTGAGGCGCTCGACCACCTTCGCGGGGGTCGGTCCCGCGAGCACCCGGAACGACAGCTTCGCCGCGCTCGTCTCCATGCTCCACGCGTCGGGGCGGTCGGTGCCGAGCCGGTGCACGCTCGTCTCGAAGTTGTCGATCAGCACGCCGTAGCCGCGCGTGGAGAGCAGCCACGGCATCGGGAAGTAGGTGGCGTCGTCGCGCGGGTGGTAGCCCCAGGGGGGCAGGAAGGCGTTCAGGAACGGGCGCTCCTCGGGCTGGTACGGGCCCTCGGACACGTAGCTCTCGACCTCCCTGCCGCGCTGGTCGACCGCGTTCGAGCGCTCGCCGAAGCCGAGGTAGCGCTCGCCCGCGGCGGCCTCGAAGCCGATGCCCACCGCCTCCACGCCGCCGCTGTCGCCGCCGGTCACGGCGGCGGTCACGCCGATCCCGCCCTCGCCGGACGGCTCGATCCGCACGCCGAGCCGGCGGCCGAGCGGGTCGGTGGTGGCCAGCTCGACCGTGAGCCCGCTGGCGTCGCGCGAGCTCGACAGCGCACGCGTGGCGTGCCACCAGCCGGTCGCGGTGCGAAAGCCGAGCGTGCCTGCCGGCCCCGTGCCCGTCGAGCGCGCCTCGGAGAGGGTCGGCCCGTCCGGCTGGACGAGCTCGAGCTGCCACGGGTCGAGGTCCACGCGCGCGGCGAGCGCCCCGGAGCCGACGGTCTCGGCCGCGGCGGCGGGCGCGGCCGCGGCCGCGAGCAGCGCGGCGCCGAGCACGGCGGCTGCGAGGACGGCGCGGGCGCGGGTCACGCAGCGCAAGCTACCCGCGGCGCGGCAGCGGCGAGCCGGGCGTGCGGCGCGGCAGCGGCGAGCCGGGCGTGTGGCGCGGCAGCGGCGAGCCGGGCGTGCGGCGCGGCAGCGGCGAGCCGGGCGTGCGGCGCGACGGCGGCGAGCCGGGCGTGCGGCGCGGCAGCGGCGAGCCGCCGCGCTCAGCCGCTCAGCCGCTGCGCCGCGCGCACCAGCTCGCCGGCGCGCGTCCGCGCGGTCGCGGACAGCTCGGCCGTGCGGCCCTTCGTCAGCAGCGCGCCCGGGCTCGTCGCGTCGCGCGTGTAGAGGGTCAGCTTCGCCAGGGCCACCCCGGCCGGCAGGCCCGTCACCCGCACGCCGCCATCAACGAGCGCCACCCGCGGCGCCCCCCGGCGGGACAGCAGCAGCCCGCCCGAGCGCGGCATCCGCAGCACCCACGTGCGCGCCCGCCCGCCCCCGGGGTAGGCGGTGAGCCGCCCCACCGCGCGGCCGGCGTCGCCGCGCCGTGGGGCGGAGCGGCCGGCGTCGCCGCGCTTGGGCAGCATCGCGGCCGGGATCGCGAACGCGACGCGGTCGAGCGCCGCGGCTCCCTCCACACGAAGCCGCAGCCCGGTGCCGGTGGTCGACTTCCACTGCGTCGCGGCGAGCGTCAGGTGCTCCGCCGGTCGGGGGGGATCGCCGCCGCCGGGATCGGACCCAGGGGGGCTGGGGTCAGACCCCGGCGGGTCTTGCGCGGGCTCGCCATCCCCCGGGTCGGACCCGGGGGGGTCCAACGGACTCGGCGGCGGCGGCTTCGCCGCCACCGCGGCGGTCTGGTCGGACGCGGCCGCGGCGCTGCCGGCCGGGTTGGCCGCCGTCACGACGGCGCGCACCCGCGCGCCGGCGTCGGCGGCCGTCAGGGTGTACGAGGCCGCCGTGGCCCCGGCGATCGGCCCGCAGGCGACGGCGCAGCGCTCCCATCGGTACGTGTAGGCGAGCGGCGCGCTGCCGGTCCAGGAACCATCGGACACGGTCAAGAGCTCGCCCTCGGCGGCGGTACCGCTCACCACGGGCCGCTGCGCGTTCGACGGCGCGATCGCCGCGACCGAAGCGGTCGGCTCGGACTCTGCGCTGCGCTCGCCGCCCGCGTTGGCCGCGGTCACCCGCACGCGGATCGTGTGCCCCACGTCCGCGGGCGTCAGCTCGTAGGACGCGCCGGTCGCGTCCGGGATGTTCGCGCAGTCGGTCCCGCCCGCCTCGCAGCGGCGCCAGCGGCGCGTGTACGCGATCGTGGGCGTCCCGCTCCAGCCGCCGTCGGACGCCGTCAGGACCTGGCCGTCGCGCGCCGTGCCGGAGACCACCGGCAGGCTCGAGTTGACCGGCGGGCCCGCCGCGACCGCCGCGGTCTGGCCGGAGCTGGCGACCGCCGAGCCGCCGCCGTTCGTGCCCGTCACCTCCACGCGCAGGGTGCGGGTCACGTCGTCGGGCGTCAGCTCGTAGGCGGGGCCGGTGGCGCCCGGGATCGCGGCGCAGCCGGCGCCGCCCGCGTCGCAGCGCAGCCAGCGGTAGGCGAAGGCGATCGGCGCGGTGCCGGTCCAGCCGCCGGGGTCGGCGCTGAGCAGCTGGCCGTCGCGCGCCGTGCCGCCGATCGACGGACCCGCGACGTTCGAGGGCGGGGCGGCCGCCACCACCGCGCTCGCGGCGCTGACCGCCTCGGCGCTCCCGCCGGCGTTGGTCGCCGTCACGCGCACGCGCAGCCTGCGTCCGACGTCGGCGGCCGTGAGCGTGTACGCGGGCGCCGTCGCGCCCGCGATCGCCGCGCAGGCGTCTCCGGCCGAGTCGCAGCGCAGCCACTGACGCGCGAGCGAGACGGTCGGCGTCCCGGTCCAGCCACCCGTCGTGGAGCCGAGCGCGAGCCCGTCGCGGGCCGTCCCCGACACGGTCGGCGCGGAGCTGCTCGCCGGCGGGTCCGGGGCCACGGCGGCCGTCGGCGAGCTGTTGGCGAGCACGGATCCGGCGGAGTTGCGCGCGGTCACGATCACGCGGACGGCGTGATCGACGTCGGCGGCCGTGAGCCGGTAGGTGGCCGCGGTCGCGCCGGCAATCGAGACGCAGTCGCCGCCCGCCGCGTCGCAGCGCTGCCACTGGCGCGTCAGCTCGATCGTCGGGGTGCCGGTCCAGCTCCCGTCCGTCGCCGTCAGCGTCTGCGTGTCCCGAGCGGTCCCGCTCACCGCGGGCGCCGCCGTGTTGACCGGGCCGGTCGCCGCCACCGCGGCCGTCGGAGCGCTCGTGGCGGTGGCGCTGCCGCCGTCGTTGCGGGCGGTGACCTCGAGGCGGATCGTGCGCCCGACGTCGGCCGGGCCGAGGACGTAGGTCGCTGCCGTGGCGCCCGCGATCGCCGCGCACGCCCCGCCGCTCTCGCAGCGCAGCCAGCGGCGGCTCAGCACGATCGCCGGGGTCCCGCTCCAGGTGCCGTCGGCTCCGGTCAGCGTCTGGCCGTCGCGCGCGGCTCCGGTGATCGACGGCGCGCCGGTGTTGGCCGGCGCCGCGGCCGCCACCACCGCGCTCGGCGCGCTCAGCGCCGTGCTCGAGCCGCCGCCGTTCGTGGCGGTCACCTCCACGCGGATCGTGTGCCCCACATCGGCCGCGGCCGGGGAGTAGCCGGCGCCGGTCGCGTCCGGGATCGCCGCGCACCCGCTCCCGTCCGAGCCGCAGCGCAGCCAGCGGCGGGCGAACTCGATCGCCGGGGTTCCGGTCCAGCCGCCGGCCGTGGAGCTGAGCGCCCCGCCGTCGCGCGCCGTTCCGCTGATGACCGGCGACGAGGTGCTGACCGGGGGAGCCGCCTCGACGACCGCGGTGGGGTCGCTCGTGGCGCTCGACGAGCCCGCCGCGTTCGTGGCGGTCACCCGCACGCGGATCGTGGAGCCGACCTCGGCCGCGGTGAGCACGTAGGCGGCGCTCGTGCCCACGACGGTGCAGGCGCCGCCGCCCGCGTCGCAGCGCAGCCACTCGCGCGCGAGGTCGATCGTCGGGGTGCCCGTCCAGGTGCCGTCGGCCGCGGTCAGCGTCTGGCCGTCGCGGGCGCTCCCGCCGATCGCGGGCGGGGTCGCGTTGACCGGCGCGCGGGCGGCGACGGCGGCCGTCTGCGCGCTGGTGGCGACCGCGCTCCCGCCCGAGTTCGACCCCGTCACCTCCACACGGATCGTCCGGCCCACGTCGCTGGGCGTGAGCAGGTACGTCGCGGCCGTGGCGTTGGCGATCGCCGCGCACGCCCCGCCCGCGGAGTCGCAGCGCAGCCAGCGGTACGAGTACGCGATCGAGGTGCCGGTCCAGGCGCCGGTCGACGCGGTGAGCGTCTGCCCGTCGCGGGCGGTGCCGGAGATCGTGGGTGCGGAGCTGTTCGCGGGCGGGCGCACCGTCACGGCGGCGGTCTGCGCCGAGGTCGCGCCGGTCGCACCCACCACGTTCGAGGCCGTGACCCGCACGCGGAGGGTCGCTCCCACGTCGGCCGCGACGGCCGTGTAGGTGGACGCCGTCGCGCCGTCGACGTCCGCACACGCGGCGCCGCTCGAGTCGCAGCGCTGCCACTGGTAGGCGAACGTCATCGGCGTCGTCCCGCTCCAGGCGCCGTTCGACGCGGTCAGCGTCTGCCCGTCGCGGGCGGTGCCGGAGATCGACGGCGCCGCGGTGTTCACCGGAGCCGCCGCGGCCTGGTCGGAGACGAGCGTCATCGCCCCCGGCATCACGAGGTCGGTCGACACCTCCATGTGGACCAGCGCGCTCGACGCGTTGTTCGGGAGCGACCCGTCGGCGCGGATGATGTTCGCGTCCATCCCGAGCTGGTTGACGTAGTTCGGGTTCTTGGTCGTCACGTGCTGCCCGTACTCGGTGATCCGCGCGTTCCAGTAGTTGCCGGGGTCGTGCAGCGCGTCGACCAGGTCCACCCCGTTCAGCCGCGCGCTGTCGGGGGAGACGCCCACGTCGCCCTCGTACGCGAGCATCCCGAAGTCCGCGCGCACGGTCCCGGACGCCGGCGTCTTGAAGCCGGAGATCGGGACGTCGGCCGGGTCGCCGCCGCTGAACTCGCGGAAGCCGTCGTAGAGGCCGAGCCAGCGCACCGGCTTGGAGCTGTCGCGGTAGGCGACCACGAGGCCCCAGCCGCCGTACTGGTCCTTGCCGGTCGAGGCCTGCACGTTCGCCAGCGTGTAGGTGCCGGCGCCCGCGGTCCGCACCAGCGCCGTCACGTCCGCGAACCCCTGGTAGCGGCTCGTGTAGTAGCGGTCGCTGTCCACCGTCGACGCGGTGACGGTCCGGTAGCCGGCGCCGTCCGGCGCCGCGAGCCTGACCGTGCCGCGCGCGCTCGGGTTCGGGGCGTCCGCCCCCTCCGGCATCGCCTTGGTGTCCGATCCCCAGTAGAGCCCCGCGTAGAGGATCGTCGCGCCCTGCGGGAGGCGCAGGTCGGCGCTGCTCGAGTCGAACGTGCTCGGGTCGCCGTCGACGTCGATCGGGACCATGACCCAGGCCGAGTTGCGCAGGACCGTCCCCGTGCCCGCGCGCGCGCTCGCGCAGTTGGCCGCCCCCTCCGGGCAGGTGACGATGGTGTTCGACGCCATCGTGACGTCGCCGCGCTCGACCGCGCCGTAGCGCAGCGAGAACGCCCGGTCCGCCGACGCCGCGGACGGGAACAGGGCGAGGCCGGCCGCGAGGGCGGCGACCAGGATCCATGGGCGCATGCGCGAGCTCAACGTGGGGGTACCGGCCTCCGAAGCGCGTCGTCCGTGCGCGCCCCCGCCGGAGGCCCCTCCATTATGCGCTCCGAGCGGCCGTTGCGCTAGCTATGCACGGGCTTTTGGCCGGGCCTGCACGAGCCGGTAGTCGGCCGGGTCCGGGCGCCGCGTCCGGCGCCGGTACTCGGTCACGAAGCCGGCCCAGTTGTTGGTCACCTTGCCGGACTCCGTGCGGTACCAGCTGTTGCAGCCCGCGGTCCAGACGCTGCCGGCCAGCCGCCGCTGGACCTCCTCGTTGAACGCCGACTGCACGTCGTCGCGCACGTCCATCCAGCGTGCGCGCCCGCGCTGGAGCTCGCGCACGGCCTCGACCACGTAGCCGATCTGGCTCTCCAGCATCGTGATGATCGAGCCCGCGCCGAGGTTCGTGTTGGGCCCGTAAAGCATGAACATGTTCGGGAAGCCGCTGACCGCCAGGCCGAGGTACGCGTCCGCTCCGTCGTGCCAGGCGTCGTTCAGGTCGCGCCCGCCCAGGCCGCGGACGTCCATCGGGGCGAGGAAGTCGTTGGTCTGGAAGCCCGTGCCGAGGATGATCGCGTCGGCCGGCCGCTCGGCGCCGCCGGCCGTGCGGACCCCGGACGGCGTGACGGCCGCCACGTCCTCGGTGATCACGTGGACGTTCGGCCGCGCGAGCGCGGGCAGCCAGTCGCTCGTGACCAGCACGCGCTTGCAGCCGAGCGGGTAGTCGGGGATCAGCTTGGCGCGCAGCTCGGGGTCCGGCACCTCCCGCTCGACCCGGCGCTTGTGGTCGCGCTCGTGCAGCTTCAGGATCCACGGCGCCCTGGTCATCCCAAGCGTGAACAGCTCGAAGCGCGTGTAGGTCAGCCGCCGGCTGAGCGCGGGGATCCACGGGAAGCGCCGGAAGAGCGCCTTCTCGCGCTGACGGTACGGGCGGTCGGCCTTCGCGACGGTCCAGTTCGGGGTGCGCTGGTAGACGTCGAGCCGGCCCACGACCGGCGCGATCTCCGGGATGTACTGGATGGCGCTCGCGCCGGTCCCGATCGCCGCGACGCGCTTGCCGGTCAGGTCGTAGTCGTGGTTCCAGCGGGCCGAGTGGAACAGCTCCCCCTCGAAGCCGTCGAGGCCGGGGATGCGCGGGTACGACGGGCGCGAGAGCTGCCCCATGGCGGTCACCAGCACGTCCGCGCCGATCTCCTCGCCGCCCACGAGTCCGACGCGCCAGCGCCCGGCGTCCTCGTCGAAGTCCGCCCGCGCGACCTCCGTGCCGAGACGGATGTGGTCGTTCAGGCCGTACTTGTCCGCGCAGCGCTCGATGTAGGCGAGGATCTCGTCGCGGCGCGGGAAGCGGCGGCTCCAGTCGTGGTTGGGCTCGAACGAGAACTGGTAGAGCAGCGACGGCACGTCGCAGGTGAGCCCCGGGTACGAGTTGTCGCGCCAGACGCCACCTACGCGGCCCGCCTTCTCGAGGATCGTGAACGACTCGATCCCGGCCTTGCGGAGCTGTATCCCGAGGCCGATCCCGCCGAAGCCGGCGCCGATGATCGCGATCTCCGGCGTCCCCGTGCCCGACCCGTTGCGCGAACTCACCCCCGGCACGCTAGCGCCGGTCACAGCCCGGCGCGGCGCAGGGCGCGCCGCAGCCGTGCGGGTTCGTCGAGCAGCGCCCGCTCGGCGACGGCGACGAACGCCACGCGGCCGGAGCGCACGCCGAAGACGTGGCGGCTGGTCGGCCCGCCGGCGTAGACGCCGGAGGCGACCCGGCGGGCGCGCGGGAACGCCCGCAGCAGCCGCGCCCGCGTCGCGCCCGGCGCCACCCCGCGCTTGGCGTGCGCCGCCGCGCTGGTGGCGGCGAGCACCATGCGATCCCCCTCCGCCCGGCCCGCGAAGACGGCGACCACCCGCCGCGCGGACCCCTTCACGCACCAGCGGTACGCGTACGCGGTGGTGCTCGCCGGCGCGCTGCGGGCGCGGCGCAGCGCACGTCCGCGCGTGTCGCCGAGACGCACCCGGCCGACGCTCCGGTGCCCGACGGTCGAGCGCGCGGAGAGGCAGCGCGGCGGGTTCGCCGATCCGCCGCCCGCGGGTCCCGCGCCGCCGCCGCCGGCCGCCGCGCTCGTGCGCAGCTCGTACTCGCCCGCCGCGCACGCGCTCGCCAGCCAGCCGCCCGCGAACGGCTTCACCACCGGCGCCGACACGTTGCGGCCGTCGAGCGCCGGCCGCCCCGCACCGCCCGGGAGCCAGGCGACCAGCTCGCAGCTCCCGTCCGGGTCCTCGTCGCGGCCGGCCACGCGGAGCGCGCCGGTCTCCGGGTCGCTCTCGAGCGCGGTCAGCCGCCCGGGCGCCGCGCGCGGGTAGCCGCGCGCGAGGATCCGCCGCGTGGTCGCCGGGATGCCGAGCGGGCGGTTCTCGGGGCAGCCGAAGCGGTTGAGGCTCGGCGAGACCCCGAGCGGCGCCCCACCCGGCTCGGAGATCTGGTGCGGGTCTCCGCACGACTGCTTCCAGCTCCACCACGCCCCGCCCACCAGCCGCGCGTCCTCCTCGCGCGCGTAGTCCGCGATCCTCGGCCGGTCGCCCTTGGGGTCGCCGAACCAGCCCCACTCGCCGGACCAGTAGGTGGTCCCGTACGTCGAGGCGCCCTCGGCCGCGAACTCGTGACCCTCGCGCGGGGTCAGGAACGGAGCGCCCGCCGCGGAGTCGAGGCTGATCGAGCCCGCGTAGAGGTGAGGAGCGAACACGACGTTCGGATCGTCGGTGAAGGACGGCGGCGGCACCGTGTCCACGCCGGTCGCGGACCAGACGACCAGCGGCTCGAAGAAGACCACGTGCGCGAAGCCGCCCGGCGCCTCGCGCTCGGCCGCGCGGATCGCCTCGATCGAGCGCGCGTAGAGCTCGGAGAGGAACGTCGGGCCGCTCGCGCCGACGGTGTAGCCCGGGTTCGGCTCGTTGATGAGGTCGTAGCCGGCCACCGCCGGCTCGGCGGCGAACTCGCGCGCGAGCCGCGCCCAGGTCGCGACCAGCCGGCCCTGGATCCCGTCGCGGTCGGCCCAGAACGACTGCCACGCCTGCGCCACGGCGAACGAGAGCTCGCGCACGCCGCCCGCCCGGCAGGTCGGCATGCCGTCGGTGAAGGTCGCCCACTCAGGCGCCCCGTCCCACCCCACGGCCCTCGCGAAGCCGGGCGCGCACTGCTCGTCCGGTGGCGTGTCCACGTGCTTGCCCCAGGCGTCCTGGTGCATGTCGAGCACCGTGTAGAGGCCGCGCTGCTTCGCCCAGCCGACCGCCTGCCGGATCCGCGCGACGTACGCCTCGTCGAAGGCACCGCGCACCGGCTCCAGCGCCGACCAGTGCACGAGCAGCCGGACGCTGTCGAACCCGAGGCTCGCAATCGCGTCGAAGTCGTCCTCCGTGAGTGGGATGACCGGGTCGAGCGCGGGGTTCGCGCGGTAGTAGTCCCCGAGCTGGTTCACGTTCACGCCGCGCAGCAGCACGTGGCGGCCGGCGCCGTCGATCACGGCGGGCGCGTCGCCGCGCGTGGCGTGGAGCGGGGTGAGCGCGGGCGCGTCCGCCACGGCCGCCGGGGCCGCCGCGAGCAGCGCGGCGATCGCCGCCATGACGGCCCCCCTGCCGGTCACGAGCGGCTCAGCCGCTCACCACCGGCTGTCGCTGTCGCGCGTGAACGTGCGCTTCTGGCTCACCGCGGGGTACTGGCGGTTCCACACGGCGATGGCTCCGCCGAGCGCCGCCATCACCACCACGCCGAACACGACCCAGTCCGCCCAGCCGTCGACGGACTCGAGCAGCGCGTAGCCGAGGAGGGCCGCGACCACGGCGAAGATCCCGATCTGGATTGCCAGCTTGCCCACGTGCGCTCTCCCCCGTTAGCCTGCCGTGATCCTAAGAGGCGCAACCGGCGCTGGCAAGCAAGGGGGAGGAATGGTCAAGACGATCGCCGTGGGGACCGACGGCTCGGACACCGCGCAGGTGGCAGTGGACTTCGCGATGGACATGGCCGAGCGCTACGGCGCGAAGCTGATCATCGCCAGCGCGTACAAGCCGGTCTCGGAGGGCCAGCTCCGGCGCGAGCAGCAGGACGCCCCTCAGGACATCCAGTGGTCGATCAACCCGAGCGAGGAGGTCGACGCCACGCTGCGCAGGGTCGAGGAGGCCGCCGGCGAGAAGGGGCTCTCGTACGCGAGCGAGGCGCGCAACGGAGACCCCGCCGAGGTGCTGTGCGACATCGCCGAGGCCCACGGCGCCGACGTGATCGTGGTCGGCAACAAGGGCATGCAGCGCCGCATCCTCGGCTCGGTGCCGAACACGGTCGCCCACAAGGCGCCGTGCTCGGTGTTCGTGGTGAAGACGACCTAGCCCGCCGGCGGTGACCCCCTCCCCCAGCGCTCGCGCAGGAAGCGGGCGGCTCGCCGGATCCGCTTGGCGAGGAACACCGCCAGCGCGACGCCGGCGACGAGCAGCACGACCGCGATCGCCGCGGCCGGCACCGGGTGCTCGAGCGCCAGGATCGTGACGCCGGCGACCATGCCGTCCTCGAGCAGGCTCACGAAGATGTTGGAGGCCGGCTCGGGCGAGGTGTTGACCGCCAGACGGATGCCGGCCTTGACCGCGTGGCTGGCGAACGCCAGCGCGCCCGCCCCGCCGCCGGCGAAGACCTCCTCGACGCCGGCCGCCCCCATGTCGCCGCCGAGCTCGACCCCGACCGCGCTCGCGATCGCGGGACGCACGATCGTGTGGACCAGGTCCCAGGCGCTGTCGAGCAGCGGCACCTTGTCGACCACGAACTCGATCGCGTAGAGCGCCAGCGCGGCGACCAGCACGCCGTCGGTCTGGAGCTCCTCCGGCACGTCGCCCACCCCGGCGCGGCCGAGCAGCGACATCAGCGCCACGGTGAGGTAGGCGTTGACGCCCGACGCCCAGCCCGCGCTCACGAGCGACGCGACGAGCTCCATGGCCGGAGCCTATGCGGCTTTCAGCTCACGATCCAGGCAGCCCATCAACGCGTCCCGCAGGGACTTCTCGCGCGGGTCGTTGTTGACGTGGAAGCCCATGCGGTTCATCACGTACGCGAACGCGACCTCGCGGTCCGGGTCGGCGAACGCGAACGAGCCGCCCGCCCCGGGGTGGCCGAAGGCGCGCCTGCTGAAGCCGAAGTCGAGCGGACCCTGCGGGCGGGCGAAGCCCAGCGAGAAGGCGGTGTCGATCTTGAGCACCTCGTCGTGCCAGCCGCGCGCCGGCGGCCGCGGCGGCGCGGTCAGCTCCGCCATGGTGTCGTCGTCGATCCCCAGCTCGGGCTCCTGCCGAGCGAAGGCCGAGTACGCGCGCGCGATGTCGCGCGCCGTGCCCAGCGCGCCCGCGGCCGGGAACTCGAGGTGGCGGAAGCGCCGGCTGTCGATCGACGCCGGGCTGCGCAGCCGGGGGTTCGCGAACGCCTTGAACGTGACCGAGCGCGGGTTGGCCATGGCGAGCGCCATTCGCGGCGGCAGGTCGCGCAGGCCCGGCAGCGAGCGGATCGCCGCGCGCTCGATCCGCGCGATCCGGCGCTTCGGCACGTCCTCGGGCACGCCGAAGTAGACGTCGAGCTCCAGCGGCCCCGCGATCTCCTCCGCGAAGAAGCGCCCGAGCGTGCGGTGGCCGGGGTCGACCCGGCGGACCAGCTCGCCCATGTACCAGCCGATGCTGAGCCCGTGGTAGCCGTGGCGGCTGCCCGGCTCCCAGACCGGGCGCTGGCGGGCGATCACCTCGGCGAGGCGGTCGAAGTCGGCGATCAGCTCGGGGTCGAGCGCCTCGTCCACCACCGGCAGACCGGCCTCGTGCGCGAGCAGCTGCCTGACCGTGACCTTCTCCTTGCCGGCCTGCGCGAACTCGGGCCAGTAGGTCGACACGCGCTCGTCGTAGTCGAGGTGGCCGCGCGAGTGGAGCATCGCGAGGGTCATCGCGGCAAGCCCCTTGGAGGTGGAGTAGACGAGCACGAGCGTGTCCTCGTCCCAGCGCGCGCCGCTGCGCGCGTCGCGGACGCCGCCCCAGAGGTCGACCACCTTCTCGCCGCCCAGGTACACGGCGCAGGCGGCGCCCAGCTCGCGGCGCTCCGCGAGGTTTCGCTCGAACCTGTCCCGCACGGCCTCGAAGCCGTCCGCTACAAAGCCCCCGATCATTGGTGAGGGGTTTACCCCCTGGCCCCGACGATTAACGCCTGAGCGGCGTGGCCGATCACGCCGTCGCGGTCGTGCAGCACGCTCTCCGAGAGGCCGACGCCGTCGGCCTCGACCGCGGTCCGGCTATCGAGGCCGACCCACTCGCCGCGCGGCGGGCGGACGAAGTAGATCGTCAGGTCGGGGTTGATGAACACGTGGTCGGTCCAGTCGAGGGCGGCGCTCACCCCGTTGCCGAAGTCGGCGGCCGCGGCCACCCGCTGGACCGGGGTGGGGTCCTCGCCCTCCACCAGCGGCACCCTGAGGCGGGTCCAGGCGGCGGCGGGGCCGGGCTCCTGGAACCTGCCCTTGACGAAGCGCAGCTCCACGCCGTCGCCGCCGAACATCGGCTTCTCGCCCGGCGGCGACGGGGACGGCTCGACGCCGTCGGGCGGCGGCAGGGGCGCCGCCGCCGCGGCGATCTCGGGCGAGGCGCCGGCCGGGCGCGCGAGCGCGAGGCCGAGCGCGCGGCACACCTCGGTGCCGCCGGCCGCGAGCGTCGCCTCGGTGAGCTGCACGCGCCGGCCCCCGCGCACCACTCGGGTCGCGACCGTCAGCGGCTCGAGCGGGACCGGCCTCAGCAGCTCGAGCGTGATCCGCACGAGCCCGAGCCCGCCGGACTCGCGCTCGAGCTCGCGCGCGAGCAGCGCCGCGGGCGCGCCGCCGTGCTGGGCGCCCGGGTCCCAGGGCCCGCGGGCGAGGGCGGTCGGTACGTAGGAGTCGCCGTCGGCGACGTAGATCGAGCCCGGGCTCACGCCCGGCGTACGAGCGTCACGCCGTCGCGGATCGGCAGCTGCACGGCCACCACGCCGGGATCGGCGGCGAGGCGGTCGTTCAGGGCGGCGAGCGCCCTGCCGTTCTCGTCGTCCTCGCCGGGGTCGAGGACGTTGCCGCTCCAGAGCGTGTTGTCGATCACCAGCAGGCCGCGCTCGGAGAGCTTCGGCAGCGTCGCGTCGACGTAGCTCGCGTAGCCGGTCTTGTCGGCGTCCACGAAGACGAGGTCGAACGGGCCGTCGAGCTGGGCGATCGTGTCGAGCGCGGGGCCGCGGCGGATCTCGATCCGGTCCGCGTGGGGCGACTCGTCGACGTGCCGCTGGGCGAAGTCGGCGTGCCGGTCGCTGATCTCGCAGGTGACGATCCGGCCGCCGTCCGGCAGGGCCTGGGCCATCGACAGCGCCGAGTAGCCGGAGAAGGTGCCGATCTCGAGGACGAGCCGCGGGCGCGCCGCCCACACGAGCAGCTCGAGGAAGCGCCCCTCGACCGTGCCGGTGAGCATCTGGGGGAAGTCGAGCTGCTCGCGGGTCTCCTCGGCCAGGCGCAGCAGCGCGTCCGGCGGGCGCGTGGTGTGCTCCTCGCAGTAGCGGTCGATGTCCGGGTCGTTCACGGGCACGGGGAGCCAGCCTATGGCACCTGTAGGTTCCCGGCCCGTGCGCCGCGTCCCACTGCTCCTGCTGGCCGCCGCGTGCGCGTGGCCGGCGGCGGCCGGCGCGCAGGAGAGCGAGCTCCCGCGCGGCGGAACGAGGATCTTCCCGGACTTCCGCGTCGTCGCCTACGCCGGCACGCCCGGGATCCCGGCGCTCGGCGCGCTCGGCGACGGCCCGCTCGAGGCCTCCGTGCGCCGGCTCCGCCGCCAGGCGAAGCCGTATCACCGCCGCGGGCGGCCGGTGCTCCCCGCGCTCGACCTGATCCAGACGATCTGCTCGTCCGGGCCGGGCGAGGACGGCAGGTTCCGCTACCGCCGGCCCATGAGGATCGTCGACCGCCACCTCGCGGCCGCCCGCAGGGCGCGCGCCCTGCTGCTGATCCACATCCAGCCGGGACGCTCGACGTTCATCGAGGAGCTGCGCCCGTACCGGCGCTACCTCAGCGAGCCGGACGTGGGCATCGCGCTCGACCCGGAGTGGCGGATGGGCCCCGGCCAGCGCCCCGGCAAGGTGATCGGCTCGGCGGACGCCGACGAGATCAACGCCGTGTCGGCGTACATGGACCGCGTCGTCGAGCGCGAGGGGCTGCCGCAGAAGCTCCTGGTGGCGCACCAGTTCACCGCGAACATGATCCGCCGCCGCTCGCGCGTCAGGCAGCGCGGAGGCGTGGCGGTCACGATCTCGATCGACGGCGTGGGGTCGCGCGCGCTGAAGGAGGGCACCTACGGGCGGCTCGCCCGCTCCGGCGACGGTCTCTACGACGGCTTCAAGCTCTTCTACGAGGAGGACGGCCGGGTGATGACGCCCCGCCAGGTCATGGCGCTCCGGCCGCAGCCCGACTTCGTGGTCTACGAGTAGCGAGCAGCCGCGCCGCCACCACGCCGCCGACCGCGCCGAACAGGTGGCCCTGCCAGGAGATGCCCTCGCGCGGCAGCAGTCCGCTGAGCAGCGCCGTACCCCAGACGGCGCCCACGACCAGGCCCATCAGCAGCTCGAGCGCGCTCTTGTTGAAGAAGCCGCGCACCAGCAGGTAGGTCGCGTAGCCGAACACGACCCCGCTGGCGCCGATGTGGTTGGTGTGCTCGGGCGCGACGAGCCACGTGCCGGCGCCGCCGACCAGCATCACGATCAGCGTCACCGAGATCACCCGCACGGCGCCGGCCAGCGCGATCGCCAGGCCCATCGCGACGAACGGGACCGTGTTCGACATCAGGTGGCCGAAGCCGGCGTGGAGGAACGGTGCGGTGGCGATACCGACCAGGCCGTCGGTCTCGCGCGGCTGGATGCCGTACTGGTCGAGGTCGCCGCCGGTCGCGGCGTCGGCGATCTCGAGCACCCACATGAGGGCGACCATGCCCAGCACGAGCATGAAGCCGGCCTGCCGGTCGCTGCGCGGGCGCTCCTCCTCGGCCATGCGCGGAGTATCGCGCGCGGCGGGCTGTCGAGCCGCGGCGCCGCCTACAGCGGCATCTTCCCGCGCGCGCGCCGGCCCATCGACGCGCTCTTGTTGGTCGCGCGGCGCGAGCTCCCGAACGGCTTCTGGAGCCAGCGGCCGAGGAAGCCCGGCGCGCTGCCGGCGGCGCTCTGGCCGACCCCGAGGGTGCGGTCCACGCCGCGCTGCGGATGGCTCGAGAGCCTCGGCAGCAGGAACGCGAGCACCAGCAGGACCACGCATACGGCCACGATCACGGCGATCGTCATGTCTCTCTCCTCCGGTGGGGTACGCCTGCTCCGCCTGTACCCGGGGCGGGACGCGTCTAGGCGCCGGGTGGGCGCGCCGGCAGCGAGATCGGCGCGCCCGGCGCCGCGATCTGACCGCGCCTGGCGGCGCTGCGCGCCCAGCGCGAGAGCTCCCTGTAGGGCGCGAGCGGCTCGCCGGTCGGCAGCATGATGCTCATGTCGAAGTAGCTGCCGGTGTAGAGGCGCGGCGGGCGCACGAGCAGGTACTGCGTCATCTGCCGCACCATCGGATTGCGCTGGGCGATCTGGTACGCGCGCCGCAGGTAGGACGCCCGGCGCAGGTCCGGATGGCTGTTGCGGCCCTGGCCGAAGTAGCCGAACTCGGTGATGAAGAGCGGCGTGACGCGGCGGCGCGGCATGGCCAGGGCGCGCAGGCGGCCGAGCTCCGTCAGCGTCGAGGTCATGCGCCCGAGCGTCCCGATCGTCACGTTGTCGTTACCGGGGAACGAGCGCTCGGGCGGCCCCTGGTACTCGTACGGGTGGTGCGCCAGGCCGTCCGCGCGCAGCGGGGCGCAGCGACCCTGCTTGCGCATCCGGTAGCCGCGCGCGCCCGGCACGCCGGAGGCCGTGCGGGTGCAGGTGAGCTGGCGCAGGAAGGTGAGCGGCGCGCTCGAGCGGTTGCCGTTCTTGTACGGCACGAGCTCGCCGATCAGCACCTCGGCCGAGCGATCGACGCGCTTGATCTGGTTGTAGCCCGCCAGGTAGAGCGCGCGGTACTGCGCGGCGGCGCTGCTCTGCGGCGTGAGCCAGCCGACGTGGTTCGGCTCGTTCCACAGCGCCCAGCGGTCGATCCGGCCCTTGAAGTGCTCGGCCGCGGCGCGCACGAAGCGCCCGTATTGCGCGGGGTCGGGCCTGTTCACGCCGATCTTCCGGTCGCCGGTCGCCCACGCGGGCGCGGGCGGGATCAGGTTGATCTGGAGCCGGATCCCGTAGCCGGCCGCGGCGTCGATCAGGTCGTCGTAGGCCGAGAAGTCGTAGACGACCGGGCTCGGCTGCGTGCGCGCGGACGCCTGCGCGCCGAGCACGGCCGCCCAGCCGAGGCTCACGCGCAGGCGCGTGACGCCCATCTCGCGCGCCTTCGCGAGCGCCTGGTCGCGGTCGTAGTAGTCGCGGTGGAGGAAGACGGGGTCGTCCTGGAGCGCGAGCTCCATCCCGGCGGCGGCGTGCGCGGACGGGGCCGCGCCGGCGAGGGCGGCGACGATCAGCGCGGCGGCGAGCGCCGGCCGGCGGAGCCGCGCCGGCCGGCGGAGCCGCGCGGGCTGGCGCAGCCGCGCGGCGCCGAGCCGCGGGCTGGCCGCGCGCCTCACCGGCCCTTCCTCGCGTTCGCGACCTTCACGAGCAGCTTCACCGTCGCCTGGTTGCCGGCCCTGTCGACCACGACCAGTCGTACGCGGTAGGTGCCCTTTCTCCTGTAGACGTGCCGCAGCTCGCGCGTCCCCGTGGCGCGCGTGCGGTCGCCGAACGAGGCGGTCACGCGCTGGAGGCCGGAGGTCCGGATCGGCGGCGGGGCGGGCTGGCCCGCGGGCGGCGGGGCCTGCGGCGGCGGGTCGTCGCGCGCGACGAAGCGGATCGACTGCCCGGCGCGCAGCGTGCCGGTCGTCGCCACCTGCGCGACCGGCTTGGTGGTGTCGATGTTCAGCCGCCGCTCGGTGCCCGGCGTCTCCTGGCCGCGGCGGTCGACGGTGACGATCCGCCACTGGAACGACCCGTCCGGCAGGTCGAACGGCAGGTCGAGCGTGGTGCCCGCCTGCGTCGCGACGGCCAGCCCGTTGATCTCCACCTTGTACTGGGGATCGCCCCAGAGCTCGGTCACGCGGCCCCACGTCAGCCGCGGGCGCTTGTTCGACTGCCAGGCCTGCGACGCGCTGGGCGGCGTGACCGCGCGCAGCGGACGGTCCCAGTGGGCGACGACGATCCGCCGCTCGGCGGGGCCGCCCTGCACGAAGCCGATCGCGACGTCGGCGAGCCGGTCGGCCGACGAGTCGATCCCGAGCCCGGCCTGCGCCTCGCCCAGCTCCGCGCTCGCGAGCGGCGTCTCCGGCTCGAGCACCTCGTCGCGGGTCCAGTAGCGGCCGACCACCTGGCCGTCCTCGAACCAGGCGAAGGCGCCCTCGCCGTTCGACGCGTGCGCGACGGTCGGGTCGGGGTCGGCGACGCCAGCCGGCGGGTCGATCCGCCCGATCGCGCCGAACACGTCGATCTGGAGCACCGCGCCGGCCACCCCGGCGCCCGGGGTGATCGTGGAGGCCGCGAGCGCGCGGCGGCGGCCGGTTACGTCGATGTCGGGGTCCACGGCGCTGATCCCGGTGCCCCACTGGACGCCGTCGAGCGTGACCGGCGGCTCGAGCCCGACGCCCACCACGTGGCGGCCGAAGACGCGGTTGCGGCCCACCCCGCCGTCGTCGAAGGTCTGCTCGACCGCGACCCAGCCGAAGCTCGAGTCCCAGTCCATGCCGATCTCGGGGTTGCGCGCGTCGCCGCCGGGGTGGAACTCGAGGTCGGGCACGCTCGCCTCGGCCGGGAACTGGCTCAGGCGGTCGCGGAGCACGCGCCGAACCTGCACGCGGCGGCGCCCGTTGTCGACCTCCTCCCACGCGGCGAGGGCCGTACCGTCGGCCGCGGCGGCGATCCGCGGACCGCGCCCGCCGCCAGCGTCGTTGGCCGGCACCACGTCGAGCGGGTCGGCGAAGGTGGTCCAGTTGGTGCCGGCCAGGCGCGCGGCGAGCACGTCGCGCGAGCCACCCTGCACCGAGAACGCGGCGTAGCCGACGCCGTGCACGCTCATCGACACCGAGACGCGCTGCGCCGGGCCGGGGTGGACCTGGATCGGCGCCGTCCAGCCCGCGGCGGTCGACTCGCGGACCGCCGACCAGACGCGGCCGCCGTTGATCCAGGCCGCCACCGCGCGGCCGCCGTCGGCGACCGCCACGTGCGGGTCGGTGGACTCGCCCGCCTGGCCCACGTCGAGCTGCTCGGGCGCCTGCCAGGCACCGCCCACCATCCGCGCCGCCCACACGTGCGGGATCGCCCCGTCGCGCTTGAGGTAGACCACCGCGGTGCCGCCGTCCTGCGCCGTGTCGAGGTCTCCGAAGCGGACGATGCTCGCGCTCGGCCCGTCGATCGACTCGCTCGGGAAGAACGCGGCGCGCGCGCCGGGGGCCGCCGCGAGCAGCGCCAGCGCGACGGCGAGCGGAGCGAGGCGCCTCATCTCGGCGTCCCCGGCCCGTACTGGACGGTGTTGCGGAACCAGTTCTGCACGACCGCGTACGACGGCTTCGGGTTGTCGAAGAAGTCGAGCACGCCCTTCTCGTGCCAGTTGTTGCTGGGCTTGGGGTTGCCGCCCTCCCAGCCCGGCCGGACGCGGAACGCGCGCAGCGTCCCGATCACCCCCGACAGCCACGGCTTGGTCGCGTAGACCGAGTTGTGGAAGTTGTAGAAGTCGCGCTGGAACGCGTAGGTGCCGCGCTCCTCCTCCGGCCCCTCGCGGTTCGCCTCGGCGCCGTGCTCGGTGACCATGATCGCCTGGTTCGGGTAGAACGCGCGCATCTTGTCGAGGAACGGCGAGAGGTTGTCGCGGTCGGCGATCGAGGCCTGGCGGCCGGGGTACCAGCCGAAGTAGCTGTTGAACCCGAGCAGGTCGAAGTTCGAGAACGACTCCTGCGGCTCGTGGTCGAGGTAGCCGGCGATCACGACCGCGATCGGACGGGTGGGGTCCAGCTTGCGCAGCAGGCTCGACGCCTCGCGGTAGTACGAGCGCTCGATCGTGCCCGGCTCCGGCCGCAGCTCGTTCGAGACCGACCAGGTGAACACCGACGGGTGGTTCTGGTTGGTCAGTACGTTCGTGCGCAGCATGTCGCGGGCGACCGCCCGCAGGTCCGAGCGGCGCAGCAGCTCCGCCGGCACCTGGAAGACCGGCACCTCGGACCAGATCAGCATGCCGAGCCGGTCGGCGAGCTCGTGCATCTGCGGGTGCATCGGGTAGTGCGTGCGCAGCATCGTCGCCCCGAGGTCGCGCGCGCGGTTGATGATGTTCTCGCGCTCGGCGTTGCCGATCGCCGAGCCCTTCACGTAGTCGTCCTCGTGCAGGAATACGCCGCGCATGTTGGTCGGCTCGCCGTTGAGCCGCAGCCGGCCGTTCACGATGTCGAGCTGCCGGATGCCGCTGTGCAGCGAGTAGTCGCCCACGCGCCGCAGACGGCCCGCCTTCCTGCGGCCCATGGCGGCGTCGCCGGCGTCCGCGGTGATCTTCACGTCGTAGAGCTGCGGGTCGGGCGGCGACCAGAGCCGCGGGCTGCGCACGATCGACCGCCCGCGAGCCTCGGAGGTCCCGCCGGCCGCGACGCGCCTGGTGCCCAGGTTCACCCGCTGCCCGCCGTAGCTGCCGATCACGCGCACGCGCTGGCTGCGGCTCGCGTAGTTGCGCAGCTTCACGCGCCAGTCCACCTGCGCCGAGCCGCCCGCGCCGCTCGGGAGGGTCGGCCGCACCTCGACCTCCTCCATGTCGATCCGGTTCACGCGCCGCAGGTAGGCCTCGCCCAGCATCCCGCCGTAGTTCCACCAGCCGCCGGCCGGCGTCTCGTCGGTGTCGTCGAACTGGTTGGGCGGGAGGTCGTCCTCGAAGCGGCGGTTGTCCACGCGCAGGACCAGCCGGTTCACGCCCTTGCGCAGGCCGGCGAGCTTGAGCTCCCAGGGCAGGTAGGCGCCCTTGTGCATCCCCAGCTCGCGCCCGTTGAGCCAAACCCGCGCGTGGTAGCGGACGTTCTGGAAGCGCACGATCCAGGTCAGCCCCTTGGCGTTCGAGGGCAGCCGGAAGTCCTTGCGGTACCAGGTGATGTCGCCGGCCATGCTCTCGAACGACTCGTCCTGGGCGTTCCAGGCGTGCGGGATGGCGATCGGGGCCCAGCCGCTCGTGCCGCGGTGGTTGTAGAAGCGCCGCAGCTCCCCCTCGTCGGCGGTGTCGCGCCGGAACAGCCACTCGCCGCCCATCAGGTAGCGGCCGCCGGGCCCGTCCTGGATCACGAGGTTGTTCGGGTCCAGGCCGTCGCGCGGCTGCGCCGCGGCGGGGGCGGCTGAGACCAGCGCAAGCGAGAGCGCGAGCGCGACGACTACGAGCGGGGAGAGGCGCAACCCGCCTTTGAACACGAGAACTACCTGCCTGTTGCGGGGGAGGGGGACGCGCGACGTTAGCGCGCGGACATGAAGGCGCCCACGGGCTGCACCCGGTCCTGCAGCGCGGCGTGCAGGCGCTCCCGCTCGGCCTCGTGGCGAGGGTCCAGCACGGCGCCGGTGTCGCGATCGAGCAGGTTGTCGCGCTCGTGCGGGTCGGCGGCGAGGTCGTACATCTCGAACTGGGGCTCGTTCGCGCCGGAGGGGTCCGTGTAGACGGCGTACTTCCAGTTGCGCTCGCGCAGCGCGCGGATGCGGTTCGGGTTCGGGACGACGTTCTCGAACGCGGTCCCGGCCTTGTGGTCCTCGTACACAAAGGCGCTGGCGTCCTGCACCGAGTCGGCCGGCGCCGGGTGGCGAGCCACGCTCGCCAGGTCCACCCCCGCCGCCGCGAGCGCCTCGTCCGGCGCGTCCGCGTGCTTGGCCAGGACCGGCGTGAGGTCGGCGCCGGCGACCTCGGCGGGCGGGTCGAAGCCGAGCAGGGTGGCGAGCGTAGGGACCAGGTCCACGAGCGCGGCCGGCGCGGGGGTCTCGCGCGCGTGCGGGAAGAGGACCGGGTTCGAGACGACGAGCGGGACGCGCAGCGTCTCCTCGTAGGCGTTGAACATCTTCTGGCGCAGGCCGCCGTGCGTGAGCCCCATCTCGCCGTGGTCGGCGGTCCGCACGACCAGCGTGCGCGAGCGCAGCGACCGAGCGTCGTCGGCGGCGCCCAGCGCGTCCATGATCCGGGCGATCTTCTTGTCGACCAGCCGGTGCAGGTGCGCGTAGAAGCTCAGGTAGTCGAGCTCCGCGCGGCGCCCGCGCAGGGGCCCGAGGTACGACTGCTGGCCGAGCTTCATCAGCGAGTGCGGGTATGGCTTGTTCGAGAGGTCCTCGTCGTAGGTGTCCGGCAGCGGGACCTCGAGGTCGCGGAACTCCTCCAGGCGGTAGCCGCCCTGCTCGTACGAGGAGGGGTAGCCCAGCACGTCGTGCGGGTTGACGAGCGACACGATCAGCGCCCACGGCTCGGGTGCGCTGGCGATGAACGCCTCCGCCTGGCGCGTGTAGTCCTCGTCGAAGCCCTCGCCCGACTCGCCCGCGTTGCCGCCGCCGAAGTGCGTCGGGTCGAGGTTCTCGCCCGCGTCCGGCGGCTCCCAGCCGGCGAAGCCCAGGTCGCGCTCGAGCAGGTCGGCGTCGTCCTGCGACCACTCGCCGTGCAGCGGCTTGGTGAGGTGCCACTTGCCCTTGAAGCCGACGCTGTAGCCGGCGTCGCCGAGCATGCGCGCGAGGTTCGGGGTCCTCGGGTCGAGCGTCGTCTCCTCCCCGCGCCCCGCGCCGATGCGCAGCGCGCTGCGCGCGAATGTCTTGGCCGTCTTCACGCGCGGGACCGACCCGCTGGCCATCTTGGCCGCGAAGGTGCCGATCGCCGCCGGCGCGTTCCTCGGGTCCGGCCGGGCGCCCATCTCGGTGAGCGTGAGCGTCACGCCGTGCTGGGTGGGATAGAGGCCGGTGTAGAGCGTCGCGCGGCTCGGCGAGCACATGCACGTGGAGCAGATCGCGTCGGTGAACGTGAGGCCCGTGCCGGCGAGGTCGTGGTCGGCGGGGGTGAGCTGCCGCAGCCACCCCGGCTCGTCCGGCCAGTGCATCGGGGCACGCTGCTGGTCGGTGATGATCAGCAGCAGGTTCGGGCGGCGGGACGCCATCGCGCGCAACCTACTTGACCGCGGGCGCCCACCCCGCTTAGGGTCGCCCGGAACCGCTACCGAAGGAGACCGCCCGGTGGGCCTCTTCAAGAACATGAAGGACGCGATGGGCCAGGCGAACGACGCGATGGCAGGCGCGCAGCAGATGCAGCAGCAGGCCGAGCAGCAGGCCGGCGGGATCTCGGCGGGCCCGGGCGGGATGGGCGCCGCAGTCGCCGCGCGCGACTCGCTCCAGGGCCAGGCGCAGGAGCAGAACCGGATCCTCACGATCGGCTCGCCCGGACAGGCGCTGATCAAGGGTCACGTGGACAGCGGCGAGAACGTCGCCGGCAACCCGGTCTGGATCTTCGACCTCGAGGTGACGCCCGAGGGCGGCGCGCCGTACGCGGTGCAGAAGCGCGAGATCGTCTCGTCGATGGCGATGGGCAGCTACGCCGACGGCACCTCGATGGCGTGCAGGATCGACCCGGCCGATCCGCAGAAGATCGCGTTCGGCGAGAAGCCGTTCATGTAAGGAGGCCCCATGGGCATGTTCAGGGACATGAAGGAGTCGTTCCAGGTCCTGCGCAGCGACGAGCTGAAGGAGCTGAAGCGCAAGGCCGACGCCCAGCCGCGGCCGAGCATGATGGAGGGCATCCGCGCGGCCAACGAGGCGATGGACGCCGCCCAGGCGATGCAGGCCGGCGCCGCCGGGATGATGGACCCGGGCGGAGCCGCCGCGCTCTACGGCGGCGGGATCGCCAGCAGCGCGGTCATCGACTCGGTCGCCGACACCGGCATGTTCGTGAACGAGGCGCCCGTGCTGGAGCTCTCGATGACCGTGACGGTCCCCGGCCGGCCGCCGTACCCGGTCAAGCACCGCCAGCTCGTCTCACACGCGGCGCTGGCGCGCTTCCAGCCGGGCAGCGTGCTGCCGGTGAAGGTCAGCCAGCAGGACCCCAGCCAGCTGATGATCGGCTGACCCGGTGCGCTGGACCTACTACGCGGGCTGGGCCAACGTCGTCATCGGCCTGATCCTCGGCGTCGGCTTCGTCGTCGTCGGCGGGGCGCTGGCGGGCGTCGGCGTGATCCTGCTCGTGTCGCTCGTGGGGTCGGGCGCGTTCATGATCTGGCTGGCCGCCGGCTGGGACAGGCCGCTCGAGGACGCGACCGAGATCCTCGAGTACGGGCGTCCGGCGAACGCGCGGGTGCTCGCGGTGGACCAGGAGCAGGCGGCGTCCGGCGGCGGGCGGACCGCGCGCGTGAAGCTCCAGGTCGCGCCGGTCAACGAGTCGGACTTCGTCACCACGCGCACGCTGCTCCTCCCGGGCGGCCGGGCGCCGGCGGTGGGCGAGACGGTCACGGTCAAGTTCGACCCGCAGCACCGGAAGAACGTCGTCCTGCTCGAGCAGAACGTGCAGGTCGAGAGCCCGACCGCCGCCGCGATGCGGCAGTTCTCGGGGTTCGCGTCGTCGATGGGCGCAACTCAGCCGTTCGGGACGCGTTCGCTCGACAAGTGAGTGCCTCCGCTCGCATCGGAGCCGCCGCGGCGGCGCTGTTCGCCTGCCTGGCCTGCGCCGTCCCCGCCTCGGCCGCGCGCACGGAGGTCGTGCGCATGTACGCGTTCGAGCCGCACCTCGCCGGGAGCGCGGTCGTGTTCAGGGCACCGGCGCGCGCCGGGAACCGGATCATGCGCGCGGCGCCGGGCCAGGCGCCCGCGACGCTCACGACCGTCGAGCGGGAGCCGTCGTTCGACGACGAGTGCTGCTCGGTCAACTCGGCGAGCGAGCTGGCCGCCTCCGACGGCTACGTGGCGGTGTCGCGCTGGGTGCAGTTCTTCGCGAAGGGGGCCGAGGCGGAGAACTCGTTCTACATACGCGCGGGCCCGGCGACGGGGCCGCTCGAGACGCTGCACCAGTGCTACGACAACCACCCGATCGACGTCGACGGCACGCTGCTCGCCTACACCAACGGCTGCACCGAGGCGGGCGGCACGCCGCCGGTGGTGGTGCGCGACCTCGCCCAGCAGGGCGCCCCGGCGGTGGCGGTGATCCAGCAGTCGTCCAGCGTGACGGACCTCGACCTGGCCGGGCAGCACCTCGCGATGCTGCGCGCGCCCGGCGGCAAGCCGGAGATCGAGGTGCGCGACTTCGCCCAGCCGAACCCGCTCTACACCGTGCCGGCCGACACCGTCGTGCAGTTCTCGCTCCAGGCCGACGGCAAGCTCGCGGTGAAGCAGCAGTCGCAGAGCGCCTGCGCCGTGAAGTGGTACTCCAAGGCCGAGCCGACCGCGCACGACGTCGGCGTCTGCCCCTTCGGGGACGTTGTCCTGGCGAACGACCGCATCGCGCTCGAGCGCGAGACGGACTCGGTCGCCTCGCTCGACCTGGTGGAGCTGAACGGCCAGAGCCGCTCGGTGGCCGCGTTCGGGGCGGCGGGGATGATCGAGGGCTTCGACTTCGACGGCACGCGCGTGGCCTACGCGGTCGGCGGCTGCGTCGTCTCGCAGAACGCGATCTTCGTGGACGACCTGACCGGCGCCGCGTCGCCGGCCGAGAGCACCGCCTGCCCCGTCGTGTTCACGGCGTCGAAGGTGCGGGCGGCGTCCTCCGGGCTCGTGAGGATCCCCTTCGTCTGCAAGGTGGGCTGCCAGGGGTCGATGGCGCTGACCCGCGGTGGCAAGTCGCTGGTGACCGGCGTGAAGGCGGTCGACCAGAGGCCGGGCTCGGGCAGGGTCACGCTGCGGCTCACGCGGTCCGCGCGCAAGCAGCTTGCCGACCGCGGCGAGCTGGCGGCGCGGGCGTCGCTCCAGGCCGGCCAGCGCAACGGGATCCCGCGCACGTACAAGCGCGCGATCCGGCTGCTGGCGCCGAAGTAGGCGCGGCCTCTACGGGTCGAAGCGCGGGCCCTTGTCGCGATATGCGTCGCGGAACGCGCGGACCGCGCCGGCCGTCGACCCGTTGATGCCCGGACAGCCGAGCAGGTGCCCCCAGGCGGTGGCCGCGACGCGGTGCGGCATGTCGGCGTTGGGCACGAGCAGCATGTGCTTGGGGCTCTGATCGCCGACCTCGCGCAGCAGCCGCTGTCCCTTCTCGTCGCCGGGCTTGTGCCACATCACCACGCGGCCGCGCTGGAGCGAGCCGACGACCTTCGGGAGCGGTGGAGCGGTCTCCCAGATGCCGTCGCTGGCCGGCTTCTCGGCGTGGTCGCCGGAGTGCGGCGGGCTCGAGCGGTAGCGCACCTCGGTGTCCGCCGGCACCGTGCGGTCGCCCTCGGGGGGCAGGTCGCGCGAGACGCAGCCGGCCTCGGCGGCGGCCCGCACGAGGGCGGGCGGGCCGGCCGCATCCGGGTCCACCCGCGTGTCCCCCTCGTCGTCGGGCTTGAAGTAGAGGACGGCCGCGATGCCGAGCGCGGCGAGCAGGAGCACGCCGAGCAACACGTAGACGAGCGGCCGCGGCACGCCCGCCGCCACGGGCTCCGTGCCACCGGCATCCGGGGCGGGTACGGGCGGCGGCTCCGCCCCCGGAGCGGGCGGCTCCGCCGGGGGAGCGGGCGGCTCCGCCGGGGTCGCGGGCGCGGGCTCCGCCTCCGGGGCGGCCTCCGCCGGCGCGGGCGCCTCGACCTCCAGCGTCGTCTGCCCCATCCGCAGCGAGTCCCCCGGGCTCAGCGGCCGCGGGGTCGTTATCCGCACGCCGTTCACGAAGGTGCCGTTCGTCGACCCCGCGTCCTCGACCATCAGGTCGCCGCCGGCGTCGCTCCAGACCCGCGCGTGCAGCCGCGAGATCTCGATGTCGCCCGGCAGCTTCGCCGGCCCGTCGCCCTTGCGGCCGAACGCGATCTCGCCGTCGATCTCGACGACCCGCCCCGCGGCGTCGCCGCTGGTCACGCGTATACGGCCGGCCACAGCGCGGGGAAGCTATACGCTGCGCGCGATGGCCGATCTCGAGCGACTGATGCGGGCGCACAACCGCTTCATGGTCGCCTTCGACCTCGTACTCGGCGGCGGCGCACTGGCGGCGCCGGCGGCCACCCTCCGAGTGCTCGGGCACGACCCGCCCTCCCCCGACATGGAGGCGATGATCCGGCGGCAGGGGCCGATCTGGCTCACCTTCGCGGCGGCTCACCTCGTCGCCGCCGTGCGCAACGAGCCGCGCGACTGGTGGGCGCTCGCGTGGCTGCGCGGAACCGAGATCGCCACCGACGCCATCTGGGCCGGCTCGCCCGCCTTCACCCGCCCCGGCGCGCGCGCCGGGCTGCGCTTCGCGAGCGCCTCGAACCTGGCCATGACCGCCGGCTTCGCCGCGCTGGCCAGGCGCGGCCGCTAGGCGCGCCGCGCGGTGACGGGCGCCGCACTCGCGCTGGTCATCCCCAGCGCGGCCGCCCACGCGGGCTGGAACCTGCTCGCGAAGAGCTCCGGCGGCGGCCTCCCCTTCATCTACCTCGGCACGCTCGTGAGCCTGTGCTTCATGGTGCCCGCCGCGGTCGTGGCGGGCACCGTCGCCGGCACGGGCGGCCTCGACGCCACGGCCGCCGCGTGGATGTGCGGCGCGGCCTGCATGCACGGCACCTACCTGCTGACGCTCCAGAGCGGCTACCGCGCCGGGGACCTGTCGGTGGTCTACCCGCTCGCGCGCGGGACGGGGCCGCTGCTCGCCTTCGTAGGCGCGATCCTGATGCTCGGAGAGTCGCCGGCCGCCCTCCAGGTCGCGGGCGCGGCGCTGATCGTCGGAGCGGTCCTCGTCCTGGGACTGAGCGCCGCGCGGCGCTCGCACGCGGACCGGACCGCGATCCGCTGGGCGCTCGTCACCGGAGCCCTGATCTGCGCGTACACGCTCTGGGACAAGCACGGCGTGGACGGGCTCGACGTCCAGCCGGTGGTCTACCTCTGCGGCGTCGAGATAGCCCGCGCGCTGATCTTCCTGCCGCTGGTGCTGGGCCGCCGCGACGAGATGGCGGCCGAGTGGCGCTCGAACCGCGGGCACGTCGCGGGGTTCGGCCTGATGGCGCCGCTCTCGTACCTGCTGTTCCTCTCGGCGCTCGCGCTCGCGCCGGTCACGCTGGTCGCCCCGCTGCGCGAGCTGAGCATCCTGTTCGGCGTCGCGCTCGGCGGGCAGTTCCTCGCCGAGGGCCACACCTGGACCCGTGCCGCCGCCGCCGCGGTGATCGTGACCGGAGTTTCGGCCGTCGCGATCGGCTGACGCATACGATGTCGCCCGTGGCGCTCGAGCCGGGCATATCCCGCACCGACGAGTTCACCGTCGAGGGGGTGCTGCTCACCGACGTGGGCGGCACGATCGGCCTGAGCGTGCTCTCCACGCCGGGGATGATCGGCATGATCGAGCGCAACGCCGCGATCCTCGCCTTCGAGAACCTGCCGGAGGGAAAGGCGACCGTCGGCTTCGAGGTCTGCGTGAAGCACGTCGGCGCCGCCGCCGAGGGCTCCACCTGCACCGTGACCGCCACCCTGCGCGAGGTCGTGGACGGGCGCAAGCTGCGCTTCGACGTCGAGGTCAA
This sequence comes from Thermoleophilaceae bacterium, assembly GCA_036389835.1. Classification (GTDB taxonomy): domain Bacteria; phylum Actinomycetota; class Thermoleophilia; order Solirubrobacterales; family Thermoleophilaceae; genus AC-37. The sequence continues at coordinate 57,655 of DASVWC010000016.1, read as the reverse complement.
GGAGGGCGACCGCACGATCGGCGTCGGCACCCACGAGCGGCGCGCGATCGACGTGGCCCAGCACGCCGAGACGGCTGGCTCCTAGCAGCCCCGCCGCGGCTCAGCGCCGGGGCGACAGCGCGACGACCGGTATCTCGCGGTCCCCCGCGCGCTCCTGGTAGGTCTCGTAGCCGGGGTAGAGCTCGACGGCACGGGCCCACATGCGCTCGCGCTCCTCGCCGGCGGCCACGCGCGCGCGGTACTCCCCGCTGAGCCCCCTGTTCGCCCAGACCCTCACGTCCGGATGCGCGCGCGCAGGTTGTGGTACCAGGCCGGGTGCTTGGGCGCCCCGCCCGACGACGCGATCAGCACGAGGTCGTCGCCGTCGATCGCGTACTGGAGCGGGATCCTGCGTCGCTGCCCGGACTTCGCCCCGACCGTCTCGACCACGCAGACCTGCTTGCCCGGCGCGCTGCTCAGCCGCCCGTTCGTGGCCGGGACGAGCCAGCGGTCGACCGGGTTCGCCACGTTGAGGAACCACCACGACCCGGCCCGCGAGGCGGCGAGCCTCATCAGCGGGCCCTGCCGGCTGGGGGACGCGCTCACAGGCGAATCGTAAGCCGCCGCCACGGGCCGGCCGGCGCGAGCGGCGGCACCGCGCGCACGCGCAGCTTCCACGTGCCGCGCGCTAGCCGGACGATCCGCTGGCGCTTCTGGGTCTGGCTGGCGATCGGCTTCCAAGCCTTCGCCCCGGGCCGCCGGATCTGCACGTCGAACGGACCCTCGGAGGCCTTCCAGCGCAGGCGCACCCGCAGCGAGCGGTGGCGCGCGGCGGCCGCCCTGAACCAGGTGGCGCGCAGCTTCGACACCGGCGGCGGCCGGTCGCGCTGCGGCGGCACGTCCGGCGGCGGCCCGGCCCCCTCCTGGCCCGGCGGGACGGGAGCCTGGCTGTCCGGCTCGGGCCCCGCGGCCCGCTCTGGCGGCGGACCCGGTGGGTCGACCTTGGGCTCCGCGGCCGGCAGGCCGACCCAGATCGGCGAGGTCATCGCGGCCACCGCGAGATCCTCGGTGCAGGTCGACACGGGCGAGTCGAACGGGGTCGGCCCGCAGCCGGGGTCGACCGCCGCCGTCCCGTCGCGCAGGTAGAGCGTGGCCCTCACCCAGCCGGGCTGGGCCGGCGCGCTCAGCTTCACGACGCCGTTCGGCGCGAGCGGCCGGCCGTCGGGCTGGGCGGTCGTGCCGTTGGCGCGGATCCGCAGCAGCCCCGGCCCCGGCAGGTTCTCCGCGCGCACCTGGAGCGGCGTGCCGGGCGGCACCTCGTCGCCGATCATCGACTCGTAGCGCCCGTCGCGGTTGCGGTCGCCCTCGAGCAGCAGCCGCACCGCCCCCTGGTTGGGCGCCACCCGCGAGAGCGTGGTGCGCCCCGCCCGCAGCGCGGCCAGCACGTCGCGCTCGCTCGTCGACTTCGCGAACGCCCACGTCATCGGGAAGCCGATGTTCACGTGGTTCGCGCCGTGCGAGTCGCTGCCGCCGAGCGCGCCGAGTCGCGCGCCGCGCTGGAGCCAGCACTCCCAGTAGGTCTCCGACGGGCGCAGCAGCGTGGTGGCGTTCCACACCTCGACCGTGTCGGGCAGGACCTGGAAGCCGTAGCGCCAGTGCATCTCGAAGCTCGGGTCGACCACGTCCGCGCAGGTCTGCGGGAGCTTGCCCAGGCGGTAGCCGGGGTGGTTGACCTGGAAGACGCCGCCGTCCTTGCGCAGCGCGTCGGCCATCGCCGCGATCGCGGCGGCGTCCTGCGTGCCGCGGTCGTACTGGCGCGGCGCCCCGATCATCTGCGCGTGGCCGCGGATCGAGGTCTCGTACGCGTGCACGCCCGTCACGCCCGCGGTCCCCCAGCCCGGGTCCCCGAACGCGTCGATGCGGTCGTGGTCGCTGATCACCAGGAAGTCCATCCCCTTCGCCTTCCCCTCGGCGAAGCGCTCCGCCACCGTTCCCCCGAACGAGTAGAAGGCCGGGTACTCCGAGTCCGCGGGATCGCTCGGCTTCGGCTCGAACGGGTCGTCGTCGACGCCCGGCCCGCACCACGCGTCGTGCGAGTAGCACGTGTGCACGTGGCCGTCGCCCGCGACCCACCGGTCCGCGCTCGCCGGCGGGGCGCCCGCGAGCGCCAGCAGCGCCGCGGCGATCGATCCGATCCACCGTCCCCCCATCCCGGCTAGAGCATGGCACGCGCGCCGGTGCGAGTCGCCGCTCGCGCCGCCTTAACAAAGAGCGGGCTACATTCCGCACACGGGCGGGTATGACGTGCCCCGCTACCCCTATGCACCGAAGTCGATCGTTCGTCCCCCGGGTCCTCACCGCATGCGCGGCGGCCGCCGCGCTGCTCGCGTGCGCGGCGCCCTCCCAGGCGCAGGTGCCGAAGGACCGCAAGCTGATCTCGGAGTTCCAGGACGACCGCGTCTTCACGCGCAAGCCGCCGCAGCAGGTGCGCGCGGCGCTCGACGAGCTCCAGCTCATGGGTGTGGACATGATCAGGACCGTCATCAACTGGGACCGGCTCGCGCCGGCGCCGGCCCAGGCGGCCGTGCCCGCCGGGATCGACCTGAGCGACCCGGCGAGCTACGCGCCGCACGACTGGGACCCGTTCGACCTGCTCGTGCGCGAGGCGACCGCGCGCGGCATCCAGATCCACGGCAATCCGGCCGGCGCGACGCCCGCCTGGGGCTCGGCCTGCGCGGTGAACCTCTACCGCGCCTGCCTCCCGAAGCCGGAGCTGTTCAAGCAGTTCGTGGCGGCGGTCGCCCGCCGCTACGACGGCACCTACCTCGACGAGAACACCGGCACCGTGCTCCCGGCGATCCGCACCTGGTCGCTCTGGAACGAGCCGAACATCAACAGCTGGCTCAACCCGCAGACGGTGGGGACGGGCAAGAGGCAGCGCCGCACGGCCGCCCGGATCTACCGCGACCTCTTCTTCGCCGGTAGTGACGCCCTGAAGGCCGGCGGACACGCGAGCGACACGATCCTGCTCGGCGAGACCGCGCCGATCGGAGCCCCGCCCAAGCGCACCGCGCCGGTCCAGTTCTACCGTGACCTCTTCTGCATCGACGCGCGCGGCCGCCGCCTGCGCGGCGAGGGCGCGAAGAAGCTCGGCTGCGCGAAGCCGCGGCCGTTCAAGGCGACGGCCGTCTCCCACCACCCCTACGTGAAGGGCGCCGGCCCGCCGCTGCCGAAGAAGCTGACCGAGGGGGCCGCGTCGGTCGGCACGATGGACGAGCTCAAGCGCGTCCTGCGGCAGGCCGCGGCGCAGAAGATGATCAGGCGCAAGGTGCCGATCTGGATCACGGAGTTCGGCGTCTCGACCAACCCGCCCGACCAGAAGTACGGCGTCTCGCTCAGCCGGGCGGCCGCGTACCTGAACCAGGTCGACCGCTACATGTGGCTCGATCCGCAGGTGCGCAGCGTCTCGCAGTTCGAGTACGAGGACGACACCGGGCTCACGCCGCCCACGTTCCAGACCGGGCTGCGCTACGGCAACGGCGTGGCCAAGCCGGGGCTCCAGGCGTACCGGCTGCCGATCTTCGTGCTGCCCGACAAGGCGAAGAAGTCGAACGTGATCGTATGGGGCTGGGTGCGCGCCGCCAAGGGGCAGCGCCAGCAGGTGGCGATCCAGATCCGGCCGCAGACCTACGGCGAGTGGAGCACCGTGAAGGTCGTCGCGACCGACCGCTACGGCTTCCTCAACGTGAGCACGAAGCGGCTCAAGGGCGCGTGGCGGCTGGCGTGGCTGCCGCCGGGCGGTGCCGAGTTCGTGCTGAGCCGCATCGCGCGCGTGGACAACTTCGACAAGGCCCCGCAGCCGGGCTTCGGCCCGCCCGGCCCCGGCGGCGCGCCCGCACCCGGCCCCGGGAGCCCGACCCCGGACCCGGGCAGCCCCGGCCCGACGCCCACCCCCGACCCCGGCAACCCGGGTCCCACGCCGACCCCCGATCCCGTCGACCCCGGGCCGACGCCCGACCCGAACCCCGGCCCGACGCCGGACCCCAACCCCCAGCCGACCTACTGGAACCTCGACGTGCGCTTCAACCGCACGCGCGCGTACCCGGCCCCGCCGCTCGGCCCGGCGAAGTACGGGGACGGGACCGTCGAGATCGACCCCGGCTCGACCATCTGCAACACCGCCTGCGCGAGCGCGTTCCTCGAGGGCACGACCGTGACGCTCACCGCCACGGCGGCCCAGGACTCGAGCTTCCAGGGATGGAGCGGGGGCGGTTGCAGCGGCAACGTGCGAACCTGCACGGTCACGATGGACCGAGCCAGAGAGGTCACGGCGACCTTCCGCTACGAGCTGCCGCTCTGACCGAGTGACCGCGCTGACCCGTCGCACCTTCGTCGCCGGCGCGGCCGGCGGCGCCGCCGCGGCCTCGCTGCCGCGCGGGCCGGCGCGGGCCGCCGCGCGGAGGAAGCCGAAGACGGTCTGCGCCGACGTGGTCGTGGTCGGCGCCGGCCTGGCCGGGCTGACCGCGGCGCGCGACCTGGTGGCCGCGGGCAAGTCGGTCGTGGTGCTCGAGGCGCGCGACCGGGTCGGCGGGCGAGTGCGCAACGCGGCCATCGACGGCGGCCACGTGGTCGAGTCCGGGGGCGAGTTCATCGGCCCGACGCAGGACCGGATGGCGGCGCTGGCCAAGGAGATGGGCGTCGGCACCTACCCGACCTACAACGAGGGCAACAACCTCTACTACCGGCGCGGCGTGGGACTGCCATACGACGCGGGCGGCGCGCTGGGCGCCATCCCGCCGGACCCCGAGGGCGTGGTCGAGGCGGCCGGGGCGATCCAGGCGATCAACTCGATGGCGGCCGAGGTGCCGGTCGACGCGCCGTGGAAGGCGCCGCGCGCGGCCGAGTGGGACAGCAAGACGTGGGAGACCTGGATGCAGGAGAACCTCCACACCGACGGCGGACGGTTCCTGCTGGAGGTGGCGACCAGGTCGATCTTCTCGTTCGAGCCGCGCGACATGTCGATGCTGTTCGTCCTCTTCTACGTCGCGGCCGCGGGCAACGAGGACAACCCCGGCGACCTCAACCGCCTCGTCAACACCGGCGGCGGCGCGCAGGAGACGCGCTTCACCGGCGGCTCCCAGCTCGTGCCGCTCGCGCTCGCCAAGAAGCTGGGCAAGCGGATCCGGCTGAACGCGCCGGTGAAGCGGATCGTGCAGCGCAAGGGCTCGGTGGAGGTGCAGGCCGCCGGCGTCACGGCCACCGGCCAGCGGGTGGTGGTCGCGATCCCGCCCCACCTGGCCGGGCGGATCGACTACAGCCCGAAGCTGCCGGCGATGCGCGAGCAGCTCACCCAGCGGATGCCGATGGGCTCCGTCATCAAGGTGCAGGCGGTCTACCCGAAGCCGTTCTGGCGCGACGCCGGGTATACGGGCCAGGTCGTCGCCGACACCGCGCCCGTCGAGGTGACCTTCGACAACTCGCCGCCCGACGGCTCGCGCGGGGTGCTGATGGCGTTCGTCGAGGCATCGCAGGCGCGCCGCCTCGACGGCTCGACCGCCGCGGAGCGCCGCCGCGAGGTGATCGAGAACTACGTGTCCTTCTTCGGAGAGCAGGCGCGCAACCCGATCCAGTACGTGGAGATGCGCTGGGACGAGGAGGTCTGGACGCGCGGCTGCCCCGTGTGCGCGACGCCGCCCGGCGTGCTGCTCGACTACGGCGAGGCGATCCGCCAGCCGGTGGGCCGCATCCACTGGGCCGGGACGGAGACGTCCACCTACTGGAACGGCTACATGGACGGCGCCGTGCGCTCCGGCGAGCGCGTGGCGCGCGAGCTGTTGCCGAAGCTCGGCAAGACGGTGTGCGGCCGCACGCGCCGCTAGAGTCCCGCCTCCCCATGGACATGCGCCACGAGGACATCATCCTCGAGACCGATCGCTATCGGATCGAGGGCAAGCTCACGCTCCCGCGCGAGGGCTACCGCAGCCGCCTGTCGGACTACGTCAACCAGCGCGACCGCGAGTTCTTCGCGCTGAACGACGCGACCGTCACGGCGCTCGACGCGCCCGATCAGATCCGCCACGCGTCGTTCCTGATGGTCGCCCGCACACACGTGCGGATCGTCGCCCTGGCCGCCGAGGAGAGCTTCGGCATCCCGGACGGCCGCGAAGCCGCCTAGGCGTCGTCGTCGACCGCCACCTCGCTAGCGAGCGAGAACGGCGGCACGAGGTCGATCCGGTCGCCGCTCCAGAAGCGGCCGGGGTCGTACCAGCTCGCCGGGCGGCGGCTCGGCAGCAGGCCCATGTGCTGGTAGGTGGCCGCCACGAGCTCGGCGCAGTAGACCGCCTCGCGCGAGGAGCCGCGGCGCCGGAAGCGGCCGGTGAGCCACTGCCGCGCGAGGCCCGCCGTGGTCGGGAACGGCCGGCCGTCGAAGCGGTCGATCGCCTCCATCAGCCGGTCCTCGTGGTGGCGCTCGAGCGCGCCCTCCAGCGGGCGAAACCAAGCGCGCTGGCGGTAGCGCTCGCGCCAGGTGGCGACCGCGTCGGCGAGGCGGTGGAGCTGCACGCCGCGCTGGTGCTCGCCGGTCCACACGTCGGGCAGCGAGCGGCCGAGCTCCGCGTGCCACAGGAGCGGCGGCAGGTCGTCGATCGCCACCACCATCCCGACGTGGTTGACCGGCGCGTTCGTGACCGTGCGGATCACGCGGTCGGCGGCGGACCGGCCGCGGAACAGCCAGACGTCTCCGGTGGCGGCCTGCTCCAGGGCCTGGTCGAGCCTCAGCGGGGGACCTCGGCCAGCCGCTGGTGGAGCCTCGCGCGCAGCTCGTCGGGCGTGTAGTCGCGCTGCGCGCGGCGCCGCCGCGCGACCACGACCGCCCCGGTGGCGGCCACCCCTGCGAGGCCCGCGAGGCCGATCAGCTTCCAGGGGATCCGCACGGGGGCGCGAGCCTACCGGGTGCGGCGGCTCAGTCCGGGAGCAGCGGAACCGAGATCCCGGGGTCGCGCCCGAGCAGCGACGCGCGCGTGATCGCCGCCGTGCCGAACTCGTCGCGCACGCGGTCCACGGTCGCGTCGAGCGCCGCCGCGCGGCCGCGCTCAAAGGGAAGCGCGAGCTGGATCGCCGCGCCGTCCGTGAGGTTGGCGAGCGAGATCCCCACCAGCGTCAGGCCGCGCCGCTCGACCAGCGGGCGGGCGGCGGCGAGCAGGCCGCGCGCGGTCGCGAGGATCGTCTCGGTCGCCGCCGTGGCCTCGGGGAGCGTGCACGAGCGCGTGGCCCGCGAGAAGTCGCCGAAACGCAGGCGCAGCACCACGGTGCGGCAGGCGCGCCGCGCCGCGCGCAGGCGCCGCCCGAGCCGGTCCACCAGCCCGAGCAGCACCGCGTCGAGCGACTCCCACGAGCGCGCGGTCCGCCCGAGCGCGCGCTGAGCGCCGATCGAGCGCCGCCGCCGGCGCGGGCGGACCGCGCGCGGGTCGCGGTTGTGCGCGAGCGCGTGGATGTGCCGTCCCGCGGCGCGGCCGAGGATCCCCACCAGCTCCGGCTCGGGCAGCCGCGCCACCTGCCCCACCGTCTCGATCCCGCGCGCGCGCAGCTTCGCCGCGGTGACGGGGCCCACGCCCCAGAGCCGCTCGACCGCGAGCGGGTGGAGGAACTCGAGCTCGCGCTCCGGCGGCACCACCAGCAGGCCGTCCGGCTTGGCCACGCCGCTGGCCACCTTGGCGAGGAACTTCGTGCGCGCGACGCCCACGGTCAGCGGCAGGCCCACCCGCTCGAGCACGGCGTGCCGCAGCCGCACGGCGATCTGAGCCGGCGAGCCGGAGATCCGCTCGAGCCCGCGGACGTCGAGGAACGCCTCGTCGATCGACAGACCCTCCACCACCGGCGCGAAGTCGCGGAACACCGCGAAGACCGCGCGGCTGGCCTCCGAGTAGGCGCTCATACGCGGCCCGACCACGGCCGCGTCGGGGCAGAGCAGCCGCGCCCGCCCGCCGCCCATCGCGGTGCGCACCCCGCGCGCCTTGGCCTCGTAGCTCGCGGCGAGCACCACCCCGCCGCCGACGATCACCGGACGGCCGCGCAGGCGCGGGTCGTCGCGCTGCTCGACGGAGGCGTAGAACGCGTCGAGGTCGGCGTGCAGGACGGCGGCTTCACCAGACACGAACACATGTTCGCATCCGGCCCGGCCGGAGGCAACGCCTGCAACGGCGCTTGCCCCGCCCTACTGCACGACGATCGACGACCCCGCGGCGCTTCCGTCCGGCAGCGTGATCGAGATGTCGTAGATGCCCGCCGGCAGCGCCGGGATGTCGACGATCACGCCGTAGCGCTGCCCGGTCTGAGTCGGCTGGATGTCGCGCCTCTCGTTCACGTGCTGCGTGCCGTCCGAGCCCCAGACCTGGATGTGGTCCACGTGGCCGGGGTCGTCCGGGCCGAGGTTGGACACGCGGTAGTCGATCTTGAACGGCGAGCCCGCGGAATGCGGGTTGTTGAGGTGGATGTCGGTCTGCAGGATCTCGAAGCCCATGGATTCCTCCCGATCCTCCCTTCCGCGTCCCGCCCCCGCGGCGGGCCCCTGCGGCTGGGGGCAACTTAGCGCGAAAGCATCTCTGACGTGGCGCGGGGCCCGGCCGCTGCGCCGGACCCCGCCCCGCTCGTCGTCTACGAATCGATCGCGAAGCTCACCACCGGCGGCAGCGGCCCGGTCACGACCGTGTAGCGCGTGCCGTTCAGGCAGATCGACGGCGGCGTCTGGCCGGCCGGCGTGATCTTGAGCGACAGCGGCGGGTTCGACAGTGTCACGATGTCCTGCGTGCACGGCGTGACGTCCGGGGACGTCTCGACCCTCACGATCTGATCCGGCGCCGCGTTCACCGACAGCCGGGCGCCGCCCGACTGCGGGCCGGAGATCCGCGCGCACACGTGAATCGTGGTCGTGTTCGGGCGGGCCGTGTAGAGGAACACGTCACGGCCCTGGAGGTGCAGGTTGATCAGCTCGCTCGACTCGCCGAGCGTCCCCGTCGAGCAGGCGGTGGATGCCTTGCCGAGCGGCGGCGGCGTGGTGTCCACCGGCGCGGGCGGGGCCGGGTCGTTGTTGACGTCGACGTCCGCGATGTCGAGTCCGGGAAGCTCGGCGATCAACCGCTGCTTCAGGTTGCCCACCTCGAGGCACAGCCACGCGCCGGGCAGGAGGGTCGCGTTCGCGTCGAGGTAGAACGGGGTCCCGAGGACCTGGCCCTGCTCGATGGGATGCGGCGGCGGTATCACGTTGCCGGCGGCCGTCGCGCATGCCTGCGAGTTCGTGTCGGAGGCGACCCGCGGGGTCCCGATGCTCGTGTTCGGGTTGACGTCGATCCGTTGCCCGTCGTCGTACTGGTCGGCGACCTTGACCCGGTAGCAGAGCCAGGTGGTGGACGGGTTCGCCGGGTCGGTCTTGGTGGCCACCCTGAAGAAGACGCTGCGGTCCGCGAGGAAGCCGTCGTTCAGGGTGGTGGCTCCCACCGTGCAGGAATCGCTCACCCCGGCCACCTCCTGGTGGCAGCCCGCCACCGCCGCCGTCAGCGCGACCAGCGCTCCAGCGCTCGCCAGGAACCTTCCGATGCGTCGGACCACGATGCCCCCCTCGCTCGTTGCGATCCGCCGGGCTCCGCGCCCGGGTGCCAGTGCTATCGCTCGCGCCCGGGGGGCTCAAACGCCCGATATGTGAAGACCCTCGGGTCGGGGGTGGCTGAATCGCGTAGAGCGCGCCTCGCTACGGGAGGGACCCGGTCGACCCGAGCGTGAAGTGAGTCTGGATCACGGCGGAGTCGAGGGCGCCGTTGTAGACGGCGACCTCGTCCAGCTGGCCGTCGAACGGGTTGGAAGCCCCGCCCTCGGCGCCGAGCTCGATGTTCCCCGGCGCGCCGCCGAAGTCGAAGCCGAAGGTCAGCTTGCCCTTGTCGGCCCCGTCCACGAACAGCGTCGCGGAGAGCGCCGCCCCGTCCCAGACGAGCGCCCAGTGGAACCACTTCCCGGGTCCGGGCAGCGCACCGGCGAAGTCCTGGCCGGCGCCGGAGGTGTCGGGGTTGAAGCGGACGTCGTCGCTGCCCGCGTTACAGCGCAGCACCGGATACGCGGTCGCCGCGTCGCCGGCGAACAGGGCGTGGTCCTTCTCGTTCGAGTTGCGCTTGGCCCAGCCCTCGAACGTCCGCGCGACCCCGGTCGCGAAGGGGTTGAAGCTCGTGGTGACGCGGCCGTCCACTCCGTCGAGCGCGACCGCCGTATCCGCGTTCCCGGCCAGCGCGCCGGGCTGGCCGAGGGTCACGCCCCCGACGTAGGTCCCGTCGTTGTTCCCCTTGCTGTCGATCGCGGTCGTCCCTCCTTCCTCGCCGAGGCGCCAGTAGCTGACGGTGAGGTCGTTGCCGGTGACGATGCCGTCGTAGGTCGCGGGCCCGCCGAGGCCCGTGCTGTCCAGCCCGCAGCCGACGAAGGCGAACAGCATCACGAACGAGGCAAGGGCCAGCGGTGCGACCAGCAGGACCCAGTGCGACATGACTTACTCCTTCCGTATGTCCTGCGGCTCGCGCAGGGGGTTGAGGATCGAGCGAACACAGCCGTAGCCGGCCACTGCGAAGGCGAAGATGGAGCCCGGGAACGGCGGGTCGGTCGCGATCGCCGCGGCGCCGGCGAGCAACGCCAGGGCCGCCGCCAGCTCGAGGATCTGGACCGGATGGCGCCGTGCCCAGCGACCCTCGTGGTCGGGCAGGTGGAGGGCGAGGCGGCCCTCGCTCGGCCGGCCCGCGCAGCAGCCGTTGAGCAGGCAGCCGACGCGGGTGAAGGTCATCCCGACGAGCATCGTGAACGTCGCCGCGTCCCAGAAGGCGCCGAACGGCAGCCGGAGGCCCGCGAGCACCGCCGGCGAGAGAGCCACCGCGAGCAGCAGGCCACCGACGAGGGCGGCGCCGCCGTCGCCGCGACGCCAGATCCGGCGCGGCTCGCGACGGAACACCGCCCAGTGCGTCAGCACGAACCAGAGCCGCGAGCCCACGAGGGCCGGCACGATGAGGATCAGGATCCCCACGGTCGCGCGGTCGGGGTCGATCGGCATGCTCGCGGCCGCGCCGTAGCCGGCGTAGACGCCGCAGAGGAGGCCGAGGTAGAGCAGCGCGGGGTAGCTGTGCACCTCGACGCCGTTCCAGCTCAGGAGGACGCGGCGCACGTCAGACGACCGAGCCGATCGCGACGGCGACCCCGCTGACGATCGCCACGTCCGCGAGGTTGAAGGCCGGCCACCAGCCGAGGGCGATGAAGTCGATCACCGCGCCGCGACCGACCCGGTCGAGCAGGTTGCTCGTCGCCCCGCCGAGCGCCACGACGAGCCCAGCGCCCGCGAGGCCGCCTGAGGGCGACGCCGTCGCGAGCACGAGCACCGTGCACGCCAGCGTCATGGTCCAGAGCCCGAGCAGAGCGGGGACCGCCGGCCCGCGGCCGAGCCAGGACCCTTCGTTGGTCGCGAGCCTGAATACTCCCGCCGCCCTGGCTCCGGCCACCCCGGCGGGGGCGAGGAGCCGGACCGCGAGCGACTTCGTCGCCTGGTCGAGGGCGACGATCACACCGGCTCCGGCAAGCACCCAGCCCGTCACGAGGCGATCCTAACCACTGGAGGGCGACCTACGTCAAGCCCGACGGCCGAGGGTTTTGACGTACAGCGCGTAGCCGTTGCGGCGAGCCCTTCTCAACCGGAAGCCGTGGTTCTCGAGCGCGCGGCGGGCGATCGCGTGGCGCGTCCCCGTGTGGGCGACGAGCTGCCGGAACCCGCGTGCCTCGGCGGCGAGCTCGGCGTGGTGGGCCAGCGTCGCCGCGACGCCGCGCCAGCGAGCGTACCGGGCGACCGCGATCGTCCCGATGTAGTAAGCGCCGCGCGGAGGCCGCGGGGTCGCGAGCACGAGCGGCGGCAGCGCGGCGAGGAGCAGCGGCCAGCGCCCCGGGCTCAGGTGGCGGAGGGTCGCGCGCAGCAGGGCGCGATGGAGGCGGTACCGGTCGCGCTCCGGAAAGCCGATCAGCACGCCGACGAGCTCGCCGTCGACCGCGGCGACCAGCGCGTGCTCGAAGCTCGCGGAGTGACCCGGCCGCGCCCACGTCAGGGCGACGACGCGCCGGGCGCGCTCGGCGGATCCGGCCAGCCGGGTGTACGCGGGGGCCGCGGCCTCGAACACGAGCCCGGCCGCGGCGAGGTCATCGGGCCGGGCCCGGCGAACCGCCACCCCCGGCGCGGGGACCCGTGAGCCTGGCACGAGCCGATCCTAGGCGGCCTCAGGGCCCGGAGGCCGGCGACGGATGCTTCTACCTTGCGGCCTTCGGCCCGGGCGACGTCCTCCCGACCCACGCGTGCGTCCTCGCGAGGACGCCGCCTATGGCTGGACCCCGGCCGACAGGTGGAGCCGCTTGGTCTGGAAGCTCGGGCTGCACGCGTTTTGCAGCACCCCGACATACGTTTGCTCCATGACCCAGGTGTCGGACGGGGACTGCTTGCTGGTCCAGACCAAGTCGACCACGCTGTGGTAGTTGCCATCGTTCTTCAGCACGCCGGTGACGGTCGCATAGGGGCCTTCGTATGAGAGTCGGCCGCTGCAGAGGCCGACGACCGGCGTGTAGGTGAACGTCACCGAGGAGAGTGGACCCGGATCCGACCCGTATTCGCCATCCGCGCTGAACTCCGGGAAGGTCTGCTGGATCCCCGCCACCGCCGCGGCGGTGTAGCACTCCTGGTCCGTGAAGGTCGCTGTCGCCGACGTGCCCGAGATCGACCAAGTCGCATCGGACCAGCACGTGATGTCGTATGCACCCGAGGCGCCGGCGCTCGACGCCCCCAGCGCCAGGTAGCAGACGCAGGCAAGGGCAACCGGGACAACTCGCGTAGACATATCCGACCTCCTCTTCTCTCTCCGCGACGGGGGCATACCGTCGGCCAGGCGTGCCAAACCCGTAACGCCTCGAGATACCCCGAACGGGGGAACCGCTGCGAGGGAGCCACAGCTCTACCCTGGCCCCGTGAGCGGCCAGAGGGTGCCCGGTGGGGTGGTGCACGAGCTGCCCGAGGATCTGCGGGAGGCGTTGATCGACAACGCCACGGCGCTCGATGCCTGGAAGGACATCACGCCCCTGGCCCGCAACGAGTTTCATCTGCTGGGTCGAGGACGCCAAGCAGGAGGCCACCCGCGAGCGCCGCATCCGGCGGACCCAGGAGGAGCTGGAGGAGGGCCAGCGCCGCCCCTGCTGCTGGCCGGGGTGCAAGCACCGTGAGCGCACCGGCAGGTAGCGGCGCGTAGGCCGCGGCCGGCGCTCGGCCAGGCCACGAGGTCAGCGCAGCCAGCGGTCCATGTGCGGGTATGGCCTGGCATCCGCCGGCAGAGCGCGGTGCGGGCGCGGTCCGCTCATGTCCCACGCATGGAGCAGCGGCACGCCGACGTCCCGCCCGCTCGTGAAGTTCTCGATCATCCGGAGCGGTCCGCCGCCATAGGCGTGATCGTGGAAGACGACGGCGGGATCGAGGCCGAGCGCGACCGTCGCGGCGTAGGACCAGGCGATCGCCGCCATCTCCTCACCGGGATCGTCGCGCACCTCCTCCAGCGTGGCGCGTAGCGCCGGATCCGTGACCGCGAGATGCCCGGCTTCGTGGAGCAGGTCGCCGGGCCATTCGAGCCGGCCGGGGTCGAAGATCAGGCGGCCGCCGCGGATCGCGATGCCAGGGAGGACGGTCTCGCCCTCGATCGGCGCCGCCGCGACGTCGATGCCGACTCCGCGCAGGAAGGCGAGGATGCGCGCCGTCACTTCCCTCCTAGCCGGCGCCGCCTCCTCCCCCATGACCGCAGCCTAGGCGCCGCGGCGCGAGAAACGGCCGTCCGCCGGACACCGGGTGGTAAAGGGAGGTCGGCTTCGAGCGGGTCGAGGTCGTTCCGATCACGGGGCCGGCCAGCACCGGCATCGCCTACGAGTAGCGGCAGCCGTCCTGCCGACCCCTACGCCGGCTGCCAGACGGCCGGCGAGAAGGTGCACGTCATCGGCCCGAGGCGATCGATCACCCTGGCCGAGCGACCCGCGAAGCCGACGACCACCGATTCCGGCGGAACCGTCCAGGTCGGGAACTCGTCGCCCCCGTCGCGACCTGCCGTGCGCGTCTGCCCCTCCGACGTATGGAGCGTCAGCTTGTCGACGTACGCCCCGCTGCGACCCTCGATCTTCGTGATGAACTCGCCGGGCTGGAGCACCAGCGGCGAAACCGGCTTGCCACCGTCGCCGCCGTGCCTGACCTCTCTGCCCGCGAACGTCGAGGTGATCCGGTCGATCACCGCCCCGGCCTGGAGCGTGACGGCCGAGAGCGCGTGCTGATCGAGGATCATCTGCCGCGTCACATCGGCGAACACGTCGCCCCCGTTCCGCCCCCACTCCACCGGCGTCGCCGGCGTCGAGACCTTGAGCACGGGCGTGCCGTACGACAGGCTCGGGAGCTCCGGCCGCTCGTACGTCTTCGTGGGGTCGTTGCGGATCGCGTCGATGAGGGTCCTCAGCGTGCCGCGGTCCGCCTCGACCTGCTTGTTCTTGACGAGCAGATCAGCGTCACCTGTGTAGCCGTACGTGGCGTAGACGTCGCGGAGCCACTTGATCTGCCGGATGAGGCCAAGGATCGCGACCACGTCGCCCGAGAGCCCGTCGATGTCGGACGTGAACAGGTCGCGCGTGTCCCGGACCGGGCGCCAGGTCTGCCGCGACATTCCCGGCACGTGCTCATAGCCGCTGGTCTGGAGGTCGACGACCGTGGGGACGTCGGGCGTCCGCGTGCTGAAGCCGAGGGCGAAGTTCACCAGCTCGTCCGGCTTGGGCAGCGCGAGGTTCGTGAAGCCAAACACCTGCTGCTTGAACGTCCGTGCGGACAGTCTCCTTCTTGGCGACCTCCTCGACCGCGGTCTGGGCACCCACGGTTACCTGACCCGACGCGCCGACCCCCTTCACCTTCAGAGCCGCCACCACCCTGTTCTGCTCCTCGACCGACTGCGAGTAGAAGACGTACGACGCGATGTACTCGCCTCCCACCGTCAGGCCGCTGACCCACGAGTCGCCGTAGGCGTGGAAGAAGTCGTTGAGGGTGTCGGGATCCGGCGGGACGATGTCGGGCGCGAGCCCGACGGTCGTGAACTTCCTCGTGCCGAGAATCACGTTCGAGTAGACCGCGACGACGACGGTCGTCTCGGTGATCTCCAGGCGGTTGACGTATTCCGCCTTGGCCTCGACGTTGATCGCGCCGAAGTTCGCGGCGACGTCGCTCGAGACGTTGATCGCCTTCAGCAGCGACTCGGTCGACGTGCAGGTCGTGTAGTCGCAGCGGATCTGACCACCGGTGTTCTGATACTCCCCCGCGACGGCGGTGGCGCGGCTCTTGCCGCTGAAGCTGTCGTATCCCTGGAACAGGGCAGCCGGGACTGCGGCCGCCGCGAGCGGGTCTGCCTGCGTGGTGGTCATGGTGGTGCTCCCTCCGCGCTCGATTGGACCAGAGCGCTCAGCGATTCAAGTCCGGGCGAGCCTAACCGCGCCCTGGCGCGCCGGTCAAGCGGCGCGCTCCGAGCCGGTCGGGACGAGATGCACGTGGTGCGTCCGCGGTCTCCAGGTCCTCGACTCCGGCCAGGATGTCGGCTCGATGCGAACCGGTTCGTGGTCTCCGGGCGGGACCATGACGTCGTCATGAGCGATCGACGCTGCGCTCACACGGCGCTGGTCGCGTGCGGAGAGCGGAGAGGGAGGGATTCGAACCCTCGAGGCAGGTTTCCCCGCCCACGCGATTTCCAGTCGCGCTCCTTAAGCCACTCGGACACCTCTCCGGGCGGTGTGAAGGCTAGCCGCGGGGCGGGGCGTTCGCCCCTACAGCCCCAGCCCGCGCACCCCCGGCTCGTCCCAGCCGATGTGGTGCGCCACCTCGTGGCGCAGCGTGCGCTCGACCTGCGCCGCGAGGAGGTCCGGGTCGTGGCCGAAGTCGCGCTCCAGCGTGTCCTGGTAGACCACGATCCGGTGCTCGTAGTCGCCGCGCGTGTACGGCCCGCCGTAGTGGTGGCCGTAGGCCCGGAACTCGCGCCCGCGGTGCGAGACGATCACCGGCACGCGGCTCAGCAGCTCCTGGAACTCGGCCGGGAGGCGGTCGATCGCGTCGGCTACGAGCAGGTCGAAGTCGTTCGGCTCGCGCTCGGGCGGCGGCCGGTGCGCGAGTTCCTCGGCGCGCACCGCCAGGCGCTCGACCTCCTCCTCGCTCATCGAGTCGTTGCCGATCAGGCCGACGGTGGCCCACGCCGCGAACAGCATCAGCGCGAGCGCCCCGGCCACCCAGACCAGCAGTCCCTCCGCGCCCGACAGCGACGGCGGGTTGAGCAGGAACAGGATCAGCCCGACCGTGAAGCCGGCGATCGCCGCCGCGCGAAGGATCGGCCGGAGAGTGTCGAGCATGTGATGAGGCTACGCTGCCGCCTCCGGTTGCCCTGCTCGCCGCCCGGGTAGAGCGGGAACCAAGCCCCCCCCCCTCACACCTTTGGGAGAATCGAACTCATGCTCCGCAAGCTCATAGCCCTCGCCCTGCTCGCAGGCGGCATCGCCGTCGCGCTGAGGAAGCGCGCCGACTCGAGCGGAGGCTCGGCCCCCGCGCCCGAGCCGTACACCCCGTCCCAGCAGCCCGTCGGCGGCCCGGAGCAGCCGGCCGGCTCCGAGCAGACCGCCGACGCGGGCGGGGACGCCGACGACCTCGCGCAGGTGCGCGCGGGCCAGACGGAGGCGACGATCGAGGCGCCGATCGCAGGCGTCGGCGACGACGAGCAGTCCGCGATCCCGGACGTCTCCGACGACGACCCGCTCGTGCGCGAGCAGGAGCAGGCCGCGGCGGCCGACGCCGGCTCGATCGGCGGCGACCCCGACACGGTGACCGCCGACGCCGACCCCGAGATGCGGCCGGTGGTCGAGGGCGCGGGCGACGCCCCCGAGACGTTCGAGACCACCGACGAGCAGGGACGCTAGATGGGCATCGCGATCGCGATCATCGCGCTGGTCGTCGTCGGCGGGCTGATCGGCACCGCGCTGAACTTCATGGCGCCGTTCCTCGGCATCCCGCTCGCGCTCCTGTTCATCGGCGCGGTCATCGGCAAGGAGCAGATGGAGCGCCAGAACCGCATCATGCGGATGAAGCGCTTCCGCCGCGAGGCCCGCGCGCAGCCGGTCAGCTTCGACGAAGTGGACAAGCGCACCGTCGTGTGAAGCCGGTACGCGTCGGCTGCTCGGGCTGGAACTACCAGAGCTGGCGCGCGACGTTCTACCCGAAGGGCTGCCCGCCGAGCCGCTGGCTCGAGCGCTACGCCGAGGCGTTCGACACCGTCGAGGTCAACTCGACCTTCTACCGCCTGGCCTCGCGCGACGCGGTCGCGCGCTGGGTCGAGCAGACCCCGCCCGGCTTCCTCTTCACGCTCAAGGCGAGCCGCTACCTCACCCACATCAAGCGCCTGACCGCGCTCGACACCGGCATCGCCAAGTTCTACGAGCGCGTCGAGCCGCTCACCCGGACGCCGAAGATGGGCCCCGTGCTGTGGCAGCTTCCCGAGAACTTCCACCGCGACGACGACCGCCTCGCCGGCGCACTCGAGGCGCTGCCGCCCGGTCGCCACACGTTCGAGTTCCGCCACAAGAGCTGGTTCAACGAGCCGGTCTACGAGCTGCTGCGCGAGCACGGCGTGGCGCTGACCATCGGCGACCATCCGGAGCGGCCGTTCCAGTCCTACGAGATGACGACCGGCTGGACCTTCGTGCGCTTCCACTACGGCCACCGCGGCCGGCGCGGCAACTACTCGGAGTCCGAGCTCGAGCAGTGGGCGCGGCGGCTCGAGCAATGGCGCGAGGACGTCGAAATCCTCGTCTACTTCAACAACGACTGGGAGGAGTTCGCGATCCGCAACGGCCTCTGGCTGAGGAGCCGGCTGGGCGTCTGAGCGTCAGCCCGCGTTGCGCGGGTTGCCGGTCGCGCCGCCCTCGCCCTCGTCGCCGTCGTCGTCGGCGGCGCCCGCCTGCTTCTCGGCGTCGTCGCGCGCGGCTCCCTGACCCTCGTCGTCGTCGCGCACCTCGCCCCCCTGGCCCTCCTCGGGGAGCTGGTCGGATTCCTCGCGCTCTGGCATGAGATGGAGACTACTGCCGATAGCCTCGGCTACATGCGCCACGTTCTCACCGCCGTAGCGCTGGCCGCGGCCGCCGCGATCCTGCTCGTCGCGCTCCCCGCGTCCGGGCGCCCGGTCAGGGGCGCGCCGAAGTGCCGCGTCCTCCCGGCGAGCAACCACTGGAACCTGCGCGTGGACAAGCTGCCGGTGCTCCCGAACTCGGACGCGATGATCGAGGGCATCGGCGCCGGCGACACCCTCCACCCCGACTTCGGCTCGGGGACCTACGAGGGGCGGCCGATCGGCATCCCGTTCACGACGGTCTCGAAGAGGCAGAAGCGCGTGAAGGTGAGCTTCGACTACGCCGACGAGTCCGACCCGGGCCCGTATCCGATCCCGCGCAACGCCCCCATCGAGGGCGGCGCCGACTCCGACGGCGACCGCCACGTGATCGTGGTCGACCGCGACCGCTGCGTGCTCTACGAGCTCTACGACGCGCACCCGCAGGACGGCGGCGCCTCCTGGCGGGCCGGCTCCGGCGCGATCTTCAACCTGCGCTCGAACAGGGTCCGCCCCGCGGGCTGGACGTCGGCCGACGCCGCCGGCCTGCCGATCCTCCCGGGCCTCGCGCGCTACGAGGAGGTCAAGGCGGGCAAGATCGACCACGCGCTGCGCTTCACGGTCGCGCGCACCCGCCGCGCCTACATCTACCCCGCCCGCCACTTCGCGTCGAGCGCCACCGACCCGGACCTGCCGGCGATGGGCCAGCGCCTGCGGCTCAAGGCGAGCTTCGACACCTCCGGCTACCCGCGCCAGGCGCGCGTGGTGCTGAACGCGCTGAAGCGCTACGGGATGATCTTGGCCGACAACGGCTCCGACTGGTTCATCTCGGGCGCCCCCTCGAAGGGCTGGGACAACGACGAGCTGAACGCGCTCAAGGGCGTCGAGGGCAGCAACTTCGAGGTGGTCGACAGCGCGCGCCTGCCGCGGCCCTGATCCGCGCGGATCGCACGCCCGTACCCTCACTGCAGTGGCCGAGAACCACGCCTACATCGACGCCCCGCCGGACGCCGTCTACGACGTCCTCGCCGACGCGCCCAGCTACGCCCACTGGGTCGTCGGCGCGAGCGAGATCCGCGCGGTGGAGGGCGACTGGCCCGAGCCGGGCTCGAAGTTCCACCACACGCAGGGGTTCTTCGGCGTGGGCCTCAAGGACTCGACGCTCTCGATCGCGGCCAACCGCCCGCGCCAGCTCGTCATCGAGGTCCGCTTCCGGCCGTTCATGGTCGGCAAGGTCGAGTTCCGCCTGCGCCCGCGCGGGCGCGGCACGCACGTGACGATGGTCGAGTACCCGATCGCCGGGCCGATCGCGAAGATCCGCAACCCGCTGATCGACCGCGCCCTGTGGGCCCGCAACGTCGAGACGCTCAGGCGCCTGCGCAAGCTCGCCGAGCAGCGCGCGGACGAGCGCGCCGGACCCGCGCCCTCGCGCGCGCCCGAGTCGGTCACCGCCTAGCGCGAGAGCGGACGACCGCTACTCCGGCACGGGCTGCTGAGAGCCCGCGCCGGAGCGCAGAGGAATGCCTAGCGGGCGAGCGGGCTGCGGCCGCGGCCGCCGAGGCCGTCGCGCGGCGCCGGCTTCGTCAGCGTGCCGCCGCGCGAGCGGCGGATCAGGTAGACGATGCCGGTGGCGACGAGCACCGACGGGATCAGGCCCGCGGCGTTGCGCTCGTCGGTGAGCGCGTAGAAGAGCAGCCCGGCCACGAGCGAGCCCGCGATGCCGACGAGCATCGTCTGGAAGAGCGACATCGGGTCCCGGCCCGGCAGCGCGAGCCGCGCGAGCGCACCGACGATGAGGCCCGACAGCGCGAGCATGATGAGGTAGCCGATCATGTGAGGTCCTTCTCCTTCTGAGGGGGGATACGCCTGCAATGAACGCGCCAGGGGCGCGCAGGTTGAGTTACCCGGAATCCTGGTTGGCAACCGCCGCCATCAGCAGCATGCCGCCGTCCACCACGATCGACTCGCCGGTCGCGTAGGCCGCCTCGGGCGTACAGAGAAACGCCACGACCGCGGCGATCTCGCGCGCGTCGCCCACGCGCCCAGCGGGGATCGCCGGGCGCTCGATGGCGTGCGGGTCCTCGTCGTCGGCACCGGTCATCGGCGTCGCGATCTCGCCCGGCGCGACGGCGTTCACGGTGATCCCGTGCTCGGCCAGCTCGAGCGCCATCACCTTGGTGAGCAGGCCGAGGCCGCCCTTGGCCGCGCAGTACGCGGCCGACTCGCGCTTGGGCACGTGCTCGTGCACCGACGTCACGTTCACGATCCGCCCGCCGTTGCCGGCGGCCACCATCCGCCGCGCGGCCTCCTGGCCGGCGAGGAACTGGCCGGTGAGGTCCACGTCGATCACGTGCCGGAAGTCGTTGAGCCCCACCTCGAGGAACGGGTCGTCGATGCCCGTGCCAGCGTTGTTCACGAGCACGTCCACGCCCCCGAGCGCGTCGGCGAGGTCGCCTATCAGCGGCTGGACGGTGTCGAAGTCCGACAGGTCGAGCTCGCGCAGCTCGGCCCGGCGCCCGTGCGACTCCACCTCGCGGGCGGTCGCGCGCGCACCCTCCTCGTCCTCGTGCCAGGTGATGCCGACGTCGAAGCCGCGCTCGGCCAGCGCGACCGCCGTCGCC
Source organism: Thermoleophilaceae bacterium (assembly GCA_036389835.1). Lineage (GTDB taxonomy): Bacteria > Actinomycetota > Thermoleophilia > Solirubrobacterales > Thermoleophilaceae > AC-37. Next base: position 36,852 of record DASVWC010000016.1, on the reverse strand, counting down.
TTGCCGATGCCGGAGTCCGAGCCGGTGACGATCGCGCTGGGCACAGCGTCCGAGTTACCCGATCGGCGATTGCAATACTCACCGCTCCCCGAAGCGAACCCCCGGAGGCCGGCTTGTCAGGTGGACAGCGAGCGGTGCTGGTGATCGTCGCCGCGGTGATCGCGGTCGGCGCCTTCCTCGTGCTGCGACCCGAGGACGAGGACGGCTCCTCGAAGCCGGCCGAGCGCACGACGCAGCCGGCCGGCACCGGGCCGACCGGGTCCGGCACGACACCCGAGGCGCGCCCGCGCGAGCCGGAGGTCGCGACGATCCGGGTGAAGGGCGGCGAGGCGGTCGGCGGTCTCGCGACGATCGAGGCCAGCCAGGGCGACACGGTCCGCTTCCAGGTGCGCTCGGACGCCGAGCACGAGATCCACCTGCACGGCTACGACGTCTCCAAGGACGTGACCGCGGACAGGCCCGCGCGCTTCGAGCTCGAGGCGAACGACACCGGCATCTTCGAGATCGAGCTCGAGGACACCGGCACGCAGATAGCCGAGCTGAAGGTCGAGCCTTGACCCGACGCAGCGCGGCGGTCGCGGCGGCCGCGGCCGCCGTCCTCTTCGCTGCGCTGCCCGAGCCGGCGCTCGCGCACGGCATCCAGCAGAAGCGCGACCTGCCGATCCCCGACTGGCTGTTCGTCTGGGGCGCCGCGATCGTGCTGCTGATCTCGTTCCTGGCGTTCGCCGTCCTGTGGCCGAAGCCCCGGCTCGAGGAGGCCGGCTGGAAGCCGGTTCCGGCGCTGCGCCTCCTGACGAGCCGCCCGGTCGAGATCGCCTGCGGCGCGATCGGCGTGCTGCTGCTCGTCCTCGTCGTGTACAGCGGGCTGGCGGGCGACGAGACCGACAACCTCGCCCCGACGTTCGTGTACGTCGTCTTCTGGGTCGGGCTGGTGGTCGTGAGCGTGCTGCTCGGGGACGTGTTCCGCGCGTTCAACCCGTGGCGGGCCGTCGGGCGCGCGGTGAGCTGGGCCTTCGGCCGCGGCGGCCGGGCGGCGGCCGACGCCTTCCCCTACCCCGAGCGCCTCGGGCACTGGCCCGCCGCGGCGGGCCTGCTCGCGTTCACCTTCATGGAGCTCGTGGTGGACGTCGGCACCGAGCCGCGCCCGCTCGCGATCGGCGCGCTCGTGTACTCGGCAGTCACCTGGTTCTGCATGTCCCTCTACGGCGTGGAGCGCTGGAGCGAGCGCGGCGAGGCGTTCTCGGTCTACTTCGGGCTCTTCGCCCGGCTGTCGGTGCTCGAGCGCCGCGGCGACGCGATCGGGCGCCGGCCGTTCCTGTCGGGGCTCGCCGACTTCACGCCGATCGCCGGCACGACCGCCCTGCTCGCGGCGATGATCGGCAGCACCAGCTTCGACGGCCTGAGCGTCGGCCGGCTCTGGCGCCAGGACCTCCAGCCGTCGCTGATCGACCTCTTCGAGTCGCTCGGGCTGAGCGGGCACGGCGCGGCCCAGTTCGCCGACGGCCTCGGGCTGCTCCTGACGATCCTCGTCGTGCTCGGCTTCTACCGGCTCGGGATCGCGGGGGCCCGGACCGCTGGCGGGGACATGTCGGCGGGGCGCCTCGCGCGGGCGTTCGTCCACTCGCTCGTCCCGATCGCGCTGGCCTACGTGCTCGCGCACTACGTGAGCCTGCTGCTCATCCAGATGCAGGCCGTGCCCGCGCTGCTGTCCGACCCCCTCGGCCACGGCTCCGACCTGTTCGGCACCGGCGGCTGGACGGTGGACCCGAACTGGGTGAGCCCGGAGACGCTCTGGTACCTCCAGGTCGGCTTCGTGGTCGGCGGCCACGTCGCGGCGCTGGCGCTGGCCCACGACCGCGCGCTCGCGCTCTACGATCGCGCGTCCGTGGCGGTCCGATCGCAATACTGGATGCTCGCCGTGATGGTGGGCTTCACCTGCCTCGCGCTCTGGCTGCTCTCCGAGGTCGCGCAGGGCTGATGGGCGTCCTCGACCTGGCCGGATCGCTGGCCCAGCTCCTCGACGCGATCGATCCCCCGCTCGCGCACCCGCTCGACTACCCCCATCCGGAGCCGGCGCCCCCGCCGGACAGGGGTGGCGCCAGCCCCGCGTTGATCGGCGGCGGGGTGGTCGTCACCCTCGCGCTCGCGGGCGGCCTGATCTGGGTGCGCGAGCGCACCCGCCGGGCGGACGAGTCAGCGGCGCTCGAGGGCCACGCGGAGGCCGAGCCCGACCAGCAGGGCGCCCGTGCCGCGGTCGAACCAGGCGACGACGCGGGGTCGCGAGAGGAGCCGGCCTAGCGGCCCGACGGCGAGCGAGAACGCCCGCCACCACGCCACCGCGCCGGCGAGGAAGATCGCCGCCAGCACCGCGGTCGTCGCGACCCGCGGCTCGCCGTCGGCGACGAACTGCGGCAGCAGCGTGAGGAACAGCAGCGCCATCTTGGGGTTGAGCAGGTTGGTGATGAGTCCCTGCTGGAACGGGGAGCCGGTCTCCCTGCCGCCCGGCGCGTCCAGCGCGGAGCTGCGGGTGAAGGAGCCCGCGATCGCCTGCACGCCGAGCAGCACGAGGTAGGCGGCGCCGGCCACCCTCACGACCGTGAACGCCTCGTCCGACGCGGCCAGGATCGCGGAGAGGCCGAGCACGGCGAGCAGCGCGTGGACCGCGATGCCGGCGCTGCAGCCGAGGCCGGTCGCCCACGCCGCCTCCGGGCCACCGCGCAGGCCGTTGCGAAGCGCGAGCAGCATGTCGGGCCCGGGGGTGATCGTGAGTACCGCGATCACCGCGAGGTACGGGAGCAGCAGGTCAGGCATCGGGCCGCGTGCGCGCCGCGAGCAGCAGGACGAAGATCGCCGCGAAGGCGGTCAGCGCGAGTACGGGGATGGTCACGTAGCCGAGCTCCTCGATCCACCTCAGCGAGCACGGCGCCGACACCTTGCAGCTCGCGCTCTCCGCCTCCGGGTTGTACTCGATGTAGACGTGGTAGATCGACACCAGCGCACCGGCGACGGGGAACGGCAGCGCGTAGAGCGGCCCCGCGCGCCGGTCCCCGCGGATGGCCGCGATGAGGAGCAGCACGGCCAGCGGGTACATCGCGATGCGCTGGAACCAGCAGAGCCGGCAGGGGACGAAGTCGGCGTACTCCGAGAAGAACAGGCTGCCGGCGGTCGCCACGGCCGCCACCGCCCACGCGACCCAGAGCTCGGCGCCCGCGACCGTGGCGCGCAGCTCGCGCAGCCAGCCGCGCGCCCGCTGCGACGCGAGTGACGCAAGCGCGAGGAGGAGGAGGGCGGCCAGGGCCGCCTGAGCGGCCACGGCCAGTGCGGCCAGGACGATCGCGACGGCATCGGTGACGTCAGCCTTCTCCACGCGGGACAACGTAGCCGCGGGGGCTGCGGACCCGCCCAATAGGGTCCCCCTACCTGACCTACGTTGTTCTGGGGAGGAATTACTACAAAGCGGGTATGCCCTACCTCGCACGGTGCGGCGATAATGCTCGCCCGCTCCTAAGCGATCAGGACTCGTCAGGGGGGTGGCTGAAACATCGGGTCGTAACCAAGCACGAGAGGGTTGAGGTGGGGAGGAGCAATGGCGCTGGGTAGCCGTGCTGTCGCCGAGCTGGTCCTCGCGATCGGTCACATGCTGCGCGCCCGCGGCGCGTGGTGCATCTACCTCGACGGGGAGACGAGCGTGCGCAAGGGCGCGCCGCGGATACTCGCTTGCTACGGCGGACGCTTCGTCGCGATCGAGGTCAAGGCGCCGCGCGGGCCCGGCCCGACGCGGACCCAGCGCCTCGAGCTCGAGGCGCTCGACCGCGCCGGCGCGATCACGATGGTGGCGCGGTCGGTGTGCGAGGTCGAGGCCGTGCTCGAGGACCTCGACCGCAACCCGCCCGAGGTGCTGGCGCTCGAGCGCATGATCGCCTGAGGGCGCGGGCCGGCCGGCGCGACCCAGCCGGCCGAGGGCGCCTCGGGTCGATAGCTTCGCGCGCGATGTCCGACGAGAACGTGGCGCTTGCGCGCAGGCTGGTCGAGGCCTGGAACGCCCGTGACCTCGACGCGCTTCTCGCACTCGGCCACCCCGACGCCGAGTACCTGAACGCACCGACGGCGCTCGAGCCCGGAACGCGGCGCGGCAGGAGCGAGATCGAGGCGGTGATCCGCACGCAGTGGGACATGCTGCACGACGCCCACCAGCACATCGAGCGGGTCTACGAGCGCGGCGACGAGGTCTTCCTGCTGTGTCGCCTGTCGCACCTCATGCCGGACAGCGACGCGAGGATCGAGGATCGCGTACTCGTCGGCGTGACGTGCCGTGACGGCAGGGTCGCCCGCTACGAGATCCTCGCGCAGGGCGCCGCCAACTTGGCCGCGGCGCTGGAGACGGCGGGGCTGGACGCCTAGCGGCCCGCGAGGCGCAGCATCACCGCGAGCGACGCCGCGGGCCCAGGCCAGTGCTCGCGGACCAGCTCCGCCCCCGCGCCGCGCAGAACCGTGCGCAGCACGACGGCGACGACGATCGCGTCGTCGAGCTGGCCGGCGACCGGGATGAAGTCCGGCACCAGATCGAACGGCATCGCGAGATACGCGACGAGGCCGCCGATCAGCAGCTTGCGCCCGCGCGGCACGCGGCCGTCGCGCAGCAGTCGCTTGAAGAGGACGGCGCAGTCGGGAACGAAGCCGGCCCACGCCCGCGCATCCTCCCGGCGGCCGAGCAGCAGCAACGTGAGAAGAAACGCGAGGTAGAGCGCAACCGCCGACGCTGCGGCGACGAGGAGGCCGGCGGGCGCTACCGCGATCAGTCCGGGTACTCGTCCTTGCGCCAGGCGCGGGGCTCCTCGGGCTCGGGCTTCGGCGTTCGCGCGAGCAGGAACGAGTGGTAGGGCGCGACGAACGGATCGGGCGCCGTGACCGTGTAGGTGTGGTAGACGCTGCCGTTCTCGCGCGCGAAGGCGATGAAGCCCGGCCCCTCGCGCAGGCCGTCCTCGAGCTTGGCTCCGACCTGTCGCCCCCAGTCGCTGAGCCACTCGGGGGGATTGTCGATCACCTCCTTGACCTCGGGGGTCTCCTGCGCCTGCTCGGGCGTGAGGGCCAGCCCGAAGTCGAAGGGGAACTCCGTGCCATGGGTCGAGACGTAGGGGAACTGCCAGCCCATCCGCTCCTTGTAGGCGATGAGCCGATCGATCGGCGCGCGCGAGAAGCAGATCAACGTCACGTCGTGGTGGTTCAGATGCACACGCGTGGCGTCGAGCTCATCCCCCAGGTTGGAGCAGCCGGGGCAGGCGCCGAGCTCGTAGTCGGGACCGAACATGATGTTGTAGGCGAGGAGCTGCGAGCGGCCTTCGAAGAGCTCGGCCAGCGTCTTCTGCCCATCCTCGGTGTCGAACCGGTACTCCTTCTCCACCGGGACCCAGGGCAGCTGACGCCTCTGCTCGGTCACCTTCTGGGCGAGCTTCGCGTGCTCGGCCTCGAGCTTCGCGACCTCGTCGCGAGCCGCCTGCCATTCCTCGCGTGTTCCGATCCTGTGCTCAGGCATCGTCCGCCTCCTTTGCCGTCCGTCATCTCAGCGTACGCCCCCGGCCGCGGGCCGTCGGCGCCGCCCGCCGGGGTATGCGGTAGCGCGGCCGGCCGCGGCTCCTTGACCGGCCATGCGCCAGCTTCGATAATCGCGCCGGATCGATGGTTCCCGGAGACGAGGCGGTCGCAGGACGCCCGGGCGACGACGCGGCGCGCGCGTCGATCGCCACGGCGCTGGACGCGTGCGACGAGGAGGCCTTCGCGGCGCTCGTCGAGCGCTACCACGGGCGGCTGCTGCGGCTTGCTCGCGCGGTGCAGGCCGACGACGCCGCCGCCCGCGGCGCCGTGCGCGCGGCCTGGCTCGAGGCGCTGCGCGAGCGAGTCCCGCCGGATCCATTCCCGTCGCTGACCGCCTGGCTCTTCTACCTCACCTTCCGGGAGCTGCGCCTCGTGGCCGCGGCACCCACCCCGGACGGTGGGCCCGGCGTGGACCGCGCGGCCTTCGAGCCCGAGGATGACCGCTGGGAGGGCTGGTGGCTCGACGACGCCATGCCCGAGCCCTGGTCCGAGGAGCGGGACGCCGCCTCGCTCCGCCGCGCGGCGCTCAAGGAATCCCTGCGCGGGCTGCACCCGCACGCGGCGGCGCTGCTCGTGCTCAACGACGCCGAGGGGCTTGACGCGCGTGAGCTGACCGCCGCCCTCGGCCTGCCGCGCGAGACGCAGATCGCGCTGCTCCACGACGCGCGGACGAAGCTCCGCGAGGCGCTCGACGAGCGAGCGGGAGCGCCGGCCTCGTGAGCAAGCTCGACCAGCGCTGCACCAACGTCCTCGGCGTGATGACCGCGTACCTCGAGGGCCACATGCCCGACGACGAGCGCACCCGGCTCGAGACCCACATCGTCTACTGCCCCGGCTGCTACGGCTTCCTCTCGCAGCTGCGCGCCACCGCGGCCGATCTCCGCACGCTTCCGGTCGAGCCGCCGGACGCCGCCGAGCGCGAGGCGCTGCGCACCGCGTTCCGCGAGGCGGCGGGGTCGGCGTGATCGCCTACAAGTTCCTGCGCGAGGGGCGGCTCGCGCCGTTCAGCGGCCACGTCTGGCCCGAGCCCGGAGCCGGCTGGGTCGAGTCCGACGGCGAGCTCGCACCCTGCGCCACCGGGGTGCACGCCTGCCGCGTGCGCGACCTCCCGCACTGGATCGCGAACGAGCTCTGGCGCGTGGAGCTCGACGGCGACCCCGTCGAGCTGCAGCTCAAGGTGGTGGCCCGCCGCGGGCGCCTCGTGGAGCGGATCGTGGCCTGGGACGAGGCGAGCGAGCGCTTCGCCGACCACTGCCTGCGGCGGACGGCCCACCACGCGGCCTTCGAGTTGAGCCGGGTCGGCCTCGACTCCCACGGCGAGGCGCTCCGCGCGGCGGAGCCCAGCGCGTCCCCGGAGGAGCTGGCCGCGATCGCGGCCGAGGCTGCGCGCGCGGGCAAGGGAGGGAAGCCGCTGGTGCGCCGGGCCGCGCAGCTCGCCGAGTTCGTGAGCGACGCCGTGAAGTGGTTCGAGGAGCCCGCGGGCGTGGCGTACATCGCCGCCCACACAGCCGGCATGCGCCGCGGGCACGACGCCGGAATCGACGACCCGTTCGAGCACGAGCGCGAGCTCCAGGCGAGCTGGCTCGCCACCGAGCTGGGGCTCGATCAGACGGGCTGAAGGTCGCGGTCGGCGGTGGCGGCCACGGCGTCCTCGACGTCGCGCCACTCGTCCAGGAACTCCGAGTCGGCGCCGCTCGCCGGTAGCCGCGGCAGCAGCGCGAGCAGCGCGCGCTCGTCCGGTGCCGCGAGCGCGGCGGCGATCGAGTCGCCTCCACACCGGCAGACGATCGGCGCGCAGCCGGCCAGCGCCTTCGCCGCGGCCTCCCGCTCCGGCGTCGTCCAGGCCGCGGCGAGCCGCTCGGAGGCCCGCGCGATCGCCTCCTGGTAGAAGGCGATCGTGTACGCGTCCGGCGCGTGCGGCCGGTTCTGGAACAGGTACGCGTGCGCGAGCGAGCGGCCGTGGGCCGCCATCGCGTCGGCGATCCGTCCGCGGCGCCACTCGATGTCCGCGGTGACGCGGTGCACGTTCGCCATCAGCTCCTCGTCGTCCAGCTGGTCGGCGAGCATCGTCTTCACGCACTCGTTCCAGTCGGCCAGCGCCGCCGCCTCGTCGCCGTGCTCGACGTGCAGCTCGGCGCGCTCGAAGAGCGTCCAGGCGACGTCCCAGGCGTCCTCGTTGTCGCGGAAGAGCCCTAGCGCCGTCTCGTAGTGGCCGGCGGCCCCGGCGTACGCGCGGGCGCGCTCGTCGTCGCCGGGCGCGGCCGCGTAGCGCCGCGAGTGGGCCAGGAACAGCTCGAGCAGCGCGCGCGTGTGCCTGTCGTCCGCGTCCCAGCGCTCGTTTGGCCTGCCGTCGAGGCCGCACGCGTCGCGCACGCGCAGGAGGGCTGTCCGGACGTCCGGCCAGCCCGGGTCGCCGGCCTTGTGCCAGCCGGTCGGGTAGCGCTCCAGCACCAGGCGCAGGTCCTCGACCCAGTCGACGTCCTCCTGGGTCGCGTGCCAGTCCTCGATCAGCCCGTGGCAGAACGGGAAGTCGATGTAGTAGCCCCACCACCAGAACGCGTCGAGGAACACGCGCGCGAAGCGGCGCCGGGCGCGCTGGCGCTGCCGCTCGGCCGGAGCGCCCTCCGACGGCGCGCGGTCCGCTATCGCTTGGTGGTGCAGCCACTCGCGCGTGAAGCGCTGCCAGCGCCGGTCCTCGTAGCGGTACCAGCCTCCGTAGGCGCTCGTGGCCTCGGCCTGCTCCTCCTCCTCGTACTCGGTGATCCAGCGGTAGTAGAACCTGGCCGCGCGGGCGTGCAGCTCCGCGTGACGGGCCGGGCTCCCGTCGCGCAGCCTCTGCTCCATCCCGCCGCGGACGAACCCGTGGAGGCGGTGCACGCGTCCGCCGGTGTCCGGGTCGGTCTCGGTGCCGATGAACGAGTGGCGCCGCAGCACGTCGACCTTGGCCGCCGCCGCCTCCGGGGCCTGCTCGAGCACCGCCGCCAGCGCGTCGGCGTCGAAGCGCCGAAGCACGGCACAGGCCTCGACGGCCTCGCGCTCGGATGCCGGGACGATCCGCTCCACCAGCTCCAGCCGGCGCGCGTCGATGTCCTCCGGGAGCGCGGCGAGCTGCGCCTCGAGCCGCGCCGGATCCCCCGCGAGCGCGGGATCCTGCTGGAGCAGCTCGGCGACCAGCCCAAGCGTGCCGGGATGGCCGTCGGTGAAGCGGCGCGCCACGGCTCCGATCCCGGGCGCGACGGCCTGGTCCGGCAGGCAGCGCTCGGCGTACTCCTGGACCTCCGGCTCCGACAGCGGCGGCAGCGGCTCGCGGATCAGCGACTGCGACTTCATCGTGATCGCCGGCTCCTCCGCCCAGGGCGGGCGCGAGAGCACGACCAGCCCGCGCTCGATCGAGCCGATCAGGTCGAGCAGCCAGCGGCCGATCGAGCGCGACGCGATGCACTCGAAGTCGTCGATGGACCAGAGGATCGGGCGATCCAGCGACAGCTCGGCCAGCGCGCTGGCGAACTCGCCGCTGACCAGGGCCCGATGCACCTGCCCGCCGAACTCGGCGAGGTCCGCGTTCAGCGAGATGGTGGTCGTCTGGACCTGTGCGCCGGGGCCGATGTCCGCGTCCGTGATGCTCTGGTCGACGTCGACGTGGAACGCGAGCATGGCCAGCTCGGACTCGACGTTCTCGGCCGCCAGGTCGAAGTCCGTGAACAGCTCCCTGACGTCCTCGTCGCCGCCGCTCTGCTCGATGGCCTGCCCGCGCACCTCGCGCAGGAACCTGAAGAAGCGCTGGAGGGCGATCGGCAGGGTCGGCTCCGGGAGCGGCGTCGCGCCGGGGGCGGCCATCGGCTCGAGCGCGGTGGCGCTGTGACTGAGGACGATCCCGTCCTCGAACGCGGCGGCCGCCTCGCGGCCGAGGTGCGCCAGGAAGCGGCTCTTGCCGATGCCCCAGACGCCGTACGTGTCGGTCACGCACCCGTCGGCGTCCTCCGGGCGGGTCTGGTCGAGCCTGGCGATGAGCGCGTCGAGCAGCTCACGCCGCCCGACGAACACGTCGGCGGGCGCGACGCGCGGCCCGCCTCCCGGCGGCGCGGTCATGACTCCTTCGGGGGCTCCTCCGCCTGGCTGGTGACCTTGATGCTCTGGGCCTTCACGCCGGGCCCGAGCTTCGCGTTGCTCAGGTCCTGCTTCACCCGGGTCCCGCCGGCCGCAGCGGGTCCCTCGTAGGACTGGAACTCGACGTTCTCGGCGGCCGTTACACGATCGGCCCGCTGGTCGAAGGGGGTCTCGGGCGCCTCGGCGCCGCCGCGCCCGCGCACCACCCACGCCGCCAGCACCGCCAGCGCGACCACGACCGCGGCCACCACCGGTACCGGCGTCCCGGCGCCGACGGTGGCGATGATCCCGATCACGATCACCGCGGCGATCCCGAACGACAGCAGCGGCTCGCCCTTCAGGTGCGCGACGGCCTCGCTCAGCGCGCCCCCGAGCCCAGCGTTCTCCTCAGGCATCCTGCATCTCCTCCGCGCCGCGGAACGGGGTCGAATTGCGTCGGCGCGTTTGCACAACTCTCGCCCAGCGGTCACCGGAAGTCAATACTCTGCTCCGGTCGCCGACGAGGCCTACATCGAACTGTCGGAGGAGGCCGCGCGGGCGCTCGCGGCTGCGGACGCTCGCGCATCCGCCGCCGGTCCGGGCGCGCCGCGGATCGCGATCGTGGGCGCCGGGATCGCCGGCCTGACGGCGGCGTTCATCCTGGCCGGCCGCGGGGTCGCCTGCACCGTCTACGAGGCGGCCGAGCGGGTCGGTGGGCGCATGCACACCGGCCCGGCGGGCTACTGGGAGGACGGCCAGACGAGCGAGTGGTGCGGCGAGCTGGTCGACACCGGCCACCTGGCGATCCGGGCGCTCGCGAAGCGCTTCGGACTGGAGCTGATCGACATGCACGCCGCCGAGCCGGAGGGGACGACCGAGACCTTCCACTTCGGCGGCGGCCACTACTCGGGGGCGGAGGCCGCGGCCGACTTCACCGCCGTCCGCGGCCGGCTGGCGGAGGATCTGGAGGCGGCGGGTGAGATGGACTGGTCGGGCGACGCGGCGGCCGGGCTCGAGCTCGACGCGATGAGCGTCGCCGACTGGATCGACTCGCGCGTGCCGGGAGGCCGCGGGTCACGGCTCGGGGCGCTGCTCGACGCCGGCTATCGGGCCGAGTGCGCCGCGGACACCGCGGACCAGTCGGCGCTCAACATCGTCTACGCGCTCGGCGCGCAGCCCGACGCGGAGGGGTTTGCGCTGCTGGGCGAGTCGGACGAGCGCTTCCGCGTGGCCGGCGGGGTGGCCCAGATCCCGGAGGCGATCGCCGCCGGCCTGCCCGCGCCGGTCGAGCTCGGGCACCGGCTCGAGGCCGTGGCCGCGCGCTCCGACGGCAGCGTCGAGCTCGTCCTCGACGCCGCCGGCGCGCGGCGCGAGGTGGTGGCCGACCACGTGCTCCTGGCGCTCCCGTTCGCGGTGCTGCGGACGGTCGACTGCGAGAAGGCCCGCTTCGACGCGCGCAAGCGAGCGGCGATCGACGAGCTCGGCGCGGGGAGCAGCGCGAAGGTGACGCTCCAGTTCCGCGAGCGGCACTGGAACGCGCACGGCGGGACGGGCACGGCGGCCACCGGCGGCTGCGCGACCACCTGGGAGGCGACGCGCGGCCAGCCCGGCGCCACCGGCATCCTCGTGGCCTACGAGGGCGGCACGGAGGCGGCGGCGCTCGCGGCCGGCGCGCCGTTCGCCGACGCGCGCGACGACGCGGGCGTCGCCGAGAGCGCGCGCACGATCCTCGACCGCCTGGAGCCCGTCTTCCCCGGTATCGCGGAGCGCTGGAACGGCCGGGCGGCGGTCTCCGCCCCGATGCTCGACCCGCTGAAGCGCTGCTCCTACCCGTACTACCGGGTGGGCCAGTACCACCGCTTCGGCGGAAACGAGGGCGTGCGGTCGGGCAACATCCACTTCGCCGGCGACCACTGCTCCGAGCTCCAGGGGTTCATGGAGGGAGCGGCCACCGAGGGCTACCGCGCCGCGCGCGAGATCCTGGCCGCGATCGGCGCCGGCTGAAGGCGACGATCGGCGCCGGAGGCTTAGACGACCTCCTCACCGGCGATCAGGGGCCGTCACCGCATTACGGGCTGCGCGACTGCGCTCCGGATGAGGGCCTCGTTCCGCGGGGGGTTACGGGGTGTCCCGTCGTCCTGGGGCTGCGGCTCCCCGGCGTCCTCGGACGGAGCGGTAGGTTGCTCCTCGGGCGGCGCGGCCTCCGGTGGCTCCTCGGGCGGCGCGGCCTCCGGTGGCTCCTTGGGTGGCACCTCCGGTGGCTCCTCGGGCGGTGCCTCCGGTGGCTCCTCGGGCGGCGCTCCCGGTGGCTCCTCGGGCCCCAGCCCCCGGACGTCCGATGGCGGCGGGGCGGCATCCCCCGGCTCGTCGGAGTCGCCGCATCCCGGCGCGCCGAGCGCGAGCACAGAAGCTGCGACGATTGCCGCTACGGCCGCGACGTAGCGCGACCAGATTTGAGCCAACACCGACAACAATCCGTACCCCAGACAGAGTCGCGAGCGCGAAGCGCGCGGTCTGACGATCGTACCGCGCCGCGCCCGGTCCCTCAAACCCGGGGACACGGCTAGGGCAGGGCCACGGCGGGCGAATCGTGAGCGGCGTAGACGTAGCGCTCCTCGCGGGTGCCTTCGCGACAATCGCGAGCTTCTTCGCGCGCCGCTGGCACCGCTCCGGTCGGCGCGACCGGCTGCCGGTGCTATGGGGGGCCCTGATGATCGTCGGCAGCGTCCTCGTGGGCGCGTGGAAGCTGCCGGTCCGGCAGGGCCCGGCCGGCGAACCGGCCAGTGTCGGCGTGGTCTCGCCAGAGCCCGGAGCAACCGGCGACGGCAACGGCTTCGCCGTGGGGATGGCGATCTCCGTGCGCGGATGCGGAGAGCGCGTTCATGTCACCGTCGTCGCGAACGGCACGGCCGACTACTGGCAGCGCCGGGCGCACGGCTTCCCTTCGCGGGTGCCGGTTCGGATCGCACTGCCCGGGACGGACCTTCGCGGCCTCGCGGTGGGCGTGACCGACAACGCAACCGCGGTCGGGCTGCCGACTCGCGCGGTCCGCGAGACTCGCACCTTCTTCCGCCCGGATCCGCCGCGCGAGACGGCCGGCATCACCGCCGTGTCCGGCACCGTGTTCTACTGGAGCAAGCACCTCAATTCGATCGTGGCCACGTTCGACGCCGACTGGCTCGAGCCGCGCGGGATCGGTACGTGCTACTTGAGGCTGCCCGCCCTGACGGGCGGGCTGAGCGTGCTGGCGGCGCAGACGGCGCGCGGGCGAGTCTCGGCCCGGCCGAAGACCAGGCGCCCGGTGATCCGATCCGTCCGCACCGGCCTGGCCGCCGTCTACGAGCCGGCCCTCGAGACGACGCTGGCCAGCACGACGGTCACCGTCGAGGACGGGGACGTGGACGACGCGGCCTCGCGGCCGGGACCGGACCAGACGTTCGAGGGCAACCCTGTCTGGGCTTGCGAGACCTCGCCGCCCGTGGCGCGCGAGTTGCGGGACAGGCCTCGAGGGCCGGTGGCGGACATCGTCTCGGGCTCGTCCACCGCGGGCGGCGCCTACTCCGAGGCCTACATCAAGGACACGCGCGGGACCGAGTGCGACGGCACCGCCGTGATCGTGGAGCGGAGCGCGGGAACGAAGCGCGACCTGCTGCTGCTGGCCCTCGGCGCGACCTTCTCGCTCGGCGCCGCGATCGCCGCGGAGACCGCGCTGCGCCCGGCCGACGCGCCCAGACGGGCAGCGCGCAGGCGGCGCCCGCGGCGGCGGCGGCACAAGCGGAGGGAGTGAGCGCGGAGCGTGAGACAGGCTTCGACTGGCTCGCGTTGACCCATCCGGCCGGCCAGCATGCCGACAGCTGACCACTCGCAATTCCCGCACCGAAGCGGAATTGCGGCGCTACTAGCGGAGGGGGAGGGATTCGAACCCTCGAGCGACGGAACCGCCGCTAACGGTTTTCGAGACCGCCCCGTTCAACCACTCCGGCACCCCTCCGAGGTGCCCGCCGCGCACCGCGGCCGGGACGCCGAGAGGGTAGCCGCCGATCCGGCCTCCGGCCGGTCGAGCGCCGGCCTACGGCCGGTCGAGCGCGTTGGGCAGGCCGGCCTTGAAGAGCTCGGCGTCCGCGCGCTTGGCGGCCTCGAACTCGGGCGGGTCGTAGAGCTTGAACATGCGGACCGGCTCGGCCTTCGAGCCGGACGCGTCGAGCAGGGCGTTCACCGCCGCGCGGCCGGACTCGTTCGCCCCCTCCATCGTGGCCAGGTCGATGTCGGTCTGCACGTAGTCGCCGGCCAGGAAGAGGTTCGGGACCGCAGTCCGCGCGGCCGGCCGCCGCTCCCACGAGCCGACGGTGTTCACGAGCAGCGGCTCGTCGTTGAGGTTGCGGCCCTTGCGAGCGCTCCATGCGATCGCGGGGTCGAGGAACCACGAGTGCAGCACGTCGTCGGGCAGCACGTTCTCGCCGTTGTCCTCGAGGTGCGCCTTGATCTGCATCCACACCTCGCGCGCGATCTCCTCGCGCGTGCACTGCTTGGCGGGCTTGCCGTAGATCATCCCGGGCGTGTCCCAGTCGGAGACGTCGACCGACAGGCAGTCGACGGCGGCGCCGTCTCCGTAGTCGCGCGCGAAGTCGTGGTGGTCCCAGAACTGCGCCTGGGTCAGCGCCGTGAGCGCCCACTGGGAGTCGGGGAACGTGAGGTGGCCGTGCACGGTGTCGACCGGCCGGCGCAGGTAGTACTGGATCCCGTTCATCCAATCGACGAACAGCTCCCTGATGCCCTCGAGCTCGGGGTCGAGCGCCAGCAGCTTGCGGCTCAGCAGCTTGCGGGCGCGCTCGGCGGGCATCGCGGAGACGAACCAGTCGGCCTCGATCGTCCGCGTCCGGCCCCTCGCGTCGCGCGCGCGTGCGCTCTCGATCCGCCCGCCGCGGACGTTCAGCGCCTCGACCCGGTGCCCCACGCGGAAGCGCACCCCGAGCCGCTTCAGATGCACGACCCACGGGTCGATCCACGCCTCGTTGGTCGGCGCGTTGAGCACGCGGTCGAGCTGGCCGTCGTTCCCGCGCTGCATGATGTTCATGACGAACGCCTCGGCCATGTTGCCGATCGTGCGCGTGCTGGCGACCGTCTCCTTCGCCGCGACCAGCGACCGCGTGAGCCCGCGCGCGACGATCCGCCTGTACTCCTCGGACTTGCCCTCCGCGCGCACGAAGTCCCACCAGGTCGTGTGCTCCCACTGCCCGTAGCGGCGCTCCTCGCTGCTGGTGAGGAAGACCATCACGCGGTTGGCGAAGAACTCGGCCTCGTGCGGGGGTACGCCCTGCTGCTTGACGATCTCCTCGACGAGGATGCGGCGCAGGCCGTCGGGCGTGCGGGCCTCGTTCGGGTCGGGGAACGCGCCGAAGAGCTGCGCGTCGGCGCGGCCGTTCGCGCGCGGCGAGGCGCTCTCGTCGGCGTCGCGCAGGTTGTCCCAGACGCCGTTGGCGTTCCCCCGCACCGGGATGCGCCGCATCGTGTTCGGGACGTGGTGGTAGAAGCCGGGGAAGAAGCGGAACCCGTGCTCGCCGGGGAGCGGCCGGCGGCCCCCGCCCGCCGTCCCGGGCACCGGGATGCTGCGCGCCTTGCCGCCGAGCGCCTTGCGCTCGTAGACCGTGACCTCGAAGCCGCGCTCCGCGAGCTCGTGCGCGGCCGCGAGCCCCGCCATGCCTCCGCCGAGGACCGCGACGCGCCGCCCGCGCGTGACCTTCGCGATCGCTGGGATCGGCGCGGCCGCGACGGTCGCCGCCGTGCCCGCCAGCGCCGCATCGCGCAGGAACTCGCGCCGCGAGAGGCCCCCCATGCGCTTCGTCTACCCCGCCCCGACCGCTTCGCAATCCCCTATCTGCCCGGGGAGTCTCAGCGCCGGAGCGCGAAGAAGTTGCGGAGGAGGTCCGCGGAGTCCTCGGCGAGCAGGCCGCCCGCGACCTCGGGCCGGTGGTTCAGGCGCGGCTCGGCGAGGACGTCGAGGACGCTCCCCGCGGCACCGGCCTTCGGGTCGGGCGTGCCGAACACCACGCGCGGGACGCGGCCGAGGACGATCGCGCCGGCGCACATCGCGCAGGGCTCGAGCGTCACGTACATGACGGTCCCGCTCAGCCGCCAGCTGCCGAGCGCGCGGCCCGCCTCGCGGATCGCGAGCACCTCTGCGTGGGCGGTCGGGTCGCCGCGCAGCTCGCGCTCGTTGCCGGCCGCCGCGAGCACCTCGCCCTCGTGCGCGATCACGCAGCCGATCGGGACGTCCTCGTGCTCCGCCGCGCGCTCGGCCTCGCGAAGCGCGAGCCTCATGAAGTACTCGTCGCGCGGGAAGAAGGGCGCGCGCGTCACGTCCCCGTCACCAGCCGGCGCCCGACATACCGCTCCGCGGCGCGCAGCGCGGCGACCATCCCGGCTCGGTCCGCGGCCTGCATGCCGAGGGCGGCCAGCGCCAGCGGCGAGGTGGAGCGCGGCGCGAAGCGCCCGTCGCGGTACAGGTCGTCGTACCACTCCACCGTCCGCGCGAGCGTGCGCTCGAGCGGCCGCGTGCGGTAGCGCAGCTCGCGCTTGGCCTTGCGCGACGAGTAGCGCCAGTTCTGCGCCATCAGGGCGAACGCCTCCGGCGCGATCGGCCAGCGCATGCCGAGCTCCGCCTGCACCCGCGCCATCGCGCCCGCCTCGCGCGGCAGCACGATCACCGGGCGCTCCACGCCGGACTCCAGCGCGAGGCGGTCGATCAGCTCGACCCACGAGAGGTTGTAGCCGCCGAGGATGTAGCGCTCGCCCGGCGACCCGGCCTCCGCGGCCCGCAGGTGCCCCGCGGCCACGTCCTCCACGTCCACGATGTTGGTGGCCCCGTCGACGACCGCCGGCAGCCGGCCGGCGAGGAAGTTGCCGATCACGCGCGTGGACGTCTCGCCGGCCTGAGTCGGGTCGACCGGCACCCCGAGCACGTAGGACGGGTTGACCACCACGACCTCGACGCCGTTGCGAGCACCCGCCGCCAGCGCCTCCACCTCGCCCTCGTGCTTCGAGTCGGCGTAGGCCAGCCCGAACTCGCCACCGCGGTACACGTGCGTCTCGTCCGCCACCTCGCCGTGCGGCGCGTTGCCGACCGCCGCCACCGTGGAGGTGTGCACCACCCGCCGCACCCCCTCCGCGGCCGCCGCCTCCACGACCACGCGCGGAGCGAGCGCGTTGACCTGCCAGAGCCGGTCGGGCGGACGCGAGCCCACGAACCCGGCGGTGTTGAAGACCAGCTCGCAGTCGCGCATCGCGCGGCGCAGGGAGGCGCGGTCGAGGACGTCGGCGCGCACGGTCTCCACGTCCAGGCCGTCGAGCCGCGCCAGCCGCGCCTGGTCCCGGAACGTGACGCGCACCCGATCGCCGCGCTCGGCGAGCAGCCGCGCGACGTGCCCGCCGACGAAGCCGGTGGCTCCGGTCACCAGGGTTACGGTCACCTCAGGGCACCGCCGCCCAGGCCGATAAATGCTGCAACTTCCGGGTACTTCGGCTGTTCGCTCGGACGTACACTCGCTCGAGCACCGTAGCCCAATGAGACCCAGACTCCTCCTACCGGCCGCAGCGCTGTGCCTGGCGCTCTGCGCGCCGGGCGCGCAGGCCTCCACGTTCGCCGGCGGCCGCGTGATCGTGCGCTACGACGAGGGCGCCTCGCGGGCCGAGCGCGCGGACGTGCAACGGGCGACCGGCACCGGGTTCGACGAGCGTCTCCCCGGCGGCGCGCGCACGCTGACGATCGAGGACGGCGAGTCCGTCGCCGCGACGGTCGCCGAGCTCGAGGACGAGCCGGGCGTGGCCGACGCGGCGCCGGACTTCCGACTCTCGGCGGCGCAGTCCCCCGCGCCGTTCATCCCCAACGACCCCGGCCGCGGGAACGGCACCGACTGGCGCGACCTCCAGTGGAACTTCGCGGACGAGTTCGGCGTGAACGCACCGCTCGCGTGGGCGCACACCCGCCAGGTGAACGCGGCGGGCGGGCGCGGCGCGGTCGTCGCCGTGATCGACTCGGGCGTGGCGTACAAGAACGCCGGCCGCTTCCGCCGCGCTCCCGACCTCTACAAGAAGCGCTGGGTCAAGCCGTACGACTTCATCGACGACGACGGCTCGCCGCTCGACGAGGACGGCCACGGCACCCACGTGACCGGCACGATCGCGCAGACCACCAACAACAAGCTCGGCGTGACCGGCCTCGCCTACGGCGTTCAGATCATGCCCCTGCGCGTGCTCGACGAGAACGGCGACGGCGACGGCAGCGACCTCGTGCGCGCCCTGCGCTACGCGGCCAAGAACGGCGCCGACGTGATCAACATGAGCGTGGAGTTCACCTCCGACCTCAAGGCCGCGGACATCCCCGAGGTGGTGCGGGCGATGCGCTACGCGCACTCGCAGGGCGCCGTGCTCGTGGGCGTGTCCGGCAACGGCTCCGAGGCGCGCGTCTCCTACCCCGGCCGCTACAGCCGGGCCATCGCGGTCGGCGGCACGACCGTCGGCGGTTGCCTCGCCGACTACTCGAACGAGGGGTCGGGACTCGACCTGGTCGCGCCCGGCGGCGGCCAGGACGCCGAGCCCGACGACAGCGACTGGGACCGCGCCCACTGCGACAGCTCGCGGCGGTCGCGGCTGATCTACCAGCAGACGCTATGGGGCGGCGTGGCGAAGTTCGATCTGGTCGGCTTCGAGGGGACCTCCGAGGCGGCACCGCACGTGTCGGCCACCGCGGCGCTCGTCGTCGCGACGATGCGGGCCTCCGGCGGCAAGCCGACCCCCGCCGCCGTCCAGGACCGCCTCCAGCGCACCGCGCGCGACCTGGGCGCGTCGGGCTACGACAAGCGCTACGGCCACGGCCTGATCGACGCGGCGGCCGCCACCGCGCCCCAGCCCTAGGTCGTGCGGATGATCATCACGCTGCACGGAGCGTGATGAGACACCTTGTTCGGGACGCTCCCGAGCAGGAACCGCTTCGCGCCGCTCATGCCCTTGTTGCCGACGATTATGAGGTCGGCGCTGTTCTCCTCCGCCACGTCGAGGATCGCGTCGGCGGGATCCCCCTGGCGGGCGAACGTCTCGACCTCGACCCCGGCCTCCTTGATCTGCTCGGCGGCCTTGTTGAGCGTGGCCTCGACGTCCTCGCGCTCGTTGACCATCCACTGCATGTCCTCGGGAACCTGCTGGCGCTCCTCGCGCAGCCGCTGGTTGCCGACCGGCTCGAACGCGCTGACCAGGTTCACCCGGCCGCCGACGGCCTTGGCCAGCTCGGTCGCCTGCCGCACCGCCTCGTTGGCGGTCTCGGATCCATCAGTTCCCACCACGATCGAGCCGAACATCTGCCTCCTCTCAAGGCCTGGGCACTTCCGGCGCGGATCATATGGCGCGCGGCCGGGGGCCGTCGATAGACCTGGCGCCTCGCCTGTGCCTTGACGCGCGGGCCAAGTTCTAAGATCCTGGCCAGATGGCCAACACCAAATGCCTCGTGGTCGACGACCACTCGGTTGTCCAGCAAGGCCTCCAACTTCTGTTCGGCGACCTCGACGACCTCGAGCTCGTCGGTGTCGCGCAGACCGGTGAGGACGCGCTCGACGCGGTCGCCCGCCTGAAGCCGCAGGTCGTCCTGATGGACGTGCGGCTCCCCGGGATCGACGGCGTGTCCGCCGTCAAGCGCATCCAGCAGGAGGCGCCGGACGTGCAGTTCGTGATGTTCACGGCATACGGCGACAAGCGCCTGCTCTCGGACGCCCTCGCAGCCGGCGCGCGCGGCTACGTGATGAAGGGCTCGCCGCCGGAGGACCTGATCCGCGCGATCCGCACGGTGGCCGCGGGCCAGCCGTTCGTCGACCCGTCGCTCTCGCCGGCGCTCGTGATCAGCGACGCCGGCGCCACCGCCCAGTCGCTCAGCGAGCGCGAGCGGGAGATCCTCCAGCTCCTCGCCGAGGGGTTCCACACCGAGGAGGTCGCCCGGCGGATCGGGCTCTCGGTCGAGACCGTGAAGTCGGACACCAAGCGCGTGATCGCCAAGCTGCAGGCCGACAGCCGAACGCACGCCGTCGCGATCGCGCTCAGGCGCGCACTGATCGACTAGCCCGTGGGAGAGCTCCCCCGCTTCTGGATCGCGATGCAGATCCTGATCGTAGTCTGCGTGCTGATCAGCGCGGTCATCGCGATCATCCGGCTGTCAGCCTAAGCCGCGACCGGACAGGCCGGCCGGCAAGCAGGCGGCTGGCCGCCGGTGCGTGCAGACCCTGACTCGGGGGGCTCTCTGAGCGAGCTTGCGAGCGTACCCCCGAGGAAGGCGTCTGCACGCGCCGGCGAAAGCGGCGCGCGCGCGCCGCGCGCGGCGCTACGAGGTCTTGCGCTCCAGGTTCGCGACCTCCTCAGCCTTCGCGTCCGCCTTGTCCTGCGCGTTGGCCAGCTCGTCCTTGGCGTCGCCCTTGCGCTCCTCCTGCTTGCCCTCGCGCTTCAGGCCGCTGTCGCCGGCGAGATCGCCCGCCGCCTGCTTCGCGCGGCCCGTCACCTTGTCCATGATGCCCATCTTCGTTGCCTCCTTGGGGGGTTACGTCTATGGAAAACGTGCCCGCGCGCGGAGGGTGTTTAAACGGCTAGTGGCGTGCGCGCAACAACGGATTCGACCCATTCCGTGACGTCGGTCTCGGAGTCGAGCTCCAGCTGCGGCGGCTCGTGTGACGCGATCCAGGACGACACGATGCGGATCTCGTCGACCTCCTCGGGCGGGATCGGAGCGCGGCGCGACGGGTGGGGACGGCGCTCGAGGGCGGCCTCGGTCCGGCGCGCCAGCTCGTCCCCGTCCGGCAGCGGGCCCCAGTCGGCCACCCGGCCCGCCACGATCCAGAAGGCGTCCCAGCGCTCCTTCACCGGGTGGCGCGCGAGCGCGAGGCGGGTCTGCGCGTGCGTGGCCTGGAGCAGGCCGCCGAGCCGCTCGATCAGCTCGGCCATCCGCTCGCGGCGGCGGTGGAGCACCGCCGCGCGCTCGTAGCGGCGCGCCTCGACCGCCGCGCGCAGCCGCTCGTCGAGCATCTCCAGCAGCCGGTCGCCGCTCGCGCCGGGCTCGCAGAACGGCGCCAGCGCCTCGTCGAGGCGGCGGCGGTAGAGGTTGGGGTCGAGGTCGCCCAGGCACGGCGACAGGCAGCGGCCCATCTGCCCGTACACCGACGGGTGCTCGCGCAGCTTGAGCCCGCGGCCGCACTGGCGCAGCTCGAACAGCGAGTTGAGCTGGTCCACCAGCTCGGCCGCGGTGGTCCGGCCGCGAACCGGCCCGACGTTGACCGCGTGGCCCGGCGCCGGCTCGGGCGCCACCTCGAGCACCGGGAACGCGATGTCGAGCCGGCAGCGCACGTAGACATAGCCGCCCGAGCGCTTGAGCTTGACGTTGCCCGGCGGCTTCCAGTGCTTGATCAGGCGGTTCTCGAGCACGAGCGCGCCGAGCTCGGAGCGCGTGGGCTGGTACTCGACCACCTCCGCGCGCCCCGTCCAGCCCGACGGCGCGCAGAAGTGCGCGCGGGCGCGGCTGCGCACCGACACCGACTTGCCCACGTACAGCGGCCGGCCGCGCTCGTCGCGGAACACGTAGACGCCGGGGTCGTCGGGCAGCGTGCTGAGGTCCGGGCGGCGCTCGCGCGGGACCGGCCCGCCCCTGGGCGCCCGCCGGCGCGGCCGGCGCCGCGGCGAGATCAGCTCGAGCGCCTCCCCCACCGTGGCCGCGCCCGCGCAGAGCTTCGGGAACAGCGCGCAGAACACGAGCGCGCACGTGCGCGCGTCGACCAGCGCGCGGTGCGCTCCCTCGGGCTCGATGCCGAGCGACTCGGCCAGCGGCACCAGCTTGCGCTTGCGGGCCAGCGGCGCGAGCCTGCGCGCCATCGCCACCGTGCAGATCGCGGGCGGGTCCGGCCAGTCGAGGCCCTCGCGCTCGAACGCCTGGGCCAGGGCACGGCGGTCGAACGACGCGGAGTGGGCCACCAGCACCCGGCCGGCCAGCATCGGCTCGAGCCGCTCGAGCACCGCGCGCGGCTCGGGCGCCGACTCCACCATCGCCTGCGTGATGCCGGTGAACCGCTCGATCCCGCGCGACAGCGGACGGCGCACGCGCACGAGCGACTCCATCTCGTCGTGCAGCTCGCCGCCGCCCACGAGCACGGCCGCCACCTCGGTGATCTCGCAGTCGTCGCCGGCGAGGCCGTTGGTCTCGACGTCGACGGCGACGAACTCGGCTGTGCGCAGGTCGGCGGAGGCGATCTCCATCCGCGGAGTCCTACGCCCGCCGGCGGACGCGATGCCCGGCCGCTTGCAGCGCCTATGTGCCGCGCGGCACTCAGGTGCGTCACGTCACCGTCCGCCCGGTCCGGCGGGCGTAGCTTGCCCCCAGACGGCCGCCGGCGTGGCGGGCGCTGACGAGGAGCGAGAGCGATGTTCGACTTCGATGGGCTGGTCATGATCGCCTTCATGGGGATCGCCTTCATGGGGATCGCGTTCGGCTACTTCACCGCCGCGGGCAGCGGCATCACCCCGCGGCCGTACGGCAACCGCTACGGCGGCGCGCCGGGCGCCTGGGGCGCGAGCGACGTCTCGGGCAAGGACCACCGCGAGAGCTCCAACTGGAGCC
The DNA here is from genome assembly GCA_036389835.1 of Thermoleophilaceae bacterium. Taxonomy (GTDB): domain Bacteria; phylum Actinomycetota; class Thermoleophilia; order Solirubrobacterales; family Thermoleophilaceae; genus AC-37. Next base: position 14,537 of record DASVWC010000016.1, on the reverse strand, counting down.
GCGGCACCCGCTGAGGCCCCGGGGCCGCGACACCCCGCTGACGAGGGCCGAGCGCCGGCCGCCGCGCTAGGCCGCGGCCGCCGCGCCCTCGCCGGCCGCGTCGCGCAGCCGCGCGAGCGAGCGGCTCAGCAGCCGCGACACCTGCATCTGCGACACGCCGATCCGCTCGGCGATCTCGGACTGGGTGAGGTCGTCCACGAAGCGCAGGCGGATCGCCTGGCGCTCGTGCTCGGAGAGCTCGGACATCGTCGCGCGGACCGACACCCCGTACTCGACCAGGTCGAAGCCCTGCTCGTCGCTGCCGATCACGGCGTGCAGCGAGCGGCCCGGGTCGTCCTCCGAGGTCGGGGCGTGGTCGAGCGACTCCGCCTCGTAGGCGGCGCCGGCCTCGATGGCGGCGAGCACCGACTCGACGGACATGCCGCTCTCGGACGCGAGCTCGGCGGGCGTGGGCGAGCGGCCGAGCCGGCCGGCCAGCTCGTTGCGCGCGGCGGTCACGCGCATGACGTCCTCCTGGAGGCCGCGCGGCACGCGGGCGGCCCAGCCGTGGTCGCGCAGGTGGCGGCGGAGCTCGCCGAGGATCGTCGGCACGGCGTAGCTCGCGAACGAGGTGCCGCGGTCGCGGTCGAAGCGCCCGGCGGCCATGACCAGCCCCATGCTCGCCACCTGGACGAGGTCCTCGAGCGGGACGTGCGTGTGGCGGTAGCGCGCGGCCAGGCCGCGCGCCAGCGGGAGGTACTGGTGCACGAGCGCGTCGCGCTCCCTGCGTGCTGCTGAGATATGGGTGGGGACCAAGACGGACATCGGATGGTTCCTTCCTGTACGGCCCGAGGGCCAGTGGAGACCATCCAGCGGAGGCCGGCGAACCGACTCCCGGTGTCCTGATCCGAACGAGGGTCGTCGGGCCCTTCCGCCAGTGGCAATCGGACTCCGACGTCGTGCACTATATGTGTCCGGAACGCCCCGGACGAAACCCCGCCACCCCCCGTACGGGGGACGCGCGCTCAGCGACTGGCGCGCAAGCGCGCGGCGAACTCCCCGCCCAGGCCGTCGGCCGGGATCCGCCCCCGGCGCGCGATGCGGCGCATGTAGGCGAGCACCACGCGGTCGGTGAGCGGGCGCGACGACGTGCGGGCGAGGAGGTACGAGAGCGCCCCGCGGCGAGTGGTCGCCACGTCGCGGCCCGGCCGCGGCCCGAGGGCGGCGTCGGCGAGCGTGCGGGCGGCGCTCGCGACCGGCTCGGGCGGCACGACCCCCTCGAGGGCGAAGCCCGCCGCCTGCGACTCCGCGTGGATGCCCGTGCGGATGTAGCCCGGGTAGACGGTGGTCACCGTGATCGCGTCGCCGTGCTCGTAGCGCAGCGAGTCCGAGTAGGCCACCAGCCCGCGCTTGCTCATCGAGTAGGCGGGCGCGAGCGGCATCGAGAGATACGAGATGCCCGAGGCCACGTTGATCACCCGCCCGCGCGAGGCGCGCAGCGCGCCGATCGCCGCGGCGGTGACCCGCCACGGGCCGATCAGGTTCACGTCGAGCACCGCCAGCGCGGCCGCGTCCGGCGGCTCGCCCGCGCTCTGCGGCGTCCCGAGCCCGGCGTTGTTGATCAGCACGTCGAGGCCGCCGAGGCGCTCGATCGCCTCGCCGACGGCGCGCTCGACCGACCCCTGGTCGCGCACGTCGCAGGCGATCACGTCGTCGCCGTCGGCGTGCAGGTCGAGCCCGATCACGCGCGCCCCGCGGCGGCGCATCTGCTCGCTCGCCGCCATGCCGATCCCGCCGGCGCCGCCGGTGATGATCACGCGCCTGCTCACGCGGGCACCGCCTCGCGCGCGGGCGCCGGAGCGCGGAGCTCGTAGCCGGCCTCGTCGAAGCGGGCGGTCTCCCGGCGGAACCTCCAGGTCCAGTCCGGCCAGATCGCGCCGTTGCGCCCGGTCGCGTCCTGGTACCAGCTCACGCAGCCGGTGGTCCAGACGGTCCCCTCCATGCGCTCGTCGATGCTCGCGTTCCAGCCCTCGACCGCGCCGGGCCGGACCTCGGCCACCGCCGCCCCGCGCTCGCCCATCACGCGCAGCGCGTCGAGCACGTAGGCGATCTGCGACTCGATCATGTAGACCATCGAGTTGTGCCCGAGGCCGGTGTTCGGCCCGAGCAGCAGGAACAGGTTCGGGAAGCCGGGAACGGTGGCGCCGCGGTGGCAGCGGGGGCTGCCGCCCCAGACCTCGCTCAGCGCCCTGCCGTCGCTGCCCACGAGCAGGTCCGACGCCGGCATCTCGGTCACCTGGAAGCCGGTGCCGAAGACGATCGCGTCGACCTCGCGCTCGACGCCGTCGGCGCCGACGACCGAGTTGCGGCGCACCTCCCGCACGCCGCCCGTCACCAGCTCGACGTTCGGCTTCTGGAGCGTCGGATACCAGCGGTTCGAGGGCAGGATGCGCTTGCAGCCCATCGCGTAGTCGGGCGTCACCTTGCGCAGGAGCTCGGGGTCCTTCACCTGCCGCTCGCGGTGCGCGCGGGCCACGCGCTCGATCACCTTCATGAGCTGCGGCCGCTTGGCCAGGCCGACGACCAGCGACTCGCGCAGCGCGTAGACGCTCGCTCGGTTGAGGCGCTGGGCCGGCGGGAAGACGCGGTAGAGCGCGCGCTCGAAGCGGGTGATCGGGCGGTTGGGGTGCGGCGCGATCCACGGCGCGGTGCGCTGGAAGACGTGCAGCTGCTCGACCTCGGGCTGGATCCGCGGCACGTACTGGATGGCGGACGCGCCCGTGCCGATCGAGGCGACGCGCTTGCCGGCGAGGTCGTAGTCGTGATTCCAGCGCGCCGAGTGCCAGGTCTCGCCCTCGAACTCGTCGAGGCCCGGAAGGTCGGGGATCCTGGGCTCGGTGAGCGGCCCCATGGCCGAGATCAGCACGCGCGCGCTGATGTCGCCGCCGTCGGTCTCGACGTCCCAGCGGCCCTCGTCCTCGTTCCAGCGCGCCTCGGTGAGGGTCGTGCGCAGGCGCACGTGCGGCCGGACGCCGAACTCGTCGGCACAGCGCTGGAGGTAGTCGCGGATCTCAGGCTGCGGCGAGTAGGTCTCGCTCCAGTCCGGGTTCGGCGCGAACGAGAACGAGTAGAGGTGCGACGGGATGTCGCACGCGCAGCCCGGGTAGGTGTTGGCGTTCCAGGTCCCGCCGACGTCGCCGTCGCGCTCGAGCACGACGAAGTCGTCGTTGCCCTGCTGCTTGAGGCGGATCGCCATGCCGAGACCCGAGAAGCCGCTCCCGACGATCACCACGTCCACTCGCTCCATCACAGGCCTCCCCTGGTTACGCTGACGTAAGTTACGTGCCCGTAACCTACACGCCTGTAACCTCATTTCTGTGACTTCGGCACGCTCGACCACGCCGGTGCGCCTCAGCGGCGAAGAGCGCCGCGAGCAGCTGCTCGACGTGACGAAGGGGATCGTGGCCGAGCACGGCTTCCACGCCGTCTCGATCGAGGCGGTGGCGCGCGAGGCCGGGATCACGCGCCCGGTGGTCTACGGGCACTTCCAGGACCTCCAGGCGCTGCTCGAGGCGCTCGTCGACCGCGAGGGGGCGCGCGCGCTCGAGCAGCTCGCGGCCGTCCTCCCCACGACCCTCGCCGAGGGCGACGCGCGCGCGACGCTGCTGGCGGGCATGCGCGGCTACCTCGAGGCGGTGCAGGCGGACCCCGTCACGTGGCGGCTCGTGCTGATGCCGCCCGAGGGCGCGCCGCCGGTCCTGCGCGAGCGGATCGAGGAGGGGCGCGGCGCGGTCGTCGCGGCGCTGGCGGCGACGGTCGGCCCCGCGCTCGGAGATCGCGCCTCGCCGGACCCGGAGCTGACCGCCCGGATGCTGTCGGCGCTCTCCGACGAGGGCGCCCGGCTGGTGCTCACGGACCCCGAGCGCTACCCGCCGGAGCGGATCCTCGCCCACACGCGCTGGTTCCTCGAGCTGCTCCCGGTCGGCTAGCGGCGCCCTATGGGCGGCTTCGCGAAAGAATGCGCGCCATGACCCGCCGCCGCGTCCTCGCCGCCGCCGCCGTGCTCGCCGCGCTGGTCGTCGCCGCTCCCGCGCACGCCGCCGCCCCCACCCTGGAGGCCGGCGTCGGCAAGGCCGACATCACGCCGAAGCTCGGCTACTACCTCGGCGGCTGGACGCGCGCCGACCGGGTCGGGCAGGGCCAGCACACGCGCCTCTTCGCCCGCTCGCTCGTGCTCAAGCGCGGCGGCAGGAAGGTCGCGCTGGTGGCGATCGACCTGTTCATGGTTCCGGGCGGGCTGCTGAAGCAGATCGGAGACCGGCTCGCGTCGCGCGGGTTCTCCGAGCAGAACATCCTGATCTCCGCGTCGCACACTCACTCGGGGCCCGGCGGCTTCGCGAACTACCCGACGCTCAACTCCGCCGCGCCCAGCATGCAGACCGTCGGGGACCCGTCGTCGTTCTTCGACTTCTTCTTCAATCCCCAGCCGGCCGACCCCGAGCTGTATCGCTTCCTGTACGACCAGATCACGGCGGCGATCGAGCGCGCCGACCGCGACCTCGCGCCGGCCGAGGCGGGGTGGGGCTCGTCGCGGATCGTCGGGCTCACTCGCAACCGGAGCATCGAGGCGCACCTCGCCAACCACGGGATCATCAAGGACCGCGGCGAGGGGCGCGAGGAGGACGACCCGGGCGGCTACGAGCACACGATCGACCCGGACGTGGACGTGCTGCGGGTCGACAAGGTCGTCCGCCGCGGGCGCAAGACCGTGCGGATACCGCTGGGCGGATGGTCGACGTTCGCCGACCACGGGACGGTGACGAAGTCGTCGTTCCAGTACTACAACGCCGACCACCACGCCTCGGCGATCCGCGTGTTCGAGCTGCGGGTGCGCCGCGCGGGGAAGGTCCCCGCGTCGCAGGAGGTCCTCAACGTCTACGGGAACTCGAACGAGGGCGACATGTCGGCCGGGCTCAGCCGCCACGGCCCGGACCAGTCCGACTACGTCGGGCGCATCGAGGCGTCGGCGATGGTCCGAGCCTGGGAGCGCGCGGGCCGCGACCTGCGGCGCAAGCCCCAGCTCGACCTGCGCTGGACGCGGGCGTGCTTCTGCGGCCAGGAGGTCGAGGGCGGCGGGCGCGTGGACGACCACTCCGAGGTGGGGCTCCCGTTCCTCACCGGCTCCGAGGAGGAGCGCGGGCCGCTCTACGACGTCACCGGCGTCCCGTTCGAGGACCGCCGCTCGCCGGTCGACCGCGGGCCGCAGGGGCACAAGGACGGCGGGCCGCTCGGCGACGTGCCGAACAAGGTGCCGCTGATGGCGGTGCGGGTGGGGAGCAGGCTCATCGCCTCGGTGCCGGGCGAGGGGACGAAGGAGATGGGGGCGCGCATCCGCGCGCGGATCGGCAGCGCGGTGGCCGGCTCCGGCATCCAGCGCGTGACGATCGCCGGCCTCGCGAACGAGTTCGTCCTCTACTTCACGACGCCGGAGGAGTACGAGCGCCAGCACTACGAGGGCGGCAACACGCACTTCGGCGTCTGGTCCGGGACGATGATCGCCCAGGAGCTGGCGCGGCTGTCGGGCACGCTCGCGCGCGGCGAGCCCGCCCCCGCCCCGGTCGACTTCGACCCCACGAACGGCGTGGTGCCGAACGGGCCTGCCTACGGCAGCGGCGCCGCGAACGGGTCGATCATCGACCAGCCGGCGGCGTCCTACCCGCGCCTCGGCCACGCCTCGATCGCGTGGCAGGGCGGGCCGGAGGGACTCGACCGGCCGGTCGACGCGCCGTTCGTGACCGCCGAGCGGCTCGTGAAGGGCCGCTGGACCCGCTACGACGACGACCTCGGGCTGGCGATGCTGTGGAAGGTCGACGGCAACGGGCGCCACGACGCGTTCTGGGAGGTCCCGCGCTACACCCCCGCCGGCACCTACCGCTTCGTGATCACGGCCAAGCGCTACAGGCTCACCTCGCGCGAGTTCCAGGTCGAGCCGGCGCGGTCGCTCGGCGTGGTCCAGGTGCCGGCCCCGCACGGCTACTCCGCCGTCTCGCTCCAGTACCCCGAGGCGGTGCGCGACGCCGACATCACGACGCGGCCGAAGTACGCCGACGGCGGCTCGGTCACGTTCCGCGTCGGCACTCGCAGGGTGCGGATCGAGCGGCGCAAGGACGACGTGGACTTCACCGTGCGCGTGCCCGGCGGCGTGCCCGTGTTCGTCGAGGCCGGCAGCGCCCGCGACCGCTGGGGCAACGTCAACGGCGACCGCCTCGCGCTGAAGTAGCGCGCCCGCTCTAGAGTCGGACGCGATGCTGCTCAGCGTCCTCGACCAGTCGCCGATCTCCGAGGGCTCGACCGGCGGCGACGCCCTCCACAACACGCTCGACCTCGCGCGGCTCGCCGACGAGCTCGGCTACCACCGCTACTGGCTCGCCGAGCACCACGGCGGCGTGATGCTGGCCGGCCCGAGCCCGGAGGTGCTGATCGGACCCGTCGCGTCCGCCACCGAGCGGATCCGCGTGGGGAGCGGCGGCGTGATGCTGCCGCACTACAGCCCGCTCAAGGTGGCGGAGAGCTTCAGCGTGCTGAGCGGCCTCTATCCCGGCCGGATCGACCTCGCGCTCGGGCGCGCCGCCGGCACCGACCCGCTGACCACGTTCGCGCTCCAGCGCGACCGGCGGGCCGCGGCCCCGGACGACTTCCGCGAGCACCTCGCCGAGTTGCTCGGCTATCTCGGCGACTCGCTGCCCGAGGACTTCCCGTTCGCGCGGCTCGGGAAGCTGCTGCCGGGCCTGCCGGAGCGCCCGGAGCCGTGGCTGCTCGGCTCCTCGATGCAGAGCGCGGTCTGGGCCGCCGAGCTGGGCCTCCCCTACGCGTTCGCCGACTTCATCAACCCGCGCGGGCGCGAGATCACGGCGCACTACCGGCAGAGCTTCCGGCCCTCGCCCTGGCTCGCCGCGCCGCGCGCGCTCGTCTGCTCGTGGGTGATCTGCGCGGACACCGAGGAGGAGGCCGAGCGGCTCACGGCGCCGGGGCGCATGGCGTTCAAGCTGCTGCGGCAGGGCCGGCTGATCCGCGTTCCGCCGGTCGAGAAGGCGCTGCGCTTCCTCGACGGCCAGGGCGCGCCGCGCGGGCGGCGACTCGTCTACGGCACGCCGCCGGTCGTGCGCGCGCGGCTCGAGGAGGTCGTCGAGGAGTACGGCGCGGACGAGCTGATGGTCGTGAACGTCATGTACGACCACGGCACGCGCCGGCGCTCGTACGAGCTGGTGGCCGAGGCGTTCGGGCTCAGTCCGGCGCCGGGAGCCCGCGAAGCAGTCGCTTAGCCACCCCGCGCAGGGTCTCCTTGCCGTAGGCGTGGCTGCCGTTCGAGGTGGTCATGATCGCCAGCGCCACCCGGTGCTCGCCGCGGCGCAGCAGCGCGACCTGGTGGTCCACCGCGCCGCTGCCCGAGCCCCAGCCGCCCTTGAAGTAGAGCCTCCACCCGTCGGGCTGCACGCGCCCAACGCCCCAGCGCTGCGACGGCACGATCGACTCGAGCAGGTCGAGCGCGGTCGCGCGGTGGCGCTCGGGGACGAACTCGTCGATCCGCTCGAAGAAGCGCGCCTGGCCGGCGGCGTCGATCAGGCTGTGGCCCCAGATGGCGGCGGTGCGGAAGCGCGTCATCCCCGCGCGCTTGGCCAGCCGGCGCAGCCGCCAGTTGCCGACGAAGTCGCGGATGCGCGTGGCGGTCACGTTGTCCGAGCGCGTGATCATCGGCCGCAGCAGGTCCATGTCGCGCTCGCCGAGCGCGCGGTCGCGCACCGACGGGTGGTTGAGGTAGGCGACCATGAACATCGCCTTCATCACGCTCGCCCCGGGGACGGTGCGGGTGGTGCGGTAGCCGTAGAGGCGTCCCTCGACTCGGACGGCGAAGGAGATCGAGCCGCGCCGGGTCGCCGCGTAGCTCTCGGCAACCTTGACGTCCGGGGTCCACGCGAGCTCAGCGGCGCTCGTGCGCTCGGCTCCGGCGCTGCCCGCGAGCGCCAGCGCTCCCAGAACGGCGGCGAGTAGGAGGGTCGGGCGGGCCATGGTGCGAGCGTACCGTCCGGGATCGGGTGCCTATCTGGCACTCAGGGCAGGACCCTTAGCCGACGAGGCGGTCGAGGAGGGTGTCGATCGCCGCCTGGCCGGCGGCCAGCGCGGCCTCGGGGTCGTCCGCCGGCGCGATCAGCAGCGCCGCCTCGTTGACGGAGGCCAGGACCATGTTCGCGAGCACGCCCACCTGCGCGGCGGGGAGGCGCCCGTCCGCGGCGATCGCCTCGAGGTTCGCGCGCAGGCGGCCGAGCGTGTGCTGCTCGTCGAGCTCGCGCCAGCGCGCCCAGCCGACGACCGCCGGGGCGTCGACCAGCGCGATCCGCTGCACGCCGGGCTCGAGCGCCATCCGCAGCCACGCCGAGCAGCCGGCGCGCAGGCTCGCGACGGGGTCGGAGGCCGTGCGCGCGGCGTCGGCCGCGGTGTCGGCGATCTCGGCGACGAGCCGGTCCAGCACCGCGTCGAACAGCGCCTCCTTCGTCGCGAAGTGGTGATACAGCGCCCCCCGCGCGACGCCCGCCGCGTCGAGGATCGCCTCGATCGAGGTGGCGTCGTAGCCGCGCTCGCCGAACAGGGTCCGTCCGCTCGCGATCAGCCGCTCGCGCGTCTCGCGCCCCTTCTCGACCCGCCCGTCGGCCATCCGTGGAGGGTAAACCGACTGTCGGTCTGATAGTTTGCCGACCATGAGTCGGTTTTCCAGCGAGAGGACGCCATGACGACGATCGCGCTCCACACCGTCGAGGCCGGCGGGCTGCGACTCGCCTACCGGGAGCTGGGCGAGGGCCCGCCGGTGCTGCTGCTGCACGGCTGGCCGACGTCGTCGCACCTCTGGCGCGACGTGATGCCCGCCGTCGCGGAGGCGGGGTGCCGCGCGATCGCGCTCGACCTGCCCGGCTTCGGCGGCTCGTCCAAGCCGCCCGGCGCGACGTACTCGTTCGAGCTCTACGACGGCGCGCTCGACGGCTTCCTCGAGGCGGTCGGCGTCGAGGCGACCGCGCTCGCCGTGCACGACATCGGCGGGCCGATCGGCCTCCACTGGGCGGTGCACCGCCCGGAGCGGCTCACCAAGCTCGTCCTGCTGAACACGCTGGTCTACCCCGAGTTCGACGAGATGGCCGTGAAGTTCGTCGAGACGCTGAGCACGCCCGGCCCGCGCGAGCAGCTCGTGAGCCCAGCCGGGCTCGAGTTCTCGATGAGGTTCGGGCTCGCGGACGAGTCGAACCTCACGCCGGAGACGCTCGCGGCGGTGGTCGAGCCGTTCGGGACGGACGCGGAGCGCCAGTCGCTCGCCGACGCCGGCATCGGGCTCGACCCGGCCGGCTTCGAGGAGATCGCCCGGCTGCTGCCGCAGGCGCTCGCCGGGATCCCGGTGCGGATCGTCTACGGCGAGCAGGACCGGATCCTGCCGACGGTCGCCGAGACCATGGCGCGCGTGAAGCGCGACCTCCCCCAGGCCGAGGTCTCGACGCTCCCGGAGGCCGGCCACTTCCTCCAGGAGGAGGCCGGCCCGGAGATCGGGCGCCTGCTCGCCGCCTTCCTGGCTACCTGACGAACAGGATCTCGGAGTACTTCGGCAGCGGCCAGAGGTCGTCGGCCACGAGCTTCTCGAGCTGGTCGGCCACCTCGCGCACCCTCGCGAGCGCGGTGAGCTGGCTGTCGCGCGCGTACTCCGCGAGCTTGAGCCCCTCGACCCCGTCCGGGTACGCGTTGGCCGCCTCGAGGTCGGCGATCGCGCCGGCGAACGTCTCGGTGAGCGTGCGGACCTCGCCCGCCAGCGAGCCGAGCCCGGCCGCCTCGACCAGCGCGATGTGCCGCAGCGCCGCCGGCAGCAGCATCGTCCGCGCGATGTGCGCGGCCGTCTCCGCCTCGATGTTGGCCCGGATCGTGTACTGCTCGCCCCAGACCTCGAAGCGCGACTCGAGCTCGCGCTCGCTCAGCACCTCGTACTTGCCGAACGTCGCGACCGTCTGCTCCGAGATCACCTCGGGCAGCGCCTCCGGGGTCGTGCGCAGGTTGAGCAGCCCGCGCTGCTCGGCCTCCGCGTGCCACTCCTCGGCGTAGTTGTCGCCGCCGAAGACGATCCGCTTCGACTCGTTGTAGGCGTCCTTGACCACCTCGGTGACCGCCTCGGCGAGGTCGCCGCCCGCGGCCTTCGACTCGAGCTGGTCGGCCAGCTCGTCGATCGCCTCGGCGACGATCGTGTTCAGCACGGTGTTCGGGAACGCGAGCGACATGCTCGACCCGAGCGCGCGGAACTCGAACTTGTTGCCGGTGAAGGCGAACGGCGAGGTGCGGTTGCGGTCGCCGCCGTGCTTCGGCAGCGGCGGGAGGACCGGAGTGCCGAGGCCGAGGAACGACGCCGGCGTGTGCGGGTCGCCCGACCCGGTCGTGATCGCGTCGAAGATCTTCTCGAGCTCGGCCCCGAGGAAGATCGAGATGATCGCCGGGGGCGCCTCGTTCGCGCCGAGCCGGTGGTCCTGGCCGATGTTCGCGACCGACGCGCGCAGCAGCCCCTGGTGCTTGTCCACGGCCTTGATCACCGCCGCGCAGAAGAACAGGAAGTTCAGGTTCTCCGCGGGGGTGTCGCCCGGGTCCATGAGGTTCTGGCCGGTGTCGGTGCCCATCGACCAGTTGTTGTGCTTGCCGGAGCCGTTCACGCCGGCGAACGGCTTCTCGTGCAGCAGGCAGACGAGGCCGTACTTGCGCGCGACCGACTGCATGATCTGCATCGTCAGCTGCTGGTGGTCGGAGCCGACGTTCGAGTTCTCGAAGATCGGGGCGATCTCGTACTGGCCGGGCGCGACCTCGTTGTGGCGGGTCTTGACCGGCACGCCGAGCCGCGCCAGCTCGAGCTCCGAATCCATCATGAACGCGAGGATCCGCTCGGGGATCGCGCCGAAGTAGTGGTCGTCGAGCTCGTGGCCCTTGGCCGGCTGCGCGCCGAACAGCGTGCGGCCGGTGGTCACGAGGTCGGGGCGCTCGAAGTAGTACTGCTCGTCGATCAGGAAGTACTCCTGCTCCGGACCGACGGTGGTGAACACGCGCTGCGCGGACTCGTCGCCGAGCAGCCGCAACGCGCGGATCGCCGAGCGCGACAGCGCGTCCATCGAGCGCAGCAGCGGGATCTTCGCGTCGAGCGCCTCGCCGGTCCACGACGCGAACGCGGTCGGGATGCAGAGCAGCGCGCCGTTCGGGTTCTCGAGGATGAACGCCGGGCTGGTCGGGTCCCAGGCGGTGTAGCCGCGCGCCTCGAACGTCGCGCGCACACCGCCGGTCGGGAACGACGAGGCGTCCGGCTCGCCCTGGATCAGCTCCTTGCCGGAGAACTTCGCGATCGACCCACCCTCCCCGTTGGGACCGAAGAACGAGTCGTGCTTCTCGGCGGTCAGCCCCGTGAGCGGCTGGAAGACGTGCGTGTAGTGGGTCGCGCCCTTCTCGAGCGCCCACTCCTTCATGCCCTGAGCGACGGCGTCGGCGAGGCTCGGGTCGAGCGCGTCGCCCTTCTCGAGGGTGCCCTGGAGCCGGTCGCACACGTCCTGAGGGAGCCGCTCGCGCTGGACCGCGACGGAGAAGACGTTCTCGCCGAACGGATAGCTCTTCTCGTTGCTGAGGTCCACCGGGCCGAGGGCGTCGCCGTTGGCGCTCCACTTCGCGGCGGTGACGTTGTGCTGGCGCAGCTTGGGCATGAAATGGCTCCTGACGCGGGAACGCACCCGGCGGCCGGGTGCGGTCGAGGCTTCACGGATCGAAAGTGTCGAGGGCACGCTAGCGCCGGAGCGCCGAGGGCGCCCTTGTGCGCATGTCCAAAAATCGCCGGAGGCGATTGTCCACGCTGTAGTACGCCGGCTGCGGGGCGGCCGGCGGACCCGGCTGCGGGGCGCCGGCGAGCCGGCTACGGGGCGGCCGGCGCGAGGTCGATCCGGCCCATCATGCCGCCGTCCTCGTGGCCGAGGATGTGGCAGTGGATCACGAACTTGCCGTCGAAGTCCTCGAACGGCATCTCGATCACGGCCTCGCCCTGCTTGTCGCCGACCTTCGGAGGCAGCGCCACGACGTCCTGCTGCCCGTTCGGGTCCACGGGCTTGCCGCCGATGCTGACGACCTTGAAGTCGTCCTGGTGGATGTGGATCGGGTGCCACTCGTCCGTGTTGTTCAGGAACGTCCACTTCTCCGTGGTGTTGAGCTGGGGATCCGCGATCGGCGCGCTGTCGGGGTCGGGGTCGAACGCCTTGCCGTTGATCGAGGCGAACGCGTTCGGATCGGGGGACGGGGCCGGGGCGAAGTCGAACACGAACGTGCGGTCCACCCCGCGATCGCGCGGGAACGGCGCCAGCGGCTTGAGCGAGCCGGGCTCGTCGATCGGCTTCGCGGGCTTGCCGCCCACCGCCAGCGAGGCGAGCACGTCCTCGGGGAACACGACGTGGCCCTGGTTGAACTGGAGCGTCTTCAGCACGCGGCTCCCCGAGTCGGGACCGCGCACGAGCACGTCGGCGCGCTGGCCCGGCCCGAGCCGCACCGCCTTCTTCACGAGTGCGCTCTCGAGCGTGTTGCCGTCCTCCGCGACCACGAACAGCTCGTCCTGCGCGTCGCCGTTCGCCGGGTCCACCAGCGCGACCTCGTACCAGACCCCCGCCGAGGTGTTCGCGAGGCGCCAGAGCTGGGTCTCGCCCGGGCGGATCTTCAGCTCGGGGTTCAGCTGGCCGTTCACGGTCCGGTGGGTCGGGTTGGCCAAGCCATGGTCGGCCGGGATCGCGTAGCCGCTCCCGCGCTTCTCCACCTGGACGTCCTTCAGCGCCAGCGAGCGCGTCTCCACGTCGCGGAAGCGCTCCGGCAGCTCCGTGCGCGAGTCGCCGATGATGAGGAGGCCGGCGAGCCCGCGGGCCACCTGGTCGTCGGTGCAGCCGTGGCGGTGGGCGTGGTACCAGTACGTGCCCTGCTCGTGGTCGGCGGGGACCTTGAACTCGAAGTGCGCCCTGCCCTTCGGCAGGTTGAGCAGCACGTTGTCGCCGTAGACGGTCGCCCCGTCGGGGAGCTTGCGCGTCGTCGGCGTGACGTGCAGCCCGTGGAAGTGGAAGTTCGTGTACTGCGGCCCGCTGTCGGGCGAGTCCGCCGGGTTGTGCTCGTGGGTCTCGTCGTCGGGCTTGTCCGCGCCGCCGCAGGTGTCGTCGGAGAACTTCTTGATCGCCGGGATCACCTGGAGCTGGTTGACGAGCGTGAGGTCGAGCTCCTCGCCCGGCTTCACGTGGAGGGTCGGGCCGAGCAGGCCCGGCGGCGGGCCGTCGGCCGCGTCCGCCGGCACGTAGCTCTGCGCGTCGCCCACGTCCACGCCGCTCATCCGGATGGTGCCGTTGCGCGCGACCAGCTCGACCGGCCCGTCCTCGGTCCGGATCACCGGCGGCTCGGCGAACGCCTGCTCGGTCGGGAACGGGTCCGCGGGCTCGGTGGGGACCGTCGGCTCGGTCGCCTGGGTGGTGGTCGGCGACTTCTCGTCGTCGCCCCCGCGCGCGATGAGGACCGCGAGCACGACGCCGAGCGCCAGCACGGCGAGTGCGATCGCGATCCGGCTGAACCTCATCTCGGCGCGACCCTAAGCCCACGAGCGGCGCAGCGGAATGCATGGGGCGCAATCTCCCCCGTTTGGGGGGTCCGCTATCGGCGACCGCGACTAGCCGGGCGCGCGTCCGAGCGCCGGGTTCTCCTCGGGCCGGCGCAGGAAGCCGCGGCGGAAGACCTCGGTGTCGGCGGCGTGCCAGCGCTCCACCCCGGCGCGCTCGGTGAGCCCCTCGGGCAGATGGTTCGCGATCGCGTCGCCGAAGAGCACGACGGCGAGGTTGAACACGACGACGTGGAGCGCCGCCCACTCGACGTCGAGGTCGGGGTCGAGTGCGCCGTTGGACGCGAGCTCCTCGAACGAGCTGAGCGCGATCGCCATGAACGCGTCGAACATCGCCAGCCCGTCCGGCTCGCCGTCGACCGTCGTCCGCGCGACGTAGCGCATCTCGTCGAAGTGGTCGCGCACCATGCTGGTGACCCTCAGCGCGAGGTCGCTGAAGTCCTCGCTATCGCCGGCGGGGGCATCCGCGAAGACGCGCCCCGCTACCGCCATCAGGCGCTCGTCGATCGCCTCGCGCAGCGCGAGCTCGGATTCGAAGTGGCGATCGAGATGCGCTCGCGACACGCCCGCGGCCTCGGCCACGTCGTCGAGCGTCGCCACGCGGCCGCGCTGCCCGTACACCCGCGTCGCGGCGGTCAGGATCCGGTCGGGGACCGTCGGGTCTGAGCCGTTCGTGCCGGCCACCCGGATCACCTTACGCCCCCGCGCCCGCCGCCACGTCAGTGCCGGCGCCCCGCCTAGGAGAGTTTGGCGAAACACGCTAGGCCGCTCCTGGCGCCGCGTCGCGGGGAGGGACGTTGATGCCGTACCTCGGCCGCGGTCGCGCCGGTTCCCGTAACTGCGGCTGGGTAGGGCGGCGGACCGCCAGACCGCG
>DASVWC010000015.1:0-91730 GCA_036389835.1 Thermoleophilaceae bacterium | reverse complement strand
CGGATCCCCGACCGATTCCGCGTCCTGGCGCGTGAAGCTGACCTCGTCGGTCGACAGCGCCGGGCTCTCGCGCGTCTCCTGGTTCTCGTCCTCGATCACTCGGGCGGATCCTCGTCGAAGATCTTGACCCAGATCGCCGTCGCCAGGCGATTGGCCACGATGGTGGTGAGCGCGCCGACGCCGGCCAGGAGGCCGCTCCACATCAGCCGCTTTGTGAGTTCGTTGCCCATTCAGTTCAGGTCGATGCCCGCCGCGCGCGGTATCTAACCAGACACCGGCGAGAGCCCCGGGGCCGGGGACACCTCGAGCCCGCCGCAGATCGCGTCGACGACCAGCCCCTTGGCGTTCTCGAACTCCTCGTCGGAGCGCGGCAGGATGTCGAAGATCCAGGCCGAGAGCAGCTGCTCGATCGCTCCGTAGAAGCACATCGCGGCGAACTCGGGCGTGATGTCCTCCTTGAACACGCCCTCGCGGCGGGCCGAGTCGACGATGTCGCCGATCATCGTGTACGCCTCGCGGATCTTGGGCAGGTGCAGGCGCCCGAACGTGTTGGCGGCGCGCGTGACCTCCACGATGATCACCTTCATCAGGTCCGGCTCGTAGCGGTACGAGTCGATGATGAACGAGGCGACCTCGAGCAGCTTCTCGCGCGCGTCGATGTCGTCGCGAGCGTCCACGGCGGTGATCGCGTCGAGCATGAGCTGCCAGCGCTCGGTGAAGAGCGTGTTGAGGATCTCCTCCTTGGAATCGAAGTAGTGGTAGACGAGGCCGTAGGCGACGCCCGCCTCGTCCGCCACGTCGGATACCCGGCAGTGGTGGAAGCCCTTGCGCGCGAAGACGTGGATCGCCGCGTCGAGGATCAGGCGGCGCTTGTCCACGCCGTTGGCCCCGCGGCCGCCGTTGCCGCGCCCGCCGGCCATCAGGCGTGGACCTCCGCCGGCCAGCGGTAGGCGCCCGGGACCCGGTTCGCCAGGCTCGGGAGCTGCTCGCGCACCTCGTCCTGCCGCTCCAGGTCGAGGTCGGCGGCAATGAAGCAGGGCTCGTCCCCGGCGCGCGCGAGCACCTCCCCCCACGGGTCGACGATCATCGACCCGCCGAAGCTCTCCTTGTCGCCCGGCGGGTGCACGCCGCACTGGTCGGCGGCCACGACGAACGCCTGGTTCTCGATCGCCCGCGCCCGCACGAGCACCTCCCAGTGCGCGCGGCCGGTGACCTTCGTGAACGCGGCCGGCAGCGCGATCACGCGCGCGCCGCGTACCGCCAGGATCCGGAAGAGCTCCGGGAAGCGCAGGTCGTAGCAGACGCTGAGGCCCAGCTCGGTGCCGTCCGCGAGGCGCGATACCTCGATCCGGTCGCCCGGCTCCTCGCTCGCGGACTCGCGGTACTCCTGGCCGCCGACGACCACGTCGAACATGTGGATCTTGCGGTAGACGGCCGCCAGCTCGCCGTCGGGGCCGACGTGCACCGACGTGTTCGAGAGCTTCGCCCGGCCCGGGCGCCGCTCCGCGATCGAGCCCGCCACCAGGTCCACGCCGAGCTCGCGCGCCGTCGCGCGCGCCCACTCGATCGCCGGCCCGTCGATCGGCTCGGCCACCCGCTCCATGGCGCCCTCGTCGCCGCCCAGCCCGTTGAACTTCTCGGGCAGCACGATCAGGGTCGCGCCGTCGGCCGCGGCCGCGCGCGTCAGCTCGTCGGCCGCCCCGAGGTTGCGCTGCGCGTCCTCGTCCGAGTTGAGTTGTATCGCCGCTGCCCGCATCGCCCGCCTCGTCCCCTGCCGCTGCGCCGGGATGGGCGACGAGCGGCGTTGACTGACCAATCAGTCTACCGGCCTACCGGAGGGCGAACGCCTTTGAAGTCGCGACGGCCAGGTACGGTTCGCACCGTGCAGCTCGTCTCCACGCGTGGCCCCGCCGTGCGCGACTCCGGGCTCCCGCTGCCGCCGGCGCGGATGCGCGGCGCCCGCCACGGCCGGCCGCTCAAGCGCTGGCGCTACCTGGGCGCCTACTCGCCGGAGGTGATGGCCTGCGTGTGCGAGGTGCGGATGGGCCCGATCCCGCAGCGCTTCTGGGCGATCGCGGAGCCGGACCGGCCCGTGGTGACCCGCACGACGATGGGCTCCGGCGGCGTGCGGATCGACGGCGGCCGCGCGCGCGTCGAGTCCGGCGACGTACGGATCGACCTCTCGTTCGACGAGGACGGCGGCGTCGAGTCGCTGCACCCGAGCGGGCGCTCCGGGTTCGTCTGGACCCGCAAGCAGGCCGGCATCCCGGTGCGCGGCCGCGTGGAGGTGGACGGGCGCGGCTTCGACCTCGACTGCCTCGGCGTGATCGACGACACCGCCGGCTACCACCAGCGCGACACGCGCTGGCGCTGGTGCGCCGGGGTCGGCCGGACCGCCGGCGGCGAGCAGGTGGGCTGGAACCTCGTCACGGGGGTCAACGACCCGCCCAAGGGGTCGGAGCGCGCGATCTGGGTGGGCGGCGAGGAGTTCGAGCCCGGCCCGGTCGAGATCGCGGAGGACCTGTCGCGGGTCGGCTTCGCGGAGGGCGGCGAGCTGCGCTTCGAGGCGTGGTCGGAGCGGGCTGAGCGCACGAACCTGCTGGTCGTGCGCTCCTCGTACCGCCAGCCGTTCGGAACCTTCACGGGCGAGCTGCCCGGTGGTCACGTGTTGAGCGACGGATTGGGGGTCATGGAGTGGCACGAGGTCAAGTGGTGAGTCCGGCGGGCCGCGCCCGCCGAGGGACGCTGAGCTTCTTCATGGTGGCCGGCGCCGCCTTCGCGATCGTCGGGGTCGTGCTGCTGGTGATGGGCCTGTCGTCGGGCGACCCGTTCTCGAACATGGGCCTCACGATCACCGGCGGGACGTTCGCGATGATCGGCGTGATCTGGGTGCTGGTCGCCCTCGGCGTGGGCGGCTGGTACTCGAGCGTGGCCAACAGGCAGGCGGCCGAGCAGCAGCTCTTCCAGACCGGCGAGCGCGCCACCGCCGTGATCGAGGGCGTGGAGGGCACCGGCATGTCGATCAACGACTGCCCGCAGGTGTACCTCACGCTGCGCGTGCAGCCGCGCAACGGCCAGGAGTTCATCCACCAGAGGAAGCTCGTGCTGCCGTTCGGCTCGGTCGTGCAGCCGGGCTACCTCGTGGACGTCGCGTACGACCCGGCCAACCCCGAGAACGTCGCGATCGAGACCGACCCGCGCTACGCGGCCACGCCGCCGGCGCAGTACATCAAGACGCGCCCGCCGGGCCAGCAGGCGGAGCCGGTGCACGCGTTCACGTCGAGCTCGGGCCCGGCGGCCACCGCGGCGGCGCCCGCGGCCGCGAGCGGCAGCCCGCCGACCCTGATCGAGCAGATCGAGCGGCTGGCGAAGCTGCGCGACTCCGGCGCGCTCACCGAGGCCGAGTTCCAGGAGCAGAAGCGGGAGCTGCTCGAGGGGTAGCGGCGACAGCGCCGTCTTTCGCTGCCACAATGGCCGCCGCATGCCGGGGGGGACTCGAGTGCTGCTGTGCGCCGCGATCGCGGTCGTCGTCGCGCTGGCCGGCGCGGCGCCGGCCGGGTCGGTCCGGTCGCCGAAGGGCGCCAAGCCGAGCGTCAGGATCCTGACCAAGGACCAGGCGCAGGCGCTCAAGACCGGCAAGATCGCGCTGCGCGTCGGGGTCGGAGCGGCCCCCGCGCGCGTGCGCCTGCGCGTGCTCGGGCTGAACCTCGGTCGCAGGCCGGTCCGCATCGTCAAGGAGCGCAAGGTGAGCTTCCGCGCGAGCCACAGCCGCGTGTTCAACGTCAAGCTCACCAAGGAGGCGCGCGGGCTGCTGACGCTCATGCGCGCCGCCTGCCGCGACGCGGCCCTCGCCGCCTTCGCGTCCGGGCGCCAGACCCCCGGGCACGACTCCCCGCGCACCACGCTCGTCCGCCACGCGCGCACGCTCGCGCACGGCCGCAAGAACTGCTCCGCGGGCGGCACCGGGTCGCCCACGGGCTCCGCCGGCCCGGGCGTGTCCGGGCCGGCGGGGGTGCCCGGCTCGCCCGGCTCCACCCCGGGCCTCGGCGGGCCGAGCCTCGACCCGCCGGGCACGCCGCCGCCCGGGTCGACCCCGCCGACCACCAACCCGCCGAAGCCCACGGACCCGATCACGATCAGGGCCGGCGCCGCCGACGCGGACGCCACGCCTCCGGTGGGGACGCCGATGTTCGCGTACACCGCGCGCTCGAACGTGTTCGGCGCCGACCCGCCCACGCCGGCGTTCGATCCTGAGCAGCCCCCCGGCCCGAACAACCCGAGCCTCCCGGCGCCGGAGCAGTTCCTCCAGTACATCGCCGACGCGGCGCCGGACGAGAACCTCTACGCCAAGTCGTTCCAGCCGAGCCAGGGCATCCACACGCGCCTGCGCGCGCGGGCGATCGTGATCGAGTCGGGCGGCAAGAAGTACGCCCTGGCCATGGTCGACCTGGGCGGGCACCCGTACAGCTTCACGAAGGAGGTCCTCAACCGGATCTCCGGGCTCGGGATCAGCGGCGACCGGCTGCTCCTGTCGTCAACGCACACCCACTCGTCGAGCGGGGCGGTCTGGTCGGCCGACAACAACGGCTACGCCTTCGTCGGCGGCGACGCCTACGACCCGCGCGTGTTCGAGATGGTTGTCAGCGGCGTGGTCGAGGCGATCGCGGAGGCCAACCGGCGGCTCCAGCCCGCGCGCATCGGGGTCGGCACGGCGCAGCTCTCCGGCGCCTCGCGCAACCGCGAGCACACCCCGTTCAAGCGCAACCCGGAGGCCACGCCGGCCGAGAAGGACTCGGGGAACGAGGCAGTCGACAAGCGCGTGACGGCCATCCGCGTCGACGACGCGCAGGGCGCGCCGATCGCGGTCTGGTCGAACTTCGCCGTCCACCCCACGTCGTTCGGCGACGACAACCTGCTCTTCTCCGGCGACAACGCCGCGACCGCCGAGCGCCTGGTCGAGGAGGAGCTGCTGCGCGACGCGGCGGGGCGCGGGATCACGCCGAAGACCCGGCCGGTCGACGTGTGGACGAACGGGACCGAGGGCGACGTCTCCCCGGACGGCGGCGTCGAGCGCGACCCGACCGTGCCGGGCGACGACGCGCACTCGCGGCTCCAGCAGACGACCAACGGCTTCGGCGAGGCGAACTCGACCGGCCGCAAGGTCTCCGCGGGCATCCTCGCGGCGTGGCGCGACGCCGGCGCCCACATGAGCGGCTCGCCCGGCCTCGACTCGCGCCAGATGTTCATGGACTTCGACGGGCGGACGGTCGAGGGCGACAAGAGGACCTCGCCGTACCCCGTGCTCGGCGCCGGCGGCATCGTGGCCGAGGAGGGCGACAAGACGGTCTTCGAGGGCCAGGGCTGCGCGCCGGCCGACGACTTCACGGGTCCCGGCCAGGGCCGCAAGTTCCCGATCGTCGGCGGCCCGGGCCTGGCGCCGAACCAGCACCCGATCTCGATGATGCGGATCGGCCCGCTCGCGCTGGCGGCCTGGCCGAGCGAGATCACGACGGTCACGGGCCGGCGGATGAAGGCGGCGGTGGCAGCGGTGGCCGGGGCGCAGGCCCCCGCGGGCGTGGCGATCGCCGGCCTGACCAACAGCTACAACTCGTACACCGCCACGCCGGACGAGTACGACTACTGCTCCTACGAGGGCAGCTTCACGCTCTGGGGCCGCCACCAGGGCCTCTACTACCGCGAGCTGGCCGGCGGCCTCGCGAGGTCGCTGTACGGCGGCGCCCCGCTCCCGGCGGGCGCCCCCGAGCCGCCGACGGCGTCGCCCGGCACGGCGCAGCCGCCGGCCGTGCACGCGACTCCGGACGCGAGCTCGATCGTCACCAACGCCCCCGCCTCGGTCGACCGCCTCGGCCTGGCGACGTTCAAGTGGAACGGCGGCGACCCCGCCGTCGACGCGCCGCGCACCAAGGCGTTCGTCTCGCTCGAGTACAAGCTCCCCGACGGCAAGTTCACGACGGTCTCGACCGACGACTCAGTGCTCGACACGACCATGCACGGGCGCGACGACACCTGGACCGAGACCTGGCAGTTCACCGAGTGCGACGCCCTCGGCACCTACCGCTTCCACGTGCGCGGGCGGGCGGTGAAGGACGGCCCCACGGCCACCAGCTACGACACGTTCAGCCGCGAGTTCCAGCCCAGGCCGGCGACGATCAAGTCCTACTCGACCACCGTGTCCGACGGCGCGGTGCACGTGCGGGCCGAGTACCAGGGGCTGCCGGCGAACTCGCTCGCCGCCCTCAGCAGGCGCGTGCGCCACGGCGTGGCGGTCGTGCGGGTGACGAAGCCCGGCGGCGCCGTCGAGGAGGTCTTCGCCAGTCCCGACTCGAGGGGCCTCGAGTTCCGGGCGAGCGTGCCGAACGGCTCGACCGCGAAGGTCGTGTCGATCGTGGATGGCTGCCTGAACACCGGCAGCTAGCCGCGCCGGCGCTTCAGCTCCGCCAGCAGCAGCTTGGAGTGCAGCGCCGCGATCAGGTCGTTCAGCGGCTCGCGCCCGTCGTCGATCAGCCTGAGCGCGCGGTCGGTGTCCATCTCGCCGGCCAGGCGGCCCATCAGCACCTCCACCTCCTCCTCGACCAGCTCCTCGAGCGCGCGCCGGTAGCGCAGCGTGTCGTAGACGGTGAAGCCGATCCGCTCGTCGTAGCCGCCGGCGCGGAAGCGGGCGATCGCCTCGACGATCTTCACGTCGGTCGGCGAGTAGCCGCGAGCGGTGGGGCTCACGATCTCGAGCTCGGCGAGGCGGTCGAGCACCTCCCTGGGGACCTCGTAGCGGCGGCGCAGCTCGGCGGCGCTGACGCGCGACTCCTCCCCCGCCGCGGCGCGCTCGATCACGCGGTCCTCGAGCTCCACGAGCGCCCGCGTGCGCTCCGGGTCCTCGTCCATGACGCGCTTGATCGCCTTGAGCGGCATGAAGCGCTCCTCCTGGAGCTGCTTGATCAGGCGGATGCGCTCCACGAAGTCGGGCGGGTAGTAGGCCATGTTGCGCGAGGTGCGGACGGGCTCGGGGAGCAGGCCCTCGCGCAGGTAGTGCTTGATCGTGCCGGCGCTCACGCCGCTGCGGGCGGAGAGCTCCCGCATGCGCAGGAGGCCGTTGGCCTGCACGGTGCTCACGCCATGAACGAGCCGCGCGCGCCCGCCTCCGCCGGCCCCGCCACGGCGCCGGACTCCTTCAGGGCGTCGATCTCCTCCGCGGAGTAGCCGGCGGCCGCCAGCACGTCGTCGGTGTCGGCGCCGAGCACCGGGCCCGGCCCCTGCGGGCCCCCGGGCGTGCGGCTCATCTTCACCGGCGCGCCCAGCAGGCGCACCGGCCGCTCCGCCCCCGGCTGCTCCAGCTCGGCGACCATCTCGCGCGCGCGCACTAGCTCGGAGTCGAGCGCCTCGTCGAGATCGAGCACCGGCTCCAGGCAGCAGTCGTGCCGCGAGGCGAACTCGCGCCATTGCTCGCGCGTGCGCTCTAGGAAGATCCGCTCGACCTCGGCGTGCGGCTCCGACCCCGGCGGCTGGAACTGGTGCTCGATCAGGTCCTCGCGGCCCACGCCGCGGCACCACGCCTGCCAGAACTTCGGCTCGAGCGCGCCGAGCGTCACGTAGCCGTCGGCGCACGCGTACGGCCGGTAGCAGAGGATCGAGCCGGCCAGCTCGAGGTCGCCGCGGCCCGGGACCCTCTCCTCGGCGAAGTAGCGCGCCGCGACCATCGCCAGCCACGAGAGCGCGCCGTCCGACATCGACACGTCCACGAGCTGACCCTCGCCGGAGCGGTCGCGCTCGCGCAGGGCGGCGAGGATCCCGAACGCCGCCATCAGCGCGCCGCCGCCGATGTCGGCGATCTGCCCGGCCGACTGGACCGGCGGCCCGCCGCGCTCGCCGGTCAGGCCGAGCAGCCCGATCAGGCCGAGGTAGTTCATGTCGTGGCCGGAGCGGTCGCGCAGCGGCCCGTCCTGGCCGTAGCCGGTGATCGCGCAGTACACGAGCCCCGGGTTCTCCTCGCGCAGCCGCTCGTAGCCCACGCCGAGGCGGTCGAGCACGCCGGGCCGGAACGACTCGAGCAGCACGTCGTGGTCGCGGGCTAGGCGCAGCAGCACCTCGCGGCCGCGCTCCTCCTTGAGGTTCACCCGGATCGAGCGCTTGCCGCGGTTGAGCGCGAGGTAGTAGGCGGACTTGGCGGAGTCGTCGGCGCCCTCGTAGTAGGGCGGCGCCCAGCGCACGTAGTCGCCCATGCCGGTGTCCTCGACCTTGAGCACCTCAGCGCCGAAGTCGGCGAGCAGCATAGAGCAGAAGCCGCCAGGCAGCAGGCGCGAGAGGTCGAGCACGCGCACGCCCTCGAGCGGGAGCCCCACGGCTCAGGCCTCCGCGGACTCGATCGGGTGGCGCAGCACGTCGCGGCGCGAGACCTCCGCCCCGTCGCGCTTGGGCGTCCCCAGCAGCTCGCGCGCCTCGGCCACGGTCGCCGGGCGCCGGCCCACGTCCTCGGTCATCTGCCGCGCCTTCGCGATCAGATCGCCGTTCGAGCGGGCCATCTCGCCGTCGGGCAGGTAGAAGTTGTCCTCGAGCCCCACGCGGATGTTGCCGCCGAGCGTGAGCGCCGCCGCCACGAGCTGCCACTGCTCGCGGCTGATGCCGATCACGCCCCAGTTGTTGGGGCCGCGCGGGCCGCCGGGGATCTGCTCGGACATGTGAGCGAGGTTGCGCGCGTTCGGCCGGATGCCGCCGGTCACGCCCATAACGCACGAGATCTGGAGCGGCTCCTCGAGCAGGCCCATGTCGATCAGCGGGTCGAGGTTGGCGATGTGGCCCGAGTCGAAGCACTCGTGCTCGGGCCGGATGCCCAGCTCGTTCATCGCCTTCAGGAAGGTCATGATCGTCTCGAACGAGTTCTCGAAGACGGTGTGGAAGACGAAGTCACGGCGCCGCTTCGAGTACTTCGCGTAGTTCATCGAGCCCATGTTCAGCGCGGCGATGTCCGGCTTGAGCTCGCGCAGGTACTCGATCCGCTTCTCGATCGGGACGCCGACCGCCCCGGTCGAGTAGTTGACGATCACGTCGTCGACCGCGTCGTGGATCGCCTCGGTGATCGCGCGGAAGTCCTCGACCTCGTACGACGGCGTGCCGTCGGGCGTGCGCGCGTGGATGTGGATCATCGCGCCGCCCTCGTCCACGATCCGGCGCGCCTCCGCCGCGTACTCCTCGGGCGTGTAGGGGATCGCCGGGCACTGGTCGCGGTTGGCGACCGCGCCGGAGATCGAGCACGTGATCACGACCGGGTCCTCGAAGCGGCTCATTTGACCTCCGGGATGACGTCCAGGGCGCGAAAACCGAGCCCGGCGAGGAAGCAGGGAGCGTGGCGTGCGAATGCACGCGAGCGACCGATGACGCAGCCGGGCGAAGGTTTGCAGGGTCCTGGCGTCATACCGGCATCACCCCGTGCTTCTTCCACGGCCGGTCCACGCGTTTGCGCTCCGCCATCTCCAGGGCGCGCGCGATCACCGGCCGGGTCTCGCGCGGGTCGATGATGTCGTCGATCATCGCGTTGCCGGCCGGCACGTACGGGTCGATCAGCTTCTGGAAGTTGGCCACCAGCTCGGCGCGCTTGGCGTCGGGGTCGTCGGCCTCCTCGATCGCCCGGCGCATGATGATGTTCACGGCGCCCTCGGCCCCCATCACGCTGATCTCGGCGGTCGGCCAGGCGACGATCAGGTCGGGCTCGTACGCCTTGCCGTTCATCACGTAGTAGCCGGCGCCGTAGGCCTTGCGCACCACGACGGTGATCTTCGGGACCGTCGCGCGCGAGACCGCGTAGAGCATCTTCGCGCCGTGGCGGATGATGCCCGCCTGCTCGACCTTCGTGCCGACCATGAAGCCCGGCACGTCCTGGAGGAACACGAGCGGGATCCCGAACGCGTCGCATAGGTTCACGAAGCGCGCGGCCTTGTCGGCCGAGTCGTTCTCGAGGATCCCGCCGAGCTGCTTGGGCTGGCTCGCGACGATCCCGACCGGCCGGCCGTTCATGCGCGCGAAGCAGGTGATCACGGTCTTCGCGAACTGGGGCTTCATGTCGAAGTAGAAGCCGTCGTCGACGATCCGCCTGATCAGCTCGTACATGTCGTAGGGCTTGCGGTTCGACTCCGGCAGGACCTCGAGCAGGTCCTCGTCCATGCGGTCGACCGGGTCCGAGGTCGGTTGGATCGGCGGCGGCTCCTCGCAGTGCGAGGGGAAGAACGAGAGGTAGTCCTTGATCGCCTGGATGCACTCCTCGTCGTCGGCGCACTCGAGGTCGGCGACGCCGGACTTGCGGCAGTGCACCTTCGAGCCGCCGAGCTCCTCCTGCGTCACGTCCTCGCCGGTGACCGCCTTCACGAGGTAGGGCCCGGCGAGCGCCATGGACCCGCGGCCCTTGACCATCGGGACGAAGTCGGCGAGGCCCGGGATGTAGGCGGTCCCGGCGGCGCACGGCCCCATCAGCGCCGCGATCTGCGGGATCACGCCGCTGGCGGTGACCTCCTCGCGGAACAGGTGGCCGCTCCCGGCGAAGAGGCTCCCCACCGCCTCCTGGATCCGGGCGCCGGCCGAGTCGAGCAGCCAGATCATCGGCATCCGCTTGTTCAGCGCCATCTCGCGCAGGCGCGCGACCTTCAGCTCGCCGGTCATGCCCATCGAGCCGGCCATCACCGTGAAGTCGTACGCCGCGACGGCGACCAGGCGGCCGTCCACGCGCCCGTAGCCCGTCACGACCCCGTCGGCCGGAGCCTCGACCCCCTCCATCGCCTTCTGCGAGAAGTGCGGACGCCCGTGGATGCCGAGCTCCACGAACGTGCCGTCGTCGATCAGCAGGTCGAGCCGCTCGCGCGCCGTCAGCTTCTCGCGCTCGTGCTGCTTGGCGATCTTCTCCTCGCCGCCGCCGAGCTTGATCCGCTCGCGGCGCTCGCGCAGGTCGTCGACCAGCGGGCGGAGGATCGAGCTGCCCGTCACCGTCCCTTCCACTGCGGCTCCCTCTTCTCGAAGAACGCGGTCACGCCCTCGACGGCGTCCTCGGTCGACAGCTCGATCGTGAGCTGCGACTGGAGGAACTCGAGCGCCTCCTGCAGACCCATGTCCTGCTGGCGGAACATGGCGTTCTTGCCGAGCCGCATGACGACCGGCGACTTCGACGCGAGCTTCCCGGCCAGCTCCGCCACCGTGGCGTCGAACTCGCCCGCGGGCACGACGCGGTTCACGATGCCGGCCTCCTTCGCCTCGGCGGCCGTCATCCGCTCGCCGAGCAGCAGCATCTCGTTGGCCGTCTTGCGCGGAACGTTGCGGTAGATCAGCGCCATGATCATGAACGGGAACAGGCCGAGGTTGATCTCCGGCGTGCCGAAGCTGGCGGAGTCCTTCGCGACGACCAGGTCGCAGGCCAGCGCCACGCCGAGCGCGCCCGCCAGCACGTGGCCGTTCGCGGCGCACAGCGACGGCTTGCCGAGCTCGCCGATCAGCCGGAACAGCCGCACGAACTTCTCCGTGCCGAAGTGGCGGTGCACGAGCGGGGTGTCGCCGGCGAACTGCGCGACGTTGCCGCCCGACGAGAAGACCTTCTCGTGCGTGGAGGCGAGGACCACGCAGCGCACCGCGTCGTCGGCGCCCGCCGCCTCGAAGGCGGCGATCAGGTCGCCGAGCATCGCGTCGGAGAGCGAGTTGCGCGTGTCGGGGTCGTCCAGGGCGATCGTGGCGATCGCGCCGTCGACGCTGTAGCTGAGCTTCTCGTAGGCCATCGGTAAGTGGGACGTGCCACTTGCCACTCTGACGGATCGCGTCCGCTCGCGTCGCCGAGCGCCTCCGCGCCAGCGGTTTGTCCGTCGGATAACCACGGTATAGTCGCGCCCGCCGAGTTGGTCGGATGCCCAGTCCGGCCGATCGGGGGAACCAATTGCCGGAGCAGTCAGCCGGCCGGGGCGAATCGGACGCAATGCCGTGTCCGTAGCGCATCGCGCGAGCCCGACAGCTCACCCCGTAGGCGCCAGGGAAGAGACCCAAGAACCCGAATAGACGGCTACACGACCGAGGGAGTCGCTAAATGCCTCGCTTCCGGATGCTCGTCCTGTGCGCGTTCGCCGCGTGCCTGCTCGTGCCCGCCGCGCCCGCGTCCGCGGCCCGTTCCGCCGAGGACCAGATGCTGGCCAAGATCAACTCGTACCGGACCCAGCACGGGCTGCCGGCCGTCCGCAAGTCGAAGAGCCTGACCCGCTCGGCCGAGCGCTATTCGTGGAAGCAGATGCGCGGCAACTACTTCGGCCACGCCAGCCGCATCCAGGCGAGCAGCAAATACAGGCGGCTGGGCGAGATCCTCGCGTGGCGGCGGGGGACGCGGGCGGCCGTGAGCGCCACGTTCCGGATGTGGCTGAACTCCGGCGGCCACCGCGCCGTGATCATGGACCGCGGCTTCCGCTACGCGGGCGCCGGGCGCGCCTCGGGCCGGCACCGGGGCGGCAAGGCGACGATCTGGACCGTGCAGTTCGGCTCGCGCTGAGCCGCCGCACGCGCTGCGCAGGCTGCGCGCGGCGCGCCGCGCAGGCGTAGCATCGCCGGGGCTGTGACGAGGGCGAGGGCCGCATGCTCCGCGGGGGTGGCGCTGCTGGCGCTGGCGCCGGCGGGCGCGGCCGCGCAGGCGACGGTCGAGGCGCAGGGGAACCCGTTCGCCGGCAACCTGGCGTTCCAGCCGCGGGACGTCACCGTGGCCGTCGCCGGCGTCGTCCGCTGGACGAACACGGACGTGCTCGTCCCCCACACCGCCACCGAGGACCACGAGCTGTGGGACATGACCGGCACTTACGGCCAGACCCCGGCGAACCCCCCGGGATTCGGGCCGGGCGACTCGCGCGAGCGGGCGTTCGAGGCGGGCACGCACCGCTACTTCTGCCGCGTCCACCCGAAGGAGATGCGCGGGACCGTCGCGGTCGCGGCGCGGCTCGAGCGCGCGAGCACCGTGACCGAGACCAAGCCGAGCGGGCGCCTGCGGAGGCGACGGCGGGTTCGCGTCACGTGGGCGCCCGCCGTACCGGCCGAGGGGCTCGGCTTCGACGTCGAGATCAGGCGCGGGGACGGCCCCTGGCGCGGATGGCGAGCGGGCAAGCGCGCGGCGAGCGGCACGTTCCGGACGCAGGAGAGGAAGCAGCCGTGGTCCGTGCGCGCGCGGTTGCGGCGACTCGACGACCCGGCGGCGGCGACGGACTGGTCGCCGGTCGCGTCGATCAGCGGCTGAGAGCCCCGAGGCGGCCGATCGCCGCGGCTAGCCGGCGCACCAGCCACCGCCGTCCGCCGAGCCGCAGGAGCAGGCGGTCCGGCCAGTGGCGCGGGCGCACGCGCATCTGCACGGTGACGGCGGTGCCGTGCCGGCGCGGCGCCAGCGACCACTCGAGCTCGGCCTCCGTCCCGTGCTCGGTCACCGCCCTCCCCCACAGGCGGCGGCCGTGGTCGTCGGCGCCCTCGACGTGGGTCCGCGCCCGCCGCGTGAGTCCCGCGGGCCCGCGCAGCTCGACGGTTCCGCCGGTCCGCGCGCCGGCCGGGCCGTCGAGGTCGAGGATCTGGATGCCGCCGTCGGTCAGAGCGCGGTGGCGGTCGAGGTCGGCGAGGAACCCGAACACGCGGTCGGCCGGTGCGCCGACTTGGCCCGTGGCGCGGACGAGCGTCATCGCTCCTCCCCCAGCCGCCGCTCGAGGCGCTCGCACCAGCCGGCGATGAACTCGTGCAGCTCGACGCCGAAGCGGGCGACCTCGCGGGGGAACTCGAACCCGGCCGCGGCGGTGCGGTCGGCGGGCGGGAGGATCTCGGCCTCGAAGTGCGCGAGCGCGCGCTCCGACCGGCGCCGGACGACCTCGACGCGGGCGGCCGCCGCGGCGCGCGGCAGGGCGTCGGCGAAGAACAGGCGCAGCAGCTCGCCGTCGCGGAGCTCGAGCGCCGCCGGCTCGTCGCGCTCGAGCCACTCGCGCAGCGCGCGCGCTCCCGCGCGCGTGACCTCGAACGTCCTGCGCGGGCGCTGCCCGCGCGCGTCGTCGGAGCCGCGCAGGAGCCCGGCGTCCTCGAGCCGGCGCAGCTCCGCGTAGATCTGGGGCGGGCCAAGCGCCCAGAAGAAGCGGAGCGAGCGCTCGGCCGAGCGGCGGATCTCGTAGCCGGAGCGGGCGCCGAGGGCCACCATGCCGAGCACGGACGCGGACGCGTTGGTCAACATCGTATGGGTAGACATTATAGGTAGAGATTACCTATTCGCGCTCCTTGCCAAACGCCGGGATCGTGGGAAGTAGGAAGCGCCACTTCCCACTTCGGGTGTACGCTCCGGCGATGACCACCGCAGAGACCCTCAAGCCCGACCACGGCAGCAAGCGCCGCCACTTCATCTTCAACGACGAGCACGACCAGCTCCGCGACTCGATCCGGCGCTTCGCGGAGGCCGAGCTGGCCCCGCACGCCGAGGAGTGGGAGGAGACGACCTTCCCCGACTGGGTGTTCAAGCGGATGGGCGAGCTGGGGTTCCTCGGCCTCTCCTACCCGGAGGAGTACGGCGGGCAGGGCGGCGACTACTTCTCGAACCTGGTGCTCGCGGAGGAGATCGGCGCGGCGCGGTCAGGCGGGCTGGCGATGGGGATCGCCGTGCACACCGACATGGCGACGCCGCCGATCCACCTGTTCGGCACCGAGCAGCAGAAGCAGGACTACCTCGTGCCGTGCATCAAGGGCGAGAAGATCTCCTGCCTCGGGATCACCGAGCCCGACGCCGGCTCCGACGTCGCCGGCATCCGCACGCGCGCCGTCCGCGACGAGGGCACCGGCGAGTGGGTCATCAACGGGTCGAAGACCTACATCACGAACGGGCACCGGGCCGACTTCATCGTGCTCGTCACGAAGACCGACCCCGACCAGGGGTACGACGGCTTCACGCTGTTCCTGGTCGACATGGACCTGCCGGGCGTGATCCGCGAGAAGAAGCTCGAGAAGCTTGGGATGCACGCCTCCGACACCGCGCTGCTGGCGTTCAACGACGTGCGCGTGACCGACGACGCGATCCTCGGCGAGGTCGGCAAGGGCTTCTACCACATCATGTGGGAGCTCCAGGGCGAGCGGCTGATCGGCGCGGCGGGCTGCGTGGCGGGGGCGCAGCGGGCGTTCGACAAGACGCGCGAGTACGCGCTCGAGCGTAAGGCGTTCGGCCGCGAGATCGGCCACTTCCAGGTGATCCGCCACAAGTTCGCGGAGATGGCCACGAAGATCGAGTCGGCGCGGCAGATGGTCTACACGACCGCCTGGCGGTTCAACAACGGCGAGTACCCCGTGCGGGAGATCTCGATGGCGAAGCTGCACGCGTCGCGGGTGGCCGTCGAGGTGGCCGACGAGTGCATCCAGATCCACGGCGGCGCCGGCTACATGAAGGAGTACGGCATCGAGCGCGTCTGGCGCGACATGCGGCTGAACCGAATCGGCGCCGGCACCGACGAGATCATGCTCGACGTGATCGGGCGCTCGTACGGGCTCTAGGCCGGCGGCCGGTCAGCCAGTACGGACGACCGGCGCGCGGACGTCAGCCCAGGGCTCACCGGCGGCGAATCGCTCCACCATGCGGCGAGCCTCGATCCGTGCGATCTCGGCATCCAGGTCGGCCTGGATCTCCCCCTCCGTCCTGTTCGGCCAGTGTTCTCGACGCTCGAACGCCCCGAGGCGGCGTTCCATGCAGGCGAGGAGAGCCTCACCCGTCTCGAGCAGTGTCAGCGAGCGCCCGACGAGCGGGAAGAAGAGGCGCGGGATCGTCAGGCACTGCCTTCGAGGCCGTCGAGGCGGTCGAAAACCCGCAGCAAGCCCTGTGTGTTCGCCTTGATCTCATCGCGCATGTCCCGCATGGCCGCCGCCTGCGCGAGCATCTGCTGAGTCTGTGCGTCGAGTCGGCGGTCGATCGCGGTCCACGACAGGTCGAAGCGATTGAGCATGTCGCGGTTGAGCTGAGCGAGCTCCTCAAAGAGCCTCTTGACGTCCGGGTCCACGACGCCATTGTCCCACGCCCCGTGTCACACGAGGCCGTCTTCGGCAACGATTCCGTGCCGGTTCGGCTACACGGGGGTCACGATCCCCCGACCGGCTACCCGGGCGGGCTGTCGAGCACGAAGATCTCGAACCCGTACTCGGGCTCGAAGACGATCTGGCTGTGGTAGCCGATCACCGTCCGGCCGGTGATGCGCTCGATCGCCTGGGTGGTCGGGCCGGCCATCGTCTCCTGGAAGCGGAGCCGGTACCTGCGAACGAGGTCGTGCTCGCCGGCGGCTATGAGCGTCTCCTCGTTGCGGGTGAGGCCGCCCTCGAGGACGCAGAAGACGTAGTTGTCGTTGATGTAGGTCTTGGCCTTCGTGGGCCCGCGGCCGTAGAACTCCTTCTTGAGCCCCACCATCGCGTTCGAGATCTCGGCGTTGACGCTGCGACCGCTCTCGGTCTCGACGTCCCTGGTGTGGTCGCGGTCGGTGAGCACCCGCGACTCGTCCTGCGTCATGCTGCCCAGTCTACGCCCAATGCGCCTCTATCCCGACGTCCCCCGCCGCCGCACGCGGTCGATCGCGACCGACGCATCCCTCGTGCTCGCCGTCGTGGTGTTCGCGCTGCTCGGCAACTGGGTGCACGACTCGGTCGACGAGCTGGCGGGGCTCGGCCGGGGCGTGCAGGACGCGGGTGAGTCGGTGAGGACCGGGTTCGGATCGGCGGCCGACGCGGTCGAGGACACGCCCGTCGTCGGCGGCGACGTGGCCGGCGGCCTGCGCGACGCGGGCGGTGCGACCGGAGGCCAGACGGTCGAGGCCGGGCGCAGGGGCGAGGAGAGCGCGCACGACCTCGCGAACCTGCTCGGCTGGCTGACGTTCCTGATCCCCACCGCGCTGGTCCTCCAGCGCTTCCTGCCGGGGCGCGTGCGCGAGGCGCGCGCGCTGACGGCGGCGTCGCGGGTGCTGACTGGCGCCTCGGATCCGGAGCGCCGGCGCCTGCTGGCGATGCGCGCCGCGTTCGCCCTCCCCTACGGACAGCTCCTCGACCACACCGAGGACCCGATCGGCGATCTCAAGGCCGAGCGCTACGACGGGCTGGTGCGCGCGGCGCTCGAGGACGCGGGGCTGCGGGCGTGAGCACGGCCTACGACAAGGGCGTCCCCGCCGCCGCGGAGCGCAGGCCGCTGCCGCCGTTCACCGACGAGCACGAGCAGCTGCGCGAGTCCGTGCGCCGCTTCATAGCGGCCGAGCTGCGACCGCGCTCGCAGGAGTGGGAGGACGCGCGCTGGTTCCCAAACGAGGTGTTCCACCGGATGGCCGAGCTCGGCTTCCTCGGGCTCAAGTACCCCGAGGAGTACGGCGGCCAGGACGGCGACTACCTCCACGACGCGGTGCTCACCGAGGAGCTGCCGCGGGCGGGGTCGGGCGGGCTCTCAGCCGGCATCGGGGCGCACATCGGGATCGCGACGCCGCCGGTGTGGAAGTTCGGCACCGAGGACCAGAAGCAGCGCTTCCTGGCGCCCGCCATCCGCGGCGAGAAGATCGCCGCGCTCGGGATCACCGAGCCCGACGCCGGCTCCGACGTCGCCGGCATCCGCACGATGGCCAAGCGCGTGGACGGCGGCTATGTCGTGAACGGGTCGAAGACCTACATCACCAACGGCGTGCGCGCGGACTTCGTCGTGACCGCGGTCAAGACCACGCAGGAGGGCGGCCACCACGGGATCTCGTTCCTGATCCTCGAGAGCGACATGGAGGGGTACTCGGTGTCGCGCAAGCTCGAGAAGATGGGCTGGCACGCGTCGGACACCGGGGAGCTCGCGTTCCAGGACGTGTTCGTGCCCGAGGAGAACCTGCTCGGGGAGGAGAACAAGGGCTTCTACCTGATCATGGCCAACTTCCAGTGGGAGCGGCTGCTGATGGCGCTGGGGTCGGTCGGGTCGATGCGGTCGATGGTCGAGCGGACGATCGAGTACGCCTCCGAGCGGCGCGCGTTCGGGCGGCCGATCGCCAAGCACCAGGTGATCCGCCACAAGATCGCGGAGATGGCGGTCAAGTACGAGACCGGCCGCGCGATGACCTACAACGCGCTACGGCTCTTCCACGAGGGCCACGACGCGGTGAAGGAGGTCACGATGGCGAAGCTCCAGACGCAGCGCGACGCGTTCTTGGTGGCGGACGAGGCGCTGCAGATCCACGGGGGCGCCGGCTACATGAAGGAGTACGAGATCGAGCGCGCCGTGCGGGATACGCGGCTTGGGCCGATTGGCGGGGGGACGGATGAGATCATGAAGGAGATCTTGGGGAAGATCCTCGGGCTGTAGTCGCCTGCAGGGTTTCGTCGTCCGCGTGGGGTCTCTGGCCTCGACCGGCGCACGCCGACGATTCAAGCTTGCGATGGCGCGCGATGAGGCCACGTCTTCGCGACTTCGAACACCAAGGGCCTTGCGCGCGCCAGGGGTGGTCAGGCGTGCGGTCCGGACATATAACCTTCCGCGCGACTGCCTTCGACGGAAGGAGGGAGGAAATGGCCTCGATGGAGGTCAAGAGCTTCGACTCGCCGGACGAGGTGCGCGAGTTCGAAGGGAAGGGCAGGGCGGCCGTGGTCAGCGTCGGCGGCCGGACCGTCGGCAAGGGGACGTTCGAGCCCGGCTGGCGGTGGTCGGAGAACGTGAAGCCGATCGCCGGGACGGACACGTGCGAGGTGTCGCACCTCGGCTACGTCCTCTCCGGACGCATGCGGGTCGAGATGGACGACGGGTCCGCGGGAGAATGCGGTCCCGGCGACGTCGTCGCGATCCCGCCGGGTCACGACGCCGAGGTCGTGGGCGACGAGCCCTGCGTCCTCGTCGACTTCGGCGAGTTCGGCGACTACGCGAAGCGGTAGGCGGCAGGGCGGCCGGCGCGCCGCGCCGGCCGCCGCCGCCCGCCTTCTGAGCTGTCACGCAACACGGAGGATTCTCGGCTCTGAGGGTTCGCGTCCTCGCCTGGACCTGGCACCCCGAGATTCGCTGGACGGTGGCTCAGCTAGTGGAAATGCCGTACGAGCTCGACGTTCTGTCTCGCGGCTTGCGACGACGCGCAGACGGACGCCAGCGCGGAAAGCCCGCGGCAGCCGGCCCGGTCAGGATCCACTCTCAGGACTCATGAAGGCGACCCTCCGCCCTGAGCCGTTCCCTGGCGAGGAACTCCCGGAGGTCATGCCGGCGCTTCTCGACGCGGCTGTCGAGCGTGCGCAGCCCGCGCGCTGCGGTCCACGTGTTCGCCACGAGCACGACCGCGCACAGGACGGCGAAGGCGGCCTCGTCGAAGACGATCCCGATTCCGATCGCGAAGAGGAGGCACGCCGAGCCGCCGATCAGTGCGACTCTGAAAGCGAAGCGCTCCCGGTCAGCCACGCGCTCGAGGGCGGCTTCGAGCTCCGGGCCGACCCGGTCCACGTCGATAGGCGGGCGGTCGCCAGCCACAGGGCTCGGGGTGGTGCGCCGGTAGACGCCGATCATGAAGCGGGTCAGCACGGCGCAGGCCAGGCCCACGAACACACCCGCCCCGACCGCGAACGGGGCGTCGTCGGTGGCGAAGTACAGGTACACGGGGCCGGCCAGGGCCATGAGCCAGATCAACGCCATGCCGCGCACCATCACGCGCCGCCGCTCCGCGGCGATCTGCACGAGCTCGGCGTTCGAGAACGGCTCCGGACGGTGTGCCATGGACATTGATCGCGCGCTGGACCTGTAGCCGCCCTCAGCGAGCCGCCACGAACCGCCCAGCAGCGAACGCCCGCAGCCCGTCCACGTCCTCGCGCCGCGCCACCGACAGCGGCACGGTGGATCCGAGCTCCTCGACCACCAGGCCGGTGCTCAGCGGCACGCCGTCGTGCAGCGCGCCGAGCAGCGACGCGATCACGGCCTGCTCGATCTCCGCGCCGCTGAACCCGTCGCTGGCGGCGACCAGCGCGGACATGTCGAAAGCCGCCGGATCCTGCTTGCGCAGCCCCAGGTGGATGCGGAAGATCTGGGCCCGCTCCTCCTCGTTCGGCAGGTCGACGAAGAAGATTTCGTCGAAGCGGCCCTTGCGCAGCAGCTCCGGCGGCAGCACCGATAGGTCATTGGCCGTCGCGACGACGAAGACGGGCTCCTTCTTCTCCTGGAGCCATGTCAGGAACGAGCCGAACAGGCGCCGTGACAGGCCGCCGTCCGTCTCGCCGCCGACGCCGGGCGCGATCGCCTTCTCGATCTCGTCGATCCACAGGACGGCCGGCGCGGTGGCCTCCGCGATGGCGATCGCCTTGCGGAAGTTGCGCTCCGTCTCCCCGATGAACTTGTCGAACAGCCGCCCGGCGTCGAGCTTCAGCAGCGGCAGCCGCCACTCGCGCGCGATCACCTTCGCCGCCAGCGACTTCCCGCACCCCTGAACTCCGACCAGCAGGATGCCCTTCGGCGGCTCCAGCCCCAGCTCCGCGGCCTGCGCGCTGAAGCCCACCCGCGCGCGCTCGAGCCAGCGGGTCAGGTTCGAGAACCCGCCCAGCTCGTAGCGGTTGTCGGCCGGCGGGAAGTACTCGAGCAGGCCGTCCTCCTGGAGCGCGCGAGCCTTGAACTCGGCCAGGCGGGCGAGGTCGTCGCGCGTGA
This sequence comes from Thermoleophilaceae bacterium, assembly GCA_036389835.1. Lineage (GTDB taxonomy): Bacteria > Actinomycetota > Thermoleophilia > Solirubrobacterales > Thermoleophilaceae > AC-37. The sequence continues at coordinate 71,101 of DASVWC010000015.1, read as the reverse complement.
GGCGCCCGTCCTCGATCCCGGCGCGCGCGATCGCCTGACGCGCCTGGTTGAGCGTCAGCCCCGTGACGGCGCCGCAGAACTCGTCGTAGTCGTCGGGGGCGATCTCGACGACCGCTCCGTTCACCCGCAGCGACTTCACGACCGCCTCGAGCGCCTGGCGGTACTCGTCCCGGCTGGGAAAGCGCAGGTCGTAGCGCACGACGTACGGGTCCAGCTCGGGCGGCAGCTCGGCCTTGGTCTCGATGAGCACGATCGTCGACAGGCGCGCCTGGTCCGCGAAGCGCTCGAGCAGCTCGAGGAACGCCCGCGACACCTCCGGCTTCGAGAGGTAGGGAGTGAAGTCGTGCAGCTCGTACAGCCCGTCGAGCCCCAGCTCGGCGATCACCTTCAGCGCACGGGCGGGGTCCTGGGTCTCGGGGGCGCCCCCTCCCTCCTCGCGCGCACGCCTGAGCCCGGTCGTGACCGACCAGCGGTAACGGACGAGCTGGAGGTCGCGCGCCACGCCGACCAGCGACCCCTCCGCGCGCTGGGCCTCGGCGGTCTCGATCACGATTCCGGGATACCGGGACAGCACGAGCGTCTTGAGCTCGTGGACCGTGCTGGGGGTGACCGTCCCGCTCCGCTGCGGGACCGCACTCTGCACCGACGCCTCCATGTGGATCGCGTCGGCAGCCGCAGCGCCTTTCTTGAGAGCGCGAGGGACCTCTCGCACCGTGCCCGCCGTATTGGGGGCATGCGCCAAAAGCTCCTCGCTCCAGTCACCCTCGCCGTCCTCCTCCTCGCCGCGCCGGCCGTCGCGCGTGCCGACGGGCTCCCCGCCGGCACCAACGCCGATCCCGGCGGGATCACCACGCCCTCGAGCGACGCCAACTTCTTCGTCGCGCCCGCGGGCCGCGGCACCATCGTCGGGCGTGTCGCCAAGCGCGGCGGGCGGCTCGCCGACTCCGTCTATCTCGACCGGCCGTTCGCGATGCCCGCGGTCGCCTTCGACGGCACTCCCGGCGGGCTCTCCGCCGGCGGCGGCACGCTCGTCCTGATCCGCCCCCGCGCCCGCTTCCCGCAGCGCAGCACGGTGCTCGCGGTCGTGGACGGGCAGCACCTCTACATGCGCAAGACCGTGCGCCTGCGCGGCGACTTCAGCTTCGACGCCCTCTCGCCCGACGGCCGGCGGCTCTACCTGATCCAGTACCTGTCGCGGCGCGACCCCACCCGCTACGCCGTGCGCTCCTACGACCTGCGGGCCGAGCGCCTGGATCCCGGCCCGATCGTCGACGCCCGCGAGCCCGACGAGGACATGAGCGGGTTGCCGCTCACCCGCGCAACCAGCGCCCACGGCCGCTGGGCGTACACGCTCTACGACGGCGGCGAGCATCGCTTCGTGCACGCCCTCGACACCGTCCGCCGCCGGGCGTTCTGCATCGACCTCCCCGCGATCTCGAACGACGACCTCCTCAACGTCCGGCTCGACCTCGCCGCCGGGGGGCGCTCCCTCGCCGTGACCCGGAGGGGCGCGCGGCTCGCGCTGATCGACACGCGGACGTTCGAGGTCTCGCGCCCGGCACGGCCGCGCTCCGCGGCGCGGGCGAGCGGCGGCGATCCCGGTCCGCCCTGGGGGCTGATCGGGATCGGCCTCGCAGCCGCGCTGCTGGCAGCGGCCGCCGCCCTCGCCGCCCGCCGGCGCAATCGCATTCCCGCGCGCGCGTGAGGCGCGCTGGCGCGCAGCCACTCCGCCTGCGAGGATCGGCGGCGGAGGGAGATCGATCGCCGCAGCATCGCCCCGGCCGGCCGCGCTCCGAGCGCCGCGCGCCGGCGCGGGCGCGGCGGTCGTTCGGGCCTCGCCCCCGAACCGCCGGGAGCGCGCCTGGGTCAGAGCCGCGCAGTCGGGCTCCGCCGAGGCCCTCGAGCACCTCTTCCGCCGCCACTGGCCGGCCGCCCACCGCGCCGCCTACCTGATCGTCCACGACGCGGCCGCCGCCGAGGACATCGCCCAGGAGTCGTTCCTCGCCGCCATCCGCGCGCTCGACCGCTTCGATCGCCGCCGCCCGTTCGGGCCGTGGCTCCACCGGATCGTGGTGAACCGCTCGATCGACTGGGCCCGCGCGCGGGCGCTGAGGCGCGAGGTGGCCGACGACGCGCTCGCCGGCGCGCCCGCCCGCCCGTCCGCGAGCGGCCCGTCCGGCGACCTGGTCGCCGCGCTCGCCGCCCTCCCGCCCGACCACCGGGCGGTGGTGGTGCTGCGCTACCTGCTCGACCACACGCCGGGCGAGATCGCGGAAGCGCTCGACCTGCCGCGCGGGACCGTGAACTCGCGGCTGCGCCGCGCGCTCGACGGCCTCGGCGAGCGGCTGGAGGACGCGCGATGAGCGGCCCCGGCGAGCGGCTGGAGGACGCGCCGTGACCGACCTCCACGATCGCCTGCGCGACGCGCCCCTCCCCGACGCGGACGGCGCCGAGGAGCGCGGCTGGCGCGTCGTCCGCGCGGCGTTCGAGGAGGCCGCGCCGCTAAAGCGGCGGCGACGGCCCGGCCGCCTGAGCCTCGCCCTCGCGGCCGGCGTGCTCGCGGCGGCCACCCTCGCCCTGCCCGCGACCGGTGCCGGCGACTGGCTGCGCGACCTGGTCAGCCCCGGCCGCGACGACGCGCGCCCGTCGCTCGCCTCGCTGCCCGGCGGCGGACGGCTGCTCGTGACCTCCGCGGCCGGAGCCTGGGTCGTCCAGGCCGACGGGTCGAAGCGCCGGCTCGGCGACTACGGCGAGGCGGGCTGGTCGCCGAACGGGCTGTTCGTGGTGGCCACGGAGGGCCGCGAGCTGGTCGCGACCGAGCCGGGCGGCGCGGTCCGCTGGACCCTGAGCCGCCCCGATCCGGTGCGTCACCCGCGCTGGTCGCCGAGCGGCTTCCGGATCGCCTACCTGACGGGGTCGGTGCCGTCGCTGCGGATCGTGGCCGGCGACGGGACGGGCGACCGCCAGCTCAGCGCCGGCGTCGCCGACACCGCCCCCGCGTGGAAGCCCGGCGGCGGACACGTGCTCGCGTACGCCGAGGCGAGCGGGAGCGTCACGGTGCTGGCCGCGGACGAGCGCCGCATCGCCTGGCGGACGCCGCCCGCGGAGGCCCCGCGCGAGCTGACCTGGTCGGCGGACGGCCGGAGGCTGCTCGCCGCCGGGACGCGGGCGATCCGCGTCTTCGACGAGCGCGGCCGGCTGCTGCGCACGATCGCGATCGAGCGAGCGACCGGCGCGGCGGCCTTCGCCGGCCGGACCCACGGGTTCGCCGTCGTGCGGCGGGCGGGCGATGGCCAGAGCGAGGTCGTCCTGCTCGAGGCGGAGCGTCAGCCGCGGCCGGCGCGGCGCGTCTTCGTCGGCGCCGGCGAGCTCCGCGACCTCGCCTGGTCGCCGGACGGCCGCTGGCTCGTGATCGGCTGGCCGAGCGCCGACCAGTGGCTGTTCGTCCGCTCCGGGGACGCGCGCCGGATCGTCGCGGTCTCCGGCATCGCCCGCCAGTTCGACCCGGGCGCCGCCGGCTCGCGGGCGGCGCCGCGAATCGAGGGCTGGTGCTGCGCTCGCTGAGCGGTGCGGACCGCTGAAAAGGCGTAGCATCCGCCGCGACAGGGAGGCTAGTTCGGAGGGAGCATCGTGAGCGATCTCGCGTGGTCTGAGGAGACCCCAGGCGGAGGCGGAGAGGGCGGCGCGCCCAGCGGACCGCCGGAGGGCGGCGGCGGCTACGAGGGCAGCTCGCCCGGGACGGATCCGCCCGCGCCCGGCGGTGGCGGCGGCGAGGGCGGAGCGCCCGGCGCCCCGCCGGAGGGCGGCGGCGGTGGCCACGAGGGCAGCGGCGGCGAGCCGTCCGGAGGCGACGGCGGAGCATCCGGCGACGGCGTCCAGGGCGGCGGCGGCCAGGAGGGCAGCGGCGGCCAGGAGGGCAGCGGCGGCGTGGAGGGCAGCGGCGGCGTGGAGGGCGGGACGCCCGGAACCCCGCCCGACGAGCCGAACGCCACGCCGGCGGAGGAGCCCAACTACACGCCGGCCGAGCCGGAGGAGCCGCAGCAGAGCGGCGGCCAGTAGGGAGAGCAGCCCCGGGCTGACGCCGGCCCGGGGCTGCCCTTCACGAGCGCCTCGTTCGACGACGCCGCGCTCGACCAGTGGCCGGCGGCCTGGCGCGAATGCGCTGCCGGACGGCGAAACGTTCGCGCATCCGCGGGGTTCAGCAGGTCAACTACGGCTATCCGGGGAGGCGCGGATGCGGCGGGGCGTGCTGATGGTTGTTGTCTTCGTGGTGGTGGGGCTGGCGGGGACGGGGGTCGCGAGCGCGGCGCCGCAGCGGCTCGCGAGCACGCTCGGGACGATCGTCGAGGGCCCGCGGCTCGCGGGTGAGAACGTCTTCTACGGCGAGCAGGGCAGCAAGAGCAGGTCGCTGCGGCTCGCGGGACCCGGGGGGCTGATCAAGGTCGCCAACGGCCCGGCCTTCAGCAGCTCGTCCTCCTCCGGGGACGACGAGGAGGAGTCGCCGGGCGACTTCTCCGAGTTCTCGTCGCTGATCGCCGCCTCGCCCCAGCGCCTCGCCTACAAGGAGCTGTACGCGTCGGGGAACGCCCGCTACCAGGTCGGGACGGTGCGGGTCACGCGCTACGGCGGCGCGGTGGGCGGCGCCTTCGGGCAGGAGGACTCGTGCAGCAGCGGCGACATCTGGGGACCGGGGTCGATCGGCCTCGACGCCGACGGGTCCCGCGTGGCGGCCACCGACTGCAGCGGCCAGATCAAGATCCACGACTACAGCGGGCCGGCGCCCGCGACGACGACCGTCAGCGTCGGCGAGCGGCTCCAGGCGAGCGTCATCGCCCTCGCGGGGCGCTACGTGGCCTACAACTCCTTCCCGATCGGGCCGTACGGCAGCTCGTCGACCGTCACGACCGTGCACGACTGGGTCGCCGACAAGAAGGTCTACGAGATCCCGCAGGCGCGAAGCTTCGACCTCCAGGAGGACGGGACGATCGCGACCTCGACCGGCGACACCCTCGACGCCGACTGCAGCGACGGCAAGCTCGCCTGGTACTCGGTGGCCGAGCCGACCGAGCACGTGCTGCCGGTCAAGCCGTGCACGAGCGACGTGCGGATCGCCGGCGGGCGGATCGCCGCGGTCGCGGGCGCCGGTGACGAGCTCGTGGTCGCGCTGATGGGGCTCGATGGCAGCCGCACGAACGCGGCCCGGCTCGGCCCGCGCGGCGTGCGCAGCGGCACGATCGACTTCGACGGCGCGCGGATCGCCTACGGGCTCGGCAACTGCCGCGGCGGCGCCGACCTGATGACCGAGGGCGCGAGCGACCCGCAGCCGGCGGAGGTCGCACTGCCCTGCCCGGTGCGGATCGCGTCCTCCACCACCCGACTGGAGGAGGACGAGCGCAGCGTGCCGGTGGAGATCGAGTGCGAGCGCGGCTGCGCAGGCGACGCCGCCATCCGCATGCGCGTGAAGGGCGAGCTCCGGGTCGTCGCCTCGCGGCGGATCAGGATCGCACCGACGCCGTCGGTGCCGATCGCGTGCGCGCCCGGGATCGAGATCAAGCTTCCCAGCTCGGCGCGTACGGAGATCAGGAAGCGGCGCAGGGTGGCCGGGCACCTGATCGTGACGAACCGCGACCTCGACGGGAGCTCGCGCGCGACCAAGCGCAGGCTGACGCTCAAGGCGGGCGGCACGCGGACGGCGCAGAGCGAGTGCCGGTAGCGCCTACGTAGCGGCCGTCGCAGCCGCCCGCGCGCGCTGCGCCAGGTGCGACACGCCGAGCGAGTCGAGCTCGGCGGCGGCCTCGTCCAGCAGCCCGCGCGCCCGCTCCGGATCGGCCTCGGCGAGCCGCTGGCCTGCCAGGAGCCGCGAGCGCGCGGCCTCGAGGGGGCGGTCGAGCTCGCGCCAGGCGTCGTGGGCCTCGGCGAGGAGGCGCGCACCCGCGCCGGGGTCCTCGTCGGTCACGCCGCGCGCCTCCAGGGCGGCCGCGCGGCCGATCGGGTAGTGCAGGCGCTCGGAGAGCTCGGTGGCCTCGGCCGCCGCCTCGCGCGCGGCGGCGTCGCGCCCCGCCTGCGCGAGCACGACCGCGCGGGTGGCGATCGCCTGGATCGACTGCGCGATCAGGCCGGCGCGCTCGCAGACGTCGATCGCGCGGTCGAGGGCGGCGATCGCGCCGCCCGTGTCGTCGGAGTCGCGCAGGCTGATCGCCAGCCCGTAGAGCGCCTGGAAGGCCAGCTCTGACCAGCCGACCTGCTCGGCCAGCTCGTGCGCTCGGCGGTACTGCTCGGCCGCCCCGGCCACGTCGCCCTCGCGCCAGCGCTCGAGCCCGCGCAGCGCGTACGGGAGGCAGAGCTTGCCGACCAGCCCCTCGCGCTCGGCCAGCCGCGCACTCGCCTCGGTCGACTCGGTTAGCTGCTCCCAGTCGCCGCGGTAGGCGGCGAGCTGCGCCAGCGCCGCGTGCAGCTCGACCTGGTTGGGAAGGTCGCCGACCTGCTCGGCCAGCGCCAGCGCCTCGCCGTAGGCGGCGTGCGCGCCGGAGGCGTCGGCCTCGGAGACCTCGAGGTGGCGCCCGAGCGCCAGCAGCGCCAGGATCGTCTCGCCGTGGTCGGAGCCGCGGGCGAGCTCGACCGAGCGCTCGAGGTTGGTCCGCGCCTTCTCGTTGTCGCCGATCCGCCCGAAGACGCGGCCGAAGATCCCGTGGGCGCGGCTCGCGGCCCGCGTCTCCCCCAGCCGCTCGGCCAGCCGCAGCGCCTTCTCCGACGCGTAGATCGCGAGCATGTTGTCGCCGGTGTGCAGGTAGAGCCAGGCGGCCTCCTCGTAGAGGCGGACGAGCTCGAGCCGCGGCGGCCCGTCCTTGAGCAGGTTGATGCCCTTCTGGTAGTGCTCGATCGCGGCGCGGCGCTCCCCCTTGTGCGACTGAGCCGACCCGATCTTGCGGTGGAGGTCCGCCACCCGCTCGAGCGCCTCCTCGCCGCGGTGGTGCTCGAGGCACGTCTCCCATACCTCGATGGCCTCGTCCACCCGCCCGACGCGCAGCGATACGTCGCCGAGCTTCTCGCCGATCCGCGCGGCGAGGCTCGGGTCGGCGCCGGGCGCCAGCGAGCGGGCGCGGCGGTAGTGCGCGGCTGCCTCCTGGTTCGAGTAGAGCTGGGCGGCGGCGTCGCCCGCCTCCTCGAGGAAGCGCAGCGCGCGCGCGCGGATCGGCTCGAGCGCCGCCGGCTCGACCCGCGCCTCCTCGCCGAGCTCGGCGGCGCGCCCGTAGTGCTCGGCCAGCAGCGGCACGACCTCGTCGGTGCGGTCGCCGGCGCGCTCCTCGATGAAGCGGCCCACCTCGAAGTGCTTCTGCGAGCGGACCCCGCGCGGCAGCATCCCGTAGGCCACGTCGCGGGTCAGGACGTGCTTGAACGCGAACTCGCGCTCGCCGCCGAAGCTGCGCTCCGCGCCCGGCGCGAGTATGTCCTTCTCCTGGAGCGCGAGCAGCGTGCGCTCGAGGTCGAGGTTCTCCTCCGCGGCGAGCGTGGCGAGCGACGACGCCCAGAAGGTGCGGCCGACCACCGCCGCCTGCTGCACGAGCCGGCGCTCGAACGGCTCGAGCCCGTCGAGCCGCGCGGCGAGCACCGCCTGCACGCTGTCGGGCAGCTCGCCGGCGCCGGCGCCCTCCTCGGCGATGCGCCGGACCATCTCCTCTGCGAACAGCGGGTTGCCGCCGGAACGCTCCGCCACGGCCGGCACGACCTCCGCGCTCGACCCGTTCCCGAGCAGCGCCGCCACGAGCTCGCGCGTCTCCTCCCCGGTCAGCGGCTCGAGGAAGAGCTGCGTTGCGTTGCGGCGCCCGCCGCCCCAGGTCGGGCGGCGCTCGAGCAGCTCGCCGCGCGTGAGGCAGATCAGCATCAGCGGCGCCCGGACCCACTGCGCGAGGTGCTCGATCGCGTCGAGCATGCCCTCGTCGGCCCAGTGGATGTCCTCGAACACCAGCACCAGCGGCCGCCGCTGGGCCGAGGACTCGACCATCAGCCGCAGCGCCGAGAACAGCTCGTCGCGCAGGCGCTCGGGGTCGTCGGAGTCGAGCGGCGCGGCGACGTCCCCCGGCACGTCGAGGCCGAGGGAGCGCCCGATCACCGCGGCACGGCGCTCGGCGGCGTCGCCGTGCTCGGCCTCGGCCTCGGCCACCGTGCCGGCCAGCTTGCGCCAGGCGTCCTCGGCGCTGTCGGTCTCGAGGATCCCGCACTCGTCGCGCACCACCTCGCTGAGCGCCCAGTAGACGATGCCGGAGCCGTACGGGAGGCTGCGCCCGGTCCGGATCGCAGGGGGGTCCTCGCGCTGGGCGGCGCGGCGCGCGAACTCGCGCAGCAGCCGCGACTTGCCCACACCCGCCTCGCCGATCAGCGTGCCGAGGTGCGGGCGGCGCTCGGCCACCACGCGCTCGTAGAGCGACTCGAGCATCCCGATCTCGTAGTCGCGGCCCACGAGCGGCGCCTCGTGGGCCCGCGACGAGCGGCCGACCGCCTGCTCGGCCACGGTGCCCAGCGCGCGCCACGCGGGGACCGGCTCCGACTTGCCCTTGAGTGTGAGCGGCTCGAGCCGCTCGTAGCGGATCGCGGCGCCGGTGGCGCGGAACGTACGCTCGCCGACGACCACGGTCCCCGGCTCGGCGGCCGACTGCAGGCGCGCGGCCACGTTGACGGTGTCGCCCACGACCGTGTAGTCGTCGCCGACGGCGCCCGCGAGCACCTCGCCGGTGTTGAGCCCGACGCGCAGCGCGAACGACACGCCGTCCGGGAGCGCCGCGTTCACGTCGGCCATCGCGGACTGCATTCCGAGCCCCGCCCGCACCGCGCGCTCGGCGTCGTCCTCGTGCGCGATCGGGGCGCCGAACAGCGCCATCACGTTGTCGCCGATGTACTTGTCGACGGTGCCGCCGTAGCGGCGCACCTCCTCGGTCAGCCGCCGCAGCGCCCGGTCCACGAGCGACTTGACCGCCTCCGGGTCCATGCGCTCGGACACGGCCGTGTAGCCGGAGAGGTCGGCGAAGAGCACGGTGACCTGACGGCGCTCCTCCGGCAGCGCCTCGTCGCGCGCGGCCGGGGCGGGCGCGGGGGCGGGCGCCGCGCCGGCGAGCTGGGTGCCGCAGCTCATGCAGAACCTGGCCTCGACCGGGTTCTCGGTCCCGCAGGCCGGGCACACGCGCGGCAGCGCGGTGCCGCAGTTCATGCAGAAGCGCGCCCCCGCGGGATTGTCGGTGCCGCACGCACCGCACGTGATCGCGGCCACGCGGCGAAAATACCGCCGATGCGGTAGCGAATCCACCCGCGGGCGGCGCTTCCCCGGAGGGCCGCTGCGATCATGCGCGGCGTGGCAGGACGACTCCGACGACCGGCCGCCTGGCTCGCGACCCTGGCGCTCGCTCTCGCGGCCGCGACGTCGGCGACGGCGCACACGAGCCACGGGGCGGCCGACCCGCTGGCCGGCGATTCGACGCTCGACCACACGATCACCGGCGACGACCCGAAGCAGGGCTTCAAGTTCCTGCGCCTCGGCCCGGGCGAGCCCTACGCGGTGCGCACCGACCTCGCCGCGCCGCGCGACGGCCGCGCCGGCCGCCGCCGCTCGCTCGCCTACTTCGGCCAGATCACGGACTTCCAGCTCGCCGACGAGGAGTCGCCCGCGCGCGTGGAGTTCCTGGATGTGGACCCGTCGAACACCGCGAACGCGGCGTACCGGGCCCAGGAGGCGCTGATCCCGCACCTCACCGACTGGTCGATCCGCCAGATGAACGCGTTCACGACCAGCCCGATCGCGCAGGGCAACGGCGAGAGGGCCTCGATGCTGGCCGCGATGATGACCGGCGACCTCGCCGACAACCAGCAGCGCAACGAGACCGAGTGGGTCAGGACCCTGCTCGAGGGCGGGCTGCTCGACCCCAACAGCGGCACGAGCGACCTGTCCGGCACGAGCTGCCCCCCCGGGACCCCGCTCGACGACCCGCGCAACTACACCGGCGTGCAGGACCACGACGACACCCCGACCGACGACCCGCACTACTACGACCCCGACGATCCGAGCGGGGAGGCCGCCGGCTGGCCGAAGTACGCCGGGCTGCTCGACCAGGCGCAGAAGCCGTTCATGGCGGAGGGGCTGCGGGTGCCGAGCTACGTGCTGTTCGGCAACCACGACGGGCTCGTGCAGGGCAACCAGAGCGCGACCGCGCCGATCGAGCGGATCGCCACGGGCTGCGTCAAGCCGCTGGCGGCGACCGGCATCGCGACGGCGTTCGAGCCCACCGTGCTGACCCCGCCCGCCTCGGTGATGCTCGTGCCGCCGGACCAGCGCCGCCAGTTCGTGGACAAGCTCCAGTTCAAGAAGATCTTCGACACCCCGGCGCAGGCCGACGACCACGGCTTCGCGCTCGTGGACAGGGCCGAGCTCGACGCCTCGGGCGGCGCCGCGGGCTACTACGAGTGGTCGCCGCGGCCGGGCCTGCGCTTCGTCGCGCTCGACACGCTCTCCGAGGGCGGGGTGACGCCGACGAGCAGCAACGGCAACGTCGACGAGCCGCAGTTCAACTGGTTCGAGGGCGTGCTGAGGAAGGCGACCGCGCGCGACGAGATCGTGGTCGTGTTCGCCCACCACGCGCGCTCGAGCCTCACGGCCGACGTGCCGGACGAGGCGACCGGCGAGTGCCCGCCCGACGACGAGCACGGCCACTCGGCCAACCCGGGCTGCGACCGCGACCCGCGGCCCTCGAACCCGAAGCTCGGCGACGACGTGGCCGCGCTGATGCACAGGTACCCGAACGCGGTCGCCTACGTGGCGGGGCACTCGCACGAGAACCGCGTGGCGCCGCAGAAGTCCGAGGACGGCAAGGCCGGCTACTGGGAGCTGAAGAGCCCGGCGCTCGCCGACTGGCCGCCGCAGGACCGCGTGGTCGAGGTGATGGACAACTGCGACGGCACGCTCTCGATCTTCGGGACGATCCTCGACACCGCCAACCGCGTGGAGGCGCCCGCCCCGGGCACCGCCGCGGGCGGCTTCGACTCCCAGACGCTCGCGTCGATCGCACGCACGCTCACCTACAACGACCCGCAGCTCGGGCCGGGCAGCGGTGCGCAGGGCAAGGAGATCGACCGCAACGTGGAGCTGCTCGTCAGGGACCCGCGCCGGTTCCCGCCCGCGTGCGCGGGGGCGAACACGGGCGGGGCGGGCGGCGGCACCGGCGGCGGCGGGACCAAGGCCGGCGCCAAGCCGAAGATCAAGCTGAGCGTCAAGCCGCGGACGGTGCGGGGCGGGCGCAGGACCTGCTTCCGCTTCAAGGCGACCTCCGCGGGACGGGTCGTGCCGGGCGCGACGATCGGCTTCGCCGGCCGCCGCGGCACCACAGGGCGGAAGGGCACGAAGAAGGTCTGCCTGCGGATCTACCGCTCGAAGCCGGTCTACGCGAAGCGCAAGGGGTTCCAGACCGGGCGCTCGACGATCAGGGTGCTGCGCCGAAAGCGGTAGCGTCCCGCCCGTGGCGGAGGTCTCGAAGGCGGTCCTCATCACCGGATGCTCGACCGGCATCGGGCGCGCGACGGCGAAGTACCTCTCCGAGCGCGGCCTGACCGTCTACGCGACCGCGCGGCGGATCGAGTCGATCCAGGACCTCGAGGAGCACGGCTGCCGGCTGCTCCAGCTCGACGTGACCGACGAGGAGTCGATGACGCGCGCGGTGGCCGCCGTCGAGGAGCAGGAGGGCGCGGTCGGGGCGCTCGTCAACAACGCCGGCTACAGCCTCTCGGGGGCGGTCGAGTCGGTGTCGATGGATGAGGTCCGCAGGCAGTTCGAGACCAACGTGCTCGGCCTGATCCGCATGTGCCAGCTCGTGCTGCCCGGGATGCGCCGCCAGCGGCACGGGCGGATCGTGAACGTGAGCTCGATGGGCGGCAAGCTCACCTTCCCGGGCGGCGGGATCTACCACGCGACCAAGCACGCGGTCGAGGGGCTCTCGGACGTCCTGCGCTTCGAGGTGCGCGGCTTCGGCGTGGGCGTGTCGATCATCGAGCCCGGCCTGATCAAGACCGAGTTCGGCAACGCCGCCGTGGGCGCGCTCGGGCGCGCCACCGAGGACGACGGCCCGTACGCGGAGTTCAACAGCGCCGTGGCGCAGACGACAGCCGGCGCCTACGAGGGCCCGGGCGCGCGGCTGGCCGCCCCGCCGGAGTCGGTCGCGCGCGCGATCCACAAGGCGATCGTGCGGCGGCGGCCCAAGCCGCGCTACGTGATCACGGTTGGCGCGCGCGTGATGCTCGGCATGCGGGCGGTGATGCCCGACCGCGGCTGGGACGCCGTGATGGCGAGCCGCTTCCCGCGCCCGCACTGACCGACGAGCGCGGCTAGCGGCGCTTCCTGGGCGGCAGCACCCGCAGCTTCACGACCGCCTTGCCGAGCCCCGGCTTCGAGGCGCTCGCGCGCTTGCGCCCGGAGTGCCTGTGGCGGACGCCGATGCGCGCGACGCCGTCCACGTCCGTGCGCGCCCTGCGGCCGCCGAAGCGCACGAGCGCGCCGGCGACGCGCGCGGGCGCGCCGCCGGTGGTCAGGACCTTGAAGCGGAAGCGGACCCGCCTGCCGGCGCGCACGCGGGTCGGGCGCACGGACAGCCGCATCCCGCTCGGGCCCGCCGGCCTGTCCGGCGAGGTGCCGGACGCGCCGGTGTTGGAGCCCGACGGCGGACCGGGGCCGGGGCCCTGGCCGGGTGGCGCACCCGGCGGCGGCTCGGGCTCCGCGCGCGCGCCGAGCGTGATCGGGTTCGAGAGCGCGTCGATCGCGCTGCCGCGCATCACCTGGATCCGGTAGTCGCCGGGGCCGGCCGAGGGGAACGAGAACGCGAACGCCTGGTTCACCGGCGCGACGGGCACCGACAGGAGCGGGACGCCGTCGCGCAGGACGACCAGCGTTCGCGGCTGCGCGGTGGTCACGCCGCCCAGCACCTGGGCCTCGAACGTCGCGCTCTCGCCCTCCAGGCGGTCGCCCATCATCGCGGTGCGCTCGCCGGCGCGGGCGGTCAGCCTCAGGTCGGGGCTCTCGTGGCCGAACATCCGGACGAACGCGTGGCCGGCGCGCACGCCGCGGCGGATCCCGTCCTCCGACAGCTCGGGCGCGAACACGACCGTCGTGCCCTCGCCGATCGGCGACTGCGTGACCCCGCCGGGCGTCGCCCCCGCGTTGTGCGAGTCGCTCGAGGCGACGCCGGTGATCCGGTAGCCCTCCGTGCGCAGCCGGTCCCACTCCTGGATCGCCTCCGGGGTGAACGGGTTGGGGCCGGGCTCGTTGCCGGGCGGCGACGGAGCGCCGGCGGGGCCGGTCTGCACCTCGTAGGCGTCGACCTTGCGCCAGTCGGTCTCGGAGTCGGCGTAGTCCCACGGGCAGCCGCGGCAGAGCAGCGAGAACAGCGGGACCTCCGAGGGGAAGATCGTCGGGTGGTTGACCTGCGTCCAGCCGCCCGCGGCGTGGACGCGGTCGAAGATGTGCTGCGGCCCGGCCCGGGGGGCGGCGCTCCAGAGGGTGAGCGAGTTGTCGGGACGGCGCTCCCAGATCGGGCCGGTGCGGTAGTCCACGTAGCGCAGGCTCGCGTGGTTGTTCGTGTGGCCGCGGTAGGTGATCACCTCGCTCGAGCGGATCACGAGCTTGCCCGGGTGGGCGGCCTGGTAGCGGCCGATCTCGCCCCAGGCGGTGTCGGTCACGTAGTCGGAGAGCGTGATGAAGTCGAGCCCGGCCCCACCGGGGGGCGCGCCGAAGGCGAACTTGAAGACGTCGGTCATCGTGGCGTCGCCGAGCGAGGAGTGCTCGGCGTGCACGTGCATGTCGCCGGCGTACCAGCCGGGCCCCGACCTGCGCGGCGCGCCGTCGTACGGGGCGGGCTCGTACGGCTGGTCGGCGAACGCGGGGTCCCTGCTCAGGTCGATCTCCACCCTCCAGGCGACCCTGCCGTCGGAGTCGCCCTCCTGCTGGCCTGCCACGGCGGCCACGCCGAGCTCGGCCGCCCAGCGCCCCGGCACGACCGGGCCGGGACGGAAGCCGCGCGTGGTCTTGCCGGGGACGTGGCCGGTCGGGCTCGCGCGGTACTGCGCCTCGGTCGAGAACCCCTCCGCCGAGAGCGTCACGTCGCGGTGACTCGACCCACCCCAGCCGCGGAACTCGCGCTCGCCCCAGACCGCGCCGTCGCCGCCCCCGCGCGGCTGGTAGACGCCGAGGTCGAGCGTGTGCTTGACCTGCGAGCTGGTCGGCGAGTCGGGCTGGTCCCAGCAGTAGCGGATGCGCACGGCGGTGGTGCCGGCCGGCACGTCGAACGGGACCAGCACGTAGCCACCCTCGAGCTCGGTGCCGAACTCGCCGGTGATCGTCTGCGACGGCGCCCGGCCGGCCCCGCTGCACGCGGTCGGCGTCGCGGCCGTCGCGGGTGCCGCGTAGGCCAGCGCGATCGCCACCCCGATGAGGATCCTGGCCCCGATCGGGCGAGGGTACCGCCGGCCCCGCCCGGCTGCGCTACGTCATAGTTGCGCGCCTCGAACCACGCGACAAGGAGATTCACCAGTGGGAGTACTCGACGGAAAGTCGGCGATCGTGACCGGGTCGGCGCGCGGCATCGGCCGCGCCACGGCCGAGCTGCTCGCCGAGCACGGCGCCCAGGTCCTCATCAACGACCTCGACGGCGACGTCGCCGAGCAGGCCGCGGGCGAGATCGAGGGCGAGACGACCGTATTCGCGGGCGACCTCACGGCCGACGGGGTGCCCGACCAGCTCGTGCAGAAGGCGGTCGACGAGTTCGGCAAGCTCGACATCGTCGTCAACAACGCCGGCTACACGTGGGACGGGCCGATCCACAAGATGACCGACGAGCAGTTCCAGGCGATGCTCGACATCCACAACGTGGTGCCGTTCAAGATCCTGCGCGCCGCGGCGCCGCACCTGCGCGAGCCGGCCAAGAAGGAGCGCGAGGAGGGCGTCGAGGTGTTCCGCAAGGTCGTGAACATCTCGTCGGTCTCGGGCACGATGGGCAACGCCGGCCAGGCGAACTACTCGTCGGGCAAGTCGGGCGTCGTCGGCCTGACGAAGACGCTCGCGAAGGAGTGGGGCCAGTTCAAGATCAACGTGAACGCGGTGGCGTTCGGCTTCGTCGAGACGCGGCTCACCGCCGCCAAGGAGGAGGCCGGGACCTTCCAGAAGGAGGGCAAGGAGATCCAGCTCGGGATCCCCGAGCAGATGCGCCAGATGGCCGCGATGATCATCCCGATCGGCCGGCCGGCCACGCCCGAGGAGGCCGCGGGCGGGGTGTTCTTCCTGTGCTCGCCGTGGTCGAACTACGTGCACGGCCAGGTGCTGAACGTGACCGGGGGCCAGTTCTCCGGGATGTACACCTAGGGGCGCCGGCCGCTTCCGGCGCGAGGCGCGATGGAGGACCCCCTCCGGGTCGGCCGCGGGGTGGCGATACCGCTCGCGGAGATCGAGCTGCGGGCGAGCCGCTCGTCCGGCCCGGGGGGCCAGCACGCGAACGTGACCGCGTCGCGGATCGAGGCGGTGTTCGACGTGGCGGGCTCGCCCTCGCTGACCGACGAGCAGCGCCGGCGCGTGATGGCGCGGGTCGGGCCGCGGCTGACCGCCGTGGCGCAGGACTCGCGCTCGCAGGCGCGCAACCGCGAGCTGGCGCTCGAGCGGCTGCGGGGGCGGCTCGCCGCGGCGCTGGCGGTGCCGCGCTCGCGGCGGGCGACGAAGCCGTCGCGCGGCGCGCGCGAGCGGCGGCTCGACTCCAAGCGCCGCCGCGGCGAGGTCAAGCGCGCGCGGCGGCGGCCGGATCTCGACTAGCGACGGCGCGGCCGCACGCCAAACCCCGCTCTGGCGTATTGACACCCGCGGTCGTGGCGGCATAGCGTCGGCTTCAGCGGGGCGACCGACCGTTCCCGGCCGCCCCGCTCAGGCTTCGCTCGGGGTCAGGGCGCTGGCGCGAACTCGCGCTCGAGGTTCTCGAACTCGCGGCGCAGCGACTCGTACTGCGACTCGAACAGCTCGTCGGACATGCCGGGCGCCTGGAACATCGTGAACGAGTACGCCGAGGCTCCGCCGGGGAGCTCCACCACGCGCGTCGGAAACACGCCCATCGCCTCCTCGGTGGGGCCGGCGTACATGTCCACGACGCCGGTCCGCTCGTCGGACTCGATCGCGAAGACGAACTCGCCGAGCCCGTTCACCACCACGTGGCGGCCGTCGACGACCTTCATCTCGCGCGCGAACTCGGTGGCCCAGCGCGGCAGGTTCTCGATGTCGGACATGTACTCGAAGACCCGCTCCTTGGGGGCGGGGAAGACGGCCGTGACCGTGCGTGACCTCATAGCGATCGAACCTCCTCTAGGAATCGATGGAACCTGGCGACCTCGCGCGCGCCGAGGCGCTCCTCGACGAGCTCCTCGATCTCCCGCACCACGCGGGCCGCGACGGGCCGGAACGCCCGTGAGCGCTCCGTGAGGAAGACGAGCGACGCGCGGCCGTCCGACGGATCGGGCGCGCGGCTGACGAGCCCGTCGCGCTCGAGCAGGCGGACCATGGTCGTCATGGTCTGCTTGCTGAGGCCGGCCCGCGCGGCGAGCTCGCCCATCCGCAGCCCGTCCTCCTCGAACAGCGGCACGAGGATCGAGCCGTAGCTCGGCCGGACCTCGGCGTAGCCCTCCCTGCGGAAGCGCAGGGCGAGCAGCTCGGTCCAGCGCTGCGACGCCTTCGCGAGCCGGAAGCCGAGGTTGCCGCGGTCGAGCGGGGCGTGCGCGCCGGCGGAGGGGGACGCGCCGGCGCCGGCGGAGCGCGTCGCGCCGCCGCCGGCGGAGCTGCCCCCATCCCCCGCCTGCCCACCTCCCGGTCGGTCGTGCTCGGTCACCATTAGTCCGATATCGTACTACATGGCCCGCCGAACGGGCGACCAAGCACCACCCGACGGGAGGAAAAGGGTGAGGGTCAGACCCTCACCCGTTCTCACCCGCCGCGGCGCCGCGGCGCGGCGAAGCCGCGCCGCAAGCGCAACTGCGCGGGGGTCAGACCCTCACCCGGGCAACTGCGCGGGGGTCAGACCCTCACCCGGCCGGCTTCGGCCGCCGCTCCTCCGCGAGCGGCTTGCCGGCGTCGTCGGTCAGGCCCGGCGGGGGCCAGGGGCCGAACCAGTTGTCGCGCGCGCCGTCGAGCGTCAGCACGGTGCCCGAGTAGTAGTCGCCCGCGGGCGAGGCGAGGTAGGCCACGAGCCAGGCGTGCTCCTCGGGCCGGCCCATCCGCTGGAGCGGCACCGTCCGCGCCACGTTCTCGGCCACCGGCTTCGGGTACTTCTGGATCGCCTCCGTCTCGAAGTGGCCGGCGGCGAGCGCGGTCAGCCGGATCTGGTGGCGCGCCCATTCGATCGAGAGCACCCGCGTGAGGTTCTCCACCGCCGCCCGCGCCGCCGACGAGTGCGCCATCCCCGGCAGCCCGTGGTGCGGCGACAGCGTCACCGAGATCACCTTCCCCCCGCCGGCGGGGATCATCGCCCTGGTGGCCACCGCGTGGGTCATCAGCCACGTGCCGATCAGGTTGAGCCGCACCACCGTCTCGAACCCCTTCAGCGAGATGTCCTCGGCGGGCGTCATGTACTGCCCGCCGGCGTTGTTCACGAGCGTGTCGATCCGCCCGTGGCGCTCGAGCACGGCATCCACGAGCGCGTGGACCTGGTCCTCCTCGCGGATGTCGCAGACCTCCGCCGCGCAGCGCCCGCCCTCGCACAGCGCGACCGTCTCCTCGAGCGGCTCGGCCCGCCGGCCGGCGATCACCACCGTCGCCCCGAGCGCCGCGAGCTCCACCGCGGTGGCGCGTCCGAGCCCGCTGCCCCCACCGGTCACGAGGATCACCTGTCCGTCGAGCAGGCCGGGAGCGAAGATGCGCGAGGGCACGGCGCGCCGCAGGTTAACCTGGCCGGCTGATGCCCGCCGCCGAGCCCAGACCGGCCGAGCTGCCGCTCCCCGGCGGGAAGCCCGACGCAGCGGTCACCCTCCACCCGCTGCTCTGCGGCACCGGCAGGTGGCCGGAGCCCTACCGCCACCGCGAGAGCGGCCGCCTCGCCACCCTCAAGGCGATCGGCATCGGCGACGACAAGGCGCAGCGCACCGTGTACCCGATCGTCGCCTTCCTCGTGGAGCACCCGGCCGCCGGCCCGATCCTGATCGACACCGGCCTCCACCCGTCGGTCGCCGTCGACAAGAAGCAGAACGTCGGCCGCATCCTCGCGGCCACCGCCGCGAGCGGCTGGCGCATGGAGCCCTCGCAGGCGGTGCCGGACCAGCTCCGCGAGCGCGGGATCGAGCCGTCGGAGGTCCGCCTCGTGGTGATGACCCACCTCCACTTCGACCACGCCAGCGGGATGGTCCAGTTCCCCGGCGCGACGTTCGTCTTCAGCCGCCAGGAGTGGCACGCCGCCAACCAGCCGCGCCCCTGGCGCCACGGCTACGTCCCGAGCCACTTCGACCACGCCTTCGACTACCGGCTGCTCGACTTCGACGGCCCGGGCGTCGGATCGTTCGCGAGCTTCGGCCGGGCCTTCGACCTGCTCGGCGACGGCAGCATCCGCGTCGTCTTCACCCCCGGCCACACGATGGGGCACATGTCGGTCGTGCTCCGCACGTCCGAGCGCGAGGTGCTCCTCGCCGCCGACGCCGCCTACACCCGGCACGCCCTCGCGACCGGCCACCAGCCGTTCCTGATGCAGGACGAGCACCTCTTCGCCCGCTCGCTGCGCGAGGTCCAGCGCTACGCCGAGCAGACCCCCTCCGCGCTCGTGATCCCGGGGCACGACATGGAGGCCTGGGAGCAGCTCGAGCCGATTTACCGCTAACACCGCTTGACATGCCCGCCGCGATCTAGGAGGTTTTCGCGTTCCGCATGCCGCCGAACGTTGAGCCGCCGACCCGCCCGCCGAGCCTCGACGCGCTCAAGTTCGAGCGCCGGCCGATGGTCCGCTGGCTCGACCCAGCGGTGCTCGCCGACGCCGCCCTGCGCGTGGTGCTCTCCAGCGTGTTCGGCTCCTACGCCGACAAGCGCGAGATACAGCGCCTCATGGAGGAGCCGCCGCACGACTACAGCGGCGCCGGCGACCCGTTCTGGCTCGACTTCGTGGCCGACCTCGGCGACGGCTTCGACTCGACCTACGCGATGGCCTGCATCCTCGCCAGGCCGGAGCTCCAGGTGGGCGGCGAGACCCTCCCGCGCGGCCGCGCGCTCGTGATGGGCGGCGACGAGGTCTACCCGACCGCCAGCCGCGAGGAGTACGAGGCCCGCTTCCGCGGCCCCTACGAGGCGGCGTTCCCCTGGACCGACCCCGAGCAGGCCCCCGACCTCTACGCGATCCCGGGCAACCACGACTGGTACGACGGGCTGACCAACTTCGGCCGCTTCTTCTGCAGCGAGCGCTGGATCGGCGGCTGGCGCACCCGCCAGCGGCGCAGCTACTTCGGCCTGCGGCTCCCGCACAACTGGTGGCTGCTGGCGATCGACATCCAGCTCGACACCTACATCGACGACGCCCAGCTCGACTACTTCCGCGGGCTCGGCATGCAGCCCGGCGATCGCGCGATCCTGGTGACCGGCAAGCCGAGCTGGACCAAGGTCGAGGCCGGCGAGCCGCTCGAGCGCCAGCCCGACTCGTACAAGAATCTCCAGTACTTCAAGGACCAGGCGATCCCCGAGGGCGTGGCCGTGCCGGTCACCCTGACCGGCGACCTGCACCACTACTGCCGCTACCACGCCGACGACGGCAGCCACCTGATCACGTCCGGGGGCGGCGGGGCCTACCTGTTCCCGACCCACACCCAGCACGAGACGCTCGAGATCCCGGCCAAGGACGGCGGCGCGACGGCCTACCGCTGCGACCAGTCGCTGTTCCCCTCGCGCGAGGAGTCGAAGGGGCTCGTCTGGGGGGCGCTCGCGCTCACCCGCCACGCCCCGCGGCTGCTCTGGATCTTCTCCGTCCTCTACGCGCTCTTCGGCCTGAGCCTCTACTGGGTCCTCCAGGACAAGAAGAGCTGGCTCGTCGGCACGATCGCCGTCGGGCTCCTGCTCTGGCTGGGCCTGAGCGTCTACGCCGCCAAGGAGAAGGCGCTCGCGAAGATCGCGCTCGGCACCGCCCACACCATCCCCCACCTCGTGCTCGCCGCGATCCCGGCATACGTGCTCGCGGAGTGCCTCGACCTCGACGGCTGGGGCTGGGCGCTGGCGGCCACCGCCGTCGCGGCGCTGTTCGGCTTCCTGCTGGCCGGCGTCGTCTTCGGCGCGTACCTGATCGCGAGCCACAGGAAGGCGCCCAAGCACGCCAACGAGGTGCTCGCCTGCCAGGGAATCGCCGACTACAAGAACTTCCTGCGCCTGCGGATCGACGCGAGCGGCCTGCGGATCTACGCGATCGGCGTGCGCAAGGTGCCGCGCCGGTGGGAGGCCGACCCGGGCAACGCCGACCCGAGCGCGCCGTGGCTGAAGCCCGTCGACCGCCAGCTCGAGGTGGAGCTGATCGACGACGGCCCGATCGACGTCGCGGCCGGGGGCTGAGTTGAGCCGCCCCGACCACTTCGACGCCGTCGTGGTGGGCTCCGGCTTCGGTGGCTCGGTCACCGCCTACCGGCTGGCCGAGGCCGGCCAGGCGGTCCTCCTGCTCGAGCGCGGCAAGCCGTACCCGCCCGGCTCGTTCCCGCGCAGCCCGCTGGGGATCAAGAACAACTTCTGGGACCCGAGTGAGGGCCTCCAGGGCATGTTCGACATGTGGTCGTTCGAGGGCCTCGACGCGCTGGTGTCGAGCGGCCTCGGCGGCGGCTCGCTCATCTACGCGAACGTGATGATCCGCAAGGACCCGAAGTGGTTCGTGCGCGAGGAGCCGGGACCGGGCTACGAGTACTGGCCGGTCACCTACGACGACCTCGAGCCGCACTACGAGAACGCGGAGGCGATGCTCGGCGCCGAGCCGTACCCGTTCGAGCACTCGCCCTACGACGCGACCTCGAAGACGATCGCGTACAAGGCGGCCGCCGAGGACCTGGGCCTCGACTGGTTCCTCCCCAAGCTCGCCGTCGCCTGGCGGCCCGAGCCGGGCGCCGACCCGGTGCCGGGCGAGCCCATCCGCGAGGCGCGCCCGAACATCCACGGGCGCACGCGCGAGACCTGCCGGCTCGTGGGCGAGTGCGACGTGGGCTGCAACTTCGGCGCGAAGAACAGCCTCGACTACACCTACATCACGGCCGCCTGGCACGCGGGCGCCGACATCCGCACGCGCTGCGAGGTGCGCGCGTTCGAGCCGAACGACGGCGGCGGCTACTCCGTGCACTACGTCGAGCACGACCCGGCGAGCGAGGGGCACAAGACCGACACGGGCGCGCTCGAGCGCCGGACGGTGACGGCGGACCGGCTGATCCTCTCGGCGGGAACGCTCGGCTCCACCTACCTGCTGCTGCGCAACCGCGCGGCGTTCCCGAAGCTGAGCCGGGCGCTCGGCACGCACTTCTCGGGCAACGGCGACCTGCTCACGTTCGCCGTGCGCTGCACCGAGAAGGCGGCGGACGGCAAGCGCAAGCCGCGCGTGATCGACCCCGCGCACGGCCCGGTGATCACGAGCGCCGTGCGGATCCCGGACGCGCTCGACGGCGGCGGCGCGACCGGCCGCGGGTTCTACGTCGAGGACGCCGGCTTCCCGGAGTTCGGCAACTGGATGCTCCAGGCGCTCGACGAGCCGCACGCGCTCCGTCGGGTCGCGCCGGGGCTGATCGCGCGCGCCGTGCGCCGCCTGCTGAGGCGCGAGGTCGAGACCGCGATGAGCGGCGAGATCGCCGAGCTGTTCGGCGACTGCGGGCTCTCGTCGGGCGTCCTGCCGCTGCTCGGCATGGGGCGCGACATACCCGACGGGAAGATGCGGCTCGAGGACGGCGACGAGCTCCAGGTCGACTGGCGCAAGCACGGCCGCTCGGCCGAGTACTTCGACCGCGTCCGCGAGGTGTCCGAGAAGCTCGCCGGCCAGCTCGGCTCGACGTTCCTCGACAACCCGCTCTGGTACTTCAACCGCGTCATCACGGTGCACGCGCTCGGCGGCTGCCCGATGGGCCGCAACGAGGAGGAGGGCGTGGTCGACTCCTACGGCGAGGTGTTCGGCTACCCGGGCCTGCACGTGGCCGACGGCTCGGTCATGCCGGGGCCGGTCGGCCCGAACCCGAGCCTGACGATCGCCGCCGTGGCCGATCGCGGCGCCGAGGCGATCGTCGAGGGGCGCACGAAGTCGCTCACCAAGCGCGCGGCGCCCGCTCCGGCCGCGGCTCCGGACCCGGCCGCGGCCCAGCCCGCGGCGGCGGGCGGCGGCGTGTCGGTCGCCTTCACCGAGGAGATGAAGGGCTTCGCCACCTTCGGCGAGAGCGACTTCGAGCGCGGCTTCCGGGAGGGCAAGGAGGCCAAGAACCGGCTCATGTTCCACCTGACGATCTCCACCGGCGACCTCGACAGCTTCATCGCCGACCCCGCCCACACCGGCAGCGCCGAGGGCTGGGTCCGCTGCGACGAGCTGGGCGGGAAGCTGCCGGTGGAGCGCGGGATCTTCAACCTGTTCGTGGACCAGGACGGCGACGAGCGCCGCAAGCGCATGTGGTACCACCTGTACTTCCGCGACGCGACCGGCCATCCGCTCACGCTCGCCGGCTTCAAGGTCGTCGAGGACGACGCCGGGGTGGACAGCGTCTGGCACGACACCTCCACGCTCTACACGCGCGTGCTCAAGGGCTCGATCGAGCCCGGCCAGGAGGACTCGGGCGAGATCGTGGCCTCGGGCATCCTCCACATCCTGCCGTTCGACTTCGCGCGGCAGATGACGACCTTCGAGACCGACCCGCCCCACCACCCGGGCGCGGTGGCTCGCTTCGGCAAGCTGTTCGCGAGCGACCTGTGGGAGGTCTACGGGCCTCGCCACCCCGACCACTCGCCGTGACCGCGACCCACCACGAGGAGGTGGTGCCGTTCACGGCGGGCGACGGGATGCAGCTCAACCTCGTCCACGTGACCGGTCCCCATCCCCCGGCCAAGGGGCCGGTGCTGCTCGTGCACGGCGCGGGCGTGCGGGCCAACATCTTCCGCGCGCCGACCAGGCGCACGCTCGTGGACGCGCTCGTGGAGGAGGGCTACGACGTCTGGCTCGAGAACTGGCGGGCGAGCATCGACTTCGAGCCCAACCACTGGACGCTCGACCAGGCGGCCGTGCACGACCACCCCCGCGCCGTGCGCAAGGTCGTGGAGCAGACGGGCGCCGACGCCGTGCAGGCCGTGATCCACTGCCAGGGGTCGACCAGCTTCATGATGTCCACGGTCGCCGGGCTCGTCCCGGAGGTGAAGACCGTGGTCGCGAACGCGGTGACGCTGCACCCGGTCGTGCCGCGCTTCGCGAAGCTCAAGCTGCGCTACGCGATCCCGCCGGCCGCGCGCGTGATCGGCTACCTCGACCCCCAGTGGGGCGACGACGGCGCGCCCGGCGTGGTGCCGAAGCTGCTCAAGGGCTTCGTGATGGCGACCCACCACGAGTGCGACAACAACGTGTGCCGGATGGCGAGCTTCACCTACGGCGTGGGCTTCCCGACGCTCTGGCGGCACGAGAACCTCAACGACGCCACGCACGACTGGCTCCGGGAGGAGTTCGCCCACGTGCCGCTCACGTTCTTCAAGCAGATCCTGAGGAGCGTCCGGGCCGGGGAGCTCGTGCCCGTCGACGGGCTGCCGGAGCTGCCGGAGAGCTTCGTCGCCGGCCCGCCGCAGACTGACGCGCGCTTCTCTTTC
This sequence comes from Thermoleophilaceae bacterium, assembly GCA_036389835.1. Lineage (GTDB taxonomy): Bacteria > Actinomycetota > Thermoleophilia > Solirubrobacterales > Thermoleophilaceae > AC-37. The sequence continues at coordinate 47,286 of DASVWC010000015.1, read as the reverse complement.
CTGGCCGGCGAGATGAACCAGTGCTTCACGCCCGAGAGCCAGCGGCGGACCTACGAGTGGTTCGAGGGCTACGACCCCGGGCGCCACTCGCTGCACGTGTTCCCCGGCTACGGGCACCTGGACGTGTTCATGGGCCAGACCGCGGACGAGAACGTCTCCCCGGTGATCCTGCGGGAGCTCGAGAAGGGAGCGACGGGATGAGGATCCCGCGACGCATCAAGCGCCAGGAGGGGCGCCACGCGCTGGTGGACGGGATCCCGTTCGCGCTGCCCGTGCGCTCCGAGCACTCGCCGGCCCTGATGGCGGTGTACTCGATCGACGCCAAGCGAGCGGACGCGCTGCTGCCCGGCGACGACGTGCACCCGCTCCGCATCTCGCGCAGCCGCGGCGCGCTGGTGATCACGGTCATCAACTACGAGCTCACGAACATCGGCCGCTACGTGGAGTTCTCGATCGCCATCGCCTGCACCTACGGCCGCAGGACCGCCCTGCCGCTGCTGCCCGGCCTGCTGCGCGGGCGCTACGGCACCGGCCAGTTCGTGGTCGACCTGCCGGTCAGCTCGGAGGTCTCGGTCAAGGGCGGCAAGGGGATCTGGGGGATGCCGAAGCACCAGGCCAACCTCGACTTCGTGATCGCGCCCGACGTGGTCTCGAGCCAGTACGACCTCGACGGGCAGCTCGCGATGCGGATCGAGATCGACCGGCCGCGCTTCGCGGGGCTCCCGCTGGCGGCCAACGCGACCAACTGGTGCGCGTTCCGCGGGATGCTGTTCAAGTCGTACATCTACTTCCGCGGCCGGGCGGGGATCAACCGCCCGCTGAGCCGCTCGGGCCGCCTCGAGATCGGGCCGCACCCGCGGATGGCCCCGCTCAAAGAGCTCGACGTCGCCGACCGGCCGCTGCTCACCGGCTGGCTGCCGACCACGGCGGGCACGCTCGACGACCACGTGGAGTCTTGGTTCCTGTCCTACGCCGAGCCGCCCACGACCGTGCCGGAGGGGATGGAGAGCGTGGTGGGCCTGGGCCTGAGCGAGGAGTGGCTCGCCCCGCCCGACGATCCGGCGCTGCGCCGCGAGGACGCGACCCAGCCGCTGGTCGCGGGGCGGTAGCTAGACGAGGTCCTCGGTCCGGTCGACCGAGCCCTTCTCGTCCACGTAGCTCACGTGGATGACGGGGCCGTCGAGGTCGAGCACCACGAACCCGAAGCGCGCCCAGGCGTGGCCGTGGCTCTCGAACTGGCCGCGGTACTCCCACGTGCCGGGAGCCGGCACCGGCGCGTCCGGCGGATGGGTGGTCACCGGCACGCCGGCGTGCCCGGCGCAGCGGCCGAACCCGACCCCCTCGTGGTCCTCCTCGTAGGTCATGCAGCGGTGCTCGTGGCCCCAGAACCAGGCGCGCACGCGGCCGCTGTCGAGCGCCGGCTTCAGCTCGCGCTCGATGGTGGGGCCGACGCCCTTCGGGTCGTACGCCGAGAAGAGCTGGTGGTGCGAGAGCAGCAGCAGCTTGCGGGCGTCCGGGGCGGTCACGATCTCCACCACGCGCTCGCCCTGCGGGCGCTCGAGGTCGCCCCACTGCGAGTGCAACAGCGGGTGGTCGTTCCACGCGCTGTCGAGCCCGACCACGTGCCACTCGGGCCCGGTCAGCTCGAACCAGCTCGTGCCCTTGCCGTCGGGCGTGCGCTGGCGGCGGAAGCGCGGGTCGGCGAGCTGGTGGTCGAAGAACGCCCAGCCGCCCGAGTACATGTCGTGGTTGCCGTTGAGCGCCCACGACGGGATCGCGTCGGCCTCGTCCAGGCGGACCGGCCAGGTGTCGGGGGTCAGCACCCGCTTGTCGTACTCGCTCTTCTCCCCCGCGTAGTAGACGTCGCCGAGGTGGATCGCGTGCGCCTCGCGGCCCTGGTTCCTGGCCTCGAGCAGCCACTGGCGCGCGCAGGTCGTGACGTCGAGGGCGCGCTCGAGGCCGGTCGCCCAGTCGCCGAACAGGACGAGCCGGGCGTTGCCGGCCAGCTCCACGGGCGGCGCCGGCCGCGGGTTGAACGGGTGGCGGCCGCCGCGCACGAGCCGCTCCACGAGCGCCTTCGCGATGTCGATCTCCCAGCGCGGGTCGAGCGTGGTGAACGGGTCGCCCATCGCCTCGGTGTCGGGCGCGGTCCCGTCCGGGCGCAGCAGCACGCGCGTCGCCGCCGGGTGCTCCGGCGCCGGTGCGAGGCGGTCGCCGAGCCGCTCCTCGATCATCTCCTCGAGCACCGACTGGGGCACGCTGATCACCGGGCTGCGGCTGATGAACGAGATCCGCTCCGCGTCCCCCTCGGCGGCCCTCGCGCCGGCGAGCGCGACCTCGTCGAGCTGCCGGGTCAGGTGCACCGCCCGCAGCGCGAGCTCGGCCTCCTCCGGCTCGATCCCGTGATGGAAGGCCGCGTCGATCCGCTGGCGCAGGTCGGCGAGCAGCCCCTCGGCCCGGCGGGGACTGGCGAGCGCGGCGAGGTTGCGCTCGGCCCCCTCGAGGTGGGCGAGCACGAAGTCGCGGTGGACGACGTTCGCGATGAGCCCGGAAGCCATGGACGGCGACCGTACAGCCCCAATAGCCCAAGATCAAGAACCCGGGAGCGCTGGACAGGACCAACGCAACGGCGCTGGACAAGGAGCATGAACCGGGCGGCTGGAGGGCGGACGCGGTCGAGTCCCGCGAGGGGGGCTCTCTGAGCGAGCTTGCGAGCGTACCCCCGAGGGGGACTCGAACGCGTACGCCAAGCGGGCGCACGAAGCTCCGAAGTTAGGAAGTCAGGAGGCAGCAGTACGCCGAGCCGCACCCCGCGCAGCCCTGCGCGCATCCCGAGCCGCCCGCCGCGCCGCCTGGATCGCCCCCCGCCGCCCCTCGCGCTTCAACCCGTGGAACAGCGCCTGCGTCCGCTCGAAGATGATGTCGGCGGCGGCCTGCGACTGATCCCGCGTCGGCTCGAGCACCTTCTCACCGAACGTGAGCGGGTCGCCGTAGCGGACGGTCACCTTCGGGAAGCGCAGCCGCTTCCAGTTGCGCACCCCCTCGGAGCCCGCTATCGCAGCGGGCACCACCACGGCGCCGGTCTCGAGCGCCAGCCGCCCGATTCCCGGCTTGGCCCGCTGGAGCTCACCGGTGCGCGAGCGGCCGCCCTCGGCGTACATCACGATGACCTTCCCCCGCGAGAGCAGCGAGTGGGCGGTCTTGAACATCTCCTCGTCGCGGTGGCCGCGCCGGACGGGGAAGACGCCGCCGTGCGTGTAGATGAACTGGAGCGGCGGCTTGAACATCTGGGACTTCGCCACGAAGTGGACCTTGCGGCGCATGTAGACCGCGACCAGGAAGTGGTCCATGAACGAGAAGTGGTTGGGCGCGACGATCACCGGGCCCTCCGGCGGGATCTTCTGCGAGTCGATGCAGCGCGTGCGGTAGAGCAGCAGCAGGACCGGGGTGAGCACCAGTCGCACGACCTCGTACATCAGGTCCGGGTCGTGCGTGCGCGTGCGCTCGTGGAAGCGCGTGAAGTACTCCGCGGGCCGCGGGTCCTTGTAGACCTGCGGCTTGATCGGAACCAGTTCTTGCTCAGAGGCCATGGAGTTGTGAGAGCTACCCGGCTAGCGCGCGGACGTTACCCATCGCCGGCGGCTCCAGGGGAAACCCAGGCGCGCGACCGCTCCACCGCGCGATGCCAGTCGTGGAGCAGGGTCTCGCGCTCGTCCGCGGACATCCGCGGCTCGTAGCGCGCGGCCTCGCGCCACATGTCGCGCGTGCCCGCCTCGTCCCAGAGCCCGGTCGCGACCCCGGCCAGGTAGGCGGCTCCGAGCGCGGTCGTCTCGGAGATCGCGGGCACCACGACCGGCACCCCGAGCACGTCGGCTTGGAACTGCATCAGCCAGCCGTTCACCGCCGCGCCGCCGTCGGCGCGCAGCTCCTGGAGCGGCTCGCTCGAGGTGGCCTCGATGGCGCGGACCGCGTCCACGGTCTGGTAGGCGATCGACTCGAGCGCGGCGCGCGCGAGGTGGGCGCGGCCGGTGCCGCGCGTCAGGCCCACGATCGTCCCGCGCGCGTACGGGTCCCAGTGCGGCGAGCCGAGCCCCGTGAGCGCGGGCACGAAGTACACGCCGTCGTTGGACTCCAGCGAGCCGGCCAGCTCCTCGGTCTCGGCGGCCGCGTCGATGATGCCGAGGCCGTCGCGCAGCCACTGCACCGCGGCGCCGGTCACGAACACGCTCGCCTCCACGGCGTAGTCGACCCGGTCCGCGACGCCCCAGGCGATCGTGTTGAGCACCCCCTCGCGGACCGGCGGGGCGTCGGTGCCGGCGTTCTGGAGCACGAAGCTGCCCGTCCCGTAGGTGTTCTTGCCGAGCCCGGGCTCGTGGCAGGCCTGCCCGTAGAGCGCGGCCTGCTGGTCGCCGGCGATCCCGGCCACCGGGACGCTCCCGCCGAGGGCCGTGGTCTCGCCGTACACGTGCGCGCTCGGGAGCGGCTCGGGGAGCGCCGACGGATCGACCGACAGCAGCTCGCAGAGCTCCCCGTCCCAAGCGCGCTCGCGGATGTCGAAGAGCAGCGTGCGCGAGGCGTTCGTGTAGTCGGTGACGTGCCGGCCGGTGAGCTTGTGGACCAGCCACGAGTCGATCGTGCCGAACCGCGCGCGCGACGGGTCCACGCCGCCCTCGCGGATCAGCCACTCGACCTTGGTGCCGGAGAAGTAGGGGTCGAGCACGAGGCCCGTGCGCTCGCGGACGGCGTCCTCGTGACCGGCCTCGCGCAGCTCGTCGCAGCGGGCGGCGGTGCGGCGGTCCTGCCAGACGAGCGCGCGGTGCAGCGGCTCGCCGGTCTCGCGGTCCCAGGCGACCACGGTCTCGCGCTGGTTGGTGATCCCGATGCCGGCGAGGTCGGCCGCCTCGACGCCGGCGTCGGCGACGGCCTCCCCCGCGACACGGAGCGTCACGTCCCAGATCTCGGCCGCGTCGTGCTCCACCCAGCCCGGGCGGGGGAAGTGCTGCTCGAACTCGCTGTAGGCGCGGCCGGCGGGCTGGCCGTCCTCGCCGAAGACGATGCAGGTCGTCCCGGTCGTGCCCTGGTCGATCGCGAGGATCACCGCTTGCCCCCGTTCATCCGCCGCGAAGCGTAAACGCGCAGGAAGTCGCGGAGCTGCCTGGCGCGGTGGGCGAAGCCGGCGGCGCTGCGGCCGGTGGCGCGGTGCTCCAGCGGCAGCTCGACCTCCACGACGCGGAAGCCGGCGCGGTGGGCGTCGACGGTCATCCCGATCTCCATGCCGAAGCGCGGGGCGAACGGGAGGACGGCGTCGAGAACCGCCGGCGCGAGCGCGCGCTGGCCGCTGATCGGGGCGCGCAGGCCGAGCCCGGTCAGGTTGCGGATGGCGCGCTGGGCGAAGCCGACGGCCAGCCCGAACCCGCCGCCGACGCGGCGGGCGAAGACGGCCACAGCGAGGTCGCCGTCGCCGCGCTCGACCGCCTCGACGAGGGCGGGAAGCTCGCGGGCCGACGCGCCGAGGTCGCCGTCGCAGAGCACGAGCAGCGGGCCGGGCGGGGCGGAGCCGCCGCCGGGGGCGGAGCCGGCGCCGGGGGCGGAGCCGCCGCCGGGGGCGGAGCCGCCGCCGCCGCGCGCGCGCTGCGCGGCCAGCGTCGCCACGCCGCCCTTCCCGAGCCGGCGGGGCGCGGTCACCACCTCCGCCCCGCCCGCCCGCGCGACCTCCGCCGTCGCGTCCTCGGACGCGTCGTCGGCCACGATCACCCGCGCTCCGGGGAACGCCTCGCCGAGCGCGGCCAGGGTCGCCCCGAGCCGCTCGGCCTCGTTGTAAGCGGTCACGACGACCGCGATTTCGGCCCGCACGACCGGTTATCGTGCCCGACCGCAAGCACCCGCGACCAGGAGGACCCGTTGCCCGACGTCGAAGCGCACATCACCGGCACCGTCTGGAAGGTCGAGTGCAAGGTCGGCGATTCGGTCGAGGAGGGTGACACGCTGGTCATCCTCGAGTCGATGAAGATGGAGATGCCGGTCGAGGCGGAGGACGACGGGACCGTGGCCGAGATCAAGTGCGAGGAAGGTCAGTCCGTCTCGGAGGGCGACACGCTCGTTGTCCTCGAGTAGCTCGTCGTACACGGAGATCGCGTCGGGCAAGCTCGTCGTCGACGAGCCGACCTCGAACGTCGTCCGCATCCGCATCGCCAACCCCGAGAAGCGCGGCGCCCTCGACCACGAGATCCTCGACACCCTCGCCGACACCGTCCGCAACCTCGACGCGGTCTGCCTGGTGATCACCGGCACCGACACGGTCTTCTCGGCCGGCTACGACATCGGCAACTTCCCCGAGTCCGCCGCCGACGGCTTCTCGGACGCGGCCGAGCGCCTGGTGGCCCATCCCTTCACGGAGGCGATGGAGGCGATCGAGGCGTACCCGTACCCCGTGGTCGCGGCGATCAACGGCCACGCGATCGGCGGCGGCCTCGAGCTCGCGGTCACCTGCGACATCCGGGTCGCCACGCGCGGCGTGCGGCTGGGGATGCCGCCGGCGAAGATCGGGCTCGTCTACTCGTACACGGGGCTGCGCAAGTTCATCGACGTCTGCGGCGTGGGCAACACCGGCGAGCTCTTCTACACCGGGCGCAACGTCGACGCGGAGCGCGCCTACGAGATGGGGCTCGTGAACCAGGTCGTGGAGGCGCACGAGCTCGAGCCCACGGCGCTCGGGCTGGCCGCCGACATCGGCAAGAACTCGCCGATGTCGCTGCGCGGCAACAAGCGGATCATCCGCACGCTCGTGGCGCACGCGGGCGACCTCCCCGCGATCGAGGCGCGGCGGCTCGTGGAGCTCCGCGAGGCGTGCTTCCGCTCCGAGGACTTCCACGAGGGCATCCAGGCGTTCGCCGAGAAGCGACCGCCGCGCTGGTCCGGGCACTAGGGGGCGTCCGACCCCACTTTTACCTTGAGGCCTGCTCGTCCCCACGAGGAGGTCAAAGGTTGCCGCCGCTAATCACGCACGACGAGGCGCTCGCCCTCGGTGAGATAGAGGATCACGCCGAGATCGAGGCCCTCGTGGACCGGGCCTTCCAGGCGCGGCTCGAGCACTTCGGCGACTCGACCGACATGTGCTCGCTCGTGAACGCGAAGTCGGGCGGCTGCGCCGAGGACTGCGGCTTCTGCGCGCAGTCGAAGTACGCGGAGGCGGACACGCCGATGCATGCGATGATGTCGCCGGAGCAGATCCTCGAGCACGCGCGCGCGGCGGAGGCGGCCGGCGCCCACCGCTTCTGCATGGTGACCCAGGGGCAGGGGCTGTCGAAGAAGGACTTCAGGAACGTGCTCGAGGGCGCGAAGCTCGTGGCCGAGCACACCAACCTGAAGCGCTGCGTCTCGATCGGCCACATCTCGCGCGAGCGCGCGAGGGCGCTGAAGGAGGTGGGCATCCAGCGGGTCCACCACAACGTCGAGACAGCCGAGAGCTACTACCCCGAGGTCTCCTCGACCGTGCGCTACGAGGGGCGCCTGCGCACGATCGACGCGGTGGCCGACGCCGGCCTCGAGACCTGCGTGGGCGGCATCCTCAACCTCGGCGAGAGCCGCGCCCAGCGCGTGGAGATGGCGTTCCAGCTCGCGAAGGTCGACCCCACGAGCGTGCCGATCAACCTGCTCAACCCGCGCCCGGGGACCAAGTTCGGCGACCGCGACTACATGGACCCGTGGGAGGCGGTCAAGTGGATCGCGATCTTCCGGCTGATCCTGCCGAACGCGCTGTTCCGCCTCTGCGGCGGGCGCGTCGAGAACCTCGGCGAGCTCGAGCCGCTCGCGGTCAGGGCCGGCCTCAACGGCGTGATGATGGGCAACTTCCTGACCACGCTCGGCTCGGAGCCCGAGGACGACCGCGCGATGTTCGAGTCGCTCGGCCTCAACACCGCGCGCCAGCCCGACAACGGCGCGAACCCGCGGCCCGACAACCGCAGCGGCTGGCTCGAGGGCGAGTCGCCGCGGACGCCTGTCGACCGGCTGATCGACCGCCAGGACGAGGCGCCGATGTGGGATCCGGCCACCCAGCTCCGCCATCGCAAGAAGACGTCGGTGCCGCCGCGCCCGGACGGGGCGCCCAACGCCTTCCCGAGCGTCGTGACCGTGCCGGCGCGGGACGCGGAGGCAGCCTGATGACCGACATCGAGGCGGCCCTCGACGAGCTGCGCGAGCGCGGGCTGCACCGGCGCATGCGCCTGGTGTCGGGGCCGCAGGGCGCGCGCGTGCTGCTCGACGGCAAGCCAGTGCTGCTGCTCAGCTCGAACAACTACCTCGGCCTCGCCGACCACCCGCGCGTGCGCGAGGCCGCCGCCGAGGCGGCGATGCGCTGGGGCGCCGGCGCCGGGGCGTCGCGGCTGATCTCGGGCAACATGACCTGTCACCGGCGCCTCGAGGAGCGGCTCGCCGCCTTCAAGGGCTACGAGGCCGCGGTGCTGTTCGGCTCGGGCTACCTCGCCAACTCCGGGGTGATCTCCGCGCTCGCGCGCGAGGGCGAGGTCGTCTTCTCCGACGAGCTCAACCACGCGAGCATCGTGGACGGCTGCCGGCTCGCGAAGGCCGACACGTTCGTCTACGACCACTGCGACACCGACCACCTCGAGTGGGGGCTCCAGGAGGCCGCCGGGCGCGGCGCGCTGATCGTGACCGACAGCGTCTTCTCGATGGACGGCGACATCGCACCGCTCGAGGAGATCGTGGAGCTCGGCGAGCGCTACGACGCGCGCGTGATGGTCGACGAGGCGCACGGCACCGGCTGCCTCGGGCCGGGCGGGCGCGGCGCGGTGGCGGACGCCGGCCTCGAGGACGAGGTCGACATCCTCGTCGGCACGCTCGGCAAGGCGCTCGGCTCGTACGGCGCGTACGTGTGCTGCGAGCGCGAGATGGCGGACTTCCTGGTCAACCGGGCGCGCACGCTGATCTTCTCCACGGCGCTGCCGCCGCCGGCCGTCGCCGGCGCCATGGCGGCGCTCGATCTGCTGATCGAGCAGCCGGACCGCGCGCGCAAGCTCCAGCGCAACGCGCGCGTGATGCGCGACGCGCTCGCCGAGCAGGGCGTGCGCCCCGGCGAGTCCGAGACCCAGATCGTGCCCCTCGTGGTCGGCGACGCCGGCGCCGCGATGGACGCCTGCGAGCACGCGCTCGAGCGCGGCGTCTTCGCGCAGGCGATCCGGCCGCCGACGGTCCCCGAGGGCACCTCCCGCCTGCGCCTGGCCGTCATGGCCGCGCACACGGAGGCAGAGCTTCGACGGGCGGCAAGCGTGCTGGCGAGCGCGCTGCGCGCCGGTGCGACCCCCCTCGCCGCACCGGCGCACCGTCCGTCGGGGGACTCCATGTGGGAATGGGGGACCGGGCCGCGGCAGGCCGCGCGGGCAGCCGCCGCCGCGGGCTCCACCGCCGCGGGCGCCGCCGGCGCGGCCGGCGCCACCGGCGCCGCCGGCAAGGTCTTCGACGGCTTCGCCGACGCCGCCTGACCGACCTGGTCGACCTAATCCACATATACGGTGGGTTAGGTCGACCACGGGATGACGGGGGCGCCTGATGCGCGGCGTCTTCGTCACCGGAACGGACACCGGCGTCGGCAAGAGCGTCCTCGCCGCCGCGCTCTGCGCCGCGCTCGCGGCCGGCGGGGAGCGGGTCGCCGCGTTCAAGCCGGTCGTGACCGGGCTCGACGACCCGCCGGGCGACTGGCCGCCCGACCACGAGCTGCTCGCGGGCGCCGCCAGCGCCGGCCAGTCGCCGGCCGCCGTGGCGCCGCTGCGCTTCGGGCCGCCCGCCTCGCCGCACCTCGCCGCCGAGCTGGCCGGAGAGCGGATCGAGCCGCGCGAGCTCGTGGACGGCGCGCGCGCGGCCGCAGCCGCGGCGGACGCGCTCGTCTGCGAGGGCGTGGGCGGGCTGATGGTCCCGATCACGCCCGGCTACCTCGTGCGCGACCTCGCGGTGGACCTGGGGCTGCCGCTCGTGATCGCCGCGCGGCCCGGGCTCGGCACGATCAACCACACGCTGCTGACGGTCGAGGCGGCCCGCGCGGCCGGGCTCGACCCGAGGGCCGTCGTGATGACGCCCTGGCCAGGGGAGCCGAGCGCGATCGAGCAGTCGAACCGCGACACGATCTCCTCACTCGCCGCGGTCGACGTCCTGACGCTCGGCCCGACCGCCCCGGACGCCCTCACGGACGCCGCCGCGCACCTCCCGGTGGCAGACTGGCTGACCTGAACCTCCGCACGTTCCTCCCACCGCCGCCCCTCCCCGCCGCGGCGCCGCCGGCGCCGGGTGAGCCGGCGCGCGAGCTGCCGGACCCGGGGCTCGAGCCGGGCCGGCCGGCGGTGGTCGCGTTCCTGCGCCACACCGGCTGCCCGTTCGCGGAGAGCACGGCGCGGATGCTCCACGAGGCGGCCGCGGCCGAGCCGGAGATCGCCTTCGTGGCGGTGAGCCACGCCCCGACCCAGGCCACCGCCCGCTGGTGCGACGCCGTGGGCGGCATGGACGCCGTGCGCGTCTTGATCGACGACGGGCGCGTGCACTACGCGAACTGGGGTCTCGGCCGCACCAGCCTCGGCCACTTCGCCGGCCGCCGCTCGATGACCGAGGTGGCGCGGCTCGCGCGCGCCGGGATCCGCAACCGTCACCCAGCCGGCACGCGCTGGCAGCGGGCGGGCACGTTCGCGGTGGACGCGGACGGTGTGGTGCGCTGGTCGCACCTGCCCGGGCACGCGGGCGAGGTGCCGGACCTCGCGGCGGCGATCGCCGCGCTGCGCGCGGCCTAGCGCTGGCCGCGAGCGTCCTGGCGCGAGCCGCGCGTGGCCCGGCGCGCGCGGCCTACGGCGCGGGCGGGCGCCGGTCGATGCCCTTCGACCGGCTCGGCTTGTCGCGCGTCGGGATCTCGACCGACACGTCCGAGAGCCGGACGCTGAACGAGCCGTTCGACGGCCGGTACAGGTTCGGGGTGCGCCCGCGCAGCTCGAGCTTGATCTCGGATCCCTTCCGGAAGCGGTAGCCGTTCCCGTGGAGCTGGAAGACGATCCTGCCCTTCTGGTTGCGGGTGAGGCGGTAGACGCCGAAGTCCACGATCCGCTGCCTGCGCTTCTCGCGGCTGCCCGTGACCTCCCAGAGGATGGCGTCGAGCTGCCCGAACTCGCCCTTCGTCTCGACCGTAGCGACGACCCGCGGGAGCCCGAGCATCGTGAACCCGGGCGAGGTGCGCCGCAGCAGGGTCGTCCCCTTGGCGGAGCCGCCCTGCACCTCGAGGCAGCGGTTGGGGTTCTGGCCCGGGTCGGCGGCGGCCGCCGAGCGGGCGCTGCCGCCGCTCGAGGTCACCCGCCCGCCGCGCGAGGTGATCACGAGCGAGCCGCGCGCGAGCTTCGAGTAGCTCGACGCGAAGATCGGAGCGCTGCCCGCGGTGCCCCTCGGGCAGCCCTGGAGGAATGCCGTGACCGCGCCGAGCGGCAGCGCGGGCCCCTGGCCCTTGAGGTGGCGGTCGAAGAAGGGCAGCGCGTCGTCGTTGAACACCCTGTACTGCTCGATCGGGTTGCCGCCGGTGAAGTGGCCGACGTCGCCGATCTGCAGGGTCACCTCGGCGGCGTCATTGGTGGCGGCGCGCAGGCGGTTGTACGGCCGGATTGCCTCGATCGGCGGGAACACGGGGTCGGTCCAGCCGACCAGCATCAGCAACGGCGTGGGCGGCGCACCGGAGATGCCGGTCGCGCTCTTGTAGGCGAGCACCTGGTCGACCAGCGCGGCCGCGTCGGTCCGGTACGGCTCGCCGGCGTTCAGGAGCTTGAGCCAGCCGGTGAGGTCCGCGGTCGGGTCGACGCCCTCGGGAGCGGTGAAGCCGAAGCGGCCGCCGGCACCGAGCAGGTTCAGCACGCTCGCCTTGGTCACCCCGATCGGGCTGCGGCTCTCCGGCTTGACGGGGATCGCGTAGTCGAGCGCCCGCCCGTTGGGGACCAGCGAGTAGACGAGGTCCGAGATCCCCCAGCGCGGGTACGCCGCCGACACGCTCATCGGCTTGCCGGCCGGGCTGGTCCACGGCGCGAGCGTGCCGTCGACCTTGCGGATCTTGTCGCGGAGGAAGGCGAGCTGCATCGTGCCGCCGCCGCCCATGCTCGTCCCGGTCACGCCGATCGCGTCGGGATCGGTCACGCCCTCGTCCACCAGCAGCCCGAGCAGGTGCTGGTAGTCGTGGACCTCGTAGCGCTGGTCGGCGACGGGGTGGAACCAGCCGCGGTCGCAGGCGGGCGCGGTGCGCGACTCCGCCACCCCGCACGAGCGGCCGAAGCCGCGGCTCGACGCGTTCACCACCGCGTAGCCCTGCTGCGCGTAGAACGTGTTGTTCCAGTGGTAGGTGTGGCTGCTTGTGCCCTCCGGGGAGGCGGACTCGAAGTCCTCCTTCTTGCCCGGGAAGCCGTGCAGCATGATGATCGTCGGGTACGGAGCCGTGCCGCCGGCCGGGAGCGTCACGTCGACGTCCATCGGCAGGCCGTCGAACGAGGGAACGCGCTGCTCGTCGCTCGCGGTCGGACAGAAGCGGACGCCGTTCTGGGCGGTGCAGGCGTGGCCGAAGGGCGCGTCCGGCGAGGCGGAGGCGGCGGCGGGCGATGCGAGTGCGAGCAGGGCCGCGAGGCTGGCGACGCGCCTCATCGGCGCAACTCTAGAGCGGTTCCGTCTCCACGCGCAAGTACCTTGGCGCCGTGAGCATCGCGGCCGACGACCGCCGCTTCCTCTGGCACCCGTTCACCCAGCAGCGCGGGTGGGAGCACGAGGACGCGCCCACCATCGAGCGCGCCGACGGCGTCTACCTCTACGACAGCGCCGGACGCCGCTACCTCGACGGCGTCTCGTCGCTCTGGTGCAACGTCCACGGCCACCGCCACCCCGTGCTCGACATGGCCGTCAAGGATCAGCTCGACCGGGTCGCCCACAGCACGATGCTCGGCCTCTCGCACCCCACCGCGGTCGAGCTGGCCAAGCGGCTCGTCGAGATCGCGCCGGACGGGCTCGCGCGCGTCTTCTACTCGGACAGCGGCTCGACCGCCACCGAGATCGCGCTCAAGATGGCGTTCCAGTTCTGGCAGCAGCAGGGCGGCGAGCACGCGCGGCGCAAGCGCTTCGTCTGCCTGCGGATGTCGTACCACGGCGACACGATCGGCTCGGTCTCGGTGGGCGGGATCGACCTGTTCCACTCGATGTACCGGCCGCTGCTGTTCGACGCGCTGCGCGCCGAGCCGGGCGACGCGGCCGACATGGAGCGCGTGCTGGCCGAGCACGGCGACGAGGTGGCGGCCGTGATCATGGAGCCGCTCGTGCAGGGCGCGGCCGGGATGCTGATCCATCCCGAGGGCTACCTGCGCGACGTGCGCGAGCTGTGCGACCGCCACGGCGTGCTTCTGATCTGCGACGAGGTCGCAACCGGTTTCGGGCGCACGGGACGGATGTTCGCGTGCGAGCACGAGGGCGTCAGTCCCGACCTCCTCTGCGTCGCGAAGGGGCTGACGGGCGGCTACATGCCGCTCGCCGCCACCCTCGCCAGCGAGCGCATCTACGAGGGCTTCCTCGGCGAGTTCGAGGAGTTCCGCACGTTCTTCCACGGCCACACGTACACGGGCAACCCGCTCGCCTGCGCCGCGGCCCTCGCCAACCTGCGGCTCTTCGAGCAGGAGCGCACGCTCGATGTCCTGCGGCCCAAGTGCGAGCTGCTCGGCCGCCTGCTCGAGCCGGTTGCCGCGCTGCCGGCGGTCGCCGAGGTGCGCCGCCGCGGCTTCATGGTCGGGATCGAGCTGGGCGAGTTCCCGCTCGAGGCGCGCATGGGGCACCAGGTCACGCTGGAGGCGCGGCGCCTGGGCGCGATCGTGCGGCCGCTCGGGGACGTGGTGATCCTGATGCCGCCGCTCTCGATCCGGCCGGCCGAGCTGCGGGAGCTGGTGGAGATCACGGGCGAGGCGATCGCCCACGCGACCAGCTCCTACGCGCCGCTCGCTCAGGCCGCGTAGAGCGCGGCGAAAACCGAGGAGTCCAAGGACGCAGGGAGCGTGGCGTGCGAACGCACGCGAGCGACCGAGGACGCCGGAATCCGACGGTTTGCAGCCGCGCTAGCCCTCGTACTCGACGAAGTCGCGCTTGCGCGCGCCGCAGACGGGGCAGAGCCAGTCGTTCGGGATCTCCTCGAACGGGGTGCCGGGCGGGATCCCGCCGTCGGGGTCGCCCTCCGCCGGGTCGTAGATGAACCCGCAGGACTCGCAGATCCAGAGCTGTTGGGTCGCCGCCTCCACCGCGGTCACAGTTTTGCAAATGGGCAGTAGCCTTGGCTACGTGGCCAAGATCGACCGCGCTCCGCCCGGAGAGGAGCTGAACACCGGCGCTGTGAAGCCGGCGCGGCTGGCGGCGACCGCGATTCTCGTGCGTGACGGGGCCGACGGCCTCGAGGTGCTCCTGGTGCAGCGGAACCCCGAGCAGCGCTTCATGGGCGGCGCCTGGGTCTTCCCCGGCGGCGCGGTCCACGCCGAGGAGGACGGCGGCGACCCCGCCGCGGCGGCCCTCCGCGAGCTCGAGGAGGAGGCCGGCATCGACCTCGACGACGTGCAGGCGCTCGTGCCGTTCTCGCGCTGGATCACGCCCGAGGAGGTGTCGATCCGCTTCGACACGTTCTTCTACGTCGCGGCGGCCCCGCCCGGCGCCGAGCCGCGCATCGACGGAGCCGAGTGCGTCGACGCCCGCTGGATCCGCCCCGCCGACGCCCTGGCCGCGGGCGAGCGCGGCGAGCTGATGCTCGTCTTCCCCACGATCAAGCACCTCGAGCAGCTCGCCGGGCTCGAGTCGGTCGAGCACGCGCTCGCCGCCGCCCGCGAGCGCGACGTGCGGCCGGTCCTCCCGAAGGTGGTCCACGGCGACGGCGAGGCGCACGTGCTGCTGCCGGGGGAGCCCGGATATCCAGACTGACACGCCGCCGCGCGCAACCCGCGGCCGTTACCGGGGTTGTGTAGAGGCATGACGAAGCGCCTCCTCCCCCACGTGGCCCTACTCGCCGCCGTTCTCGCGCTGGCGGGCGGTCCGAGCGCCATCGCCGACTCGATCCTCGGCGACAGCGGTCCGAACGAGCTGACCGGCACCACCGGCCCCGACGGCCTCTGGGGCGAGGAGGGCGACGACAAGCTCGTGGGTCTCGCCGCCAACGACTACCTCGAGGCCGGCTCGGGCAACGACACCGTCGACGCCGGACCGGGCGACGACTTCGCGACGGGCGGCAGCGGCGACGACGAGATGACGATGGGGGACGGCCTCGACGCCGCGTACGCGGGCCCGGGCAACGACTCCCTGCTCGGCGAGGACGACGCCGACGTGCTGCTCGGGCAGATCGGCGACGACCGCATCTTCGGCGGGCCGGGCAGCGACCGGCTCTACACCGGCACCGGCGACGACGACTTCGCCGACGGCGGGACCGGCAACGACCAGATCTTCGCCGACAGCGGCACGAAGCGCCTGCTGGGCGACGCCGGCCGCGACAAGATCACCGCCCAGGGCGGCGCGACGACCGACGTGATGGGCGGCTCCGGCGACGACCGGATCTCCCTGTCGAGCGGCGGCGACAAGGTGAACCCGGGGAGCGGGCGCGACCGCGTTGCCACCGCCGCCGGCGACGACACGATCGAGGCGGTCGACGGCCGTCGCGACGTGATCCGCTGCGGCAAGGGCTCGGACACCGTCCGCGCCGACAAGATCGACGCGCTGGTCGACTGCGAGGCGATCACGCGCGGCACCCCGAAGAAGAAGCGCCGCTAGGCGGCGGGAGCGCGGGCGCGCGCTCCTGTATAAGACGCCCATGGCCCAGCAGGGACTCACCGTCGCGATCACCGGACCCACCGGCGACCTCGGCATCGCGATGGTCGAGGCGCTCGAGCGCTCCCGGCGCGTGAAGCGGATCGTCGGCATGGCCCGGCGCCCGTTCGACCCGAAGGTCCGCGGCTGGAGGAAGACCGAGTACCGCCAGGGCGACGTGCAGGACCGCGCCAGCGTGGACGAGGCCGTCAAGGGCGCGGACGTGGTCGTGCACCTCGCCTTCGCGATCCTCAGCGCCGGCGACGCGAGCCGCGGGGTCAACGTGGACGGCTCGAAGAACGTCTTCGAGGCCGCCGTCAAGGCCGGGGCCGAGCGCCTCTGCTACGCCTCGAGCGTCGCGGCCTACGGGTTCCACGACGACAACCCGGACTGGCTGACCGAGGACGTCCCGCCGCGCGGCACGCCCGAGCACCCGTACTCCGACCAGAAGGCCGAGGTCGAGGGGATCCTCAACGCGGTCCTGGCGCGGACCAGCCGCACCTCGGCGTGGGTCTTCCGCCCGTGCATCGTCGCCGGTCCGAAGGCCACCACGTTCCTGGAGGAGATCCCCTACTTCCGGCTCTCCGAGCGGATGCCCGAGCCGGTCCGGCGGCTGCTCGACGTCATGCCGATCCTGAAGCCGGTGATCCCCGACACGGGCCCGCCGTTCCAGCTCGTGCACGAGGACGACGTGGCGTCGGCCTTCGTGGCGGGCGTGCTTGGCCGCGGCTCCCCCGGCCCCTACAACCTCGCCGCGTCCGGCAAGCTCACCCTGAGCGACGTGGCCGACGCGCTCGGCTGGTACGCCGCGCCGTTCCCCGACCTCGCCCTCGAGGCGACGATGGAGGTCCTGGCCCGGATGCCGCGCCTGCCCGAGCAGCTCGCCTGGATCCAGTCGGCCCGCAAGCCGGTGCTCATGCGCACCGCGCGGGCGAAGAAGGAGCTCGGCTGGAAGCCGAAGCACACCGCGCGCTCGACGCTCAGGCAGATGATCGACGCCTACCGCGCGGAGTCGGCCGGGGTCGAGGCCGGCGCGACCGCCTAGAGCGCCTGACGGAACAGCCGCTCGTAGTCCTCCTCGGAGGGCTCGCGCGGGTTCATCAGCGTGGTGCCGTCGCCCATCGCACCCTCCACGAGGGCGGGGATGCCGCTCTCCGGCACGCCCACCTCGGAGAGCCGGGTCGGCAGCCCGAGCCGCGCCACGAGCTCGCTCACGTGCGTCGCGAGCGCGTCCCCGACCGCCTCGTCGGAACCACCGACCTCCAGGCCGAGCAGCTCGTTGACGTCGCGGTAGCGCCCGGCGATGTCCGAGCCGCCGCCCGCGTTGAAGCGGATGACGTGCGGCAGGTTGATCGCGTTGGCGACGCCGTGGGCCACGCCGAAGTGCGCGCCGCACGGGTGCGACATCGCGTGCGTGGAGCCGAGGTAGACGGTGATCGCCAGCGAGGCGGCCACGAGCATGTTGCCGCGCGCCTCGTCGTCGTCCGGGCCGTTCGTGACCGCCCGCTCGAGGTTGTCGCGCATGAGTCGCAGGGCGTGGAGCGACTCCGCGTCGTTCCACGGGCTCGACTCGACCGTGACGTAGCCCTCGATCGCGTGCGTCATCGCGTCCATCCCCGTCGCGGCCGCCACCTGCGGCGGCAGCGTGCGCGTGGACTCGGGGTCGAGCAGGGCGAGCCGCGGGAACATCGGCAGGTCGGCCATCTCGAGCTTGACCTTCGCGTCGTGGTCCTTGACCACGGCCGCCATCGAGACCTCCGAGCCGGTCCCGGCGGTCGTCGGCACGCACGCGAGCGGCGCCAGCGGCAGCGGCGCGCCCATCCCGTCGCCGGCGCGCGGCAGCACGTAGAGGCCCTCGTAGTCGTGCACCGTGCCGCCGTGGGTGAAGAGCACGGTGGCGGCCTTGGCCGTGTCCATCACCGACCCGCCGCCGACGGCCGCGAACGAGTCCGCTGCCGCGGCCTTCGCCGCCTCGGCGCAGCGCTCCACGACGTCCACGGCCGAGTCCTGCGGCACGTCGTCGAAGACGCCGGCGACCTCGAGGCCGCCGTCCGCGAGCCCCGCCTCCACGCGCTCGACCAGCCCGGTGCCCCGGATCACCTGGTCGGTGACGACGAAGACCCGCTGCGCGCCCTCCTTCGTGAACTCGAAGCCGAGCCCCTCGATCAGCCCGCGGCCGGCCACCACCCGGGTCTGGCTCACGTGCTGCGAGAAGTCCTTGAAGCCGCGGAGCTGGCGGCCGCCGAGCTGGTCGAGCAGGCTCTCCTCCACGTCTAGACCTCCGCCAGGTCCGCGCGGCCCGCGTCGGCGAGCTGCTGGCGGTAGCGGGGGAAGACCGGCTTGACGAGCGGCACGAGCTTCAGGATCTTCGCAACCGGCCCCTTCGCCTTCATCTGCCCGCGGGCGAGCGCGACCGTCACGTTCACCTTGCCGAGCCAGAAGCGGTGGGCGGTGTCGGCCTCCATCGACATCACCACCTCGGGCTCCATGTCGGTCTCGCCGCAGTCGACCTTCGGCTCGTCGTCCTCGGTCATCCGCACCGTGATCTGCGACTCCGGGTTGCGGTACTGGTACTGGACGATCGCGTTCGCCTTCCGGAACTTCGGCAACAGCTCGGGATCCTGCGTGAGATCCTCGAAGAGCTTCCCGATGTGCGTGTAGACCTCGTCGGCGTCCTTGAAGTAGGGCATGCCGCCTCTCCTATCCCCCGGGTGGAACGGGGGATTCTCGCCTATCGGGCGACGAAGCGGTAGACGCCGCCGTTCAGCGACGTCGCGTACACGCGGCCGAGCGCGTCCTCGCCGAACGACGAGAGGGCGCTCAGGCGCAGCCCGGTGAAGCGGTTCCCCGACGCCCCCTCGGACGAGAGCCGCACCGAGTAGATGACCGGGTTGCAGTTGTCGCCGTGCAGGTAGCGGCCGGTGAGGCCGGCCAGCGACGCGTCGCGGACCATGTAGCCGCCGATCGCCGCGCAGTTACCGTTCGCGCCGAGGCGGCGCACCAGGACCGGCTTCACGTGGCCCGGCGCGGAGCCGGAGCGGTAGCGCGAGTTCGCCTCGAAGACGCTCCACCCGTAGTTCGCCCCGCGGCCGCCCCTGGCGGCGTAGTCGATCTCGTCGAACTCGTCCTGCCCCACGTCGGCGATGCTGAGCGCACCGCCCTTGCGGTCGAACGAGAAGCGGAACGGGTTGCGCAGGCCGTAGGCCCAGATCTCCCCGCGCGCGCCGGCGCGGTCGCGGAACGGGTTGTCGGCCGGGACGTCGTAGCCGCCACCGGGGCGCGGGTCGATGCGCAGCAGCTTGCCGAGCAGGCTGCCGAGCTTCTGCCCGTTGCGCAGCGGGTCGCCGCCCCCGCCTCCATCGCCGGTGCCGAGGTAGAGCATCCCGTCGGGCCCGAACTGGAGCTGGCCGCCGTTGTGGTTCGGGAAGCGGCTGTGCTCGATCCGGATCACGTCGCGTCCGCTGCCGGCGTCCGCCACGTCCGCGTCGGCGGGGGAGCGCGCGTACTGGCGCACCACGACGTCGCCGTCCGCGCGGGTGAAGTACACGTAGAAGCGGCCCGACTCCGCGTAGTCGGGCGCGAACGCCATCGACAGGAGGCCGCGCTCCCCGCAGCACTCGACGTCGCGGCGCAGGTCGAGGAAGGCGCGGCTGCGCAGCCTGCGGTTCACGAGCACCCGGATGCGGCCGGGCTGCTCGGTCACGAACAGCCGCGTCTCGTCCCCGGGCGGGGCGGTCACGAACGTCGGCTGGTCGAAGGTCCCGATCCGGGCGAGGCGCGGCTTGGTCGCGGCCGCGCGCAGCGGCTCCTGGGTCACCGTCTCCGCCGCCGGCGCCCCCTCCACGCGCGCGGGCTCCTCGGCCTCGTCGCCGTTGCACGCCGCGAGGGCGAGCACGGCCGCGATCACCGCTGTCAGCGCGAGGGGACGGCGCATCCCGCCCAGCATGCCAGAGCCGCATTGATCCCCGCTAAAGGCTGCCCCGTACCCGTGGTGTGAAGGCTCTGGTCACGGGAGCGACGGGCTTCGTCGGCGGGCGGCTCGTCGACGCGCTCGCGAGGCGGGGGTTCGAGGTGCGCTGCCTCGTCCGCGACAGCGGGCGCGCGAAGCACCTCGCCGGCGCCGGGCACGAGCTGCACGAGGGCGACGTCCTGCGCCCCGAGACGCTCGCGGGCGCCGGCCGGGGCGTGGACGTGGCGTACTACCTCGTCCACTCGATGGGCCGCGGCTCCGACGACGACTTCGAGGCGCGCGAGCAAAGGGCCGCCAGGGCGTTCGCCGCGCTGGCCGAGCGCGAGGGCGTGGAGCGCGTGATCTACCTCGGCGGGCTCGGCGACGACCCCGGCTCGGATCACCTGCGCAGCCGCCACCGCACGGCCGCGATCCTCTCCGAGCACGGGCCGCCGCTCACCTACTTCCGCGCCGCGATGGTGGTCGGCGCGAAGAGCGAGTCCTACCGGACGCTCAAGAGCCTCGTCGAGCGCCTGCCCGCGATGCTCGCCCCGCGCTGGCTGTCCACCACCACCCAGCCGATCGCCGTCGACGACGCGATCGAGTACCTGGCCCAGGCGCCCGCGGTCGAGGAGTCCAGCGGCCGCGAGGTCCAGATCGGCGGCCCCGACGTGCTCTCGTACGGCGAGATGCTCGACGAGATGGCGCACGTGCTGGGAAGGCGCCCGCGCCCGAAGCTTCCCGTTCCCGTGCTCTCGCCCAGGCTCTCCTCGCTGTGGATCGGGCTGATCACGCCGGTGGACGCCGGCGTGGCCCGGCCGCTCGTGGAGGGCCTGAGCACGCGCACCGTCGTGACCGACGGGTCGGCCGCGGCGGCGTTCGACGTGGAGCCGACGCCGTTTCGCGAGGCGCTCGAGCGAGCGCACGCGGAGGAGTCGCGCGAGGCCGAGCGGGCGGCCGCGGCCGCCTGACCGCCGCTACGCGGCGACGGCCTTGTAGTAGCGCACCGCGAGGCCGGTCAGCAGCGTCTCGAAGACCTCCTCGACGGACAGCCCGGCGTCGTCGGCGTACGCGCGCAGGCCGAGGTCCTCGATCGCCTCGCTCTGGGCGATCACCTCGTCGACCAGGTCGGGGTGCTGGTCGGTGAAGAACGCGCCCATCGAGTAGAGGCTCGTGTCCATCAGGGACTCGAGGAACTCGCTGCTCTCGTCGCGCTTCTTGCGGGGCACCGGCGCGGAGGTTACGCGTCCACTACGGTGCGCGTCCATGGCGCATCGCGACGAGATCGTCGCCCACCTCGACGAGCTCCTCGACGCGCGCGGCTGGAGCGACTACGGGCCGAACGGGCTCCAGGTGATCGGCCGCGAAGAGGTCGAGCGGGTGGTGACGGGCGTCTCCGCCCACCGCGAGCTGTTCGAGCGCGCCGCGGCGGCGGGGGCGGGCATGGTCGTCTGCCACCACGGGATCTTCTGGCGCTCGACGCCCCAGACGATCGGCGCCCAGATGCGCGGGCGGCTCGAGTCGCTGTTCGCGGCCGGCATGTCGCTCGCGGCCTACCACCTCCCGCTCGACGCCCACCCCGAGCACGGCAACAACGCGCTGATCTGCGACGCGCTCGGCCTGACGAAGGGCGAGCGCTTCGCCGAGCACGAGGGCAGGCCGATCGGCTTCGTGGGCCGCGCGCCCGCGCCGGTCCCGCTCGAGCGGCTCGTGGAGCGCTGCGGCTCGGTCTTCGGCCGCCCGCCACTGGTGCTGCCGGGCGGTCCGGAGCTGGTCGAGCGGGTCGGCGTGGTGTCCGGCGGCGGCGCCGGTTCGCTCGCCGAGGCGGCCGCGCTGGGGCTCGACGCCCTGCTCACCGGCGAGCCCGAGGAGCCCTCGATGGCCGATGCGGCCGAGCACGGCGTGACGCTGCTGGCGTGCGGTCACTACGCGAGCGAGACGCTCGGGGTCCGGCGCCTCGGTGAGCTCGTCGCCGAGCGCTTCGGGGTGGCGCACGAGTTCGTCGAGGTGCCGAATCCGGTCTGATGCCGCATCTGCGCCAGAAACAGCGCAAAATGCGAGACCGCAATTGCGACGTCCGGCCCAACCGGTAACAATCGGAGCTGCCATTCACCGACGGAGGGAGACAACTCCATGGCGATCCACCTGACGCCCACCGAGCTCGCGCGCGAAGCAGGAATGCATCGTCGGGAGGTGATCGTCAAGTGCATGGAGCTGCAGGTGCCGATCTTCCAGGGCCGAATCGACAAGACCC
Organism: Thermoleophilaceae bacterium; assembly: GCA_036389835.1. GTDB lineage: Bacteria > Actinomycetota > Thermoleophilia > Solirubrobacterales > Thermoleophilaceae > AC-37. Next base: position 25,249 of record DASVWC010000015.1, on the reverse strand, counting down.
TGTTCCTCTCCGCGCTTCGTGAGGCCCAGCAGAGCGGCGGCCAGGAAGCGCAGCTCGCCAGCGCCTAGCCCCACCCCCGCCGCCCGGCGCGGCGGCCCGGTCGCACCCGACGCATAGAATCCCCGGCGCCAACCAGGCCGGAGGAGACCAATCACGATGGAGGCTGCGACAGGCGCGAAGAACGCGCTCGAGATGGGGACCCGCACGAGCACGATCGCGGCCGAGGTCGCGGCCACGGTCGAGAAGAACTCCGGCCTCGTCGCGCAGATGCACAAGCGCGGCGACGAGTGGGTCAAGACGACCTACGCCGAGATGGGCGCCGCGGCCCGTGAGGTGGCGCTGGGGCTGCTGGACCTCGGCATCCAGCCGCGCGACCGCGTCGCCATCCTCAGCCACACCCGGCCCGAGTGGACCTGGGCCAACTTCGGCACCCTCACCGCCGGTGCCACCTCCGTCTCGATCTACCAGACCAACTCGCCGGAGGAGTGCCGCTACGTGCTCGAGCACTCGGAGTCGGTGGCGGTCTTCGCCGAGGACGAGGAGCAGCTCGCCAAGCTCCGCGAGATCCGCGCCGAGCTGCCGGCGCTGAAGCACGTCATCGCGTTCGAGCCGGGGTCTGACGCGGACGGCGTGATCGCGCTGGACGACCTGCGCGAGCGCGGGCGCGGCCGCGACCCGGACGAGTGGCGGCGCGCGATCGACGCGGTCAGCCCCGAGGACCCGTGCCAGTTCATCTACACCTCCGGCACGACGGGCCCCCCGAAGGGCTGCGTGATCACCCACGACAACTACGCGTCGATGCGCGACATGGTCCTCGTGCAGGGCGCGATCGTGGAGGAGGACGTCGTCTACCTCTACCTCCCGCTCGCACACGCATACGCGCTGCTCGTCCAGTTCCTCGTGCTCGACATCGGCGCGACGCTCGCGTACTGGCAGCGCGACCCAACGAAGATCGTCCCCGACCTCCAGGAGGTGCGGCCGCACTACTTCCCGTCCGTGCCGCGGATCTTCGAGAAGATCTACACGCTCGCCACGAGCAACGCGCCCGACCCGGAGCAGCTCCAGAAGGCGGTCGACGTCGGGGTCGAGGTGCGCCAGCTCCAGCGGCGCGGCGACGAGGTCCCGCAGGAGCTGCAGGAGGCGTTCGACCGCGCCGAGGAGGCGCTCTACAAGAACGTGCGCGCGATCTTCGGCGGCCGCGTGCGGCAGGGGGTGAGCGGCGCCGCGCCGATCGCGAAGGAGGTGCTCGAGTTCTTCTACGCGTGCGGCATCCCGATCTTCGAGGGCTACGGCATGACCGAGACCTCGACCGGCGCGACCGCGCAGACGCTCGACTCGTTCCGGTTCGGGTCCGTGGGCAAGGTCATCGCCCCGCTGGAGGCCCGGATCGCCGAGGACGGCGAGCTGCTGCTGCGCGGCCCGAACATCTTCAAGGGCTACTACAAGAACGAGGAGGCCACGCGGGAGGCGCTCGAGGGCGGCTGGCTGCACACCGGCGACCTCGCGCACATCGACGAGGACGGCTTCATCTTCATCACCGGCCGCAAGAAGGACATCATCATCACGGCCGGCGGCAAGAACATCACGCCCGCGAACCTCGAGAACGGGCTCAAGCAGAACCGCTACATCTCGCAGGCGGTGGTCCTGGGCGACCGCAAGCCGTACCTCGTGGCGCTGATCACGCTCGACCCGGAGGAGGTCCCCGGCTTCGCCGAGGAGCACGGGATCGGCCCCGAGGAGGTGCCGGAGTCCGAGCAGATGCGCGCGGTCGTCCAGAAGGCGGTCGACGAGGTGAACGCGCGCGTCGGCCGCGTGGAGCAGATCAAGAAGTTCAAGATCCTGCCCGAGGACCTGAGCCAGGCGACCGGCGAGCTGACCCCGACGCTCAAGGTCAAGCGCAACGTGGTGGCGGAGAAGTTCGCGGCCGAGGTGGAGAACCTCTACGCGTCGTAGGGCGGACGCGCTAGCGTCCCCTCTCCCCGATCCGGGTACCCCTCCCCCCTTGGCGAGCAACGACCCCACCGACACCGGCGGACTGTTCATCGGGCGCCGCCCCGGCACCGCGCCCATGCGCTACCGCGAGAAGCCGCCCACGGCGGGCGGCGGCCGCCAGCGCGCGGACCGCGGGTTCGCGGCGCTGCTGCTGGCCGTCGAGACGGTCCTGTGCGTCTCGCTCTGGGGCCCGCAGCCGGTCGGCTGGCTCTGGGTCGGCTCGCGCGTGAACTACTGGACCGACTCGGTCTCGGCCGGCATCGTCAGCGCCTTCCTCGGGATGCTGCTGTCCCTGTTCGTGACGCTGATGATCGCCAAGCGCGTCGATCACGCCTGGAAGCTCGTGCGCCGCGCCTCGGGGATCCGGCAGGAGAAGGGCGCGCTCGAGCGGATCTTCGTGATCAGCCTGATGATCGTCGGCAGCGCCTTCCTCGTCTGGTTCTTCTTCATCGAGGGCCCCGGCCCCTCGCTGGCGCCGCAGGAGTAGCCGGCCGGACGGCATGGGCCTGCTCGACTACTACCGCCAGTACGACGACGTCGATCCCGAGGAGATCAACCGGGGGCTGCGCGAGCGGCGCCGCCGCGAGAAGATGCTCGCGCTCCAGGAGGTGCCGGTCCTCGACCTGTCGAGCACCGAGTGGCCCGACTTCCCGCACTCGGAGATCATGAACGCGGCGATCTACGCCGCGCGCGGGCGCGTGAACGGCTATCCGGACCGCCACTCGACCGAGATCCGCCGCCAGCTCGCCGGGCGCCACGGGGTGGAGCCCGAGCAGATCGTGGTCGGCAACGGCGCCGCCGAGCTGCTCCAGGCCGCCACGCTGGTGCTCGTGCACCGCGGCGAGGAGCTGGTCACGCCGTGGCCCTCCTACCCGCTCTACCCGCTGATGGCCCAGCGCGCCGGCGGGCGCCCGGTGGCCGTCGACCTGCGCGGGGGCCGCGCCGACCTCGAGGCCGTGCGCTCGGCGGTCGGCCCGGACACGCGGGCGGTCGTGATCTGCAACCCCAACGACCCCACCGGCACGTACCTGGCCGCGGACGAGCTCGCCGTGCTGGCGGCGTCGCTGCCCGAGCACGTGCACCTGCTGGTCGACGAGGCCTACGTCGAGTTCCAAGACGTCGAGCCGCGCGACTCGGTCCTGCGGCTCGTCGACGCGTTCCCGCGGATGCTCGTGTTCCGCACGTTCTCGAAGATCTGGGGGCTCTCGGGGCTGCGCGCCGGCTACGCCGTCGGCTCGCGGGCGTCCGGCGAGCTGCTCGGGTCGATCGCCCCGGCGCTGGGCGTCAACGTCCTGACCCAGGCCGGCATCTGCTATGCGCTCGGCATGGGCGACAGCGCGATCGAGACGCGGCGCCAGCTCGTGATCGAGCAGCGCCGGCGCGTGCTCGACGAGCTGCACGACCTGCCGGTGGACGCCCCCGACACGCAGGCCAACTTCGTCTGGCTGCACGCGGCGGAGCTGAGCGGCGCGGCGCTGGCGGCGCGGCTCGAGGAGAAGCGCGTGCTGGTGGCGCCCGGCAGCCCGCTCGGCGCCGACGACTGCGTGCGCGCGTCGATCCGCTACGCGGGCGCCACCGGCAGGCTGCTCAGCGCGCTGCGCGAGGCCGTGGGCGCCGCCGCCTAGCCGCGCCGCGCGGCCACATTCCAACCTCGCAGGCTTCGTGACGTTCCCTTTCGGGAACTACACTCTCAGCAGCGCTTTCGCGCGCCTCGCCGCACCACGCCCCGCCACGGACGGCGCCGGAGCGGCTCCCATCGAGACCATGCCAGCCACACTAGACCGACGCCCAGACCCGCCAGCTGCCAGGCCCGCGCCTCCGGCGCGGCCGGATCGCGCAGCGCCCGCCCGGTCCGCAGCGCCCGCCCAGCCCGCGGCGCCCGCCCGGCCGGTGTTCGCGTCGGAGACCCAGCGCCGCGCCCGCCTGCTGCGCGTGCTCGGCTGGGGCCTCGCCGCCCTCACGGCGCTCTGGCTGGTCGCGCTCGTGCTCGGCGCCTTCGGCCTGCGCCCGCTGCCCGCGATCGGCCTCCCGCAGGTGCCGGGCGCGTCCGAGCCCCCGCGGTCAGGCGACCGCGCCGTGCGCGACGCGGGCACCGGCGCTCCCGCCGGCGCGCGCCGCAACGAGGAGGGCTCGTCGTCCACCTCGAGGGCCGCCGGCACGGCCGGCGGAGCCGCTGACGGCGGCGACTCGAGCGCCCGCTCGGACGATGGCCGCTCCAGCGGCGAGGAGAGCACGGGCGGCTCGCCCTCGTCCGGCAGCGGCAGCGGCAGCGGTGGCTCCGGCTCGAGCTCCGGCACCACGGCCACGACGCCGTCCACGCCGGCGGCCACGCCCACCGCCACGACCACCCCGGGCAGCTCGGCCACCGCGCCCGGCGCGGCGAACCGTCCCGATCGCACGGCCGACACGGCGCCCGGCAACTCGGCCACCGCGCCCGGCGCGACCACGTCCGGCGAGCACCGCGGCGGCCCGAAGGCCGGCACCACCACTCCCTGAGCCGCCGCGTGCCACGGGTCCGCCGACCCCGCACCCCGGAGCAGATCGCCAGGATCCGGCGGCGCATCCGCCGCCCCCCCGGTCACTGGGCGCTGCTGGGGTTCTGCCTGCTGACCCTGCTCGTGCTGCTCGGCGTGCAGGGCATCGCGACCCACACGACCCGCTCGAGCTCCACGCGCCCTGCGGCCGGCGGCGGCGAGCCGTTCGCGGGGGCCGGCACGATCCTCGCGCTGGAGCGCTCACGGCTCGCGGCGCGCCGGCCCGCCGGCGTCCGCCGGGTGGCGCTGACGTTCGACGACGGGCCGGATCCGCGCTGGACGCCGCGGATCGCGCGCGAGCTCGAGCGGCTCGGCGTCCCGGCCACCTTCTTCGTGCTCGGGAGCAAGGTCGTGCGCCATCCGGACGTGGCCCGCGACCTCCACCGGAGGGGATTCGAGCTCGGCAACCACACGTTCAGCCACGCCGACGTGGCCACGCTCCCGGGCTGGCGGCTGTCGCTGCAGCTCGGCCTGACCGAGAACGCGGTGGCGGGCGCGACGGGCGTGCGCCCGCGGCTGTTCCGCCCGCCGTACTCGGCCACGCCCGACGCGGTCACCACGGCCGAGGCGGGCGGGCTCCGCCGTGTGGCGGAGCGCGGCTACGTGGTGGTGCTCTCCGACCTCGACACGCGCGACTGGTCGCGGCCCGGCGCCGACGCGATCGTGCGGGCGGCGACGGCCGCCTCCAGCGCTGGCGGGTTCGTCCTGATGCACGACGGCGGCGGCGACCGCTCCCAGACGCTCGCCGCCCTGCGGCGCATCGTGCCGGAGCTGCGCGGCCGGGGGTTCGAGTTCATGACCGCCTCGCAGCTCGCCGGGATCGACCGCACCGCATCGGAGCCCGCCGCCTCGACGTGGGAGCGCGGGCGCGGGCGGCTGCTCTTGACCACCCTCGGGGTCGCCGATCGGGTCACCGACGTCCTGACGCTGATGCTCGTGCCGATCGCGCTGCTGGCGCTGCTGCGGATGGTGGCGCTGTTCGCGTTCGCCCGCCGCCACGCGCGGATCGTGCGCTCGGCGGGCCCCGGCGAGCCGTTCCTCCCGCCGGTGTCGATCGTGGTGCCCGCGTTCAACGAGGCGGCGGGCATCGAGCGGGCCGCCCGCTCCCTCGACGCGAGCGACTACCCGGACTTCGAGGTGATCGTGGTCGACGACGGCTCCGAGGACGGGACCGGCGGCCTCGTCGAGGCCCTCGAGCTCGAGCACGTGCGCGTGCTGCGCCAGGCGAACGCCGGGAAGCCCGCCGCCCTCAACCGCGGCGTGGAGGCCGCGCGCAGCGACGTGATCGTGACCGTCGACGGCGACACGGTGTTCGAGCCGGACACGCTGAGCGAGCTGGTCCAGCCGTTCCGTGACCCCGACGTGGGCGCCGTGGCCGGGAACACGAAGGTCGGCAACCGCGGCGGCCTGCTGGGGCGCTGGCAGCACATCGAGTACGTCATGGGCTTCAACCTGGACCGGCGCCTCTACGACCTGCTGCGCTGCATGCCGACGGTCCCCGGCGCCATCGGCGCGTTCCGCCGCGAGGCGCTGGCGGACATCGGCGGCGTATCCGACGCGACGCTCGCCGAGGACACGGACATCACGATCGGCATCGGCCGCGCCGGCTGGCGGGTGGCGTACGCCGAGGACGCGCGCGCGTGGACCGAGGCGCCGGCCTCGCTGGCGTCGCTCTGGCGCCAGCGCTACCGCTGGTCGTACGGGACGATGCAGGCGGTCTGGAAGCACCGCGCCGCGCTCGTGCGGCCGCGCGAGTGGCGCATCGGGCGCGTGGCGATCCCGTACCTGGTCCTGTTCCAGATCCTGCTCCCGCTGCTGGCGCCGCTGATCGACCTGTTCGCCCTCTACGGCATGGTGTTCCTCGACCCGGTGCCGGTGATCGGCTACTGGCTCGGCTTCAACGTCGTGCAGCTCGCGCTCGGCTGGTACGCGTTCCGGCTCGACCGCGAGTCGCCGCGGCCGCTGTGGGCGATGCCGCTGCAGCAGTTCGTCTACCGGCAGCTCATGTACCTCGTCGCGATCGAGTCGGTGATCAGCGCCCTGCTCGGCAACCGCATCCGCTGGCAGCCGATGGAGCGGACCGGCGAGGTGGAGGTGCGGCCCGGCTAGGGCTCGCTACGCGTCCTCGGACTGGCGGAGCAGGGTGCCGGTGGTCTGCTCGAGGATGCGGCGCCAGGCGCGGGTCTGCTCCTTCTCGGTCTGGAAGTGCTTGATGACCTTGCGCACGCGCGTGGCCGAGATCTCGATGCCATGGCGCGCGCAGACGGCGCGCAGGCGGTCGTAGTCCTTCGCGAGCTGGAGGGTGACCGACTCGAACCCGTGCCGCGCGATGTCCACCCGGCGGGTGAAGTTCATGATGTTCGTGTCGAACATCAGCTCGTCGTTGGGGTCGGGCTCGATCAGGATGATGTCCACGCCCGGGTACTTGTCCTGCCACACGCGCACGGCCTCGTGCAGGCGCTGGTGGGCGAGCAGCTTGAACGCCTGGTAGCCGATCTGCGGGAAGCCCATGTCGGCCACCCGGCGGACGCGGCTCCCGGTCATGGTGGGGATCAGCTTCTGGAAGTCGTTCACGTACGGGACGAGCGGGTTCACCACGATCACGAACTTGGCCCCGGCCTCGACCGCCACGTCCACGTTGGTGGTCGAGCGGATGCCGCCGTCCACGAGGTGGCGGCCCTTGATCTCGGTCGGGCGGTAGATCATCGGCAGCCCGGTCGAGGCGGCCGCGGCCTTCGAGATCGGCACGTCCTCCCAGCCGTCGGCGCCGAACACGATCCGCTCGCAGGTGTCGAGGTCGGTCGCGGCGAGGTAGAGCTCGTTCTCCAGCAGCCGGAAGTCGTTCACGCGGTCGGGGTCGCCCAGCACCTCCTTGAGGTACTCCTCGATCCCGGAGCCGGCGTAGAGGCCCGGCGGCAGGCCCTCGGCGAGGCCGAGCGCCACGTCCATCACCGAGACGTTGCGGACGTTCGAGAGCAGCGTGCGCACCACGCCGACCGAGCGCAGCGGCATCAGGGCCAGGCTCTTGGCCAGCGAGAGGTAGTCCGGGCGCAGGACCGTGCCCATGTTGATGTCGCGGAACGGGGTCGGGACCTGCTGGTTGACGACCCGCATCATCTCCTCGGGGGTCACCCCGTTGGCCGCGAGGCTGGCCACGAACGAGCCGGCGCTGGTCCCGACGTAGACGTCGAACTCGTTGATCGTCCTGTTGACCGCGAGCAGGTCGAGCGCGCGCAGGGCGCCGATCTCGTAGACGCCGCCGGTGACCCCGCCGCCGCCCAGGACGAGCGCTGTCTTGGAGCGGCGGCCGCGCCGGCGGGCGGGCTTGCCGGCCGCGGGCTTGCGCTGGGCGGGCTTCTCGAGCTTGACGACCTTCCCCATGCGCAGACGAGTATGGCAGCGAACACGGCGTCAGCCACCGCAACGTCGCGCCGCTAGGGTGGTTCTCCCCTCCAATGCGACGAATGCCCCGCAATCGCCGCATCCTCGCGCTGCTCGTGCTCGTCGTCGCGAGCCTGGCCCCGGCCGCCGAAGCGGCGGCACAGAGCGAGAATGCGAAGCTCAAGGCCGCGCTCGCGCGCGAGATGCGCAGCGCCAGCGGATCCTCCGGGGCGTACGTCGCGGACGCCGAGAGCGGGCAGGCGCTGTTCGGCTGGCGCTCGGGCACGAGGCGGACCCTCGCCTCGAACACGAAGATCTTCACGATCGGCGCCGCGCTGGCCGGGGCGGGTCCCGGCGCGACGCTCGAGACCCAGGTCCTCGGCGTGGGCGCGATCGACCCGGTCACGGGCACGTTCCCCGGCGACCTCTACCTGCGCGGAGCCGGCGATCCGAGCTTCGGCACGAGCGCCTACAACCGCTCCCAGTACGCGGGCGGGGCCAGCGTCGAGACGCTCGTGGACGACCTCTACTCGGCCGGCCTGCGCCACGTGCGGGGCGCCGTCGTGGGCGACGAGTCGATCTGGGACCGCCTGCGCGGCACCTCCTACTCGGGCTACGGCGGCTCGGCGGCGATCGGCGGCCCGCTCACGGCGCTGGCGTTCAACCACGGCCGCAACTCGCAGGGGCGCTTCCAGACCAACCCGCCGGTCTACGCGGCCGACCGCCTGGCGCAGGCGCTGCGCGACCGCGGCGTCGAGATCGACGCGGGCTCGCGCGCCGGCGACACTCCCCAGGCCGCCGTGGAGCTGGCCGGCGTGCTCTCCTCGCCGATGTCGCGGCTGGCCCAGATCACCGGCATCCGCTCCGAGAACTGGTTCGCGGAGATGCTCGTGAAGGGGCTCTCGGCGCAGGGCACCACGAAGGCGGGGGTGGCCGAGTCGCGGCGCTGGGCGCGCTCGCTGGGAGCCACCGCGTCGCTGGTGGACGGCTCCGGCCTGTCGGCCTCGAACCGGGCGGCGCCGCGCGAGATCGTGGACTTCCTGCGCGGCGAGTTCGACCGCCCGGAGTACGACGCGTTCGTCGACGCGCTGCCGACCGCGGGCGTGAACGGCACGCTGGCGACCCGCATGCGCGGCGGCGCCGCTCACCGGCGCTGCCACGCCAAGACCGGCACGCTGAACGCCGGGCACACCGCGCTGTCGGGCTACTGCCTGACGCTCGGGGGACGGACGCTGGCGTTCTCGATCGTCATGAACTACGGCAGCATCGGCGGCGACCGCGGGCGCCAGGACCGCATGGCCCAGGCGATAGCGCGCTACCGCGGCTAGCCCTCGCTGACAGCGCCCCCTAGCCTGAAGGGGTGACGATCGACCAGGCAGTCGAGCTGCTCGAGCTGAAGCCTCCCGCGACGCTGCGCGACATCCAGCTCGCGCGCCGCGCCATGGCCAAGCGCTGGCACCCGGATCGCGCCGCCGCGAACCAGCGGCACGTGCACGAGCGGCAGATGAAGAGCATCAACTCGGCCGCCGACCTGCTCGAGACGCGCGTGAACGACGCCGGGCCGATCACCGCCACGGACGTGCGGGTGAGCGCCACCGTCTACCGCGAGCAGCAGCGCGAGGCCGGCGAGCGCGCCTACGCGGCGGCCCAGGAGGAGCCCGCCACGCGGCGGGCGGGAACCTCGGCCGAGCGCTCGATCGTCTACCGCTACGTGCGCTCGGCGAGCTTCCCGGAGTGGGGCGTCGGCAGCATCGTGGACGTGCGCTTCAGCGGCGAGGGCGACGACCTCCAGCGCTGGGCGCAGGTGCAGTTCGGGACCGGCGTTCACCTGCTGCCGGTCGACAACCTGATCTACGTGGACTTCCGCCAGCACGAGCCCGACGCCGACCGCGCCGAGCGCTTCCTCGCGGCCGCGCGCGACGCGGTGGCCGAGGGCAAGCACGAGCTAGCGATCAGGCGGCTGGTGTACGCGCGCAACTCGGCCCCGAGGCGGCCGGAGATCCTCAGCCTGCTCGCCCACGAGTACTTCCGCGCGCAGCGGCTCCGTGAGGCGGGCCGCGCGGTGCGCGACTGGATCCGGGCCGAGCCCGACCTGCCGGCGGCCTACATGCTCGCGGCGGCGATCTACGCGGCGATGGGCGCCCACGACCTCGCGGCCGACATGGAGCGCGAGGCCGAGGCGGCCGGGAAGCGCCTGCGCAAGGGCCGCGGCGAGCGGCTCGCCGCCTAGCGGCCGGCGCCTACCGGCCGCCGCCGAGCAGCTCGAGCAGCCGCGCCTCGTCGATCACCTCGACGCCCGCCTGCTCGGCCTTCGCCAGCTTCGACCCCGGCTCGGCGCCGGCCACCAGGAAGGTCGTCTTCTTCGAGACCGAGCCGGTCACCTTGCCGCCCGCCGCCTCGATGACCTCGGTCGCCTTCTCGCGCGAGAGGCTCGGCAGCGTGCCGGTGATCACGAAGGTCTTTCCCACGAGCGGACCCTCCGTGCCGGGCAGCGGCCCCTCCTCCTCCATCTTGAGCCCGTGCTCGCGCAGCCGGCGGACGAGCTCGATCGTCCGCTCCTCGTCGAGCGTCTGCTTGATGGTGTCGGCGAGCACCTCCCCGATGCCGGGCGTCGCGACGATCTGCTCCGGCGTGGCGTCCATCAGGGCGTCCATCGAGCGGAACTGGCCGGCGAGGTTGCGCGCGTTCACGTAGCCGATGCCCGGGATCCCCAGGGCGTAGAGGACCCTGAAGAACGGGACCTGCTTCGAGCCCTCGATCGCGTCGAGGAGGTTCTGCGCCGACACCTCGCCGAAGCCCTCCAGCTCCGTCAGGCGGTCCTTGTCGAGCTCGTAGATGTCGGCGACGTTCGTGATCAGGCCGTCCGTGAGGAAGCGGTAGGCCTGCTTCTCGCCGAAGCCGTCGATGTCCATCGCGCCCTTCGACACGAAGTGCTTGACCGACTGGAAGAGCTGCCCGGGGCACGACGCCCGGTTCGGGCAGATGGTGAAGACCGCGTCCTCCGGCTTGACCGTCTCGGTGCCGCAGGCGGGGCAGCGCTCCGGCGGGGCCGGCGGGTCGCTGCGCTTCCTGCGCCGCTGGGCCTGCGGCGTCGGCGAGACGACCTGCGGGATCACGTCGCCGGCACGCATCACGATCACCTCGTCGCCCTCGCGCACGTCCTTGCGCGCGAGGTCCTCCTCGTTGTGCAGCGTGGCGAGCTTGACCGTCACGCCCGAGACCTGCACCGGCTCGAGGTTCGCGAACGGGACCATGTGACCCGTGCGCCCCACGTTCCACATGACCGAGCGCAGCGTGGTGGTGGCGGTCATGGGCGCGAACTTCCAGGCGATCGCGCCGCGCGGCTCGCGGCCCACGACGCCCAGCGCGCGCTGGAGCGCGAGGTCGTCCACCTTCACGACCACGCCGTCGATCTCGTAGTCGAGCGACTCGCGGTCGGTCTCCCAGCGGCGGCACTCGGCCACGAGCGACTCGAGGTCCTCGTGCACCTTCGTGTCGGGGGCGACCTTGAAGCCGCGGTCGCGCAGCCACTGGAGCGACTCGCTGTGGCGCTCGAACGCGATGCCCTCGGTGGCGCCGATGCCGTAGCACCACATCGACAGGGGGCGGGCTGCGGCGATGGCGGGGTCGAGCTGGCGGATCGAGCCGGCGGCGCTGTTGCGTGGGTTCGCGAACGTGGGCTCGCCCGCGGCCGCGCGCTGCTCGTTGAGCTGCGCGAACGCCGAGCGCGGCAGGTAGACCTCGCCGCGCACCTCGAGCAGCGGCGGCGCGTCGTCGATGCGCAGCGGTATCACCGCGATCGTGCGCAGGTTCTGGGTCACGTCCTCGCCGATCTCGCCGTCGCCGCGGGTGGCGCCGCGCACGAACACGCCGTCGCGGTAGACGAGCGAGATCGCCAGCCCGTCGATCTTCGGCTCGGTGCCGTACGTGATCTCGGGCGCGTCCTCACCGGCGAGCTTGCGCACGCGGGCGTCCCAGGCGCGCAGCTCCTCCTCGTTGCGCGCGTTGGCGAGCGAGAGCATCGGCTGGAGGTGCTCGACCGGCTCGAACTTCTCGAGCGGCCTGCCGCCGACGCGCTGGGTCGGCGAGTCGGGCGTCCTCAGCTCGGGGTGCTCGGCCTCGAGGTCGCGCAGCTCGCCCAGCAGCGCGTCGTACTCGTCGTCGCCGATCTCCGGCTCGTCGAGGACGTAGTAGCGGTGGTTGTGGTGCTCGAGCGTGCGGCGCAGCTCGGCCGCGCGCTCCTCGACCCCCTTGGCCTGCGCTGCCCTACTCAACCTTCTCCGCCGCGGGCGCGATCAGCCGATCCAGGTCGAACCCGGCCAGCGCCTCGATGCCGGCCTGGTCGGTCAGGTCGAAGTGCAGCGGCGTGACGGCGATCATCCCCTGCGAGAGCGCCTCGAAGTCGGTCCCCTCCTCCTCGTGGTGGCCCGGGCGCTCGCCGTAGATCCGGTAGCGCTTGCGGCCCTCCTCGTCCTCGTCCACGAGCTCCATCTTGTCGCGGTAGATCCGCTTGCCGAGCCCGCACACGCGCGCCCCCCGGGCGTCGCCGCCGGGGGCGTTGACGTTCAGCAGCGTCCCGTCCGGGACCGGCACGTCCTCGAGCTCCTCGACCAGGCGCGCCGTGAACGCGGCGGCCTGCGCGAAGTCGAAGCGCAGGCCGGCGCGGAAGTCCATCTCGCCGCCGTCGGACTGCTGCGAGACCGCGAGCGCAGGGATCCCCAGGACGACGCCCTCGAGCGCGGCCGCGACCGTGCCGGAGTAGGTGATGTCGTCGCCCAGGTTGGTGCCGTGGTTGATGCCCGAGACGATCAGGTCGGGCGGGTCCGTGAGGCCGAGCACCGAAAAGCGCACGCAGTCCACCGGCGTGCCGTCGGTCGCGTAGCCGGTCGTGCCGTCCTCGAACTCGATCTCCTCCACCCACAGCGGCTGGCGCGTGGTGATGCTGCGCGCCGTGGCGCTGCGGTTCGAGTTGGGGGCGATGACCGACAGCTCGACCCCGGGCACCTCGAGCAGCGCCCTGCGAAGCGCGTTGATGCCGGTGGCCTCGATGCCGTCGTCGTTGGTGAGGAGGACCTTCATGGGGCGCCGTCCCGAGGATAGGTAACCGCCTCCAGGTAGAGCCCGTGCGGCGGCGCGGTGTCGCCGGCCTCGCTGCGCGGGCGGCCCTCAAGCAGCGCCTCGAACCAGCCGAGGCCGAAGCGGCCGCTCGCCACGCCCAGCATCGAGCCGGCCAGGGTGCGGACCATGTGCCGCATGAACGTGTCCGCCTCGATCCAGAGGGCGAGGACGTCGCCGGGCTCCTCGACCCACTCCGCCCGCGCGACGTCGCGCTCGAAGCGCACGTGGTCGGTCTGAGTCGGCGTGAACGCGGTGAAGTCGTGGGTCCCCGGCAGCAGGGCCGCGCAGCGCTGGAGCAGCTCGCGGTCCAGCGCGTGGGGCCAGTGCAGCGCGCGCCCGCGCTCGAAGGGAGAGGCCACCGGCCGCGCCTCCACGCGGTAGCGGTAGGTGCGCGAGAGCGCGTCGCGGCGGGCGTCGAATCCGTCGGGTGCCTCCTCGCTCGCGAGCACGCGCACGTCGGCGTCCATCACACCGTTGATCGCGCGCGCGGGCGCCGGCGCGCCGGCGTGCGAAGCCACCTGCCCGCGCGCGTGCACGCCCGTGTCGGTGCGGCCGGCGACGGTCAGCACCGTCTCCTCGCCGCGCACCTGCCGCAGCGCCTCCTCCAGCACCCCCTGCACCGTCCGCAGCCCGGGCTGGCGCGCCCAGCCGTTGAAGGCGGACCCGTCGTACTCGATGACGAGGCGGGCCGTCAGTTCTTCTTGCGCGCGACGACGACCGAGTAGGCCGCGTCGATGGCCACCGCGCCGCCCTCGGCCTGGTTGAACCGCCCGACGAGCTCCATCAGGTCGGCGCCCATACGCTGGAGCTTCTCGTCGCTCATCCCCTCGGTGCGGCTGGCGGGCCCGCTGTTGGCGAAGAACGTGCCCATCTCCTCCAGCGACGCGAACCGCCAGGGCAGCGTCCGCTCCTCGACGCGGACCTCGGCCGCGTATGGCCCGAAGCGCTCGCGCACGTGCTCCTCGACACCCCACAGCGACGATGGCTCGACGCCCTCCGGGTCGGGCCCGCGATACCTGTTCAGGATCTCGAAGAAGCCCGCCTGGAAGCCCTCGGGGCGCCAGTTGGCCATGCCGACCACGCCGCCCGGCGCCACTACGCGGAACAGCTCCGCCGCCACCCGCTCCACGCGCGGCGCGAACATCGCGCCGAACACCGACAGCGACGCGTCGAACGACCCGTCCTCGAACGGCAGCTCCTCGGCGTCGGCCTCCACCCACTCGACGTCGAGGCCCTCGGCAGCGGTTCGCTCGCGCCCCTGCTCCACCTGGAGCGGGGCGAAGTCCGAGGCCACCGCCTCGGCCCCCGCCCGCACCGACTCGACCGCGGCGTTGCCGTTGCCGGCCGCCACGTCGAGCACCCGCATGCCGGGCCCGATCGCGCACGCCCGCACCAGCTCCACCGCCGCCGGCCGCAGTCGCTCGCCGAGCGGCGCGTACTCGTTCACGCCCCACGACGCGCGGGACTCGGCCTTCAGCCGGTCGAGGGGATCCTGCGCGCTCAGACCAGCTCTAGGTAGACCATCTCGGTCGCGTCCGAGTGGCGCGGGCCGAGCTTGAGGATCCGCGTGTAGCCGCCCTCGCGGTCGGCGTAGCGCGGGGCGATCTCCTCGAACAGCTTGTAGACCACGAACTTGTCCTGGCCGAGTGCCGAGAGCGCCTGCCGGCGGGCGTGGAGGTCGCCGCGCTTGGCGAGCGTGATCAGCTTCTCGACCTCGGGGGCGACCGCCTTCGCCTTCGCCTCCGTGGTCTTGATCCGCTCGTGGTTGAAGACCTCCCGCGAGAGGTTCATGAACAGCGCCTTGCGGTGCGAGGCGCTGCGGGAGAGCTTGTTGCGGGTGCGCTGGTGACGCATGCCGGGCGGAAGACTAGCCCGGCCGCAGATCGAGGCCCCGGGACTTGAGCGTCTCGATGACCTCCTCGATCGACTTGCGACCGAAGTTCGGGATCGCGTTCAGCTCGGACTCGGACTTCTGGAGCAGGTCGCCCACCGTCTGGATGCCGGCCCGCTTCAGGCAGTTGTACGAGCGCACGCCGAGCTCGAGCTCCTCGATCAGGATGTCGTCCATCCCGTCGGGCGAGCGCCCGCCGCCCCCGCCGACCGCGCCCACCGGGCCGCCGACGGCGTCGATCTCCGGGCCGTAGCCGTCGCCGAGCCCCGCCGCCTGGAGCGCCTCGAGCCGGTCGGCGTCGGTGAAGATCGCCAGGCTCTTGATGAGGATCTCGGCCGCCTCGCGCAGCGCCGCCTGCGGCGCCACCGAGCCGTCGGTCTCGATGTCGAGCGTGAGCTTGTCGTAGTCGGTGCGCTGGCCGACTCGCGCGGCCTCCACCTGGTAGGCGACGCGCTTGACCGGCGAGAAGATCGAGTCGATCGGGATCACGCCGATCGGCTGGTCCGGGCTCTTGTTCTCCTCGGCGGGCGAGTAGCCGCGGCCGCGGCCGATCGTGAGGTACATCTCGAGCTTGGTCTTCTTCTCGAGCGTGGCGACGTGGGTGTCGCCGTTGAGCAGCTCGACGCCCGAGGGCAGGTCGATGTCGCCCGCCGTGACCTCGCCCGGGCCGGACGCCACCAGCGGGACCTCGATCTCCGAGGCCTCCGAGTGCATCCGGCAGACGATCTCCTTCAGGTTGAGGACGATGTCGGTGACGTCCTCCTTGACCCCCGGGATCGTCGAGAACTCGTGCGCGACGCCCTCGATCCGGACGCTCGTCACGGCGGCGCCGGCGAGCGAGGAGAGCAGCACACGGCGCAGCGAGTTGCCGAACGTGTAGCCGAAGCCGCGGTCGAGCGGCTCGATCGTGAAGCTCCCTCGGTTTTCCTGGACGTTCTCCGCGGAGATCTGGGGGGTCTGGAACTCGAGCATCAGGGTGTGTTTCCTTCGTTTCGGGTCCGGCGGGCGGCGCGATTCGCGGCGCCCCCGCTGGGGATCACTTCGAGTAGAGCTCGACGATGAGCTGCTCCTGCACCGGCGTGTCGATCTCCGACCGCTCCGGATGCCGCAGCACCTTCGCCGTGAGGCCATCGTGGTCCGCCTGGAGCCAGGCCGGCACGGCCGATGTGAGCTCCGTGGCGTCCCTGATGGTCTGGCTGGCCTTCGACGTGGCCTTGATCGCGATCACGTCGTTCTCGCGCACCTGGTACGAGGGCACGTTCACACGCCGCCCGTTGACGGTCCAGTGCCCGTGCAGGATCAGCTGGCGAGCCTGCCGCCGCGACGCCGCGAAGCCGAGCCGCACGAGCACGTTGTCGAAGCGCGTCTCGAGCAGGCGCAGCAGGTTCTCGCCGGTCACGCCGGACTGGCGGCTCGCCTTGTCGTAGTAGTTGCGGAACTGCTTCTCGAGCACGCCGTAGTAGCGGCGCGCCTTCTGCTTCTCGCGCAGCTGGAGCCGGTACTCGGACTGCTTCATCCGGATCCGGCCGTGCTCGCCCGGCGGGTACTGCCGGCGCTCGACGCCGCACTTGTCGGTGAGGCAGCGCTCGCCCTTCAGGAACAGCTTGGTGCCCTCGCGCCGGCACTGCTTGCACTGGGCTCCCGTGTCGCGGGCCACTACACCCTCCTCCGCTTGCGCGGGCGGCAGCCGTTGTGGGCCTGCGGGGTCACGTCGCGGATCCCGGTCACCTCGAGGCCGGCGGCCTGGAGCGAGCGGATCGCGGTCTCGCGGCCGGAGCCCGGGCCCTTCACGAAGACCTCGACCTTCTCGAGGCCCTGCTCCATGCCCTTGCGCGCGGCGGAGTCGGCGGTCACCTGGGCGGCGAACGGCGTGCTCTTGCGCGAGCCCTTGAAGCCGGCGCCGCCGGCGGACTCCCACGCGATCACGTTCCCCTCCCGGTCGGTCAGGGAGACGATCGTGTTGTTGAAGCTGGTCTTGATGTGCGCCTGGCCGAACGGGATGTTCTTGCGCACCCTGCGCCGGCCGCCACGGCGCGCTCCTCCGCCCCGCTGCTGGGCCATTACTTCTTCACCTTCTTCTTGCCGGCCACCTGCATCCGCTTGGGGCCCTTGCGCGTGCGCGCGTTGGTCTTGGTCCGCTGGCCGTCGACCGGGAGGCCGCGCCGGTGGCGCAGGCCGCGGTAGGCGCCGATCTCCATCAGGCGCTTGACGTTCTGGGAGCGCTCGCGGCGCAGGTCGCCCTCGACCATCAGGCCGCCGTCGATGCGGTCGCGCAGCTTGCGGACCTCGTCCTCGGTCAGGTCGCGGACGTGGGTGTTCGGGTCCACGCCGGCCTCCGCCAGCACCTGGCGGGAGGTGGAGGGGCCGATCCCGTAGATGTAGGTGAGGCCGATCTCGATCCGCTTGTTGAGCGGGATGTTGACGCCTGAGATTCTCGCCATGCGCCTACCCCTGCCGCTGCTTGTGACGCGGGTTCTGGCAGATGACCAGCACGGCGCCGTGGCGCCGGATGATCTTGCACTTCTCGCACATGGGCTTGACGGACGCTCGGACCTTCACGGGTGCCGAATACCTACCTATTCATTGAAGAGAACCGGCATCGAACCCAGGAGTCGGCCCGGTGCCGCGAACAGCCCCGGAAGGTTAGCACCAGCCCGTGCCGGCGCCCGAGCGCTAGAGGAGCGCTCCGACCGTGCGGGCCAGGTGCTCGACGAGCGGGATGTCGCCGGTCACGAGCGCGACGACCGCGACCACCAGGGCCAGCGTCAGATTCGCCACCAGCGCGAGGAGCCCGACGCGCGCGCGCCAGAGTCCGACCCACTCGTGGCCGGTCGCGACCCGCGCGCTGTCGCGCTCGTAGATCGCCTCGGCGAGCCGTGCCTCCGCCTTCGCGAGC
Source organism: Thermoleophilaceae bacterium (assembly GCA_036389835.1). Taxonomy (GTDB): domain Bacteria; phylum Actinomycetota; class Thermoleophilia; order Solirubrobacterales; family Thermoleophilaceae; genus AC-37. The sequence continues at coordinate 7,437 of DASVWC010000015.1, read as the reverse complement.
TCGGTGCGGGCTGCCGCGAGGTCGGTGTGCTCGCGCGTGAGCGCGGTCTCCGCCCGCGCGCGGTCGAGCGCTCGCTCGATCTCGTCCGGCCGCTTCACCCTGCCCGTCCCAGCCACTCTCATGACGCCTCCCCAGGCTTCGGATCCGCGAGTCCCGGTTTACGGATCCGTGTGCCGGGGGAGGCTAGGCGTGACGTTTCTTTGTGTCAGCAGATTTCGGTGTTGAACGTCAGCTAAATTGTCGGTTCATGACATTACCCGGTAGCAGCCAGGTCGACCTCCGGCTCCAGAACGAGGACCGCTTCTTCCGCGCGCTGGTCGACGACGGGCTCAGCCGCGCCGGCAACCGCCCCGATCGCTGGCACAAGGAGACCGGCGGGCTCACCCAGATACAGATCTCCAATGCCGCCGCCGTCTCGCGGCCGCTCGTGTCCGACCTCGTGTCCGAGCAGCGCTTCGGCAGGTTCCTCGCCTCCCCCGACAACGCCCACCTGTCGGGGCGCCCGGGCCGGCGCGGCGGGCAGCCCGTCACCGTCGAGATCGACCCCAGGGCCGGCGTCGCGATCGGGATCGAGATCGGCCACGCCGTCGGGCGCGCGGCGATCGGCGACCTCCACGGCCAGCTCCTGCGCGACCCCAAGACCTCGGGCGACGAGATCGTGGGCAACTTCGACGAGGGGCCCGGGGAGATCCTCAAGTGGGCGACGGCGAAGGCGCGCGAGCTGCTCGACGCCGCCGGCGCCACGCCGGACGACCTCGTCGGCGTCGGCGTCAGCCTGGCCGGTCCGGTCAACGGCGACACGGGTGAGGTCCGGGCGTCGATGGGCGAGCGCTGGGCCACGATCGCTCCGGCGCGCGAGCTCCAGGCGCGCCTCGGCTGGTCGTGCCCGTTCAGCGTGGACAACGACGCCAACTGCAGCGCGATCGCCGAGCACGTGCACGCGCCGCCGCCGCGGGTCGCCGACATGGCCTACGTCAAGTGGGCGGAGGGCATCGGCGCGGGGATCATCCTCAACCACCGGCTGCACCGCGGCGCGGGCGGCGTCGCCGGCGAGATCGGGCACACCTACGTCGGCAGCGGCATCAGGTGCGCCCGTTGCAAGACCGAGTGCCTCGAGACGGTCGCGGCGCTCGACCCCATGCTCGAGAAGGCGGGGCTGGACCCGGAGGCCGACAACGCGGAGACCCTCATCGCGGCGATCGAGCGCGGCGACGAGAAGGCGCAGGCCGCGGCGGGCGAGGCGGCTCGGGCGCTCGGGCGGGCGCTCGGCCCGGTCCTCAACACGCTGAACCCCCAGAGCCTCGTGCTCGGCGGCGCGATCGGAGCGCAGGCCTACACGATGATCGCCGACGAGCTCCGCGAGGGGCTCACGATCGCGACCGTCCAGCCGGCTCTGCGCGACGTCAGGATCCGCAAGGGCGAGATGGTCGGCCGCACCACCGTCCGCGGCGCGATAGCCGCCACGCTGCGCGAGCACGTCCCGGACTACATCCGCGCCCGGAAGACCTGATCAGGCGGCGCCCGCCGCGGCCGGCGCGCCTTTCGCCAACTCCTCCAGGTGCCAGGGCGTGAGGATCCGCGGACCCTCGGGCGTGATCGCCACCGTGAACTCGAAGTGCGCGGCCAGCGAGCCGTCCTGCGAGTAGACCGACCAGTTGTCCTCGCCCACGCGGATCGGCGGCGCGCCCACGTTCACCATCGGCTCGATCGCCAGCACCATGCCGTCCTCGAGCCGCGGGCCGCTGCCGGGGTTGCCGAAGTTCGGGATCTGCGGGTCCTCGTGCATGTCGCGGCCGATGCCGTGGCCCACGAGCGCGCGGATCACCGCGAAGTCGTCGGCCTCGACGCGCTGCTGGATCGCGTGCGAGACGTCGCCGAGGCGGTTGCCGGCACGGCACTGCTCGATCCCAGCGAACAGCGCCTCGCGCGTGGTGGTGAGCAGGCGCTTGGCAACGGGGGTGACGTTGCCGACCGGGACGGTGATGGCGGCGTCCGCCACCCAGCCGTCGAGGATCACGCCCACGTCGATCGAGAGGATGTCGCCGCGGCTGAGCGCGTAGGAGCCGGGGATCCCGTGCACGACCATCGAGTTGGGCGAGGCGCAGATCGAGCCCGGGAAGCCGCGGTAGCCGAGGAAGGCGGGCTCGCCGCCCTGCGAGCGGATGAACCGCTCGGCCGCCTCGTCGAGCTCGCCGGTGGTCACGCCCGGGCGCGCCTTGCGCTTGAGCATCGTGAGCGTGCGGGCCAGCACCTGCCCCGCGGCGGCGATCTTGTCGATCTCCTCGGGCGTCTTGCGGACGATCATCGGAAGACCAGCGTACCGGGGCTAGAGCTCGTCCTCCAGCCGCAGCGTCGCCACCGCGGCGCGGATGTGGTCGTGCACCTCGGTGGCCTTGCGGGTGCCGTCGAAGTGGCGCAGCAGCCCGGTCGACTCGTAGTGCTCGGCCAGCGGCGAGGTCTGCTCGTGGTAGACCGCGAGGCGCTTCTTCACGGTCTCGGGCTTGTCGTCGTCGCGCTGGATCAGCCGCGAGCCGTCCTGGTCGCAGACGCCCTCGCGCTTCGGCGGGTCGAAGTCCACGTGGTAGAGGTGCTGGTTCTTCACGCAGATCCGGCGGCCCGACAGGCGGCGGATGACCTCCTCGTCGGGCGCGTCGATCATCAGGGCCCCGGTGAGCCGGCGGCCGCGGCGCTCGAGCGCCTTCTCGAGCACGTCGGCCTGGGTCAGGTTGCGCGGGAAGCCGTCGAGCAGGAAGCCGTCCTCGGCCTCGGGGCGGTCGACGCGCTCCATGATCACCTTGCAGATCAGCTCGTCGGGGACCAGGTCGCCCGCGTCCATGTACGACTTGGCCTCCTTGCCCACGTCGGTCTCCTCGTTCACGGCCGCGCGCAGGATGTCGCCGGTCGCGTAGTAGGGCAGGTCGAAGTCCTCGACCAGCCGCTGCGCCTGCGTTCCCTTGCCGGCCCCGGGGGGACCGAGCAGGATGAGGTTGAGCTGCCCCATGCGGCGGGCAAGGCTACCTGCCCGCGAACGGAAACGAGGGGCGCGCGCCCGTCAGTCGAGCGGGGCGGACCTCTGCTCGGGCCCGTTGCGCCAGCCGACCGAGCGCCGATCGGCGCTCAGCCGCAGCGACTCGGCGTCGATCTGCGGGCCCACGTCGAGCCGCTGGGGACCCTGCGCCGTGGCGTCGATCTTCCAGACGGAGACGTCCGGGCCGTCCGGCATCCCGGTCCAGGCGACCGAGCCGTTGCGCTTCACGACGAGCGACAGCAGGTGCGAGTCGCCGTCGGTTCCGGGCACCCCCTCCTCGCTCACCACGCTCTTGCCGGTCTTGAGGTCGACCACCGCGATCCCCGACGCGCTGCCGAACTCGCTCACGTAGAGGGTGCGCCCGAAGCCCACGTAGCGACCCGCGAGCTGGGGGTGCGCGACCCGGTTGGCGTAGTCGAGCCGCGTGACCCGCCCCGCCCGCAGCAGGCAGCCGTAGGCCACCGACACGCGCCGGCCGCCCGGCCCCGGCCTGAGCTTGCGGAAGACGACCCCCTCGGAGCTGCGCGTGACGAGCTGGACCTGACGCACGGTCTGCCCGTTGCAGCGGACGGTCCGGTCGTACTGGTGCGACGCGTCGGCCTTGCCCACGAACGCGAGCGCGACGGCGAGCACCGCGCCGCCCGCGGCGGTCGCGACCGCCCGTGTCGAGATCTCCGCCATGCGAAGGGCAGAAACACCCGCGGGTGAGGGGAAGTTGCGGAGCCGGTGCGCGACAGCTCGACCGGCAGGCGATTGTGCGTCTTACCCCTTGTGAGGGGGTCGACTGCACAGGCGTCCTACTTGAGGAAGCCCTCGTAGTTGCGCATCATCAACTGCGCCTCGAGCTGTTTCATCGTGTCGAGCGCGACGCCCACCACGATCAGGATCGAGGTGCCGCCGAAGAAGAAGTTCGCCGAGGTCTGGTTGATGAGGATCGTCGGCAGCGCGGCCACGGCGGCGAGGTACATCGCCCCCGGGAACGTGAGCCGGGCGAGTATTCGGTCCAGGAACTCGGCCGTTGGCCGGCCGGGTCTCACCCCCGGGATGAACCCCCCGTACTTCTTGAGGTTGTCGGCCTGCTCCACCGGGTTGAACGTGACCGCGGTGTAGAAGTAGGTGAAGATGATGATCAGGATCGACTCGCCGACCAGGTAGGCGGCGCCGTTCGGGCTGAAGAAGTTCGACAGGTCGCGCGACCAGTCGGAGCGGATCAGCTCGCCGATCGTGGGCGGGAAGGCCATCAGCGAGGCGGCGAAGATCACCGGGATGACGCCGGCCATGTTCACGCGCAGCGGCAGGTAGGTGGACTGCCCGCCCGACATCCGCCGCCCCACGACCCGCTTGGCGTACTGGACCGGGATGCGCCGCTGGCCCTCCTGCATGAACACGATCCCCGCCAGCACGGCCAGGATCACGAACGGCATCATCACCTTGAAGATCGGGTCGGGGTTGGTCCACCAGGCCTGGACCCCGTTCGGCAGCCCGGCCACGATGCTGGCGAAGATCATCAGCGAGATCCCGTTGCCGATCCCGCGCTGGGTGATCAGCTCGCCGAGCCACATCACGAGCACGGTGCCCGCCGTGAGCGACGCGATGATCACGAACACCGGCAGGAACGTGAACTGGTCGACGATCGCGTTCTCGGAGCTCGGCGCGAAGCTCTTGAAGAGGAAGACGTAGCCGATCGACTGGAAGAAGGCCAGCACGACCGTGAGGTAGCGCGTGTACTGCGTGATCTTCTGCTGGCCGACCTCGCCCTCCTTGCGGAGCTTCTCGAGCGAGGGCACGACCACCTGCATCAGCTGCAGGATGATCGAGGCCGTGATGTAGGGCATGATCCCGAGCGCGAAGATCGCGAAGCGCTGGAGCGAGCCGCCCGAGAAGAGGTTCAGGAAGCCGAGGACGTTCGAGCCCTGGAAGTTGTCGGCGATCGACTCGACCGCGTCGACGTTGATGCCCGGCGCCGGGATGTAGGCGCCGATCCGGTAGAGCAGCAGCATCGACGCCGTGAACGCGAGCTTCTTCCGGATCTCCGGGACGCGGAACGCGTTGACGATGGTGCTGACGATTCCGCCGGTGAGCCCGATGCCGCCCGCGCTCGGACCCATCTAGTCCTCGGCGATCGTGCAGGTGCCGCCGGCCGCCTCGATCTTCTCGCGCGCGCTGGCGGAGAACCCGTGGGCCGTCACGTTCAGCTTCTTCGTGATCTCGCCCTGGGCGAGGATCTTCACGGGCACGTCCGCCCGCGTGGCCAGCCCGTGCGCCTTGAGCGTGTGCGGGGTGACCGAGTCGCCGTCGCCGAAGCGCGCGTCGAGGTCGCGCAGGTTGACCGGCTGGGTCTGCGTGCGGAACGGCTCGAACGGCATCGACTTCTTCATGTGCGGCCCGCGCAGCTTGCGCATCCGCATGTGGATCGGCATCTGGCCGCCCTCGGCGCCGGGCCGCGACTTGCTGCCCGAGCGCGATCCGTAGCCCTTCTGGCCGCGTCCGGAGGTCTTGCCCACGCCGGAGCCCTCGCCGCGCCCGACGCGCTTGCGCCTGTGCCGCGACCCGGGGGCGGGCTTCAGGCTGTGCAGGCCGATCTGCTCGTCGGCCACGTCAGTCCTCGACCTTCACGAGGTGGGCGACGGCGCGCAGCGCGCCGCGGACCGTGGGGTCGTCCGGCCGCTCGGAGGTCGAGCCGATCTTGCCGAGCCCGAGCGTGCGCAGCGTGCCCTTCTGCCTCTCGTTGCTGCCGTTCGCGGACTTGAACTGGGTGAGACGCAGGGTGTCAGGCATTGGCCGGCTCCGCCTCCTCCGGCGCGCCCGCCTCCTCGGCGGCGCCGCCGGACTTGCCGTCGACCCCGAGCACCTCGGCGATGGTCAGTCCGCGCAGCTCGGCCATCTCCCGCGGCGAGCGCAGCTCCTGGAGCGCGGTGATCGTGGCCTTCACGAGGTTGATCGGGTTCTGCGAGCCGAGCGACTTCGACAGGACGTCGTGGATCCCGGCCAGCTCGAGCACCGCGCGCACCCCGCCGCCGGCGATCACGCCGGTACCTTCGGAGGCCGGGCGCAGCAGCACGCGGCCGGCGCCGTACACGCCGGTCACCTGGTGCGGGATCGTGCTGCCGTACTTGGGCACCTTGAAGAGGTTGCGCCGGGCGCGTTCGACGCCCTTCTGGATCGCGAGCGGCACCTCGTTCGCCTTGCCGTAGCCGACGCCCACCTGGGACTTCTCGTCGCCCACCACCACGAGCGCGGTGAACGAGAAGCGGCGACCGCCCTTGACGACCTTCGCGACGCGGTTGATCTCGACGACGCGCTCCTGGAGGTCGCTGCCCGGGCCGCCCCGGTCGCGGTCGCGTCTCTGTCCGTCGCGTGCCATGACTGGTCGAGGTTAGCGGTCTAGAACCGCAGCCCCGCCTCCCTCGCGGCCTCGGCCAGCGCGCGCACGCGGCCGTGGTACAGGTAGCCGCCGCGGTCGAACACGCACGTCTCGACGCCCGCGCCCTTGGCCCGCTCGGCCAGCACCTGCCCGGCGCGCTGCGCCTGCTCGGTCGGCTTGAGCCCCTTGAGGTCCGCCTCGGTCCAGTTGACGGCGGCCACCGTGCGGCCCGCGTCGTCGTCGATGAGCTGCGCCTGGATGCCGCGGTTCGAGCGGAAGACCGACAGCCGCGGCCGCTCCGCGGACCCACGGATCTTGGCCCGCACGCGGCGCCGGCGGCGCAGGCGCGCCTGCTGCTTGGTCTTGACGCTCACGCCCGCTTGCCCACCTTGCGCATGACGTACTCGTCGGCGTAGCGGATGCCCTTGCCCTTGTAGGGCTCCGGCGGGCGCACCTTGCGGATCTGCGCGGCGATCTCGCCGACCGCCTGCTTGGAGTTGCCGCGGACGATGACCTGCGTGGGCACCGGCACCTCGAACTCGATGCCCTCGGGCGCGTTGATCGTGACCGGGTGGGAGTAGCCGACGGCCAGCTCGATGTTCTTGCCCTTCAGGTTCGCGCGGTAGCCCACGCCCTGGATCTCGAGGCGCTTCTCGAAGCCCTCGGTCACGCCGGTGACCATGTTCTGGATCAGCGAGCGGGTGAGCCCGTGGAGGGCGCGGTGCTCGCCGCGGTCGGTCGGCCGCTTGACGACCACCTCGCCGTCGCCCTTCTCGATCGTGAGGTCGCGCGATACGCGCTCCTCGAGCGCGCCGCGCGGTCCGTTCACGCGCACGACCTCGGGCTCGATCGTCACGTCGACGGTCGAGGGCACTACGACGGGCTGCTTTCCGATGCGACTCATGCGGCTACCAGATGTGTGCGACCACTTCGCCGCCGACGCCCTGGCGTCGCGCGTCGTGGCCGGTCATGACACCGCGGGAGGTGGAGATGATGGCCGTGCCCATGCCGCCGAGGACCTTCGGGATCTCGTCGGCCTTGACGT